>NZ_CP070973.1:5165979-5811727 GCF_017086405.1 Mycobacterium gordonae
CACCCACATTCATCTCCACCGACACCGCCCCCACCTGCCCACCACCGCTGACACCAGTGCCAACGACCGCACCCACCCCATCCCCGATCGACACACTTCCCCCACCCACCGAAGCAACCGACCCGCCACCGTGGAGGGGCACCGGGCCCACCCCAAGCTGCCCAGCAGGATCCGCCACCGGGCTCACCGACCCACCACCAAGCACACCCGCACTACCAAGATCACCCACACTGATCTGGCCACCGGTCCTCAACCGCTCAGAAATACTCCACGCCGCGCTGTCATCACCGGCATCCACCACCCGCAAACCCGTACCAAGCCGACCACCCGACAACGACTCACCACCACCTGCCACCTGACCCGAAACCGCATCAATGCCCACCCCAGCACCCAAATGCCCCACCCCACTTTGTCCAACGCTCACCGCACCCCCACCACCACCAACACCGCCAGTAGCACCGCCAGCCCCCACACCCGAGGCCACCCCCACCACCCCGCTGTCACCCACATTCATCTCCACCGACACCGCCCCCACCTGCCCACCACCGCTGACACCAGTGCCAACGACCGCACCCACCCCATCCCCGATCGACACACTTCCCCCACCCACCGAAGCAACCGACCCGCCACCGTGGAGGGGCACCGGGCCCACCCCAAGCTGCCCAGCAGGATCAGCCACCGGGCTCACCGACCCACCACCAAGCACACCCGCACTACCAAGATCACCCACACTGATCTGGCCACCGGTCCTCAACCGCTCAGAAATACTCCACGCCGCGCTGTCATCACCGGCATCCACCACCCGCAAACCCGTACCAAGCCGACCACCCGACAACGACTCACCACCACCTGCCACCTGACCCGAAACCGCATCAATGCCCACCCCAGCACCCAAATGCCCCACCCCACTTTGTCCAACGCTCACCGCACCCCCACCACCACCGCCAGTAGCACCGCCAGCCCCCACACCCGAGGCCACCCCCACCACCCCGCTGTCACCCACATTCATCTCCACCGACACCGCCCCCACCTGCCCACCACCGCTGACACCAGTGCCAACGACCGCACCCACCCCATCCCCGATCGACACACTTCCCCCACCCACCGAAGCAACCGACCCGCCACCGTGGAGGGGCACCGGGCCCACCCCAAGCTGCCCAGCAGGATCAGCCACCGGGCTCACCGACCCACCACCAAGCACACCCGCACTACCAAGATCACCCACACTGATCTGGCCACCGGTCCTCAACCGCTCAGAAATACTCCACGCCGCGCTGTCATCACCGGCATCCACCACCCGCAAACCCGTACCAAGCCGACCACCCGACAACGACTCACCACCACCTGCCACCTGACCCGAAACCGCATCAATGCCCACCCCAGCACCCAAATGCCCCACCCCACTTTGTCCAACGCTCACCGCACCCCCACCACCACCGCCAGTAGCACCGCCAGCCCCCACACCCGAGGCCACCCCCACCACCCCGCTGTCACCCACATTCATCTCCACCGACACCGCCCCCACCTGCCCACCACCGCTGACACCAGTGCCAACGACCGCACCCACCCCATCCCCGATCGACACACTTCCCCCACCCACCGAAGCAACCGACCCGCCACCGTGGAGGGGCACCGGGCCCACCCCAAGCTGCCCAGCAGGATCAGCCACCGGGCTCACCGACCCACCACCAAGCACACCCGCACTACCAAGATCACCCACACTGATCTGGCCACCGGTCCTCAACCGCTCAGAAATACTCCACGCCGCGCTGTCATCACCGGCATCCACCACCCGCAAACCCGTACCAAGCCGACCACCCGACAACGACTCACCACCACCTGCCACCTGACCCGAAACCGCATCAATGCCCACCCCAGCACCCAAATGCCCCACCCCACTTTGTCCAACGCTCACCGCACCCCCACCACCACCAACACCGCCAGTAGCACCGCCAGCCCCCACACCCGAGGCCACCCCCACCACCCCGCTGTCACCCACATTCATCTCCACCGACACCGCCCCCACCTGCCCACCACCGCTGGTGAGTAGCCCTCTCGCGCCAGTGGCGACGGAGCTCAGGGCGTGGCTGTCTTGCGGTGCAACTGCAGCGCGGTTCGCGCTGGCACTACTGATTGACAAGGGCGTCGTCGCCCCAGCTTCCGCGGCTCCACCCACGGCGCCTGCGGCCGGTTCGGGCCGGGCAGGTGCGGCCGCCGTCAGACCCGACAGGGTGTGGGCGACCTGATCCCACGGCGCCAGTTCGGCGGCGGCCGCCGACACGCTGCCGTGGTACCCGACCATGGCCGTCACGTCCTGCGCCCACATCTCCTCATAGACCGTCTCGACGGTCGCGATCGCCGGCGCATTCTGGCCAAAGAAATTCGACACAACCAGCCGCACGAGACCACCGCGGTTGGCCGCAACTGCCGCTGGAGGGATCATGGCCGCCCGCGCCGTCTCGTAAGCACCGGCGACCTGTTCGGCCCGGCCGGCCGCTCCCGAAGCATGCACTGCCGCGACGGCCAATGACCTCGCATACCTTGCAGCACTAGCGGCCATCGCCGCCGATGCCGGCCCCTGCCACGCCGTGCCCGTCAGTTCACCGGTCACCGACGAAAACGATTCCGACGCCGAAGCCAGTTCACCGGCCAGCCCATTCCAGGCGGCGGCCGCCTCCAACATCGGCGCCGACCCTGCCCCGGACAAAATCCGGGCGGAATTAATCTCAGGAGGCGAAGTCAAGAAACTCATATTTGCATTCCTTTTCGACAGATCAATCGCGAGCACCCCTGCCGGTACCCGCACTATTTAATTGCTCTCGCCGGGTCTGATAACGACCGGATAGGCCCTGCCAAGATGGTCACAATTGCATCAAGTCTTCGCAGTGAAGTTTGATAGCGCGACACGGTACAAGACGCACCGAGCACTGGCTAGTAAGTGGCGGCGCCGACCATTCAGTTATTGGTCGGCATTCGCTTCGCGCCGCCACCCGGTGCGGCCAGATGCCGGCCCGCGGGATGGTCGAGATCACCTGCTGCCGGCGACCGGCTCCACACTGACTCGATGGTGTGCAGGCCCTGCGCGCTGGAGCCGATCCCATCCCGACAACCCGGCGAATCATCGACATCAATCTGCGCACACCGCACCAAATTGCCTGATTAGAGGCCATTCATCAGCCGCATAGCGCGGATCCCCTGCAGATTGGATTCGAAGCTGTGAAGGAATGAGGACACCGATACGAGACCGCCAGACCGGCGCGCAGTCGACGGGCGGACCATCGCCGGTATCGCAAATCGACCAGCGCCGAGGGCGGGTACTTCGACGGTTGCGGTGCCGCGTGACGCCTTCGATGCCTCGCGAATACTCATAGAAAAAGTGGTGTATAAACTCGTTCGGCACTAAAAGGCACGGGAGCGTTGCCAATCCCAGGCGGATCACAACACGTCGTCAGCCCGCGGTTCGGCTCTCGATCAGCCGTCGCGTGCAATGCTCACGGATGACGTGTCGACCGCCCGAACCTGCATACATGCCGCGCGCTGATAACGCTCGGAGCCAATTACGCCGCGCCTGGGTACCGCGCACTTTCTGCTCGACGGCCCGGCAAACGGATATCTGAAGGCTAAACGATTCAGGCCCGCGAGGTCCGCTTGGTGTGCGCGAACCCGTCAGCGATGGACGCAGCCAGTTCCAGGAACGCCTGACGGGTTCGGCTGGCCATCAGATCCAGGACGATCTCTGACCCCTGGGCCAGATGGTCGTCGAAGGGGATCACGTGGACCGCGCGAATCCGGGTGAGGAACTGCGCGGCCAGCGTGTCCAGTTCGACCGACGACTTCCCCGGCCGTGACGCGCTGATCACCACCGTCGCGTTGGGAATCAGATGCCCACGCCCATGGTGTTCCAGCCAATCCAGCGTGGCGAAGGCGCTACGAGCGGCGTCGATGGCGGGCGAAGCGACCAACACGATGGCATCGGCCTCGTCGAGCACGGCCGACATCGCCGAGTGCACCAGCCCGGTGCCGCAGTCGGTGAGGATCAGGTTGTAGAACCGCTGCAGCAGCCGGATCACCCCGCGGTAGTCGGCGTCCGAGAACGCCTCGGAGGTCGCCGGATCGCGTTCGGAGGCAAGGATTTCCAGCCGACTGGTGCTTTGCGACGTGTGCCGCCGAATGTCGGAGTAGCGAAAGATGTTGTCGTCCAACAATAAATCGCGTACCGTCGAGCGACTCTGATCGGGACCGCGTTGCGCCAGAGTGCCGAAGTCGGGGTTGGCGTCGACCGCGATGACGCGGTCACCCCGGATCGCGGCGAAGGTGGACCCCAACCCGACCGTGGTGGTGGTCTTGCCGACACCACCTTTCATCGACAACACGGCGATGCTGTAATCACCTCGCACCGGCTGGCTCACCCTCGCCACCAGCTGCTGCCGGGTGTTCTCCTGTTCGGACTCCTTGGGGTTGAGGCCGGTGACGCGATGCACCACCTTGCGCCACCCGCTCTGCGGGAGCGGCCGAACGCGACGCACCAGCCCCAGGTCCGTATGCGAGGGCATCCGCGGGTCCTGCGGGTGCTGCGGCGGGGCGGTCGGCGCGGCCCTGGTAAACGGCGTCGCAACCGGAGCTGGGGCAGGCGGGTTCAACCGGGGATCCGGCGCCGGCGGCGGCGGAACAGGCGCCGGCGGCGGTGCGGCAGCAGCCGGCGGTGTTGGTGGCGGTTCCGGCGCAGGCCGGCCGGGAATCGGCGCCGGACGTACCGGAGGCTGTTCGGGTATCTCGACGACGGCGGTGGCTTCCGGTGCCGGGGGCTCCGGCGATCGGGGTGGCTCGCTGAACACCGGCGGCTTGCTGAACACCGGTGCCGGCCGGGGCGGCGGTGCTTCGGCTGCCGACGGTTCAGGTACCGGACGCCGCGGCAGCGGCGGCAGCTCCATCACCCGGGTGCCCTCGGCAGTCGGGGCCGGACGCACCGGGTCTGGTCCGGGCTCAGCCGCGGGCTCGGGCTCTAATTCAGGCGCGGCCTCGACAACCGGCTGCGGCGCCGGCGGCACGTCGATCACCCGGGTGCCCGCCGACGACGGTCCCGGAGCTGGCGGCAGCTCTTCTACAACCGTCGCCGCCTCTGCGGCCTCCTCGGCCAGCTTGGCCTGGATCTCCCGAACCGGAATCGGGTTGGTGTCGGCGTCACTGCTGCGCTTGAACCCGGATTTCGGGGCTTCGGATCCGCTCACGATCGGGTTCTCGAGATCAGCTGGCCGGTGGTGATCCCGAGCACGTTCTCCAACGCGGCGCGCATGTCATCGAGTTCGATGCGCATCAGCTCGGTTTCGTCGAGATCCTCCACGTCGACGTCTTCGCGCTCGCTCAAGCGATACTCCCGCTCCTCTTCGGCCGTTTCGATGACGTTGCGGACAAAGCGTCCGTTGCCCACCAGGTCGATCTCGCGGCGCAACGCACCGGTGTTGTCCACGGATTGGTTGCGGTAGAGGACGTCGCACGCGGTGACCAACTCGTCGTATGCCCCCTCGGTCAGCTCGGAATCCCTGGTCTTGGCGATCAGCCGGCCGATGTCACCGAGTTCGGTCGGGTTGTAGGAGGCGAACCGGATCCGCTTGGTGAACCGCGACGCCATGCCCTCGTTGGACGCCAAGAAGCGGTCGATCTCGGCGTCGTATCCGGCGATGATCACCACCAGCCGGTCGCGGTCGTTCTCCATCCGGGCGAGCAGCGTGTCGACGGCCTCCCGCCCGAATGCGTCGCCGCCGGACAGCCCGCTCTGGATCAGGCTGTAGGCCTCGTCGATGAACAGCACCCCGTCCATTGCCGAATCGATCAGCGCCGACGTCTTGATCGCCGTGCTACCGAGGTGTTCGCCGACGAAATCACTGCGTTTGGCCTCGATCACCGCGGGGGTCTTCAGCAGTCCTAATCCGCAGTACACCTGCGCGACGACGCGGGCAATGGTGGTCTTGCCGGTGCCGGGTGGGCCGGTGAACGCCAGGTGCAGGCTGCGCGCGGCAGCGCTCAAGCCTTTTCCTTCACGTACCTTCGCCAACTTGGCGGCCGAGCGTAGTTTGGCCACCTGCAGCTTGACGTCGGTGAGACCGATCTGACGGTCCAATTCGATCTGCGCGGCGCGCAAATATTCGTTGCCGCGTTCGGTCAAGCCCTCGGCGCTGACTGCACGGACACTGCGTGCGGTCGACGGATCCCATTTGTCGGTGCGGGAGTCGATGTCTTCTCTGGTGCTGACGATCAGGCGGTACTTCGGGTCGTGCAGCGCGGCGGCATTGGCCTCGAAGCCGGGCTCCTCGCTGTAGATGCGCTCGAAAATGGTTCGCGCCTCCGGTTCCTTACCCATCTCACGCAGGGTCAGCCCTTTGCAGAACTCGGCTGCCCGACTCGCCGCCGGAATCGGCCCGTCGATCGCCTGGTCGAGCCGCCGAATGGCTTCGCCGAACAAGCCCATCTGCGCGCAGGCCGAACCCACCATCAGGTGTGCCCCGGCGCCGATGTACTCGTCGTTGAACGAGGCCGAATTGGCCAGTGCCGTAAGGACATCGGGCCAGCGCTGGGTGGTGAAGTGCAGCACCCCCCGGATATACGCACAGATCTCGTTGTTCCCCGCGTCACCATCGGGCATCGAGCGCCGCAGCGTCTCGAGTTCGTCGAGCACCCGCTGCGCTTCGTCGTAGTCCTTGCCCGCGATCATGCTTGCCGCGTAGGCGAGCCACACCTCGGTGAGGGTGCTCAGGGTGTAGTCGAGGTAGAGACCGGTCTGGAATCGGCCGCTGAGCGCGCGGCGGGGCAATCCGAGCCGGCGTTGCTCGCGGTTGAGGTTGTCTTTGCTTGTCCGCCACAGGTTGTAGAGCACCTCGCTGCTGACGTCGCCGGCGGCGGCACGGCCCAGCCAGGCGTCGCTCATCTGCGGGTCGTGCTCGGTGGCACGCTTGAAAGCTAGGGCCGCGTACTGGACATCGCGATCGGTTTCCAGCCCGTCGATGGGGATTCCCAGTGACAACACGCCGGCGTCGAAGACCCGCTGCGCGTCCCTGGTGCCAGGCATCTACTCGGTGTCCTTACTACTAGCGAACCAACTAGCGGCTACCGCGCGGTGGCCCTGCCGCACAAACGAACCCGCTGCCCCTCGGGGTGTCCCGCGTAATCATGCACGTAAAACGAGGTGTGCCATGACATAGCGGTAGAAAGTTATTGTACCGATCTGGGGACTTTCAATTCGTCGTCAAATCCAGCCAGCCAAATCGAGGCCGAATGCCACAACAGCAACAGCCGCAACAGCGGCAGCCGGTGCGGTCACGTACCGGGACCATCGCCGTGGTCACCACCGAACGCGGACTGCCCACGGCACTGAAGCTGGACCGCTCCGAACTCGCCCGACCCCCGCAGGAGTTGGCCACCGAGATCTTGTCGCTGTGCAAGCTGTCGGCATTGCGCGCCCAGGTCGCCTTTCGGCGTGACCTAGCGGGCAAGGGCTACACCTCCTCGACACTGCGCCAGATGGGGCTGCCGACCGAGGAGGACCTCGCTCGGCTGGAAGAACAGCTGTTCGGCCAAGAAGACGACGATCCCCCAGCCACCTGGATGAGGTCGGTATGACCAGCCTGGCGCAGTCCGTGATCGCGCGAGCCATCAAACAACGCGACCTGATGCAGGCGATGAACGAGCAGTCGAGGACCATCACGGCGCGGGTGACCAGCCGAGACCGGGCAGTTAGCGCCGAGGTGGACGGACTGGGCAGCCTGACCGGATTGTGGCTGGGCCCACCGGCCAGCCGCCTGGACCCTGACACCCTGGCCACGTTGATCGTCGACACCGCGCACGCTGCGGCCAGGGTCGCCGCCGAACGCTATAACTTCCTGCTCAGGGAGTTCATGGCACGCATGGAGGAGCTGCAGAGAGCCCCGCTGGCCCGCTCTGACGGCACCGTTATCGAACCGAGATAGCCAAATGGGCTGTGTTATTGCACACATGTAGACCACAGCCCCGGCAATGTTGGACCCAAGTGAACTGCGCGCATTGGGAAAGTCTGCTTAAATTTCGTGCAATTTACTGGTGGAGGCAGCGCTTAAGGTTGAGGGACCAGCGCTAGCTGCAGCTCAGCGGACAATCTGGGGGAAAGAAGCCGACAATGACATTCGAAATGCAGCCTGAGTTCATGGAGGCGCTGACCGACGCGCAGGAGGCGGCGGGCACCGCGATCACCACCGCGTTCGGGGCGGTCACCCCGGCTCAGCTGAGCTCGTTCTCGATGGCCCTCGGCCCGATCGCCGCGGCGAACATGATCCCGGCGATGTTCGAATCCACCGCGAACAACGTCGCCAGCGGCATGATGACGGCCGCCAAGCACGGCATGCTCGGCGTAGCAACCCACATCGTCGGCGCAACCCACACCGCCGTCGACGCCACCGACGTCTAGGCAACCCGTCGTGGGCACTACCGACCCAGCACCACAGCCGGGCACGATTCCCGACTTCGATCACACGCCGGTCGTCAACCAGATGGAGAACGACCTGCAGGCGTGGCTGAATCGGCCTGTTCAGGACATCCTGAACCAGTTCAACCTGGGGCAGCTGCCCGCCGGCGGCCCCGCGTTCCCCGGCCTGCCGGGCGAGGAAATCCCGGCCGAACTCACCGGTGCCGCCGCGCCCGGCGGCATGGGCAGCAACTTCGCCAGTGGGCTGCTCAAACCGGTCACCGACATGCTCGGCACCTTGGGGCCGGGTCTGTTTCAGGGCCTGAACCCGACACAGATGTTCGGGGGGATCAGCCAGGCGTTTCAGCAGGCCGCCGGGAGTGTCCAGCAGGCCATGAGCCAAATGATGGGCGGCATGGGCGGCCAGGGCTGGTCGGGAGCCGGGGCCGGAGCTGCCGCGGCCAAGACCGGCGAGACCTTGGCGAACGGCGCCGCCGTCGCCGCACAAGGCACCGCACTCGGTGGCGAATATAGCGCCGCGGCGGCCAACGTCGCCCAAGGCCAGGAACGACTCCTGCACATCCTGCAGGAGTGCCAGCACGAGCTGGAGGGTCTCGCCGCGGGCCTGCCCTGGACCGCGGCCAACATGGTCGAGTCCGCATCCCGGGCCAGCGCACTGGCCACCGAATGCATCACCGAGCTGGAGAGCACCCTGACCAGCCAGGCCGCGACCACCACCGCGACCGGCGCTCCGGTCGCGGTCGCGCAGGGCCCCCAGATGGCGATGGGGATGGTCGGCCCGATGCTCTCGGTGGGAATGAGCATGATCGGTCCGGCAATGCAGATGGGCATGATGCCCCTGACCATGGGCGTGCAGGCAGGCACCCAGGCCCTGCAGGCGGGCATGCAAGCCGGCACCGGGCTGATCTCAAGTCTCGGCCAGGCCGGGCAGGGCGCGGGCGCCGCCCCCGCCTCTGCGCTGGGGCACACCGGACGGATGGTCAGCGCGACTCACCCCAGCGGGGGTGGACACGGTGGCGGTGGCGGTATCGGAGCGACGACTCCGGCACGCAACCCCGCTTCCTCCCCACTGGTGCAGAACGAGAACAGCGGAGCCGCCGCGGCGGCGCGGTCGGCGACCGCCCGGCCGACGGCCGGCGCCGCCGGATTGGGCGGCGGCGGCATGATGCCGGGCGCGGCCGGTTACGGCGGTCAGGGCGGCAAGGCCGGCGGCAGCGGTAACCACACCGCCGCGTCATTCCTGCACACGACGGAACAGGGCGGCGAGATCGTGGGCGACCTCGGCCATGCCAGCCCGGCCGTAATCGGTGACACCACAATCGATCCCGACGACAGCCCCGACATCAAACTTCGAATCTAGGAGCACTGACATGACCGACTACAACCGCCTGTCCATCCGGCCCGACGAGGTCACCGAGGTCTCCCACCAACTCGACGAACTCGCCAACCGGATGCAGCACGTGCTGGAAACCGAGCGGCCCAACCTGACCACCATCGCCTCCGGTCAGGACGAGGTGTCGCAGCGCGTCGCGCACACCCTCAACGAGGTGCACGGCTCGTTCACCAAGGCATCCGACCAGGGCGCCAACGAAATTCGCGAGGTCTCGGCGACAATGCGCACCCACGCGGGTCGCATCTCCGACGCCGACCTCGCGGACCGAGTAATGGGGTAACACCGACTGCCGCACCGCGAGTAGACACCGAAAGGGGGGTTGAGGCAATGGGATTCACCAATGTGGTGTGGGAATCGCGCAGCACCGAGCAGCTCGCGCGCGATCTGACCGAGGGCCCCGGCCCATCCTCCGTCGGTGAAGCCGGCGCCGCCTGGATTCGGGTGGCCAACGAGTTCGCCAAGATCTCCGCCGACTACGACCGGCTGGTCGAAAGTGTCCGCGGCGCATGGGAAGGCAACGCCTCCGAGGCCGCCGTGCGGAAGCTGGAGACGTTCGGCAAGTGGCTGCAGGCGGCTAGCCTGAGCGCCGCCGCCAATGGCCGGCGGGCCGAGGAAGCCGCCGTCGCGAACACCGTCGCCATCTTGTCGATGCCCAGCGTGTCCGAGGCCGTCGAAGCCAAAGCCGCCCAGGACATGATGGCGTCGTTGTCGGCCTACAACGGCGCGATCGTGCAGGGCCACTTCGCCGAGTTCGAAGAGGCCGCCTCGGCGCAGCAGGCGGACGCCGCGGCGGTGATGCATCGCTACGAGGATGCCGTTGCCGAACTCGCCCAGCCGTGGGAACAGCCGGTTCCGCCACAGGTCACCAATTCCGCTGCGCTCAACGGCGAGAAGGACGGCAAGTCCCGCGGCGGATCGCGCGGCGGCGGTGGCGGCGGCGCGGCGCGGCAGCTGTCACCCATGCTGGCCACCCCGGTCACGCCCAGTGCCGAGGCCAAGGAACTCAAGAAGACCAGCTTCAAATCCGACGGCTCCGGCGGCGGCAGCGGAATGGGCCGCGGCGGCGCGGGTTACGCCCCGATGGGTGGACACCGGCGAGACGGCAGCGGCCAGTCCTACGAGTCGTTCCGCGAGGCAGGGACTTTGGAAGGTGCGGGCGAGCCCGGCGCCAGCCTGTCCGAGGGTGGCCAGTCCTGGTTGCCGGCCGCGCATCAGAGCGACGCACCGTTTGAGGTGTCGCACGTCAGCTGGGGCCCGAACACCGCGA
Organism: Mycobacterium gordonae; assembly: GCF_017086405.1. NCBI lineage: Bacteria > Bacillati > Actinomycetota > Actinomycetes > Mycobacteriales > Mycobacteriaceae > Mycobacterium > Mycobacterium camsae. The sequence goes on from NZ_CP070973.1 coordinate 5,177,092, forward strand.
TCTTCGACGACCTCGCCGCGCCCGACCCGCAGCAGCCAGAAGGCTTTGCCGAGGAGCCCGAGCGGACGCTGCAGCAGGTGTCCGACCGGTGGGTGTCCCCGCCGGTGATCGGCGCCGAGCAGGAGGTGACCTTGTGACCGCCACGCTGGTGTCCGGCTTCACCCTGACCGACGATGAATTACAGGTCGTCGGCGAGCGCGTCGGGGTGCAGGGCTTCCCCACGGTGCTGAACGTGCGGCCCAGGTATGAACACGTCGACTCCCTTGAGGCAGCGTTCGACGCGGCCACCCGCAGCCTCATCGCGCGCGGCCTGATCGCCGACGGCGTGATCGAGCCTGACCTGGTGCCGATACTGCGAGCACTGCGCCGGCCTGAGCGGGAGCTGGCGATGCGGCTGGTGACCCCGGACGGCATCGCCCGGGTATGCGTATTGCGTTGCGGCGCTTCGGGTGTGGTGGCGCGACGAGTGGGCGACACCATCAGCCTGCAGGTGGCCGACGGCGCCGCGGGTCTGTCGTGGGCCATCCAGGCGCTCATCGGTCAGCTGCCGCGGGCCCAGGCGGCGCAGGTCACGCCGGTCGGTGCGCCGACAGAGACGGTGACCCGCAACCTGATCGGCACCCACGACGCGCGATTACTCGCCGACCGGGTGCGCGCCTTGGGCGCCGAACCTCGCGCGGCAATGGAGCTGGGCTCGGCATTGTCGTCCCGGATGGCATTCGCCGAAATCGTGTACTACGCCCTGTGCCCCGACCAGGACCGGATCACCCGTCGCCCGGCGGCGGTAGGGGTGTTCTATACCAAGAAGGGCCGGATCGTCGGGGCGCCGAGCGCGTCCCCGAGCAGCCAACTGTGGACCACGTTGAAGCCGGGATCGGATCACTCGATCGGCCAGGCGATCAGGCAGCTTGTCGAGCTATCGACGGACCAGTGGGAGGCGTCATTGGTTTAGCACGGTATTTCGATGAGACCAGACCCATCGTGTCCGGCGATTCAGGGCACATGATCAAGGAGAGATAATGGCAGTTCCAGGGCAGTTCGAAGTCACCGAAGACGCACCGCCGCAGGTCAAGTCAATTCACGAGCACTTGGTCGAGACCGACCGGCTGCTGCGCAAGATGGAAGACGAAGTCGGTCTCATGGTCGGCGCGAACTGGGCGGGCAACCAGGCTCAACTGTTCCACGGCCGCATGACCGAGCACCTTGAGCACCTCACGCAAATTCAGATGCGGACAAAGAATCTCGCGGAAAGCTCGATGCAGTACATCCAGGCCCACCAGAACCTCGACGGCTAGGAATTCAGGAGACGATCATGACGCACAACATCAAGTACAACTTCGCCGCGAACTACGAATCGCTGGACCTGATCGGCAGCATCACCTCCGACGCCGAGCAGATGCGCAACGAAGTCGACCAACTGTTCAACGCGCTTACCTCGGGGGCCTACACGGGCCACGCCCCGGAAGAGATCCACGCACTGCGTACGCAGTTCTCCAACGAGATGGACGAGATCATCAACGATCTGCACACCACCAGGGCGCGCGCCGTCGACCAGAACCAGCAGGTTCAGGACCTCGACAACAGCCAAGCGGCCAACATCAGCTGCTGACCGCTGTTGCGGTTTCGACCGCGGCCCGGACTCACCGGTTTCGGTGAGTCCGGGCTATCGGCTATTCGCGGACGCGTGAAGGAGATCGGGCATAGCACCTCTGTTGGGCACCCCGGGCTGACCCGACACGCCAGGGTGTAGCGGTGGCTAATACTCCGCATCTCCCGCAGGAAGTGCTCTTCGCGTTGCGGACGGAGAAACTTCCCCGCACTTGTCTGACAATTACCTTCGGGCGCATTTCACGTCGGTCCGGCGGTCCACACTACTAGAAGGCCGCCGGCACTAGTCCCACAAGATCGTTCTCGCCGCACTCTGCGATTACAGCACCCGCGACAGCCTGCAGGCGTCGAATAGCCTCTTGAAACGGACAAATCCTCTCGATGCCGACAGTTTCGGTAGTCCGCGTTTCCGGGTCGATGACGAGCACCGGCTGCGATTCGTCCAAGCCGAAGAATACGAGGCGGTGTTTGAGCCATGTAGTCTTCAGCTCGGAGAGAAATTCTGGGTGCTTCGTCAAGTGAATCGGCACCGGCGTGGATTTGCCCTGGTGATAATCGCGCAGCGTCCAATTATCCCGGCCGTCGTACAAGAGCAGACGGCCATCAGCGGGCGTGGAAATAGCGTAAAGACCGGAGATTTGATCGATGATCCGCCCCGTCGGATCGATGACAATGAGTCCGGTGTCTGCGCCTGCCCCGTCGGACCGGCCGGCATCGATCCGTGCCAGATAGACGTCGCTGCCCGCTACGAACTCGTACGGCTTCAGCTTCAGCGCTGAGATGGTGACGATGTTTCCGTTGTGCGCGTCGATAATCGACGGGGTTCCTTCGCAGCGGAAGCCCAACTGTCCCGGAATTGCCATGGCACCGGTCGGATGGCTACATGGAGCGCCTTTACGCCATCGGAGTTCGCCGTTCGCGGGCCCCAGGGAATAAACCATCGTGCGTCTATCGGGTGCTGGCCTGTCGTCATCGACCGCGATGCCCAATCCGTCAACTGACGCGCTCGACGCGATCACCCGACCGCTGTAATGGCGGCGCCACACCACCGCACCCGAGCTGCCGTCGAGCGCAACAACGGCGGCATCAAAGAAGAGCACCACGATCCCCGTCGTATCGTGCAGATCACGCCGAACCACTTCGACGGTCGAAAGTCGATATTCGCCAAAATCCTTTGCGCGCCAGCGCAAGGCCCCGGTCGGGCCGTCGTACGCGGTCACTTCTTCGCTGCTACGGACGATGAAGCCGTTACCCGCGGGGAGCACGGTGGATGCCCCGTATTTGTCCAGAAGCGGAAGCCGGTACCGGGCCGGGCCGATCCTATCGGGCAGCGAGGCGGCCGGCGCAGCGGCGGCGGTGTGCCCGGGATGCCATAGGCGCGCGCGATAATCCTCCAACACATGGTGGATCAGGGCCGAAACGCCGATCAGCACGACCAGGTATGCACACACCGCCGTTCGCGCGTCGACGTGCCGAAGGAAGGCTGAAAGAACCAGGCCCAAGACCGCGGCTGTCGTGGCCGCTATCATCGCGGCCGCCACCATGACGGCGCCTCCGGTTGAGACGGGCACCAACGGAAGCTCAGCGCGGGATCCAAAGCATGCCCTAACGTCCCAGAGGCCCCACGCAGCTGCGGCCACGGCGACCACACCGAGGAACTTGGCTAACGCCACCCTGCCCGACCGATGTGTCGCCGCCGCAAGCAACAGCAAGATGAACACCCAGATGGCGACAAATCCGGCCATGGCAGACGGTCGTGGAGGGCTGTCGCTCGTTACGGCGAACACCGGAGAGACGACCGCGACGCTGACCGCCGCCCACACAGCGCCCACGCCGACGCTCGTCAGCAACCTGCGCAGGCGCCAGAGCCGCGGCATCACCGGCGTTTCTTCCTCAGAGGTCACCATGAACCGACACGCCCTACCTTGCGCGTGCGAGGGACCACCGAACCAGCCTCAAGACTGTTCGCGCGGCACCCGCAGCCGCCCGAAGTTCTCCGCCACCGACCCAGCCAGTTCGAGGTAGGCCTGCCTGGTGGCGGGGTTCAGCCGGCCGAAGTCGACGTCGGCGCCTTCAGCCAGGTGCGGGTCGAACGGAATGAGATGGATGGAACGGCAACGTGATTGGAAGTGTTCGTACACCTTGTCCAGCTTGAGGGCCGCCGAACCCGGGCGTGAAGCACTCAGCACCACATGCGCCTCCCGGACCAGCCCCGAATGTCCGTGCTGCATCAGCCAATCCAGGGTGGCCGAGGCGCTGCGCGCGGCGTCGATCGCCGGTGAGCTCACCAGCACGATGGTGTGCGCCAGGTCGAGGACCGCAGACATCGCCGAATGCATGATGCCGGTGCCGCAGTCGGTCAGGATGATGTTGTAGTAGTGCCGCAGGATGTCCACCGTGCGCCGGTAATCGTCAGCGCCGAACACTTCGGACACTGCCGGATCTTGTTCACTGGCAAGAACTTCCAGCCGGCTGGTCGCCATCAGGGTGTGATTGCGAACGTCGGCGTAGCGGTTGATGTTCGGATCCGACAGCAGGTCACGGACGGTCGATTGCGTCGATGTGTCACCGACGCGCTCCCCCAGGGTGCCGCGGTCCGGGTTTGCATCGACGGCGATCACCCGGTCGTGACGCACCGTCGCCAGTGCCGAGCCCAGCCCGAACGTGGTGGTGGTCTTTCCGACCCCGCCCTTGATCGAGAGCACGGCGATGCGGAAGTCCCCGACGATCGGCTGCCGGATCTCAGCGAGCAGATGATCCTGCTGGCGCTCCTTGCGGGAGGCACCCGGATTGACGTGGCCCCCTGTGGCTTTATGTACCGCGCGACGCCAACCTGACGGTGGCGCAAAACGATCCGGGTTGGTGATCTCCGCCTCGTCGATGGAGGGCGGGACCCGGAACGGCTGGTAGCCCTGCGGCGGACCTCCGAGGGGTGGTTGCGGACGGCCCGGCGGCGGCACCGGCTGCGGTGCCCGCGGCGGTTGGGCTGACGCCGCCGGACGTGCTTTCGGCGGAAGTCCCTGACCGGGTGGTGGGCCCGGCCACCAGGGCGGCGGCGGGAAAGGGCCCGGTGGCGGCGGTGGCGGCCAAGGGGGTCGCCCGCTCGGGCGCGGTCTCTTTCTGGTCTGCACCGGCGGTTGCGGGCTGGAAGCTGACGGACCGTGTGGTGTTGGCGGCTGGTGTTGTTCGGGCGCCGGCGCGGGCTCATGCTGCGGCACCGGAACGTCCAACACCACTTCTTCTATCTCCGCTGCCATGGCAGAGCTGGGCGTCTGCCATGGGGGCTGCGCCGGCCGTCGAGGCCCTTTGCTGCGTTGCTCGGCGGCGGGCGCAGCGCCGGTGCCCTGCTGGGGTAACAGGGATTCGGCCTGGGTAACGACGGCGTCGTCGGCCTGTTCATCCGCGGTTACCGGGTCAGGTGGTGACACGATGTCGGGGTCGTTGACCGGTGAGTACTCGGGTGCGGCAGCACCGCCGACGAGGTCGGTCGGCAGCCATTGTGTTGGCACGGCATCGTCGGTCGGCGCTTCGTCGCTGATGGGCTCGAGGTCCGGCTCGTCGTGGGCCGACGAAACAGCTTCCGCCTCAGCGTCATTGGTACTTTCGGCGGGAGGCCGGTCCGAAGCTGCCGCATCCGCTGGATCGTCGGTGATGGGTTGAACCTCCGATTCTTGCGGGGCCATCGTAGCCTGTGCCCTCTTGACAGCCATCTGCTCAAGTAAGGCCGCGGCTCTCAACTCAATCTCGTCCAGTTCGGCAGGTTCGGATTCATCGGCCGGCGTCTCCGACTCGACATCGACCACAACGGGTGGCTCGGGCTCCGGCGGCGGCGGTTCCCACAGTCGCTCGGTGGAAACCGGCACGGGTTCGAGTTCCGCGGGTGGCTGCTCGACCCGCTCGGCGTCCACGGGCTCAGCAGCGCTGTCCGACTCCTCCGCCAACTCGCAAACCCACTCGGGCTCCTCTGAAACCTCAACGGTCGGCTCGGGTTCGGTTGACACCCGTGGTTCCCAAAGCCGCTCGGTAGAAACCGGCACGGGTTCAAAGGACTCCGCCTCCACCGGCTCAGGAGCACGCTCCGGCTCCACCAACAACTCGGAAAACCACTCGGGCTCAGTCGAATCCTCAACGGCCGGTTCGAGCTCCGCCGGCAGTTCAGGCTCTTCCGGAAGCTCAACGTCTCGCTCAATATCGAAGTCCGAAACTTCAACCGGCGCAACAGGTTCAACTGAATACTGCGGGTGCACCGGCCGCTCAGGTCCCGCCACAACATCGGCGGGAGGTTCTGGTTCCTGCACCATGTCAGGATGCTCAGGCTCTGAATCCGCTTGATTGCCAGCATCGATCGTCGTCGGCGCTTCGACAACCGCCTCGGATTCAGGTTCCCCCGCTACCTCGACAGCGGCCTCGGGTATCACCAGCGACTCGGCGAGCAACGAATCGTATTGCCATTCCAGCCGTGTGAGCGCTTCGGGCGCCCACTCCACCGATTCGGGAGATGCTTCGGCATCGGAGTAAAGCTCCGCAGCGGGTGGCGACTCGTCTGTATCGGGCAACGGCTCCTCCGCAGCCGGCGACGGCTCCACGGCGGGCGGCGGTTCCGGTTCCTCGACCGGTGATGCGTCGGCAACCTCAGCCATCGGCACATCAGGCGCCGGATGCTCCGGCTCCACCGGAAGCTCGGAGACAGGCGCAACCGGCTCGGGCTCCATTTGCTGCAGACGCCGGATGGGGTCGAACGGCACGGCGACCCGCTTGGGCCGTGACTCCGGCGAATCATCCGCCGGCGTCGAGGTAGATCCGGGCTCGGCTTCTGGACGATGCCGAACCACCGGAACGCGCTCCCGCTTTGCCGGTCCCGGGGTGTCCTCGGCGCCGCCTGCCAACCGATCCGCGACTTTTTTGCCTTTGTCAGCCCGACGCTCGTCGGCGTCCTCGCGCCGATTGCCGCGGCCAAGCTGAACTCGTCGGCGCTGCTTTTCCCCCGGCAACCAGGGAGGACGCGCGAGCGACCCGCGTTCGTCCTCGTCCGGCGTTTGCTTCGACATTCTCGTCCCCCCTTCTGAATAGCTGGTTATTCGCCGTATTCAATTCTACGTAGCACTAAACGCATAATTTTCGGTTCGATAAGCGCAATTAGTTCACCGGACCTGACTCCCGTCGCCGTCTGGCGACCGAGACAGCCCACGCCACGGCGGCCAACGCGACAGCACCAGCCGTAACCCACAACACGATGAGCCGGGCGCGCTGGCTGCCCGGGTCGGCGTGGGGCCGTCCCGCGATCGGCGTCGCCGCCTCCGGGTTGGGCATCTGGTTCGCCGGCGGCATGCGATAGGTCAATGCGGCGACCGGGTCGACGACGCCATAACCGGTCGCTTCGTTCGGGCCGGCCCCCGGCGTGTGGGCGGTGCGCTTGACCAGATCGATCACCTGACCGGCGTTCAGCTCGGGAAAGCGCGAGCGGATCAGGGCCACCACCCCGGACACGAACGGCGCCGCGAAACTGGTGCCGTTGATCGGCGCCAGACCCTGCTGGCTCATCACAGCGTTGATCAGCCCGGGGCCGCCGGAGTCCAGCGAGATGATCCGCTCACCCGGCGCCGCGACGCCCACCCAGGGCCCACGCAGACTGAAGTCGGCAGGCTCCCCCGACGTCGTCAGCGCACCGACGGTCAGCACGTAGTCGCTGAACCAGGCCGGGCTGGCGATGGTGCGCACCGAATCCCAACCGCTCCTCAGTGGCATGTTGGGATCGGGCATCGCGTTCTGGATCTTGCACAGGCCCTGGTTGTTGAAGTTGCCGGCCGCGGCCACCACTACCACATTGTGTTCGTAGGCGAAGCGCACCGCGCGCCCGAGCAGAGCGTCGTCCAGGCCGCCCCCGACCGGACTGCAGGCCACCTCGGACAGGTTGATGACGGTGGCGCCCAGGCTGACCGCCCGCGTGATGGCATACGCGAGCGTAATGGTGTTGCCGTAGCCGGGCGAGGTGGCGTTAGGGTCGTTGTTCTGGCCGGAGCCGCCCTCTTTGACTCCATACACGGTGCTGTTCTGCCGGATCGAAAGGATGGTCGCCTCGGGCGCCACCCCCGCGAAGCCATCGGCGGGACTGGGCGCACCGGCGATGAGTCCGGCCACCAGGGTTCCGTGGGCGTCGCAGTCCTGCAGCCCGTCGGTGCTGGACACGTAGTCGCCGCCGCCCTCCAACAGCGGCAGCCGCGGGTGCCGGTTGACGCCGGTGTCGATCACCGCGACCTTCTGCCCGGCGCCGCGGGAGAAGCGCCAGGCGTCGGTGTAGTTGAGCATGACTTCGGCACTGGTCTGCAGGGTGAAGTCGGTCTGCGGCAGCACCCCGGTCGGTATGCCGCAGATCGCTTTGAGGTCGGTCGGCTCGATGGGTCCGAGCGGCCCGTTGGGCGGCGGCCCGGGTTCCACCACCGGCGGTCGGATCGCCCAGGCCGGCACCGGGATGGACAAACCCGCAATCATCGCGGCAGCCAACAGCGCTACGAGCCGATTCATCAGAATCCCAGGCGCTGATACACACCTACCACCCACAGCGCCAATGGAATCAGCGATCCGACGGCGAGATAGTCAAGGTAGGAGAGGAACGTGACGAGCCGGTGCGGCGCACCGCCGGCGGGCGTGACGACGCCGGACACCGCGGCAGCCACCGCGACGGCCAAGAGTACGCCGAGCGCTGCCAGCGCCACGGGATCAGGTCCGCTCTGCGCCATCACGCAGGTAGTGACCAGGATGACGATGGCAGGCAGCGCCACCGCGCCACGCTCGAACCAGGTGCCGAACGTGCGACCGCGCAACGCCAGCACCGCGGCGACCGTCAGCGCGAAGGCGAACGCGGCCCAGTCCACAACAATGCGTTCGCGCAGCAGCGCGGTCACGAAAACCGCTGCAGCCGCAGCCAATCCGGTGAGCAGCCCGGACCGCGTGATGGCAGCCGATGCAGCCCTGTTCCACACCGCCTCCGCTGTCGGCATCGCCGTACCCGAGTGGCCGTTGTCGCTCGCGGCGGTAGGTTCGAATGGATTCTCGAAATCCCAGTCCTCACGCTTGGTTTCGACGGTGACGGTCGGCGTCTCGAATCGTCCCAACCGCAATGTCAACCGTCTCACCGACAGGCAGCCCAGGATCACCACCACCGACGCAGTCCCGAAGACGATGTCGGCACGTGCATGCAGACCTCGGCTCACCAACGCGACGCCGACCAGACCGAACGTCAACGCACCGGCCAGATACGCCCAGTGCCCGGTCCCGATCACCCGGTCGTACAGGACACACAGCACCATCACCGCTCCGCAGGCACCAGCCAGGCCGAAATACCCGTACCGGCCCAGCAAAGCGAAGGTGATCCCGGCCGTGACCGGGATGGCCGCCCACCCCAACGCGGCGGCCACGTCGTCCAACCGGTACGAGCGGTGCGCCATCGTGGCACCTCCGACCAGCGCCAGCACCGCCGCGCCGGCCACCCCGACGATCACAGAGAAGTTCACCACGCCGGTCCGGCCGATCAGGCAGTACACGATCGCGACGGCGGCAAGATGAACTCCGACGAAGGCCATCCAGCGCGCGGACACCGAATCCCAGGCGGCGTAGGCCGCCTTGTTCAATCGGCCGACCGCGTCCACCACGTCGTCGTAGAGGGTGGGCGGCGTCAGCGCCTGTCGCGGCGAAAGACGCAGCAGTTCCCCGCCGGCCACCCCGGCGTCGCGCAACGTCTGATCGGGTCGTAGCTCGGCATCCCCGTCAACTCGGCTGAGCACCCAGAATGTGCGTCGTTCGTCTTTCGTCTCCTCGTCGGTGTCGCGGGAACTGACCAGACGGGCCACTTCCGGGACGAAGCTTGACACCGGAACGTCAAGGGGCAGAGCGATGTCCAGCTGCGTCCGGCCTCCGAAAACCGACACCCGGATGTGGTCGGGTGCGGCCGAGACCACGCGGACCCGTCTCAGCTCACTGACGCCGGTCACAAGTCCGCCATTCTGGACAGCTGGATCACGCCGCTTCTGGCGGTGCGGGAGATCAGCATTCCGCGGCCCGGAGGCATTTCGGTGGCCTTGTACCCGAACAGCGACCCTTCGTCTTTGGTTCCGCTCATTACCAACGCATTGCAGGACAGATCCTTCATCCGGCCGACGAACGGGTCCATCATCGCGCGCCCGGCGCCCCCGATCCGTCGGGCGACCACGACGCGCAGGCCGATATCACGCGCCTGCGGCAGGAATTCGACCAGCGGGCTCAACGGGCTGCTCATGGATCCGGTCGCCACGAGGTCGTAATCGTCGACCATGACGAAGATGTCCGGACCGGACCACCACGAACGCTCTTTGAGCTGCTGCTGGGTGATGTCGCTGGGCGGGATCCGCTTCCGCAACGTCTCGGCGAGAGCGCTCATCAACTCCGTACAGGACTGGGATGCCGTGGCGTACCCACCCAGATAGTCGTTGGCGACCACACCCAGCATGGAGCGACGGTAGTCGACCAGCACGATCTTGCACTGTTCGGGGGTCGCGTTCTCCATCAGGCCGGTGGCGATGTTGCGCAACAGGCCGGTCTTCCCGCACTCCGCTTCACCGAACACCACAAGATGCGGCTGTGCGTCGAAATCCAGCACGACAGGCATCAATTCGGCCTCGTTGATGCCGATGGCTAAACGGGCCTTGCCCAGCATTCCGGCCGAACGCGCCACTCGGACCACCGCCGCGCGGTCGACTTTGTGTGGCAGCATCCGCACCCGCGGCGCTTGGCGTTTGCCGTAGTGCGCGCGCATCGCCTTGACCGCGGCGGCCACCCCGTCCGGCAGGTCCTCGACCCCCGAACTGGAATCCAAGCGCGGCAGCGCGATCAGGATGTGCAGCCGTTCGTGACTCATGCCGCGGCCGGGCCGGCCGACCGGGATCAGTTCGTTGAACCTGCGTCCCACATCGCTGTCCAGCGCGTCACCTAACTTCAGCTCGATGCGGGTGCCGAGCATGTCCTTGACCGCGGCGCGCATCTCCATCCACCGCGTCGCCGAGATCACCAGATGTATGCCGTACGAAAGCCCTTGGACAGCAAGCGAGTTGAGGGTCGGCTCCAGGATCTCGAAGTCGCTGCGGATCGAGGCCCAGCCGTCGATCACCAGGAAGAGGTCGCCGAATTTGTCCTGACTCAGCGGATCCCGCGCGGCCACCTCTGGTGGCAGGGTCGCCAGGTGCGCTTTGCGCTGCCGGAAGTCGCGCATCGATTCGATGCCCAGATCGCGGAAGCGCACCTCCCGGGCCCGCAGCACCCCGGCCACCTCCGCCACGGTGCGCCGGATCCCGTCGGCGTCCATCCGGCCGGCGACGCCGCCGACGTGCGGCAGGTTGACCAGGCTCGCCAGCGTGCCGCCACCGAAATCCAAGCAGAAGAACTGCACCTGCTCGGGAGTGTGGGTGGCCGCGGCCGACATGATCAGGGTGCGCAACGCGGTCGACTTGCCCGACTGCGGCCCGCCCACCACCGCCACGTTGCCCTGCGCGCCGGACAGGTCCACCATCAACACGTCGCGACGCTGATCGTAGGGCCGGTCCACCACACCCATCGGTAGCCACAACCGCCCGTCAAGATTCTCCGGTGCAGACCAATCCGCATCCGCCAGAAGCTGATTCACCGCGGGACTCTCGTCCAGCGGCGGTAACCACACCTCGTGGGCCGGGCGCCCGTGACCCCGTAGCCGCGACACCACGACGTCGAGCAGAGTGGTCCGAACCGGAGAGGTCGAAACGCTGGGAGCGTCGTGTTCGATCGCCGGGGCTGCCGGCGTCGCATCCTTCTTGACCGGTGTCGCCGTGAATAGTTTCGGCGCCAGCGCGCCGAGTTGCCTGCCGCGGCCGGTTTGCGCGCGGCGCGGCCGGACGTACTCGCCGGAAACGTAGCAGGTGTTGAACCGAACCGGTTCGGAGGCATCGCATTTCAAGAACGCCGAGCCCGGAACGCTGGGCAGGTGGTAGGCATCCGGCGCACCGAGCACGCTGCGCGACTCCCCGGCCGAAAACGTCTTGAGCGCGATCCGGTAGGACAGGTGGGAATCCAACCCGCGCAGCTTGCCTTCCTCGAGCCGCTGGGAGGCCAGCAGCAAATGCACATGCAGCGACCGGCCCAGCCGGCCGATCATCACGAACAACTCCGCGAAATCCGGTTTCTGCGAGAGCAGTTCGGAGAACTCGTCGACGATCACGAACAGCGCCGGCAGCGGATCGAGTTCCGCGCCGTTGGCCCGGGCTCGCTCGTATTCGTTGACGTTGGGAAAATTGCCGGCCGATCGCAACAGCTCCTGGCGGCGGTTCAGCTCACCGGCCAGCGCGTCGCGCATGCGGTCGACCAGGATCAGCTCGTCCTCGAGGTTGGTGATGATCGCCGCGATGTGCGGCACCCCTTCCAGCCCGAGAAACGTCGCGCCACCTTTGAAGTCGACCAGCACCATGTTCAGCACCTCGGGTGAGTGCGAGGTGACCATCGACAACACCAGCGTGCGCAGAAACTCTGACTTGCCCGAACCGGTGGCGCCAATGCACAGCCCGTGCGGTCCCATGCCGGACTCGGCGGACTCCTTGATGTCCAGCTCCAGCGGCTGGCCGTTGGGGGTGTATCCGATCGGCACGCGTAACCGTTCGCGGGGCGAACGTTTCCGCCAGACCTGCTCGGGAACGATCTCGGCGGCGTCGGGAATCTTCAGCAGGGCCATCAGGCCCGGGTCGGTGGCGCGTGCGTCGGCCTCCAGGTTCACGATGTGGGCGGCACTGGCCAGCCGGTAACGGCCGATGCGGCGGGCCGTCGCCTCGGCTTCGGCGACGGTGATCGTATCCGGCGTGGCGAAGCGTTCGACGCCGACCGCGGTCCGCGCACCGACGTCGTCGCCTTCCACCACGAGTTGCAGTCCGCGTCGGTTGGCCGGAGCGTCGGCGCCGTTGAGGTCGAGCAGCGTGACGCTGTCTAGGCCGGCGTCGGTGACCAGACGCTCAGTTCCGGTGATGTAACCGTCGTCGATCACCACCACGAGGTGTTTGAGGCCCTTGGTGGGCGCCGCGTTTCGGCTGAACCGGCCACGCTCCCCCAGATCCGTTGCCAGCGCCCGTTCCAGCAGTTCCAGTCCGGGGAACAACAGTCGCATCGAACCCATGCCGTCCCGGGCCGTCGTGTGCTGGGCGTGCGGCAACCACTTGACCCAGCTCCAGTTCTCGCCGTCCGGGTTGACCGTCACCACCGCGACCTGCACATGGTCGGGTCCGTGAAATGCGCACAGCTCCAAGATCATCGAGCGCACCAGCTGCCGCGCCAACTTCCGGTCACCCTCGAAGGTGATCGCCGGGAAGGCGCGCAGCGATACCGCGGTGGGCAAGGCGTGCACCACCGAGTGGGTCTTGACGAACCGGCGCAGGGCCACCGTAGACACAGGTTCCAAATCCTCGGGCGGGCCGGTTTCCGGCGCCAACAGCCGGGTCGCCAGGCGGTGGGTGCCGATACCCACCCGGACATGGCAGAAGTCGTTGTCGGTGGTGCGTCGCTCCCACATGCGGCGGGTGCCCACTACGTCGGCCAGCGCGCGTGGATCCGGGTGGCTCCACTCCAGCGCAGTGCGCTGGTCCGCGCCGGTCATATCGGCGTCGTCGCGCAGATTGGCCAGGTAGCTGAAGTAGTCCTTGCGTTCCTCGTCGAGTTCGGCGGCGGCCTTGCCGGAGCGGCCACCACCGCCGAGGAACATGCCGGCCATCGACATGACCATCATCATGGGGAAGATCAAGAACATCGGGTTCTTCATCAGATCCCGGCCCCCGACGGTCACCATGAGCGCGATCATCCCGACGACGGCGACGATCATCACGAATGGCAGGAGTTTCATCAGCAGGTTGCCGGGGATGACCCGCGGCACCTCGGGTGGCGGTTGCAGGTTGACTTCACCGCCAGGCATTCGCGGCGGCGAAACCCGCAGGCGACGCACGAAGCCCTGCGTGCTCAACGCCACCTCCCCTGAACTCCCCGAACAATTGGCTCAGATTTGCCCCTCGGCGCCTAGGTAATGTCACCAGCAAATGACACAACCCGCAGGAGGCCGACAGCGATGACTCTACCGCCGTCGCTGTCTGAATTAGACGCAGAAGCTGAGGCCGAGCCCACGCTCAGCCGGGTCACCTTGGTGGTCGGCAATCTGCGGCTTGACGTGGGACTACCGGCCAACACCAGCATTGCCGCGTTCATCGAAGACGTGATCGATATCGCCAACGAGCAGCTCGCGGCACACCCGGGCGGTGACGACCTGATGTTCGACTCCACCGAGGGGAAGTGGACCTTGGCCCGTCTCGGTGACGACGCGATCGACCCTGGCCGCTCACTGAGCGAAGCCAACATTTACGACGGCGACTTGCTGGTGATCCGGGAGATCGATCAGCCCGCGCGCCCGATGCTGTTCGACGACATCGAGGAAGCGCCGGTGGACGAGCCCGGCCGCCCGACGCTCGGCTGGCTCTCCCAGGACGCACGCCTGGTCACCTGTTTCGGGGTCGGACTGGCCGCCACCCTTACCGCCGCTTTCCTGCTGCCGAGCCACGCCGGCGAGTTCTACGTGCCCGCGACAGCGCTCGGTGTCGGCGTCGCGGCCGTGCTAGCCGCCTGCGTGATCGCACACCGTTCGGCGGGCGCGCGGCGCTCGGAGTGGATGGCCGCGGCGGCCACCCCGCTGCTGTTCGGCGGCGCGCTGTACGTGGTTCCCGACGGCTTCGGTGTGAAGGCGCTACCGATGGCGTTCGGCCTGACCGGGCTCGCTTCGCTGCTGGTGCTGCTGATCACCGGCCGCGGTCGGGCTCTGCACAGCGCGGTGATCTCGCTGGCGGTGATCGGCGGTACCGCCGGCGTGGCCGACCTCTTGTGGGACCCGGCGCCGCGCGCCGTCGGAGCGGTGCTGGCGACGGTGTCGGTGATCGTCGTCTACCTGTCGCCCCGGGTGACCATCGTGTTGGCCAAGCTGCCGGTACCGCGGGTGCCCACGGCCGGCGAGCCGCTGGATGACATCGAGACCCAGGGTGGGACCACCGTCGAGGGTGTCAAAGCCGTCGGCAAACAGGTCATCCCTACCGAGGAGGGGATGATCGTACGGGTCCGGCGGGCCAGCCAGTACCTGACCGGCATCCTGGCCGCGACCGCGATCACCGCGATCGCCGGCTGCTACCTGGCCCTTGATCTGCGCAGCGGATTCTATTGGCAAGGAACGGTTTTCGCAGCCGCGGTGGCCACGGTGCTGTGTCTGCGCGGACGCAGCCACCACGATCTGGTGCAGTCCGCGACGCTCATCGCCGCCGGGGTGACGATCGCGGTGCTCTCCATCGTCAAGACGGCGGCTGACCTCGACGGCTGGCAGCTCTACGCCACACTGGCGCTGGTAGTGCTGATGGTGTTGATGATCGCCTGCGGTGTCATCGCGCCGCGGCTGGAGTTCTCACCGGTGATGCGCCGCCAGGTGGAGATCCTGGAATACCTCGCGATCGTCATGGTATTCCCGCTGTGTTTCTGGATCGTTCGCCTCTACGCGGTGTTCCGCGAGCTGCGGTTGTGATCGCCGACGCGGCGGGTCAGATCTCGCCTTTTCTGTTTGCCTTCGGGATAGCTTTGGCCTGGCCGGTGATTAGCTCCGTCAGAGTTGTTCGGGGTCGCTTTGACGAGATGGCACAGTCAATTCGTTGTGCTGCTGACGCCTATGAGCACTCGGACAACACAACGCCCGGTGGC
Organism: Mycobacterium gordonae; assembly: GCF_017086405.1. Lineage (NCBI taxonomy): Bacteria > Bacillati > Actinomycetota > Actinomycetes > Mycobacteriales > Mycobacteriaceae > Mycobacterium > Mycobacterium camsae. Next base: position 5,192,461 of record NZ_CP070973.1, read on the forward strand.
CCGTCGTTGTCGGACAGGGTGGGCACCCAATTGTTGTCGATGGGTGACCTGAACTCGGCGACCTGAACCAGGCGGGGTGCATAGGTGGCTAGGCCGCAAAAAAGCAATGTGTATAAGGCGAACGCCGCCGCGTTGAGCGATGTGGCGAAGGCGACGCGCGCGATCGGCGCCAAGATACTGAATGCCGCGGGCCAGGTGCACAACACCGTTTGCGGGTTGGACTGGCAGGGGCAAGGCAAGATCGGCGCTCAGAGGCGCGCAGACCGCGAGCTGGTCCAAGACCGCAAGGTGCAGGCCGGCCATGACGCGCTGGCCGACGCCTACGAAAACGGCAGCACCACAATGCAACCCATGATCGATAGCTTGCGGGAGCAGGGACAGGGTTTGGAGGCCGACCGGTTCGATGTGTCCGAGGACTGGAAGGTCACGGACAAATACGACTATCAAGCCGGCAAAGCAACGATGATCCACCATGGGGCTTCTGAGCAGGCTGCAACGGACCGCATGAAGCAGCTCGCGTCAGACCGCGGAAACGAAGCGGCCACGCGACTTCGACGTTGCAGCGACTGGCTGATGAGCTCGGCGTCGCAGACCAGGACACCGCGACTGACATCGTTAACGCCAAGGCCAACATCGAGGCGGCCGCACCGACGGTCGGCGGTCTCGCCGGTGGCGCACAAGCAGCGAAGGATCTTGCCGATGCCAGGGTGGGCAAAGCAGATTCCGACGAACTGGCCCGGCTGCGGGCCGCACCACCACGTGGACCCCTGAGCAGATCGCCGCGATGCAGCAAGGCAAGCCCGCTGAGATGCCGCAAGGGCAATACGACTACCTCGCGCTTTGCTGAATCAGGGGTCGAAGATCGCGGCCGCCGTCGACCGAGGGCATTACACGCAACTTTGTGACCCCCACAATGATCACCGGGGTTTGGACGCGATCAATCTCTCGGCAGTCAACAGCACCGTGAATGCAATGCTGAGCAATGCGTGCGGTGATCATCAAGCGGTGACAGATTTTCTGGCCGCAGCCGCGCAGTCCTCGGGGCTCCATGATGGGGCCCGCGCGATTCGACGGAGCCGCAGGGGCTGAGGGTACTGGCCGAATGGGTGCTGCGACGTTGGGCCATTTCGACGGCAATGAAGCCTTTCTGAACTTGGCAACCCACCATTTCGACGCCAACCAGAATGGCGCGACTGCTTTGATCGACTGGATGGGCGCCAGCGCCCACGCAGCTGGGCTGGAGGGCCACAATGCCGCCGCGGCCGCCGACGCAACCGCGCATCTTTTGGCGAACAACAAAGACTTGCTCGCCGCCCACATCCCCAACGGGCATGGCGGATACGAGGGCCTGGGCCAGCTAAACCCGAGCTTTGTCCAAACAGCGACAAGGATCTCATCCCGTTTCTGGGTAATCTGGACGGTACCCAGGTCCCTGGGATCCAGGGCGACGCAATCCGCGGGTTCACCAACGTCAACGATCTCAGCAACATGATTCAGGTGCTCACTTCGACCCGGCCGCTGCGGAGTCCATCAACCGGGCCGCCGCTGCCTGGGAACAGCATTTCGCCTACGACTTCGGGCGAACAGGCGATTCTGAACTTGGCCGCCACGCGGGCCAGCTGACCCATGCGGTCGAAATGGCCGACAGGGCGGAGCCGGAGGCATTCAGGGCGAACAGTAATTGGGACGCGAGATCCGCGCCTACCACGACCGTTCCGCCCATTATGACGCCGTCAAACAGATCCTGAACGACGCTGCCGGATTCATCCCAGGGGCAGCCCTGGCAAAAGACCTGGGCAATATTGCCGCCATTTACGGCAAAGACGACGTATTGGGCATCCCGGGCGATCCCGCCAAGCTTTCGGACACCGCGTGGGAAAGAGCACTGACGGGCACCAGCACCCACTTCAGCGAGCTCGTCGACGGGTACCTCCGGCAGTTCAGCATCGCGCAGGGTTATCTGGACGGGCACCCGTCAGAGATCGCACAATTCCAGAATGTCCGGACAGTGGAGGGTCCGATCGTCGATTTTGTCGACCGACACGGACGACTCGACTGGGACACCATCACCCTCCATCAGAAAGACTTCAACATTATTTACGGTCGACTTTCTTTTCCTGAGTCAGCGGTGCACGCCAGTGACGAGTTCATGACGGGGCCGGCTGCCGTCGCTGGGTGGAGGCAGATTCACCGAATTGATGGTGAGGTCTCTGAGCCCGCTCTGATAGCCGTATTCATTGCTGGCCCAACTCCAACCACTGGGTCGCGACCCCTGCCGTCGATCTGATGAGCGCCGACGGCACCTTCATCCGCGCCTACGCCGAAGCCGACGACCTACGGATCTTCAACGTCGACGCCAGCAAAGGCGCCTACCCGGGATTCCTGCACGCCAACCACACCGACCGGAACAACGACGGCAGCGCCCACGACGTCTACGGCTACACCAACTTCTGGGTCCTCAGCTTCGCCGTCCAACCCGACAATTCCGTCGTCGCAGACGTCTGCGCCGCTGGATCGCTCTCCCCAGACGGCAAAGAATCGCTCAACGTTCTGCTTACCGAGTTGAGGTACGTGCGGACCGGTGCCCCACCGCCGGTGAACCAAAAAGGCCCCGCACCCGCGCCAGCGGTGTCGGTCTTCGGCGAGTGGTATGCCACCTTCTACAGCTACCCCGGAGACCGCCTCGACCCCACCCCGTGCTATCCCAGCCAGCCCCCTCTCGACAAAAGCCCGATCTCAACACCGGGCTGGCCGTCCAAGAAAAGCCTGTAGCCATGGCCGACACCTCCGATCTGCACCCCGACGTCCTTCACGCGCTCCGCACCGGAACCTTGCCGCCGGGCGGGCGGCTGCCCAGCCAGAAACCCGCCGACAACGTCGACGACCGCAACGATGCGCTGCGGTTGTAGGCAGCTCACGACTTCGGCGGTTCGACCTTCGAGCCACGCGGGTCGGCGCCCATCCCGTCATGCGCGACCAGTGCCGCCTCCTGCGACAAATCCGGCCCAGCCGGCAACAGGGACACGACCGGCCACGGAGCCAGCTGCGGGACGTCGGCGTCGACCCTCGGGTCGTGCACGCCGGTGACCCCGAGCGCGTCAGCAGTGGGCAGATCCTTGATGTGGTAGCGCACCCCGGCGTCGGAGACGTAGAACAGTTGCCCCAGGGCACGGCTGTCCGCTTCACCGCCAGTCGCCTGGATGTACTCCCCGGTCCCGGGCTTCACATACACCGCGTCGATGCCGGGCCCGTTGCCGTCGCCGGTGGCCAACCCCACAGGCTGGGCCCCGTCGGGAATGGGCAGCGAGTGACCGACCAGCAGTCGGACGGTGGCTTGCGCGGCGGAGTTCGCGCGTTCCCACGCCATGCACACCACCCGGTCCGGCTCAACGTTGACAATCTGCGGCGACACGCTCGGGTAGTGATCGACCGCCAGCGTGTGCACGATCGGGACGCGGCTGACTAGGGACGGCGGCACGTCGCGCGCGCCCTGCGAGGCCGCTTCGCCGGGGTTGCTGTAGCGGATGATGTCGGCGGCGGCCGACGACACCGGTTGCAGTCCATCGGCTAGCACGACGTAAAGCTGCTCACCGCGCGAATCGACGGTCTTGACGACCGAACCCACCGGGTATCCGCCGGGCAGGCCGGGAAGCGCGCCGCCGGCACCGGGAATCATCACCGGCCGGATGGGCGGCACCAGTGGAAAGGCGTTGAGCAGCGCTCCGGAGATCGGGCGGGTCGGAGCGTTCCGCAGGTGCAGCGCATTCAGCACGACTGAGTCGTTGGGATCGATCACCGCGCGCACACCGTCGAAAACCAGATAGACGGTGTCGCCCGAGCGGACCAGCAGCATCTGTGCCGCGGATGCCCGGCCGATGTCCTCACTGAGCGTGAGGTCGCCCGCGATCACGGTGGTCTGCACGCTGGCCACGCCGACGCTCTTGGCCACATCCGGGGTCGCCACCGAGTCGCACGCCGTCCACTCCGACATTCGCATGTCGGCACCGGCGCGAATGCTGTTGGGAGCGCCGACGATTCCAACCATGGGACCGCGCGGGAGCTGGTTGAGCCATTTGTCGCTGACCGACTTCGGGGCATCCGGCTTCCCGGTGATCAGGCGCGCCGACGCCAGGTTGAGCACCGGATGCAGACGATCTCCGATGCGGACGTACAGGCCGCCGTTGGACGTACTGAGCAGAATCTGCGCATCGCCGATGTTGGGCGACGGCTTGAAGAACGCCAGCACCCCGGCCGCCCCGGTGATCAGCACGGCGATCACCAGGCCCACCAGCAGCGAGCGAATCTGGCCGCGCATCGGGTCGTGGATCATCCGGGAGTCGGCGCGAATCAGCGCGTGCTCTAGCCGGCGAATCAAGAACCGATAGCCATTGACCTGCGCGCGCGTGGTCACTTGCGCGGGCATACACACCCCCATCAGCGTCGGGCAAGCACCGAGCCTCGGTAGCGTATAACAACGTCAGCGACCAAATGCGCGCAAGTTTTCGCCCGCCGCTCTGGATAGGATCGCTTGGTGCCGCGTCGTCCTGAGTCGCCTGCACGGGGCGCGCCTCCAGAGCAGAACGAATTGCGGTCGACGACCGACATCGGCGCTTCGCGCCTGCTCCCCCTGCCCGACCTGCTGGTCCTGCAACTGATCGTTGCTACCGGGACGGTGACGGCGCCACTGCTGGGCTTCTCCGGGTGGCAGGGCAGTCTCGCCGGGCTGGCACTGGCCCTGATCCTGGTGGTCCGGTTACGTGGTACGACGCTGCCGCGGTTGGTCGCGCTGCGGACCGGATTCTGGTGGCAGCGACGTAGACGAACCCGGAAGACAGCACCCGCCGAACCTTTCGACGTGCCGATGGCCGACGGCACCCTGATCGGTTTCCGTTGGGACGGAAGCACTTTGATGTCGCTACTGCAGATCGAAGAGAATCCCCAGGCGATGACGATCATGGAGCCGGGCATGACGGTGTCCGGAGAGACCGTGCCGGTGCAGGCTCTGGTGGACTGCCTGCAGCAGTTCGACATCACCTTGGATTCGATCGACGTGATCAGTCAGGGCGCCCGGTCGCAGGGCCACAGCCAGGTGGCCGCGGTGTACGACGCGGTGCTGGGGCCGCTGCCGGCCATCGCGCAGCGCAAGGTGTGGATCGCCATCCGGATCGACCCGTCGCGGTGCGCGGCGGCGGTGCGCCGGCGCGGCGGTGGCCGCAACGGCATCCTGCGTACGGCCACCACCGCCACCCGCCGGGTAGCCAACAGGCTGACCGAAGGCGGGCTGCGCACCCGGGTGTTGACGGCCAGCGAGATCGGCCAGGCCACGCACCAACTGACCGATGGCGTGGACCTGACCACCGTCGAGGAGACCTGGCGCACCTGCCGGGAAGGCCGCTTCCGGCTGCGCAGCTTCGCGATCAAGCCTCGCATGCTCACCACCGCGGGGCTCGGCCTGTTGTGGACGATCCCCAGCTATTCGACGACCATGTCGCTGTCGTTGCGCCGCGACGATCCGCGCGGGCCGATCCAGGTCCGCGGGTTGGCCCGGTTTGACACCCACGGGCGCGCCCGCATCCAACTGCGCGGCCTGACCCACCTGCGTGGGCAGCAGTACTCCGCCCTGGCCGCCAGCCTGCCGGTGCCTCCACCTCCCCGGTCAGTCGAAAAATACTCTTACTCAAGCCTTTCCGCGATCCGCGACGGTGCGCCAAACCGGGATTTCCACGACCTTTATGTGCCGGCCTCCGGCTGCGGACAGGTGATCGGTGCCGACGATCACGGGCGTGCGGTGGCGCTGTCGCTCTTTGGCCCGCAGATCCGGCGGGTGGAGATCGCCGGCACGTTGCACCTGGCGCAGCAGGTGGTGTTACGTTCGCTGGCACTGGGGGCGCATGTGCTGGTGCACAGTCGGCGTCCGACAAGGTGGCGCACCATGGTCGACGAAGTGGATGATCACGACCTGTTGTGGGTCTCGGATTTCAACCGCGGATCCATGCAGGCCGGCGCCGATAGGAACTACTCGGTGGAGATGTTCGACGGAGTCGCCGAGCAATCCGTGCGGGTGGGGGTGACCGCGATCGTTGTGGTCCCGCCCAAGACGCCGGTCACCGCCAACGCCGACGTTGCACTGGAATCGCTCAACATCGACAGCGATACCGTCAGGGTGAGCACCCGCACCGGCTCGTCAGTGGTCACCATGGTCGCCACCGATGAAGAAATGCGCTACCTCAAGGCGTCGTTCGCCGCGGAAGACTGAGTCAAAGGAGTGAGCATGGCCTACCCCGGTAGCCAGGGCTACTACCAGGCCGAACAGGGCAACTACTACGGCGGCTATTCGCCGTGGTCTCCCGCGCCGCAGACTGGCGGCAGGGTCTCTCACCGCCAATTGACCTTGGTTGTCGTACTGCTGGGCCTGTGCTCCTATCTGGTGAGTTTCGGGCCGATGCTCAACGGCTTCGGAATCGACTGGGATGTGCGGTTCGCCGTTCTGGCCGGTCTGCTCGCCGCGTTCGGGTTGATGCCCCGGCAAGCGTCAGCTTCCGGGCAGGCGGGCAAGATCGTCGCCGCGCTGGCCGCCGTCGGGTTCCTCGACGCGCTGTCCCGGGTCGTCGTGCTTCCCGAAGGAGTCCAGCCCGGTTGGGCCATGTGGGTCGTAGTGGTGCTCAACGCTATCCAAGCCGGCGCCGCCGTCGGCGCCCTGCTAACGCAGCCGAGCGCGTCCGAAGAGCAGCAGGCCTGGTACGCGGCCTATGCCGAGCAATATGCGCAGGCCGCGGCGCAGTATTACGGCCAATACGCCGACGGTGAGCAGGCCGATGCCGCGGACGAAAGCGGGTCCGCGCATGCCGAGCAGGTGCAACAGGTGTCAGCCCCGCAACCGCGGCCGGTCGAGGCGGCCCAGGAGGCGAGCTACGACGAATTCGTCGGCGATCACGCAACGCCCGGGCAGCCGTCCGCCCCGCAGGCGGCACCACAGGCGGTCCTGCCCAATGTGGGGCATTCAGTGGCGCCCGCCCAGCAGATCGTCGGCGAGCCGGAGTACCGGACGTCTAACTGACCGAGAGCTGCCCGATCACCGTCGTGATCGCGCCCGCGACGTCAGCAGGTATCGGGCGTTCGGCCTCGGCGTCGGCGAGGAAGTCAGCGGGCAGACCAGCGGCGGCGGCGGCCTCGTCGATGCTGAGTTCGGCGCGATGGCGGGCCTGGTAAAGCCGTTGTCCCAGAGTCGCATTCGGCGATTGGGCGGCCTTGGCCATCACCTCGTTGTAGGTGCGGCGCACGGTGCTCAACGCCAACACCACCGAGGGGGTGCCCTTGGCGTTGCGGGCCGCGCTGGCCGCGACGTTCTCGAGTTTGCGCAAGTCGGCCAGGATCTTGGTCACCTTCGGGGTGAACGCGGGGTCCGACGGTTCCGGCAGTTCGGCGGTGGCGGTGCTGATGGAGTGCATCGCCAGTTCGACGGCCTCGGCCATCAGCGGCGCCCGGACGGTGTCGGTGATCGACTCGGTCGCCTCTTCGGTGGCACCTGGCATTTCCGCGAGCGCGGTCGCCGGCCCCGAGATGGGTATCACCGCGGATCCGCTGCGGATGCGGGCGATGGTGCCCGGTGACCACTGCAGGGCTTTCTCGAGCTTGGCCAGCGTGCCGCGACGCGGCCAGCTCCGCCCCTTTTCGAACGCGATCAACGTGCCGGCGTTGATGATCTTGTCTTTGGCCAGCCCCCGCTGGGTGATCTCCAGTTCGTTGCGACGCGCGGCCACGGCCTGTCCGGCACGCGCCACGCCGGGGTCGACGTCGGCATCCCACCACTCGTCCTCGTCCGGCTCAGGCAGGTCGATGACTCCGGTGACGTCGTCGGCCTCGGGGGTCAGGGTTACCGGGAAGCCTTCGGGATTGGCCAAGTGCAGGGTGGTCGTGCCCGAGACCAGTACCGAGCTGCGCCGCACGCCGTCCAGATACATGCCGTTGGTACTGGTGTCGATCGCCTGCCAACCTTCACGGTGCGGTTCCAGACGCACATGCCAGCGCGATATCCGGTCGTCGGAAAGCCGGACCGTGGCGGAGTTGTCCCGGCCGATGATCGCGATACCCGCTCGTGGGTCCAGCGTATGGACCTCATCGCCGAGTCGCACCACCAGCGAAGGTGGCCACTTGTACACCGCCTGGTCAGATGTCACTGCGCTTCTCCCCCGGCTCGGATCCCGAAGTTTCGGGCACGTCGCCACCGCTCCTCCGCCACTCGCTTGCAGATGCTACATCTTTCCCGCTACAGGCCCGCACGCGACATGAGTTCGTGTACATATTTTTACCGGTTCATCTGCGGTTTTCGAGCGAGACGCGGCGTTGCCCGGCGATAATCCGAACTAGGCATGTGCCACGGTTCTGTTGTAGTACACATGCCCAACAGAGGCAAGACAGACTACAAGTCGTAGCAGCTACGTTTTATATGTTGCACTAACGGTGGATTTGTGGTTATGTCGTCGCAACGACGGCGCATATGCGCCCGAACTGGGAGGAAAGCGATGACTGCTGCGGCAATTCCGTTGTCCACGCCGCTCAACGAATACGTTCCGGCGTGCACCAGCGAGCCAGAGCGGTGGACAACCACTGAGCCTGACGAGGATGCCAAGGCGCTCTGCCTCGCGTGCCCCCGGCGGTGGCTGTGCGCCAGCGAGGCTTATCAGGTCACCGGCGTAGAGGGGCTGTGGGCAGGGGTGGTGGTCCCCGAATCGGGACGTGCACGCGATTTCGCGCTGCGACGCCTACGCGCCCTGGCCGAGCGTGGTGGCTACCACGTCCGTCCGCGTCGTCGCGGCCGGCCCCGCGGTTCGCGCAACTGACTCCCCGGACAAAACTTCTGCGTACTTGTCCGACCGCGGCACCGTAAGCTATCGGCACAGCTCAGATCGTTATGGGGGAATCAGTGAGCGGTATCGGTGACCTGTTCGGCGGGGTGAATTCCGAAGGACGCGACGTCGAGCAGTTGCTGTCGCATTTGCAGGAGTTCACCGGCGCGGCCGCGCATTCGGCGCAGCAAATGGCCATCGAGACCGCGGACGCCTGGTCGAAGGACGACCTGGCGCATGTCTGGGTCAATGCCCAGGGTGTCGTCATCCAGGTCGAGTTCGACGACCGACTATTCGCCGGAGCCACCGGCGCCGAAGCCGGTGCTGCCGTCGTGCAGGCCGCCCAGGCAGCGGCGGCCGAGATGCGGGTGAAGACCGACGAATTCCAGGCCGGACTGTGGCAGCGGGTAGCTCAGTTCGGAGGGCCACCGATCAACCAGATCGACGAGTTAAAGGCCATGCAACCGCAGGTGCCGCTGTCGGGGCCCGGTTCGCCGGAGCGGCGCGTGGCCGTCGAGAGACCGCGCGGCGACCTCCCCACCGGCCACATGGAGGCTGACCCGCACGACTGGCAACCGACCATTCGCGACACGGACTGATTCCCCGCAGCACTGCTCGTCGAGCGGCAAGAGGAGACGCACATGGCAGAACAATTCGAATACGACAACGGGACAGCCCGGGCCGGGATCAGCCAGTTCGACCAGCTGGGAGCTTCTCTGGGTTCGTTGATCGACAACTTGAGCGGCGAATTGTCCGGCGACTCACCGTGGTCCCACGACAAGATCGGTTCGAGCTTTGCCGGAAAGTTCGATCCGGATCGATCGAAAGTGATCGCCAATGCGGGCGATCTGCGCAAGGCGATACAGAGCGTCGCACCATCGCTCACCGAGGCGGCCGAGAGCATCGTCGCTCAGGACGGCGGCGGGGCCGAATAACCGCCACTCTGACCCACCGAAGTCGTTGCTGTGAAATGCTTTTGGCTAGCCTCCTGCCTTGAGGGCGGGTGATCCGTGGGCATTGAGATTCCCGGCTGGTTGCGGTGGGTAGGCGACCTGATCGGCGAGCCGTTTCCCGAAGGAGATGAGACCGCCTGCAGACGCCAGGCTGACCGCTGGCGGCACTACGCAACGCAACTGGACGCACACAAAGACGGACTCGCTGCCGCCACCCAAACGACGTTGGCCGGGTTCGCGGCGGGCGACGTCCATAACACTCTGGACCAGTTGCTCAAACCCTACGGGAACTCCATCGACCAGATTGCCGATCAACTGCGTCAGTTGGCCGACGCGGTCGACAACGTGGCTACCGAGATCGAGTTCGCCAAGGAGATGTTCATCGCGAACCTGGTTGCGCTGGCGGCAACTCTCGTGGCTCTCGCGGCGTCGGCGTGGATCAACTGGGGCGCTCCCGTCGAGGCCGCCGCCGCCATTGCCGGCATCGAACTTGTGATCAGCCAAGCCATTCGGGCCGCAGCGGCGAAAGTGGCCACCGAGGCCTTGTCCCGAGTCATCGCGCAGCTCGTCACCCGCGCGCTCGGCAGTGCGGCAGTCAACGCCGGCATCTCAGCGGGACTCAACGCGGGAATTCAGGGCCAGCAGATGGTGCAGGGTAATCGGCACGACTTCGACTGGGAATCATGGCGAAACGACGTGGCGTCCGGTGCCATCTCGGGCGCTGTCATGGGCCCGGTCCTGAAGGGTGCACACGATTTCGATGCGGGCTCCGCGCTAGGTAATCGTGCCAGGAATTTCGGCGCGTCGTTCGTCGGCAATGCCGGTGGCGCTGCGGCCGCCCAGCAGGCCTTGACCGGGCACGTCAACCTCGCCGATGCCCTCGGTGCGGGTGCCGTCTTCGGCGCGGTGGACGGGGCGCGAATTCCGGGCGTCCACAGCGCCGGCCCAGAGCTGACCGCATTGACCGGTGAGCGACCGGGGACACCGGTAGTCGAACCGCTGCCCGCGACCCAACATCAGCAGACGCCGCTCGAGTCGTCGGCGACCGGCGCCGATCACTCCGGCCAGGGTGGCGGCGTGCGGCTTGGCGATGTCGACGTGCCGTTGAATCTCGGTCCACCCCATCACGACCCAGTCCCTCTGAGCCACAACGGATTCAGCGATGCAGCTGCCACGGCCTCACCGTCCACCGTCGCTCCGGGCGGTCACGCCGCGTCCGTGCCGCCGAGCTCACCCGCGGCGCATGCGGCCGGCCACGCCGACCCATCGGCAGGCGGCCCCCTCGTTCCAGCCGCTCGCGCCGGCGTTTCCGACGTCGCACCTGCTGCGCGCGGACACGACGCTGCGGGGCTCAGAGAGGTCGCCGACGCACCGGTGCGCGGCGCAGAGGCGCCGGCTGGTGCCAGTGTCGCCGCGCCGAGTCACGAATTAGCCAGAGCGACAACATCTCTGCGCGAAGTACCGGCGTCGCGTGACACACCGCAGCCACGTGACCTGCCCCCGCCGCACGACGCCCAGCCAGCACGCGAGGCGCAACCGGGCCGGGAGGCGCTGCCGCGACGCGACGCTGCGCCCCTCGGAGACGGGCAAGCGCCCCGCGATGCCCGATCGTCAACACCACCACAGCGTTCCCGCGAAGCCGCCGCCGATCCGGGCGAGAGGCCGCGTTCATCCGTACCGGAAAGCCGCCATGCGCGGGAGGCGCAAGCCGACAACGTCCGGCGGGCGAAATCCGCGGCCGGTAGCCGCAAAGACGAAGCCGGACAGCTCCATAACCAGCTCGAACCCGTCCCGCCGCAGCCTGGCGACGTCACTTTGGCGGCCGTCCCGAGCCCCGTTCTTCCCGACGGCAGCCAGCCTCGTCCGACGGCGGCCGACACCGTCCGGGCGCCAAATCACCGCAGCGGACCACAGGATCCAGCAACAGACCCGCCGCCCGGCCGTCCCGACCCCGACACAGGACACGACGACCTCCCGCCACCCGGACCCGGTCCCTTCGACCCGACGGGCTTCGACAACCCGGCCGACCACCGCAACTTCGGGCCGCACGAGCTCGCACCGTTGGAAGACCCGATGCACCAGGCCGTTCTCGAACGGGCGCTGCGGGATCCGAGCGGCGGCTACGAGTCGGGCGCTGACCCGCGCACCAATGCCTACGGCGGCTTGGTCAATGACGGCGGCCCGACCGTCGACGGGCGCGCCAACAATTGTGTGGATTCCTCGCTGGCCGCGCTGGCGTCGTTCTACGGGGAGCCGACGGTATCGGTTCCCCGATTCCTCGACCAGCTCCCCGACGGAACGATCGACCTGACGAGCGGAGAAGCCAGTGGACTGGCCCGCGCCCGGGCCTGGTTCGGCGACGATCTGCACCTGTCCGATCAAAACCTTTCCGTGCGCCAGCAGTTCGCCGATCTGCACCAGCAGATCGCGCAGCTGGGACCGGGCGCGTCGGCACTGGTGGTCAACGACTGGCAGGCACGCGATGCCGCCGGAAATCTGATGTACCACCCTGACGGGGCTCCGGTGCTCGACGGAGCGCACGCCACCGTGATCGTCTACCCGCACGGGGCCTCCGGCCCGGTCTGGTGGGACCCGCAGCACAGCCTCACCAGCGATCATCCGCCCGCCATGCTCGTCAACGAATCCGCGTACCTGTGGTCCACGCCGATCGCCGCCGGTCACTTCGGACCCACACCCCACCAAGGAGGCCGAGATGGTGCAGCTCGCGACCGAGGAACAAGCACTGGCATACCTGGCTCAGATCTTCCCCGACCGCACCTTTCGGGTGATCCAGTTCGAAATGGGTTGGGTCGGTTCGCCGATCCTGACGGAGGACGGCGCCGGGAGCCGGGCGGTGGGCCAGGCGAAGCTGGTGATCGACTCGGAGACCGGGATCGTGACCACGCACTCGAGCCTGCCGACCAACGTGGTGGCCGAGACCTACACGATGGCCAAGCGATCCGGCCGGCCGGTGGGAAATCAGATCTACCCACACCAGTGGAAGATCACCCTGCGGCGCACCCGGGAAGACTCCGAGACCATCGACTACCAGATGACTGCGGTATCGCTGAGGCAGCCGCCCGAACCCACGCAGGAGCACCTGCTGACCATCAACAAGCAGACCTACATGCACGAGCCGAGGGACGTACTGTCCAGGGTGGCTATGTCCCGCGCCGCATGGATGAGTCAGCAGAACCAGGGAGCCTGGCCCGACGAAGCGACGGCGGTGCGCTAGCGGACGACGGTGTCACACCCGAATACGGAGACAGCCAAGCGGATTCACGTCGCGATTCGGTATTCGATCACAGTGATCCCGGCGATCGGGGACGTGCGGTGGCGTCCCACCCCGACCCTGATCACTCCCGAGGAGTAGCGAATGACAGTTTATGGAAACGGATTCCGCCGGTCAGTCCGGACGAGCTGCGGCATCACCTGGCGGACAAACTCTTCGGGGAACAACGGGCTAGGGATAACGCAACGTGGTGGCGCCAACTCAGCGGTGAGCAGCAGCGCGCGCTGATCGATTCCTATCCTCGTGAGATCGGCAACGCCGAAGGCATTCCGGCGTGGGCACGCAGCGAGGCCAACCAGCACGAGCTTTCGCGGTTGCGCGACGAGTTGCGTTCCCGCGCAGACGCCGGCGAGCGCCTGAGCCGACGAGAAGCCAAAGAACTCAGACGATACGACGGACTTCGCGCGGCGCTGAAAGATGCCAGGGTTAAAGCGGCACGGCTGGGGGGCGACGTCCACGTGCTGGCTTTCGACCCGCGCGCGTTCGGTGGCGATGGCCGGATGGTTGTCAGCGTCGGCCACGACCCCTCGCACGCCGACGCTGTCTCGTGGCATGTACCGGGCTACACGACGACCATCGACAAGATCGGACTGAACCTCGACAATGCGCTGAATCATCTCGAGTCGGTTCTCAGGCAGGATCCCGCGGCGCGGGTCGCGTCCATCGCGTGGATCGGCTACGACTCACCACAAGGCATGTTCAAAGGCGTCTGGGACGTCATGCACACGAAGTTAGCCAGCACCGGCGGCGAGATTCTGCATGGTGACCTCGCCGCGTTCAACGCCGGCCGGGACGCCTTCGCCGGTGACGGCAGCGCGTTCTGCAGCAACGATGTTTTCGGGCACTCCTACGGGTCGACCACAACCAGCTTCGCAGCGAGAGGCGGTGGTTTGACGACCCATGTGCGCAGCGTGACGCTGCTGGGTTCGCCGGGCGCCGGACCGCTGCGGCACGCCTCGGAATTCGGGGTTGGCGACCAGGTTTTCGTGGCGTCGTCGTCGCGTGATTTCGTCACCACGTTCGGCGGGCGCACGTTCCACCCGGGCGGCGGCTGGTTGTTCGGCCGCCTAGGTATGGACCCCGCGATGCAGGCATTCGGCGCCACCCGGGTCACGGCTGAATTCCCACACTATCTGGACCTCTTGGGCGCTGACGGCACCACAGCGACGCACACCGCGTACTACTGGTTCGATCCGCGGCTGCCGGAAACACCGACGGAATCGCTGGCCAACTTCGGCCGTATCGGCGCCGGTGGGTTCGACCGGGTGCACATCGAGGGCAATCGTTTCGAAGGGAGTGGCCTGCGTCCCACCGAACCTGCACTGAGCCGCCCGTTGGAGAATCACCCCGACGACCCGGCACAGCTGCGCCGCCGAATGTGGGATCCGCCATGGCATTCCGAGGGCGGCGATCACCGGGTTCCGCAACCTGAAGGTGACGGTGGCACCACCGACGACCGGCGCTGTGCGCATGGCGTCAACGAATTCCTGGCCCATCGCTACGGCCGTGACGTCCCGGCTCTCGGCGAGCCGGGACCGTCGGGGGTGCCCGCCCGCAAGCTGTTTCAGACCTGGGGTGCGGAGTCGCGCTTCGCCAGCTACGCAGAAGTGCACGACACGCTGCTGCGCCACGGGGACGGGGCTTCCGCGGTCCTGGCATCGCAGTGGGCGGCCGGTCCCCGACAAGGTGGGCACGCGTATGTCGCGGTAAACGAAGGCGGCACGGTGCATCTCTACGAGCGGGTCGGTGACCGCTACGAGCCGTTGGGTTGGCCACCGCTGTGGGGCGAGCGAGCGGTCCAGGCCACCGCGGTGGGCTACCTCGACCGGAAGGGAAACGCGCTCGATCCGCTCGACGGCCGGCCCGGCCAACTCGAGGCGGCCGATGCCGTGGGCGACGTCGCGGGTGAACTCCCGCACGGCAGTCCGTTGACCGATGAACAGCGCGATGCCATCTTGAGTATCCCCAAGGGTGAGCGTCCCGATCCGGCGCAGTATCTGCCAGCCGAATTCATCGAGCAGCATCTGGCGAGGTTCGACGACGGCGCGAGCCGCTACATGGTGCTGGACAATCTCAATGCCTTCGGAATAGGACAGCGAGACGGCACCACGTTCGTATTCCCATCAAGTGAATTGGATTCCCTGACCGCCACGACCGAAAACGACCTCCGATTACTAGAGCAAGCGCTGGGTCTGCCGGCCAATTATTTCGACGCGTACGAAATAGTTCGGGTAGACATCTCCGAACCTGCGACCTACGGCTTACGCATGCCGTCCGGAAACGAAGCGGGAGCCAACAACCAGTGGCTGCCCGGTGGGTTTCTGCCTAAAGGCATGCCGGAGGCGGTAATTGATGGCGGAGCAGTATCTCCGGATGACTACACTGTCACGAGAGTTTCAGGGCGAGCAGAAAGGCGCGAATGAAATTCATCAATACATATCTATCCAAAGAGCACCGCTATTGGTTGGGTACCGAGTCCGACTCCGGCAGCCATTTCGCTGCTATTCCGGTGAGCAACCAGATGGTGGACTACATCGAGTCCTACAGAATCACCCCGGCTGAGTATGAGGCGTTTCTGCACGACGAGGCGGCGGCGCTGGAGTTCGTCGAATCCTGCCGACGGCGCGAGCAGGACGACCGGCTGTTTATGCCACCCGGGGCCGACCGCGGAACACCGACCTAGGAGGACGCGCTGATGGTATGTCCGTCCGGACGAGCCCGGTCAGCCCGGCTCACCGCAGCAGCATCCTGGTGCCCATGAACGCCGCCGAGGCCGTGGCCGCGGTTACCGAGCACATCCGTCGTGCGGGAATCGACTATCCGACAACGGGTTTGACGGCTGACCGCTTCGAGGCCGGCTGGTCGGTCTATGCGCCGGTTAACGTCGACACCGGTGATCCGGCGGCTTTTCTCGATATGCCGGTGGGCCGGGCGGTGTTCCTGATCGGCGACAGCGGCCGGATCGAGGAGGCGTCGACGTCGACGCCACCACGGATCGCGCAGCAACAATTCGCCGAACACGAACGCGTAGCGCATTCGGCTGCGGCAGAAGTGGACTCCGGTCCGCTGCTCGCCGAACTCGCCGACTCTTTCGACCGGGCTTCGAAAGGTCGACAGGTCGCCACCGGGTACACCGTGCTCGACGGTCCCGCACCCGATGCGGATTTGGCCCGCCACGACGAGCAGATCAGCGAGCGGGCATCCGCAATGCTCGATCCGATCGCCCGGGAAGTCGCCCTCCTGGGTCCCCCCGGTTGGCAAGAGTTCAGTGCGGTCTTCGCCTTGACGATCCGGGCCGGATCCGCCGACTGCGCGTTCGCAACCCGCGCCGGCTGGCAACCGGTCCATGTTCCACGCTCGGTGATGGACTTGGTGCGCACTCAACGCGAGGTCAGCGCCCAGATGTCGGCGGGACCCTGGTGGCGGTTGATGCTCACGGTCAACAACCAGGGCCAGCTTCGCGCCGATTACGACTATGGTGAGCAACCTTTCCCCGCAGGCCAATTACAGCCCGCACAGAACTACCGCGACGACATCGCCGCCTTCCCCCGTCCACTGGTGCCGGTCTGGCTGGCCGGCTATCTGGCCGGACCCGCCGCACAGGGCCGAACACCGGCGCAGGCTTCCGCCGCCGCGGCAGCCGACGCCAGCATCGGCCGTCATCCCACGGAGACCGATGACATCGAGCCCTTGCCCGAGACGTGGTCCCGCTGGGCGACCTTGGCTGCGATCTACATCGGGGCGCACTCGGTATGGGGTCCGCGGATCTCCCCGGGGCTGGCGTCCTACGAATCCGACGCCCGGAGCGGGTCAAGCCTGTTCGTGCTGCCGGGGAACCGAGCGGTGCTGTCCGGAGGGCGTTGGAACTCACCCCTGCTCATCGCGGCCTACCACCAGCGCGCGGGACTGCCCGATCTGTACTGCGGCGCGCCGGCCTGGGTCAATGACTCGGCATTGAACACCCGCAACCAGAACGGCCTGCTCAGCTTCTGCTACTGGTGGGATGGCAAGCGATGGTGCCGCGGCGCCACGGACACGTTCGACGAACTCGACGACCCGCTGCCGGCGATCTGGACACCCGAGGAAACCGTTGCCGCGATGACCACTGTGTTAGGTCCGGGCCTCGAGGATGCCTGCCACCACCTGCTGGCAGCCGCAGCCCGCCGCACCGTGACTCCGGCTGACCTCGCGGCGGTTTTCACTCACTTCCCAGACCCTGATCTGGGCAACGGATTCGACCAGCTCCGCCAGGCCGGCCTGACTCGATGAACGGCACGCTCGACACCGCCCTCACCATCGCCTTGTTCGTCATCGCCGCGCCGATCATCGCGTTCTTCGGTGTCACCGGCTTCGTCGCGTTCGGGGTGGAAGTGGAACCCGCCCCGGCGCAACCGTGGCGGCTCGACCGAGTGCTGATCGTGGCCGGGCAAGTGCTGCCGCCGCTCTTGCTGGCCGGGCCGTACCTCGCCGCGGTCTTGCTGACCGCCCGCGCCTCCGGACCGACGTTCTATTTCCCGCTGACCGCGGTGGTCGCCGGCCTTGCCACTTCAAATCTCGCCCTACGCACCCTGAGCGCACAGGTGCGCCGCACCCGCGCAGGCAAGCCGACCGCGCAGGACGTGCTGTTCGAGCAGCGGCGCGACGCCGAACAACGGCGGCGTTCCCGCGCGGCGCCCACCGGCGAGGATCAGGCGGGCGATGCGGTGAATCGTGGTGACGAATGACGGGCCGCTCGCCGGTAGCGCCGTCGGCCCGGTTTCCGCTGATTACTGCCACTGGGGTGCCTTATCCTGGCAAACACGAACTACAGGCCACTTGGAGTGGTTAGGGGGAGCCAGCCGATCCGCTGTCGGTCGGATCCGCTGACGATCAACAGACGCCACCGGAGGAGACGTCATGTCAATCGAGACACCACCGCCGCCCGATGAGTTGAGCGGTCCGCGGCAGCAACTCCGTCAGTGGGCGCAGAACGTCCCCGAGGACTTCCTCAAGATCGATCCGTCGTTCCTCAACGAATGGTTGGGCGGCATCAATTCGTTGGTGCTCGCCATAGACGCCCAGGTGGCCGCCGCCGGCAACTTGCGCATCAACGAGGGCGTCGTCGGAAAATTCGTCTCCGCGACGGCCACTGCGAGCGCGCTGAACAGCTCTGGCGATGCTATTCGACAACGACTGGCCGAATACCAGCAGTTCGCGAATGCGCTCAAAGAGTTCTCTCTGGCCGCACACCACGCGCTCGTCGCGACAGACGGCCAATAACGACGATGCAGCCGCCGTGGGGAACGCGGAGAACCCTCGATGTCACCTGATCCACCGCCGCTCGACTGGGATATAGACCCGCACCAGGACCCTTATCACGGTGATCCCATCGGCAACGAAGACGTGACGATTCCGCACCTCAACGATTCAGCGATCGGGAAGACTCTGTTCGCCAGGCTCAGCGATCGGGAAAGCACCCCCACGGCCGGCCTGACCACCAAGGGTGTCCCGCTGGAGTACATCGCGGACTTCTTCGACGGCTACCACAAGATCGTCGCCGCGGCACCAGACGTCGCGGTGCAGCACCACGAAATCTGGTCACGCATCGGCCAATCACTGCAACAGGCCAGAGATGCGTTTCAGGCCACGATCGATCGTTTGAAGAACAGTCAGAAATTCACGGGTGCGACTGCTACAGCCTTATTCCAGCACGCCGCTGATTCCCTGGGATATCTCGGATCGCTGGCCGATGCGGCACATCGTATGGACCCGCTCGTCGACGCTTTTTCGCGCGACATATCAGAAACCAGAGACTGGTTCATCTCCATGCACAACAGCATCGAGAAAGCACTCGGGAATGGCGGCGTCTACAGCAATAATCCGGCGGCTCAGGACGAGATGTACTCCTTCGTCAACGCACAAGCGCAGCGCGTGATTCAGACTTTTTACAACCCACCTATTGAATGGATCAGCCAGAGCCACCCGGACATGTCGGCGAGCGCCCCCCAGGTTGGCGGTCCGGCGGCCGGACCCCGCTCGCCCGCATTGGGTGGGTGGTCACCCGGTGGCCCATCGCCGGGCGGATCGGGTGCACCCGGCATTCCGTCCCTGTCCGGCCTACACGCGTCCGACCCGCCTCCGGGGCAACCGGACGCGCCCGCCGCCACCACGCCGACGAACGCGCTCCCCGGCCTCGACGCGGCCGCGGAGGGCGCCGGTGATGCCGCGCAAGGGGCCGGCCAACAGGCCCAGAATGCTGCCGGCCAAGCGGGCAACGCCGCCAACCAGGCATTGGGTGACCTGTCCAAAGGTGCCCGCAACGGGGCCGCCGATCTTCCCGAGGGCGTTCTCGGTCTGGGACCCCACGGTCTCAAAGGAGTCACAACCGGAGCGGGATCCGGCCGCGGAGGCGGCGGGGGCGGCGGCACGGGCGCGCATTCGCCCTCAGCAAGCAAACCGTCCGCCCAGGTCACACAGGGGACGAGGGCGGTCACGGCCGCGCAAGCATCCCGGGCGGGGGTAGGCGCTGGTGCCGGGACACCCGGTGCCGGGGCACCCGTCGCCGGGCAACGTGGCGCCGGCGCCGACAAAGAGCACAAGGCCAACAGAGCACTGCGTCACGCCAAGCACGGCGAAGAAGTGATCGGCGACGTCGAGGCCGTCGTCCCCGTGGTCGGCGGCGAAGGCCACGAGAGCGGCGCCGCGACGCCTTCCTCGCAGCGCCGACGGGAATCACCGGAATGAAGCACGTGGCCCTGAACCGCGTAGGCAGCATCGACCTGGTCGATCTGCAGGCGATCAGCGACAGCACGGGCCGCGACTTTCTGCCCTTCCCGTTCGCCCAACTGCGCCCGACCCGATTCGCCTCCTTCCAGGAGTACGCGTCGCACGCAGCGGCGGCGCCCGAGCGGCTCCGGCACGGTGACCTTCGTGATTTCCACCTGTGGTTCACCACGTACCTGAATGCCGACATCCGGGTCGAGTCTGTCGTCAGCATCGTGGGAGCACCTAGAGGACGGATACTGGCACACCGCTGCGGCCAATCGGGATTCATTGCCGCACAACGATCCGAGGACCACGTAATCGACATTTACGCGGTGCCTCCCTTCGATCTGGGGCCCGCGATCACAAGTGCGCTTGCGCTGACCGGTCCCGGGCGACACCCCAAGATCGTGATCCCCGAGTTCGTCCGCACGAAGTCACGAGGCGACGACAGCCGGGAAGTCTCTGTCCGCTCGACGGAAGCCAGCAGTGATGCACTTTCGGTACCGCGGTCAAAGGTGCTGCGGTACACCAGGATTCAGAGTCGATGGCAGCCGGCGCGAGATTGGGGGTTCGACCGCTCCAAAGACGTCCTCGTGTACGTCGCCATCGGCGACGACGGCGACTACATCTACTCGCCGAAATTCGTTTACCTGACTCCGATGACTGCCGGGAACCTCAGCGAGCGCATCGATCAATTGATCGCCGACGACATTGCACGGCTGCGCGCGCAGCGGAAACCCTAGTGCCTAATTCGGCGCGCGCAGCGACATGATCGTCTGGTGGTCGTAGTCGATTTCCACCAGCCCACTGCCGATCTTCGAGATCAGCACCTTGCCCGTTATCTCCCATAAGGTTTGGCACGTCGCGACGTCCACCGCCGCGAAAGCCTCGTCGGCGCCGCCACGCAGGGCAACGACCACGTTCCCGTCAGAGCCGACGTACGACACACCCAGTTGCATGGCACAGGCCGGCCCCGGTGCTCCGGTCAACAAATCCCATGACTGCCAGGTCTCGTCACTACCGTGGGTTGCTGCCTTTCTGACATAGACCTTGGTGCCGATGGTTCTGAATTCCTCGGCCAAGCCCCGCGCCGGGACGTCGATGAGTAGCTTGCCCGCAGCTGTGTAGAACTGAAATGTGGATCCGACCAGCAGCGTCGGCATTGCCGGATTCGATCGCGGGAAGCTGCGTTCGGAGTCCTGCCGTGCCACCTGCCGCCCCGCGGTGTCGTACATCAGGGTGCCGGTAACGGCTCCCGAGTCGAATTGGTAGACGAAACCGCCGTGGTAAACCTCAGCCTCTTCCAACCTGGTGCCGGCGGGCACACCGGGCGTCAGGTCTGTGCCGTCGATGACCGAGAACACACGGGACCCGCGCTCGTCACCGGGAGCGGTCGGCGCTTGCACCGCCAGCGTCAGCGGCGGGATGTCAGATCCTCTGGTGACGGGGGTGGCCACCTGGCCACTACCCGGAACAAACCAGGTCAGCTCGGCTCGTTTGCCGACTCCGTAAACCCCCTTGCCCGGGGTTGCTGCCAGCAGATAGGTCTGGCCGAGGTCGTTGCCCACCGCCGACAACTGTGTGCCGCCACCCCTTTTCGGATTCAGTGTGTTGGCTCCGCTGAAGGACACCGTGCCATGGTCGAGGTCGATCACCCACGCGGTGGGCGGCGGAAAGTCCTGCTCGATCGTCTCGTCCGGGGCGCGGGTGGTGCAGACAGCGACCGAGGGCCCGTTGCCGTAACAGTTGTCACCCGATGAGTAGAACCCGGGCAGTGACAGCGGGGGAAACAACCGCGTGCCGGAGCTGGTGTCGATCCCATACAACCAGCCAACGGGGTCGAGGCACTTGCGGTCGCAGCCTTGGGCGGTGATGAAGTAGGCCTTATTGCCGTTGCTGGCGAACAACTTTCCCAGTTGAACTCCGGGCGGCAGACCGATGCCGGCCGCGGTGACCTGCCAGCCCTCAACCGGTTGCCGATTCAACGGGAACGACACCAGAAGGTCTTTCGGTGTGCCGATGGTCGGTGGCGCGGGAGGTGCGCTTCGCCCACCATCCCGGAACGGTCCCCACAAGACGGCGGACACCCCGCCGGCCGATACGGCCATTACCGCCGCGATCGCCGCGCCGATCCGCCACCGCCGTGATCGACGCGCGTGCTCTGCTGCCTGCGGACCCGGCTCGACCCAACGAAACCCACCCGGCGGCAACGACGAACCCGACACCCTCACCAGCCTTTCCGCGCGGCCCACGCAGCCGAGCTGATCACGGCACCGGAGCCGCGACGATCCGGCATACCCGCAACTCACCGTCACGTACGCCGAGCACGTACCGCTCACTGACGCCGTTGGTGTAGTGGGTGTTCAACGTCCACAGGTCGCCATGCCGCTCGAAGGCGCCGGTGGTGGCGACCTCAATCCGCGGCGGAGCCGGTCGGTGGTTTCGCACGTCGTCGACCTCGACGCTCACCGTGCCGACATTGTCCGGACAGGTCAGCGCCACCAGGTTGGCCAGGTTACGGTTGTTGCGTTCACGCAGCCACGCTCGAACCGTCGTCTCGGCGGCGTCGTTCGCCTCCGACTGCGTCATCGAGTCGCTGACCAGCAGCGGCCGCAACGTGGCGCGCTCACCCCGCTCGCGACCGACGATCGCGACGACAAGCACCGCAACCGAAGCGGCCGCGGCCAATGCCCACCACCACACGGTCCTCCGCCTACCCGGTCGCGCAGCGATTTCATGTTGCGGCGCGCAAGTTTTCGCCGCCAACGGATCCAATCCCGTTGTGCCAGTTGCGTTCTCGTCGACGGCCATCTAGCCTCCGTCCCTCGGCGGCAGCGCCACATCGCAGATCTTCAGCTCATCGCCTTCGCTCGCCAGCGTCACGGTTTCGTGAAAGAAACCGCCATTGGCCTGCGCCTCCTCGACTTGACGCTTAGTCCGCTCATCCAGCGGACGGATCCGCACCGGCACTTTCACGACCACCGTCGCGCCGTTATCCCTGAATTCGCTGATCGCGTCGGGGAAAACCAGGCCCTGGTCCTGTCCGTAGTGGGAGGTCGTGTCGATCCAGTCCGTCACCGCCTTGGCCGGGTGGACGCATGCCAGTCGGCGCATCCGCGCCGCGTCACCGTGATTCTCTGCGTCGTACCACTGCACCACCGACCGCCACGCCTGCTGCGCCCGAGCGGACGGCTCCGGCACTTTGATCACGGTGAGCCGCGCGGGTTCCGACCACCGCCACCCGACCGCGAACACCGCGGCCGCGGCGGCCAGACAACCAACGGTGATCACCGCCAGCAGTCGCTGAGTCCAGCGGCGCACCGGCGTCGCGGCAGCTGCGTCCGATGCATCGGTGCGCGCGAAGATCGTCCCGTCGGCGCCACATTGAATCTCCAACCGCCGCCACACCGCCCCGCTGGCCACGGCCAGGCGATGGTATTCGTTGAGGGCTTCGACCGCATCGGCCGGTACGGACAGTGACACCGTCCCGGTGTCCGAGGTCACCGTCGCCGTGACCACCGACGGCGCCGCCGCGAACTCGACCCGCAGTCGCCTCCAGCCCGTCGGCGCTTCGCCGATCAACAAGCTGAGGGCTTTCTCCACCAGGCGCCGATCGCCTGCGGCTCCCCCGTCAGCGGCGGCGACATTCACGGGCAAAGCCTATCGAACTGGCGGGCCAGCCGAGCCCAGCACTTCCGCACCGCCGGCGGTCCGTTCGAGCAGCACGATGTCGCGGCGACCGGACTGATTGAGCACCCACACCATCCTCGAGATGTCGAATCTTGGGTGCGGCAACACTGTTCGGAAGGGACGATCGCCGAGCACCTGCGCTGCGCGGCCGCCACCGGCCCCGTCTGCACGCCGGACTGCGGGCGTACCCCGATCTCGACCGGGTCGGCACGGACCACGAGGGCGAGCACGACCCGGGACACATGACCCAGTCCACCAACATCTTTCGGAACATCAGGCCGTTGCGGTCACCCATGAACGATGGGGATGTCGAGCGGTGAGGCAGCAGCGCCCCGACCACCGGAATACCACCCCCTTGGCCGCACATCCCAAAATCGCCTGCGCGGCAACAAGTCCCCAGATCACCAGCGCACGGCGCCCAGCAGCGATCCACGCCGGCGCCACGGTGATCGCCCCCGCTCCCGTCCGCATGAACGACCAGAAGGGTCCCGAGGCCGGGCACCGCCGATTCGCCACAGCTTCGGCACCCCTGAGCGGTTGCAGCCCATGCGTCACCTGCTCACCCCCGAGGAGATCCCACGAGAGGGCTGTCTACGCGGGTGACGATGCTGGTCGAGCCGCACGGTAATCTCATTCTCACAGCGTGTGCCACGTCCAGGAACAGGAGACCGCCCATGGCCGGCCCCACCGATGAAGCCGAAGCTACCCGGGCCGACCGCTTCATCAAGACGGCGGTCGACATCCTCGGCGAGACCGGGCGCACCGACTTCACCGTCCAGGAAGTCGTCGCCCGCTCCAAGACCTCGCTGCGTGCCTTCTACCAACATTTCGGCAGCAAGGATGAACTGCTCCTGGCACTGTTCGAGCGCACCATGGCCCAGGCGGCGCAGACCTGGCGCGCCGAAACCGTTGGCCTGGACAGCACCGCGGCCCTCAAGCTGATCATCGATCGGGTTGGGGCCCAACCGGAGTCCACGACCCAGGACAGCCTCAACCGTGCGCTGAGCCTGTACAACCAGAACCTGGCCGAGACCCGGCCCCGCGAGTACGCCCGGGTCCTTTCGCCGCTGCATCGACTGATGCGTGACATCATCGGGCAGGGCATCACCGAGGGTGTCTTCAACCCCGGGCTCGACGTCGGTACCGCCGCGGCGATCGTCATGCAGACGATGGTCGGCGCGCTCCGGTTGCATTGGCTAGGAACCGAATTGAACGGAACGCCGATCGATTCGGGCCAACTGTACGATTTCTGCAGCCGCGCGCTGGGCATCCGCGAGCGCGACGATCAGACACCGGATCCCACGCTGGCTGAACTGTTCGCACAGATCGGTCTGCGCCCGGCCAGCTTCCAGGATGATCGATTCCAAGACGGCTTCGCGATGACGATGCCCGTCAGCCCGCAAGTGGTGAACACCTCGGGTGCACTGCAGGGCGGGCTGATCGCCACCCTGGCCGACGTGGCGGGCGGACAACTCGGTCTGCAGTACCTCCAACCGGGCACCGCCATGACGACCTCCGATCTCGTCATCCGGTATCTAAGGCCGATCAGGCAGGGCTCGGCGCTGGCCGTCCCGAAAGTCTTGCGGGCCGGCCGCCGGTCGCTGGTCATGCAGATCGATATCTACGGCGACAGCGGCACCGAGCTGGCGGCCACCGCGACAGTGAATTTCGCCATCATCGGCAACCCGGACCCCGACGGCCCCACCGAACCTTGACGCCCACCCCTTGCCCAGGGTGGTAACGTCATTACCACACGATGAGATCATGACTTTACAGGAGATCGCTATGCCGTCTCGCGAACTTTCCTTCCCTGTGTTCGACGCCGACAACCACATGTACGAGCCGCAGGAAGCGCTGACGAAATTCCTGCCGGACAACCGCAAGAGGGTCATCGACTACGTGCAAGTCCGCGGCCGTACCAAGATCGTGGTGCGCGGACACATCAGCGAGTACATCCCGAACCCGACCTTCGAGGTGGTGGCACGCCCCGGAGCGCAAGAGGACTACTTCCGCAACGGCGCACAGGGCAAGAGCTACCGCGAGATCCTCGGCGAGCCGATGAAGGCCATCCCCGCCTTCCGCGAACCGGGAGCGCGCCTGGAGGTCATGGACGAGCTGGGCATCGACTACGCCCTGATGTTCCCGACCCTGGCCAGCCTGGTCGAGGAGCGGATGAAGGACGACCCGGAGATGACCCACGACGTCATTCACGCGCTCAACCAGTGGATGTACGAGCAGTGGTCGTTCAACTATCAGGACCGCATCTTCGCCACCCCGGTGATCACCCTGCCGATCGTCGAGCGGGCGCTCGAGGAGCTCGAATGGTGTCTCGAACGGGGTGCCCGCACCGTGCTGGTCCGGCCCGCACCCGTACCCGGCTACAAGGGCAGCCGGTCGTTCGGACTCGAGGAGTTCGACCCGTTCTGGCAGGCCTGCGTCAAAGCCGAACTGCCGGTGTCGATGCACGCCTCGGACAGCGGTTACTCGGAGTTCGCGAACGTGTGGGAACCCGGCGATGAGTTCCTGCCGTTCAAGCCGACCCCCTTCCGCAGCTTCGCGATGGGGCATCGGCCGATCCTGGACGCGATGGGTGCGCTGGTGTGCCACGGCGCGCTGTCCCGCAACCCCGAGTTGCGGATCCTGTCGATCGAGAACGGCGCCGACTGGGTGCCGGACTTGTTCAAGGGCCTCAAGGGCGTCTACAAGAAGATGCCGCAGTCCTTCAGCGAAGACCCGGTGGAAGCCTTCAAACGCTGTGTCTACATCACCCCGTTCTGGGAGGACAGGTTCGCCGAGATCGTCAGGATGGTCGGAACCGACCGCGTGTTATTCGGCTCCGACTGGCCGCATCCCGAGGGGCTGAAGGACCCCATCTCCTTTGTGGACGAACTCACCGACTTCGACGAGGCCGACATCGCCAAGATCATGGGCGGCAACCTGATGAAGCTGATGAAAGTTTCGGCATCGGCCAGAAAGCCGGTGTCGGCCTGACTTTCGGCGTCGGGGCGTCGGCAATGACGGACACCGCCCGCCGGCGCTTTACCGATTCCGCAGTTTGGCCTAATCCGGCAACAGTTTCTGCTATACACAAGGCATCACTTTGTCTTCGGGCGCGCAGTGGACATTCCATCGGGGGGATTTTGCCGGCGCGGCTCTTTTTTGGGGGTGCACGATGAACCTGGGTCCGTCCGACTCATTCTCTATCCCGGTGCCGTTGAGCGACCGGTTGTCCCTGGAGCTGGGTGAACCGAGCAGCACGTTGCGGGCCAGCACGGTGCGCAGCGGCCCGGCGGTGGTCATCCGTGCCGGCGGCGAAGTCGACGCAGCCAATGAACACACCTGGCAGGGCCTGCTCGCCGAGGCTTCGGCGATGGCCGCCCGGCCCGGACCGCTGGTCGTCGATGTCACCGGACTGGATTTCATGGGCTGCTGCGCGTTCGCCGTGCTGGCCGACGAAGCGGAACAGTGCCGCCGCCGCGGCATCACGCTGCGATTGGTCAGCAGCGACCCCGCCATCGCCCGCATCGTGTCCGCTTGTGGTTTCGGCCAGGTGCTACCCGTTCACCCCACGACCGAATCGGCGCTGTCCGCGGCATAGCTCGGGCGGTTGTCCCGCGACTCAATAATTTTGGTGCCTGGTGCCTGTGCCGCACATTGCTAGTCTGGTTGTTGTTGCTTGACGTTGACGTCAACGCACCCGACTTGTTTGCTTCATCGGTCCGCGGGAGGTACGGCCATATGTCGGCCGAGATGGACTGGGATGACGCGGTGGGCACGGCAGATGACGTGCGGCGCATCTTCGAGAACATCCCTGCCATGGTGGTCGGCCTGGACGGGCCAGATCACCGCTTCATAGCGGTCAACGCCGCCTTCCGCGCCTTCAATCCAGCGTTGAACACTGTAGGCAAGACGGCCAAAGAAATCTATCCGGAGCTGGAAGGCCAACAGATCTACGACATGTTCGACCGGGTGTATCACACCGGTGAGTCACAGTCGGGATCTGAGTGGCGCCTTCAGGTCGACCTGCAGGGTTCCGGTCTCGAGGAGCGGTATTTCGACTTTCTTGTCACGCCCCGACGCGCCTCGGACGGATCCATCGAGGGTGTGCAGGTGCTCTTCGAAGAAGTGACCGCCCGGGTGCAGGCACGGCTCGCCGCCGAAGCCCGCGTCGAAGAACTTTCCAAGCGGTACCGCGACGTACGCGACTCGGCGATTCTTATGCAGAAGACTTTGTTGGCGCCGTCGGTTCCGCTGGTTCCCGGCGCCGACATTGCCGCTGAATACTTGGTCGCGGCAGAGGACACCGCCGCCGGCGGCGACTGGTTCGACGCGCTGCCGCTCGGCGACCGCCTGGTGCTCGTCGTCGGCGACGTCGTCGGCCATGGTGTCGAAGCCGCGGCGGTGATGTCGCAGCTGCGCACCGCGCTGCGGATGCAGCTCACCGCAGGCCAGAGCATCGTCGCAGCGCTCGAGGCGCTCGACGATTTTCACGAGCATGTGCCCGGATCGAAATCCGCCACCATCTGTCTCGCCTCGCTGGACCTGACCACAGGTGAATTCCAGTACATCACCGCCGGACACCCGCCGCCGCTGATCGTCACCGCCGATGCCAGCGCGCGGTATGTGCAACCGTCGGGCGGCGGCCCGTTGGGCAGCGGCGCCGGGTTCCCGGTTCGCTCCAAGACCCTCGACGTCGGGGACGCCGTTCTGCTGTACAGCGACGGCCTGATCGAGCGTCCGGGCCGGCCGCTGATGGCCAGCACCGCCGAGTTCGCGGACCTGGCGGGCAGTATCGCCGCCGGCACCAGGGGCTTCGTACTCGATTCACCCGCGCGTCCCATCGACCGGCTTTGTTCGGAGACACTCGAATTACTCTTGCGCTCAACGGGTTACAGCGACGACGTGACCTTACTGGCGGTGCAGCGCCGGACCCCGACGCCACCGTTGTACATCATGACGGACGCGACGATCCATGCCGCCCGGGGGATCCGGGCCAAATTGCGTGAATGGCTTTCCGAGATCGGCGCGGATTCGGCCGACGTCTCCGATGTGGTGCACGCGATCTCCGAATTCGTCGAGAACGCGGTCGAGCACGGTTACGGCACCGAGGTCACCGACGGGCTCATCGTTGAGGCGTCGTTGGGTGGCGACGGCCTGCTGCGTGCCTCGGTGATCGACCGTGGGGAATGGAAGGACCATCGCGATGGCGAGAAAGGCCGCGGGCGCGGCCTGGCGATGGCCGAGGCGCTGGTGACCGAATCGCATGTCACACACAGCCTGGACGGCACTACCGCCACGCTCAGCCACCGGCTCACGCGACCGGTGAACTTCGTCATCGACCCGGTGGCCAACCGGATCGCCCACCCGCGGGAGATAGACAGCGAGTTCGTCTCGCTGGTGACCGAGAGCGGTCGCATCGTGGTACGCGGCGAGGTCGACTCCAATACCGCCTCCACCCTCGATCGTCAGATAGCGGTCGAGAGCCGTTCCGGCATAGCCTCTTTGATGATCGACCTGAGCGCTGTCACCCACCTCGGCTCGGCGGGGGTCAGCGCCCTGGCCGCCGCGCGGGAGCGCGCCCGCAAACAGGGCGGCGAGTGCGTGCTGGTGGCGCCGCCGGGAAGCCCCGCGCACCATGTGTTGTCGCTGGTTCAGATTCCGGTCGTCAGCGGAGACTCCGAGGACATCCTCGTCGAAGACTGACCGCGCGACTACCGGGTCTTGCCGTGCCGCACCTGGTTGAACGGCACGCCACGGTCGGCGGCGTACTCCCGCGGGAAGTTCAGCACTCGCTCGCCGATGACATTGCGGGCCATCTCGGTGGTGCCGCCGCCGATCGCGACCGACTGGCGCGAGAGGTACCGGAGTCCGGATTGCAGCCCTTCGCCGACCTCTCCCACCACGCCGGCGGCCCCGGCGAGGGCCAGCGCGGTATCCATCTCCAGCATCACCGTCTCGGCGTGGAAAAGCCTGATCAGCGTTCCGCCGGCCGGCGGCAGTGAGCCGTCTTGGACACTGCGGTAGACATGATTAATCAGTTGCTCGGCGACCGCGCGGTGCACCAGCGCCCGGCCAGCCAGCTCCTGCCCCCGCTCGCTGTCGCCCTGTCCGGTCCGAGCCAGCAGATCGACATAGTCCACCGGCGTATTGTGTCCGCCCTCGCTGCCCGAGCCGCTGGCGAACTCCGAGCCCTGTCCGACGGCGCGGCGTTCGTGATAGAGCTGGCGTGACGCCACCGCCCAACCTTTGTTCACCTCACCGACCACCGCGTCGTCGCCGACGTCCACTCCGTCGAGGAACTCCTCGCAGAACTCCGCACCACCACTCACCTGGGTGATGCGCCGCAACGTGATCCCGGGGTGGTTGATCGGCACCAGGAACATGGTCAGCCCGTCATGCTTGGGCACGTCCCAGTTTGTGCGGGCGAGGCACAGCCCATAATCGGCGGCGAACGCGCTGGTGCTCCAGGTCTTGGCGCCGTTGATGACCCACCGGTCGCCCTGGCGTTCGGCGCGCGTGATCACCCCGGCCAGATCCGACCCGCCGCTCGGCTCGGACAGCAACTGCACCAGGACCTCGTCGCCACGCAACGAGGCGGCGATGTGCTGCTTCTTCTGCTCCTCGCTGCCGGTGTCGAGCAGCGTGGCGCAGCAGATGGTGAAGGTGGGGATGTTGAGGATCAACGGCATTTCGTAGTTGAGGGATTCGACGTCGAAAGCCCGCTGGTATTCGTAGTCCAACCCGAGGCCGCCGTACTCGCGCGGGAAGCAGATGCCCGCGAATCCTCCTGAGTACAAACGCTTTTGCAACTCACGCGCCCGCCGCCACGACTGCTCGGCGTCGCGGGGCACGGCCGGCGGCGATTCCGGATCGATGCGCGGCATGTTCTCGGCCAGCCAGCTTCTGGCCCGTGCGGCGAATTCGGCGACGGTCTCGGTGGAGCTCATTTCACACCCGCCCGGTACACGCTGACGTTGTGTTCTTCGGGCGTGCCGAACATGGAGCGGTACAACGTGATCCGCCGCAGATAAAGATGCAGGTCATGCTCCCAGGTGACGCCGATACCGCCGTGCATCTGCACGCACCGCTGCACGATCTCGACGCCCACCTCGCCTAGATAGGATTTGGCGATACTGGCCGACAGGCCGGCGTCCGGCGCGCGGGCGGCGACGTCGGCAACCGCCGCGGCTGTCGTCGCGCGGGCGGCCTCCAGCCACAGCTTCATGTCGGCGAACCCGTGTTTGAGCGCCTGGTAGGACGCTAGTGGCCGGCCGAAGCTGTGCCGGTCCAGCGCCCACTGCACGGTGAAGTCGAAAACGGTCTGCAGAATGCCGACCGATTCGGCACACTGCAGCACCTGCGCGATCTGGCTCTGCCGCTCGATCAGGGCAGCGGTCTCGGCGGCCGTTCCCACCGCCGCCGCGGCCACGGCGCCGTCAAACTCCACCCGCGCGTATTGCTTGACCAGGTCGACCGATTGCAGCGGTGTGATCCGTACGCCGGGCGCATCCGTCGGCACCAAGAACTGGCGCACACCCTCGGCGCTGCGCGCCACCACCAACAAGACCGCGCTCTGGGCGCCGGCCTCGACCCGGTCCTTGATGCCGTCGATGCGGTACCCGGAGCCGACGGCGGTCGCGGTCACCGTCGGGTCCCGGGGAGCCCAGCCCCGCCGCGGCTCTGACACGGCCCACGAACCCACCGTCTCGCCGGAGATGAGGGATTCGATCAAGGCCCCGTGCGTGTCCCGCTCCGCACTGTCCACCAAGGCGGCGAGCACGGTGCTGACCGGATACAGCGGTCCAGGCGCCACGGTCTTGCCCAGCAATTCGGCGATCACGGCCAGATCCGCTACCCCGTCGCCCGACACGCTGCCGCCGCCGAGTTCCTCGGGAACTAGCAGGCCCGCCCAGCCCAGTTCAGCGGCTCGGCGCCACCACGCCGGATCCCAGGATGCGCCCGCGGCGTGTAATTCCCGGACATGACGCAGCGACGCTTCTTTGGACAGGAAGGCTTGGCTGGTGGTGGTGAAGAGTATCTTTTCGGGAGAGTCGACAGCGGTCATGATGCCGACCGGACTTTCCACGGCATTCCTTCGCCGTCGCGAAGGAAGCTGGGGGAAATGATTGGGTGATTGATCATCCGCCTGATCGGTCCTTGTCGGAGTTCGCTGGCGACTCCGATGTTACCAATGGGCGATACCGTAAGAGATACCGGAGTTCAGTCGATAATGACGAACGGTGGCCGTAATGGCTGACACAGACGACGACGCGGTCCCGTCAAAGGCCGACGTGCTGGCATTGGCCGAAGAGGCCGAGGCCGAAGCAGCCGAGGCCGAAGCGCTGGCAGCTGCCGCACGCGCCAAGGCCCGCGCCGCCCGGCTTCGCCGTGAGGCTCTGGCCGCCGCCGCCGACGACAACGACGATGACGACGACGAGTACGAGTACGAGTACGACGAGTCGGAGGACTACGAAGACTACGACGAGGCGGACGAATACGACGACGCCGACGAATACGACGAGCCAGAAGACTACGACGAGTCCAAGAACTACAGCGAGGCCGAACCCGAGGCCGCGGCCACGCCGTCCCGCCGGGACCGCATGCGCGGCGCCGTGCGATTCCCCAAGCTGTCGACGATCGCCAAAGTGGTCGCGGTGCTGCTCATCCTCGGCTTCGGCGGCGTCAGCACCTACTTCATGTGGCAGCACCACCAGGCCACCGACCGGGAGCAGAAGGCAGCGGCATTCATCGCGGGCGCCAAGAAGGGCGTGGTCAATATGACCTCGCTGGACTTCAAGAAGGCCAAGGAGGACGTCCAGCGAGTCATCGACAGTTCCACCGGGGAGTTCCGCGACGACTTCCAGCAGCGCGCCGCCGACTTCACCAAGGTGGTCGAACAGTCCAAGGTGGTCACCGAGGGAACGGTCAACGCGGCAGCGGTCGAATCCATGGACGGGCGTACCGCCCAGGTCCTGGTGTCGGCGACTTCCCGCGTCACCAATTCCGCGGGCGCCAAGGACGAGCCCCGCGCGTGGCGCCTGCGGGTGACCGTGACCGAAGAGGACGGGCAGTACAAGATGTCGAAAGTTGAGTTCGTGCCGTGAGCGACGACGTGCGCGACCCCAACGCGACCAGGGACCCAGCCGACGACACGGAAACCACGGTGGTCGACACCGTCGGCGAGGAGCGGGACGACGAACGCGACGTCTACGCCGACGACCATCCCGACAACTACACCGACGAGGACGCCGACCCCTATCTGGGCAGGGACGTAACCGAGGACGCCGACGAGGACCTCGCTGCCGACGTCGAGGACGAAACGGCGGTTCACGCCTCGGAAGACGCCTCGCCCGCCGAGCCCAAGCGGAACTGGCGGCGCGATATCTGGCGCCGACAGATCACGGTGCGGCCCATCCCGGTGATCCTGATCGTGCTCGTCCTGATCTCCGGTGGTGTGACGGCGTGGCTGTACGCCCACTACTACAGGCCGGATCAGCGGACCAGCCCGAGCGTGGCGCGCGCGGCGGTCAGCGCGGCCTCGGACGGAACTGTCGCATTGTTGTCCTACTCGCCCGACAGCCTCGATAAAGACTTCGCCTCCGCCCGCTCACACCTGACCGGGGATTTCCTGTCGTATTACGACCAGTTCACCCAGCAGATCGTCGCTCCGGCGGCCAAGCAGAAGTCGTTGAAGACCTCGGCTCACGTCATGCGGGCCGCGGTGCAGGAGTTGCATCCGGACTCGGCGGTCGTGCTGGTCTTCGTGGACCAGAGCACCACCAGCAAGGACAACCCCGAACCGTCGATGGCGGCCAGCAGCGCGCTGGTGAACCTGGCCCTGGTCGACGGGAAGTGGCTGATCACCAAGTTCACCCCGGTATAGCCGGGCGGCCCCGCGCTACAGGCTCCCGGACGACGCCGAGTGTGAACTCACGGCGATAAGTTGGGCCGTATTTCACCCTGTCGTCACGCTCGGCGCGTGGGTCGGACGGCGAACGCGCGCCGCAGCGTCTGGGCGTGCAATGCCCGGTTCTCCTGCGAGACAATCCAATCCGGCACCACGGAGTCGAAGCCGTGGAACGTTGCGGCGATGACGTGCAGGCTGGCGGGCACGTAAGCGTGCAGTAGCCGGTTCGCGTAGTCGATGGCCTCGTCGCGGCACGGGTCGACGTCCGAGCAGCTGACGAACGCCGGCGGCAATCCCTCCAGGTTCGCGCGGTGCGCGGGCACCAGTTGCCCGGTGGCGGTGGCGTGCCCGAGGTAGTGCCCCCATCCCCGGCTGACGGCCGGCCCGGTGAGCCCCGGCGTGCGCTGGAACTCCCGGCGCGAGGGCGTCGCGTCGGAATCGAGCATGGGCTGATGCAGGATCTGCACGGCGATGCGCGGCCCCTCCGCGTCGAACACGCGCTGGGCCACTCCGGCGACCAGCGCACCACCGGCATCGCGGCCCATCACGGCCAGGTGAGCGGCGTCGATGTCCAGGTCGGACGCGTGCTCGATGGCGTACCACAGCGCCGCTTCGACATCGTCGAGTGCGGCCGGGCACGGGTTTTCGGGCGCAAGCCGGTAGTCGACCGACACCAACAGGCAGCCGGCGTCGCGGGCCAATTCGACGCAGTGCGCATGGTCGGTGTCCAGGTTGCCGGTGACGAAGGCGCCGCCATGGGCGTAGATCACCAGCGGCGCGCCGGCGCCGGCGGCACCTCGGTAGAGCCGTAGCTTCAATTCGCCGCCGTCCGGTCCGGGAATCGATCGCGACTCCACAGTGACTCCGGTGGTGTCGACCGCGGCGGCCCGCTCGGCGGCGGCGGTATCAGCACGCTCCCGCTCGCCCGGCAGGGTGTCGGCGCTGAACTCGACCATCTCCAGCTTGGTGGCGGCGTCTCTGAGCTCGGGATCGATACGGCCAAGGCCCTGCGGCCGGGTGAGATTCGTTTGTGTCATGCCCTCTGATCTTCCGGACTTGTACGGCTAATCGAGAACGGTACCGCCGTCGACGCGCTCTCCGGGCAGGGCCTTGACGGTGGCGGGCAGGCCGTAGAGCGCGGTGGCATTGCCGCGCATGATCCGCTCCCGCTGGTCGCGTGGGAACCGGTTGATCGCATACCCCGGGGAGTCGTAGCTCCAGTGCGGGTAGTCCGTGGAGAACATCAGGTTGTCGCCGAGGTCCATCATCTCGAGGTACTCGCGGAACTGCACGGTGTCGACGTCTTCGAGCGGTTGGGTGGTGAACCGCACGTGCTCACGCACATAATCCGACGGGCGCCGACGCACGTGCGGAAGGTCGCTGCGGCGCGCCGCCCAGATCCGGTCCATCCGGGACATCACCGGCATGGCCCAGGTGAAGCCACCCTCGATGAACACCACCCGCAGTTCGGGATGGCGGTCGAACGCGCCGTCGAACACCAGGCTCATCAGATGCGAGACATACAGCAGCGGCCAGGAGGCGAAGAAGTCATGCCAGTGCGCGGGATTGCCCACCGGGTACAGCGGGATCAGCTCGAACGGCGTCTGACCCATCAGGTGGGTGGCCACGGGCAGGCCGTTGCGCGCCGCCGCCGCATACAGCGGGTCGAAATGCGGGTTGCCGAAGGGGATTCCACGCGTCTGCGGCGTCATCAGCACCTGATGCATATACGGATGACCTGCCCACCGCTCGACCTCGCGGGCCGCCTGCTCGGGCGTCTGCGCGCTGACACTTATCGACCCGCGCCAGCGGCCGTGCCCGTTGTGCTTGTCCAGCCACACGTCGGCCAGCCAGTCGTTGTAGGTCGACTTCAGCACGTGCTCGGCCTGCGGCAACTGCGCGTCGCACATCGGCTCCAAGGACGCGATGCTCACGCCGGCGTCGAGCAGCAACTGCTTGGCGGCGTGGTCGGGGTCGCTGCCGGCGAATCCGCCGCCCGGCGGGGCGGCGTCCAACCGCATCGACATCGTCTTGTACGAGTCCGGGGTGTCGTAGAAATGCGGCACCGGTGTCACCGCGTTGCGGGTCGGCCAGATCTTGTCCACCCAGTCGGCGGGGGCGTAGGACTTCAGGACGTCGGTCGAGACGGGCAGCGGGTGCACATCGGTGTCGACGACGGTGACCGCCACCTGCTGCGCTGCGTCCGGCTCGGAGCGTTCCACGATCGTCACAACGTGCTTCCTTCATTCACCGTCAATCCGTACAGCTCACCGGCGTTGCGCCACAACACTTTTTCCCGCTGTTCGGCAGCCAGCCCGTCGGTCACCGCCCCCGCTTGCGTGGTGGACCAGTGCGGGTAGCTCGACCCGTACATCACGAGGTCGGCCTTGTCGGAGTAGTCGATCCACCGGCCCGCATGCGTGGTCTCGGCCGGCCCGTCGAACGCCGAGGAGCAGAACCGGACATGGCCCGGCAGGTATTCACTCGGATAGCGGTCCACCCACGGCGTCTGGTCTCGCATCGACAGCCAGAAGGTGTCCAGCCGCCACATCAGCGGGGTGAGGATGTCGTAGCCGCCGTCGGCGAACACGAACTTCAACCCGGGATGGCGTCCGAACACACCCTCGACGATCAACGTGGCCAGGTGCACGAAGTAGTTCAACGGCATGAAGGCCGCATAGCCCGGATAGGTGTGCGCATGCCCGGCGAAAGTAGGCGGATAGTCCACGCCGTTGCCGCCGTTGATATGCACCGCCACCGGCAGGCCGTGAGCGGCCGCGGCCTCCCAGATGGGTTCGAACATCGGCTTGCCGAAGGGCTCACGCGACTGCATCGGAACCCCGACCTGCAGCAGCTTGGGATGGCCGGCCAGGCGCTCGATCTCGGCGACCGCGCCTCTCGGGTCTTCCGGGTTGACCCGGATGGTGCCCCGGAACCGGTTCGCCTTGTCCGGCTCGAGCCACCGGTCCAGCAGCCAGTCGTTGACCGCGGCGCAGATACGGCTGTTCAGCAGGTAGTCGGCGATGTTGCCACGGGTCAGCGGGTTGAGGATGGCGTAGCTGGCGCCCCCCTCGTCGAAAAGGTGCCGGCTGACGATCTCGGGATCCGACCCCGGGTATCCCCCACCGTAGAGATCGGCCCGGTAGTCGCCGCCGGGCGCCTGGTACCACTGCTTTTCGACGTCGGGGATCGAGCGCAGCTTGTGGGCGGCGGGGAGGTATCGCCGGATCTCGGCGTTGTAACGGAAATACGGTTGCACGTTCGTGTCGATGATCATGCGTTCACATACACCTGTCCGTCAGAAACATCGACCTGGTAAGTGCGGACGCGCCGGGACGGATCGGCCACGTTGCGTCCGGTGGTGATGTCGAATTCCCAGTTGTGCCAGGGGCATCGCACGATCTGACCGTCGCGCACGCGGCGTACCCCGTCGGGTTCATCGGGTGCGGGCTCGTTGGTGCCACCGACCAGGCCCAGACACAACGGCGCGCCCTCGTGCGAGCAGTAATTCAGGATCGCGTACAGCGCCCCGCGCACGTTGTAGACGCCTACCCCGAACCTGCCGATGTCGACCAGCTTCATCGCACCGGGCGGCAGTTCGTCTACGGTGCACACCAACCGGCGTTGCGGCATCCCCGAATGTCACCGCCTTCCGACCCGACGTTGTGACTCCACCATTGTCTAGGTTGCTATTTATACTATGATAGCGACATTCCACTGTCCGGCCACGTGCACGGGCAAACTCGGTTGCTCAGGGAGGAGCACTGATGACGCTCAGCACCAACCAAGAGGGCGCGCCGGTCGCGCTCGACTTCACCGGTGAGAACAGTCCCTACCCGTTCTTCGAGCACATGCGCCAGACCGACCCGGTGTGGCACGGCGGACTGATGGACACTGAGCAGGTGCCGGAGGAACTGCGGCCCAGCGACGAGTGGGTGTTGTTCGGCTACGACGACGTATTCCGGGGCTTCCGCGACGACGCGACGTTCACCTCGGCCAAATATGACGAGACCATCGGATTGGTGATGGGCCACACCATCCTGGCGATGGGCGGCAAGGAGCACCATGACCATCGCAGCCTGGTGGCTAAGGCGTTCCGTGCCACTGCCCTGGAGCGCTGGGAGCCCTCGGTCATCGGGCCGGTGTGTGACCAGCTGATCGACGAGATCAAACAGGATGGCCACGCCGACCTGGTGAAGGCGCTGACCTTCGAGTTCCCCACCCGCATAATCTCCGAATTGCTCGGACTGCCAAGGGAAGACCTCGACATGTTCCGCCGGCTGTCGATGGACCTGATCTCGATCTCCAGCGACATCATGGCTGGGCTGACCGCGGCCGGTGAGTTGCACGGCTACTTCCTGAATCAGGTGGAACAGCGTCGGCGCAAGCTCACCGACGACATCATCGGCGACCTGGTGGCCGCCGAGATCGATGGCGAGAAGCTGACCGACGAGGCCATCATCGCGTTCTTGCGGCTGCTGTTGCCGGCCGGGCTGGAAACCACTTATCGTTCGTCGGGAAATCTGCTGTACGCGCTGCTGACCAATCCCGAGCAGTTGGAGATGGTATACCGGGACCGGTCGCTGATACCGGTGGCGATGGAAGAAGGCCTGCGTTATGAAACCCCGCTGACGATGGTCATGAGGACCACCACCCGCGAAATCGAGCTGGGCGGCAAGACGATTCCGGCCGGTGCGCAGATCGACATGTGTATGGGCTCAGCTAACCGCGACGAAACCCGTTGGACCGAACCGAATATCTTCGACCTCAGCCGCCCGCGCCAGGCACACATCGCCTTCGCCGGCGGCATCCACATGTGCCTGGGCATGCACCTGGCCCGCCTGGAGACGCGGGTGATGCTCAACAGCCTGTTCGACAGAGTCGACGAGTTGCGGTTCGTCCCCGACGACGGCACCGGCGTCGAGTCCAAGATCGTCGGACTCGTCTTCCGCTCTCCCAACAAGCTTCCCGTCTCCTTTAGCCCCATGAACAGTCGAGCATGAAAAGCCGCGCGGCGATCCTGCATGGCATCGGCGGCCCGTGGTCGGTCGAAGACTTCGAACTCGACCCACCGCGGGCCGGCGAGGCGCTGGTCGAAATGGCCGCGGCGGGGCTGTGCCACTCCGACGATCACATCCTCAAGGGCGACATGTCGGCGCCCAACGAGGTGATGAAGGCCATGGGGTTGCCGACCATGTTCCCGATGATCGGCGGCCACGAGGGCTCGGGCATCGTGCGTGAAGTCGGGCCCGGCGTCACCGATTTCGAGGTGGGCGACCACGTGGTGATGTCGTTCGTCGCTGTCTGCGGCCAGTGCCGCTGGTGCGCCACCGGCATGGAGTATCTGTGCGACACCGGCATCGGCACCATGATCCCGGGCATGCCGACCGACGGCACCTTCCGTCATCACACCGCCGACGGCAAACCCCTCGGCCACCTGGCGAAGGTCGGTGCGTTCGCCAAACACACTGTGGTGTCGGTGAACTCGTTGATCAAGATCGAGCGTGACCTGCCGCTGGTGCCCAGCGCACTGCTGTCGTGCGCGATTCCGACGGGCTACGGCTCGGCCGCCAACCGGGCTGGGGTGCGCGGCGGCGACACCGTCGTCGTCATCGGGGCCGGCGGCATCGGCACCGGCGCGATCCAGGGTGCCCGCATCAACGGCGCCGCGCAGATCATCGCTGTCGATCCGGTCGAGTTCAAACAGAAGTCCGCCTTGCAGTTCGGCGCGACGCACAGCGTCGCATCGGTGACTGAGGCCGCCGACCTGGTGCGCGGCCTCACCCACGGGGTGATGGCCGACTCGGTGGTGGTATCGCCGTCGCTGATCACGCCCGATGACGTGCGAGACGCAGTAGCCCTGACCCGAAAGGGCGGCACCTGTGTGCTCACCGGCATGACATCGCAATTGACGCATTCGGTCAACATCAACCTGCAGGACTTCATCCTGATGAACAAGACGTTGGCAGGCACCATCTTCGGCTCGTGCAACGGCAAGGCCGACATCGCCAGGTTGGCCCGGCTTTACCAGACCGGGCAGCTGCAACTCGATGAGATGATCACCAGGCGCTACCGGCTGGACGACATCAACCAGGCCTACGCGGACCTGCTGAACGGCGAAATTGTCCGGGGCGTCATCGATTACGGGCTCTAGTCGGCGTCCGTTGCCGCCGAGTGTCGATGTCGCTACGCGACACGCAGGTGTCGTCAGAGTCGCGGACGGCGTTACGCTTCGTTTCCCTGCTGTTTTGCCTTATGCAGCTCTTGCAGCTTCTTGAGCCGCATCAGCTTCTCGACCTGACCGTAGGCGTCGATCGGGCTGTGCAGCGACAGTCCACCGTCGGCGTGCAGCACTTGCCCTGTCACCCATGACATTTCGAGAACGCCCACGATGGCCTGCGCCACGTCACCGGGCTCCCCTAGCCGGCGCAGCGCGGTCCGCTTGGACATGCCCTCGACCCAGGCGGGCCACTTTTCGGCGTCGGGCAGCATCGGGGTGCGGGTGACGCCGGGCCCGACGGCGTTGACGCGGATGCCGTGCACACCCCACTCCACCGCCGCGACCTTTACCAGCATGTCCAGGCCGGCCTTCGATACGCAGTAGGCCCCCATGTCCCGGTCCGCGACGGTGCCGCTGATGCTGGAGACGACCACGATCGAGCCCTGGACTTCGGCGTCGACCATGGCCTGCGCGGCCGCCCGGATGGTGTAGAAGGTGCCCGTCAGATTCACCGAAAGTACCCGTTGCCATTCGGCCGGATCGATGGCCAGCAGCAGCCCGGACGAGCCGATCCCTGCCGAGGCCACCACCCGGGTCGGTACCCCGTGCTGGCGGACGGTCTGCTCCATCGCCGCCGTTACCGCATCGAGATCGCTGATGTCGCAATCGATGTCGCCGCCGGTGACGTCCCAGACCACGACGTCGTGGCCGGCATCGCGCAGCATCGCGGCGGCTTCCCGGCCGATGCCTGACCCGCCGCCGGTCACCAGGGCCACCGATGCGCCGGAGGCACTCATGCGGCGGGTCCGATCAACTCGACCAGCACGCCGTCCGGCGCGTTGATCACCGCCATGGGAACGGTCTTGCCCGCCGGGGCGGGCATGGTGATCTGCCGAACGCCGTCGGTGAATCCCAGGTCGGCCAACGTGGACAGGGTGGGCGCCACCTCGCGCTGCAGGGAGAGCAGGAAGAACCCGTGCCGGGGCCCCGAGTACTCATGCGACGCCTCATCGGCACCGGACAACTCCACCAACTCGACGATGCCGCCGTCGGGCGCCTGGGGGTCCCCCAGGAAGATCGATCTCAACTGATCCGTCTTGGCCCCGAACAACTCTGGCCAGTCGCCGGTGAAGGTGTGGTCGAACAACTCGGTCAGCCCCAGCCCGTCCCGCCAGAAGCGCAGCGAACGCCCCACGTCGGCGGTACAGATCGCGGCGTGATGAACACCCAGCACGAATTCCCCTTCCGGTAGCGCAACCAGTATTACCGCCCCCGCGGCGACACCCGGACAGCGACCCTAAGTCCGGGACAGCGCGGCCAGCGTGCGATCCCACAGTTCGCCGGCCAGGACGGGGTTGTACGCCGCGCGGTTGGCCTTGGCGACCTTGTGCTTGGAGTAGTACTCCCCTGGCTGCCAGTCGACACCGGGAGCGCTTGAGGCCAGCCAGACCAGCTGTTCGGCCCCCTGGTCCACGGTGGCGGTGAATCGCGCCGTCACCGGAACATAGTTCTTCATGAACCGCAGGAACCGCGAGCCAGAGGCGTCGCCGAAGTTGGAGTTGACGTAACCGGGATGAAAGGTCGCCGCCGACACGCCGCTGTCATGGTAGCGGCGGTGTAATTCCTTGGTGAACAAAACGATTGCCAGTTTGGTAAGCGCGTACGCGATGCCGGGGCGGCGCGCGGCGGTGCGCTCCAGGTCGGTGATCGTGACTTTCGGCAGTAGCCGCTGCGAGGAGCTGGTGGTGTTGACGACGGTCGCGCGGGAGTCCACGAGCATGTCCAGCAGCTGCGTGGTGAGCAGGAACGGCGCCAGGTAGTTGACCTGGTACGTCTTCTCCAGGCCGTCCGACGTCATCTCGAGCTCGCGGCACATGCCGCCGGCGTTGTTGGCCAGTACGTCGATGCGTGCGTACTCACAGCGGATCTTGTCCGCCAGCGCACGCACCTGCGACAGGTCGGCGAAGTCGGCGACGAAATAATCCGCGCCCAGTTCCTGCGCCACCGCGGTCGTCTTGCTCTGTGAGCGTCCCACCACGACAACGTTGTTCTGGCCGCTCCGGCTCAACTGCCGAGCGGCCGCAGCGCCGATGCCGTCACTGGCACCCGTGATGACAATCGTCCTGCGCGTCATATCGGAGGCATCCTATGACAGTGAGTACCGAACGGGCAGATGCTTGAGACCCCCCACGAACGTCGCGGCGACGAGTTGCGGATCACCGGCCAACTCGATGGACTCCAGTCGAGGCAACAACTCGCTGAAGAAGCTGCCGACTTCCATCCGGGCCAGCGCCGCTCCCATGCAGAAGTGCACACCATATCCGAAGGCGAGATGTTTGTTGGGCTCACGCCCGACGTCGAAGCGGAACGAGTCGTCGAACACGTCCTCGTCGCGATTGGCCGACACATACGAAAGCAACACCGATTCGCCGGCTGCGACAGGTACGCCGCGCACCACGGTGTCGCGGGCGGCGGTGCGCATGAAATGCCGGACGGGAGTGACCCAGCGGATCATCTCCTCGGTGGCGCGCGGCATCAGGTCGAGACTGTCCCGCAGACGCCGCAGCTGATCCGGGTTTTCCACCAGCGCGTGCAGGCCGCCGGAAATCGTGGCACTGGTGGTGTCGTGTCCGGCGGTGGCGACGATCAGGTAGTACGAGACGGTTTCGATATCCGACAGTGGTTCGCCGTCGATGCGGGCATTGGCGATCGCGGACGACAGATCGTCCGTCGGGTTCTCGCGGCGCGCGGCTGTGACGCCGTTGAAGTAGCTGAACATATCCAGCAGGGCCGGCAACTGGTCTTCGGTCGTGGTGCCGCGCTTGTACTCGCTGTCGTCGCTGCCGAACAGTTCCTGGGTCAGCTTGAGCATCCGGGGGAAGTCCGCCTCCGGTATGCCGAGCAGCGACATGATCACGTAGAGCGGGAAATTCACCGCGACCTCTTGGACGAAGTCGCATTCCGGGCCGACCGCCATCATCTTGTCGACGTAGATCCTGGCCAGCTCATCGACGCGAATCTTGAGCGCGCGCATGGCTTTCGGGCGGAACCAGTCCGAACCGATGGCTCGCACCACCCGGTGTTGCGGATCGTCGAGGTGGATCAGGGTGCGCACGCCGGAGGCGGCCTGCAGCTCGTCGCCCTCGATGGTCGCCAGCACCGGCCGGGGCCAGTTGGTGAACACCGCGTTGTTGCGCTCGATGTCCATGACGTCGGCGTACTTGGTGATCGCCCAGAACGGCCGGTAGCCGGGCACGTCCACCCGGCACACCGGCGCATTGGCGCGCAGGTGGGTGAGACCGGCGTGTAGCCGTTGCTCGTCGGTGTAGGCCTGCGGGTCTGCCAGCAGTCTGGCGGCCTCATCCATCGTCGGCGCGCTCACCGGCGAAAGTCCTTCAACGCCAGCCGAACACAGTCCGGTGAGGCGGCATAGAAAATCGGCAGCACCCGGTCGGTGACCCCGTCACACCGGGCACGCAGGGCGGCGCCGACGTGCTCGACCGGGCCGACCACCGCGAAGGTACCCAGGATCTCGTCATCGATAAGCGAGCCCATGGTGTTCCACTCACCCTCCTTGGAAAGGCGGTGCAGTTCCTCGTGCAGATCGCCCCAGCCGTGCAGTTCGAGCACCTTGCGGTACGCAGGGGTGGACCCGTAGAACGCGATCTGCTTTCGAGTGGCCGCCACGGCGGTGGCCAATTCGTTTTCCGTGCTGCCGGTGGCGACCATCACCTCGGCCGACACCTCGAAGTCGCCGCGGGCGCGGCCGGAACGCGCGATGCCGCGCAGCAGGATCGGCATGGTCACTTCGGTGAGGTAGCGCTTCGACACCATCGGGTGGCCGAGATGCCCGTCGGCGACCTCCCCGCACATCTCGGTCATCGCCTCACCGACTGCGGCCAGAAAGATCTTCGGCGGTGGGTAGGGATGGGGCTCCGGAGTGAACATGGGGGTCATGATCTTGTGGGTGTAGAACTCACCCTCGAACCGCAGCTTGGTGCCGTCTCGCCAGGCCGACCAGATCGCCTGCAGGGCGGTCACGAACTCGCGCATCCTTCGTGCCGGATGGCTCCACGGCATGCTGAACCGCTTCTCGATGTGGGCCTGGATCTGGGTGCCCAGGCCGAGGATGAACCGGCCCTGGGAGTATGCCTGCAGGTCCCAGCCCAGGTTGGCGACGATCATCGGGTTGCGGGCGAAGGCCACCGCGATGTTGGTGCCTAGCTCGATGCGGGTGGTGTGTTCGGCGGCCAGCAGCAGCGGCAGGAACGGATCGTGGCTGGTCTCGGCGGTCCACCCGCCGTCGCAATCGGACTGTTCCAGTTCGACGGCCGCCTCGACCACCTGATCCAGCCGGTTGGGTATGCCACCGTCGATCTTGAGGCCCCCGCTCACCATAGGGGAAAGCTACAGTAAGCGATTCGGTAGGGTCAACGTCAACGCGGCGCTACAGTGAGCACTTCAGCAGCCACCGACCGCCCGGCAGCGAGTGAGGACCACGCATGGCCAACTCCCAGGACTGGCAGGAGACCCTCGACGATCTTGACCGTCGCCGTCGGCACTCGCGCGGCATGGGCGGGCCGGAGCGCCTCGAGAAGCACCGCGGCAAAGGCAAACTGGACGCACGGGCCCGTATCGGGCGACTGCTCGACCCGGGCACATTCCGGGAGATCGGCACCCTCGTCGGCGGTGACGTCGCCGCGGACGCGATTATCACCGGTTCGGGTCTGGTGCGAGGAAAGCCG
Source organism: Mycobacterium gordonae (assembly GCF_017086405.1). Classification (NCBI taxonomy): domain Bacteria; kingdom Bacillati; phylum Actinomycetota; class Actinomycetes; order Mycobacteriales; family Mycobacteriaceae; genus Mycobacterium; species Mycobacterium camsae. Next base: position 5,236,858 of record NZ_CP070973.1, read on the forward strand.
GTGCTGGTGGGCGCCGAGGATTTCACGACGCTGGCCGGAAGCATCGGGCCGGGCGGCAATTCCAAGCGTTACCGGATCGCCGAACTGGCTGTGCGTGATCGGGTTCCGCTGGTGATGCTGCTCGACGGCGCGGGTTTTCGGCCCACCGGTGGGCACTACGGGCGCACGCCTACTGACCTGCTGGCCCAGACGCAATGCTCAGGTCGGGTGCCGACGGTCGCCGCAGTATTGGGGCCCTCGGCCGGACACGGCGCCCTGGTTGCCCCGGTCTGCGACTTCCGCATCATGAGCCGGCACGGCACCATCTTCACGGCTGGACCGCCGGTGGTGAAAGAGTCGACCGGAGAAGATATTTCGAAGGAGAATCTGGGCGGCCCGGACATCGCGTTGCCGAGCGGGGTGATCCACAACGTCGCTGATGACGACGAAACCGTGCTCGACGAGATCCGCCGCTACCTGTCGTATTTCCCGTCGAGCGCCTGGTCATACCCGGCCAGTCTGCCCGCCGACGACGCGGCAGCACCGCGGCCGACGCCGGAGTTGCTGAACATTGTCTCCCGCGACAATCGTCGCGTGTACGACATGCGCGCGGTGCTCGACGTGGTATTCGATCACCCCGACTGGTTCGAAGTTCAACCGTCGTTCGGCAAGGCGATCATCTGCGCCCTGGCGCACCTGGGCGGGCACCCCATCGCCGTCGTCGCCAACCAGCCGCAGGTACTGGCCGGGTCGATCGACGCCGACGCCGCCGACAAGGCCGCGCACTTCATCCTGGTCGCCGACTCCTTCCACCTGCCCATCCTGTTTCTGGCCGACAACCCGGGGATGCTGCCCGGCAGCCGCTCCGAGCGCAGCGGCGTATTACGAAGCGGCGGGAGGATGTTCGCCGCGCAGACGGCAGCGACCACCATCAAGCTGCATCTGACGCTGCGCAAGGCCTACGGCTTCGGCTCCATGGTGATGTCGTTGCTCGGCTTCGACCATCAGTCGGCCACCTTCGCCTATCCGGGCGCCACAATGGGCGCCATGAGCGCGGCCGCGCTCAGCCGCTCCTCGCATGCCGACGACGACCTGACGGCCAAGCTGCGTGACGCCGAGTTGCAGGCGTCCTTCCGCTCGGCCGAAGGCTTCGGCTTCGACGAACTCATCGACCCGCGGGAGACGCGGGATGCGTTGCTGGCTTCGCTGCAGCGCGCACTGTCCGCCCGACAGGTGACCGCGGAGCCGGTGACCCGCACCGTCATCCTCCCCTAGCGCCGCCTGCCGCCTGCCGCCTGCCGCCTGCCGCCTGCCGCCTGCCGCGAACGTGCACCTAAGTACAGCGACACGCCGGCGGGCCCGGCATTTTGTGCACGCTCGCGCCGCCCCGAGGGGGCGACTAGCCGCGGTAAGCCGCGACCACCGGCTCGAGCTCGTCGGGTGTGGCGCCGTGCAAGATCACCGCATCGGCCCCGTAGTCGAACTCGCGGCGTATCCGCTGGACGCACTGTTGGGCCGAACCCGTCGCCGACGGCTCCAGCCATTCCTCGGGGATCAGCGTCGCGATGTGCTCGATCTGGTCCGGCGTGGCTTTGTGATCGATTCCCCCGGCGATGGACGTGACCACCGAGTCCGTCCGAAACCGTCGCAGTACCCCGGGGTCCCAGTTGTTCGTCTGCACCATCAGGTCGCCGTAGCCCTGCAGGTAGGTGGCCAGCCGGGCGACCGTCTTTTTCAAGCGCAACGGCTCGGGCAGGTGGTCACCCACGGTCGCGAAGCACGACCACACCCGCACACTGTCCGGGTCGCGGCCCGCCTTTTCCGCCGCCGTCTTCACCGTTGCCACGCAGCGCTGCAACGTTTCCGGCGTGAAGTAGGTGTGCAGGATGACGTCGTCGAATGCGCGCCCGCCCAGCGCCAGCGTCTTGGGACCGAAGGCCACCAGCGCCAGTCGGATGTCTTCGTCGAAGTCCCGGTCCAGAAACAGGATGGGGTACTTCCCCATCGGCCCGTCGTGATTGAAGATCACTTCGCCGTGCCACAACCGGCGCATCACTTGGGCCCAGTCCTCCATCTGCGCGGTCGTCACGGCCGGGATCCCGAACGCACCATAGATTGCGGCGATGCCCCGACCGATGCCCAACGTGAACCGGCCACCGGAGAGCCGGTGCATCGTGGTCGCCCACGATCCGGTGATCAGCGGATGACGGGTGTTGTGATTGGTTGCCGCAGTGGCGATCTGCATGCGGGTGGTGACGGCGCAGGCCGCTCCCACCAGTGACGACGCCTCCTTGACGTTCCAGCGTTCCGAGATAAACGCCGTGCCGAAACCGAGTTCCTCACCGCGACGCGCCTCGACCATCAGCGTAGCCGGCCCCTCACCGCCCGCCCCCGCCAGCAGGTAGTAGCCCAGTTCGTCGAGCACCCGTTCCGTCACTTCCAAACCCCTTGTTGGTATCCGCAATTCCAGACCTCGGTGATCCGGCCGTGCACCACGCGGAACACCTCGATGCTGGCGACACTGGTTTCGGCGCCATCGGCCAGGATGGTCGAGTCGTAGACGATGGCGACGTGCTCGCCGTCATCGCCCGCAATGACGATATTCAGGTCGAAGCGCAGCGATTCACACACCTGCCACATGTCGGCGACACGTTGCACCGCCTGATCGTGGGTCAACGTATGAGCCGCGCCGACACCATGTCGAATGACGTTGTCAGCGAACAACTCGTCGGCGAGCTGCAGATCGCGTTTGTTCCACACCACCAGGTTGTAGAGCTCCACCACCTCGCGTGCGGTACGCACCACGCCCATCAATCGGCCGTCCGCGTCGACAAGTCGTCTCTGACCTCGCGTAGGAACCGCTCGGAGATCATCTGCACGCGGCGGGAGAACACATGGCTAACATGGCCGCCGCCGTACCAGTGCAGCTGCCCGCCCCACTTCTCCTGCAACACCAGCGCCGGTTCCAGCATCGCCATCCTGTCGTGCCGCGCGGCGACGATCAGCCGCCGCGGCGGCGGGGGTGCGGGGTCGGCCATCAGCGGATCGATCACGGTGGTGAGCGCAGCGACCACTTCGGACTGCAGAAGCCGCCGGTACTCGCGGTGTGACGAGCCGGCGCGTCCGAGGTGCCGCGCGATCATCGTGTTGAGTCCCAGGATCGGCGTGTACAGCGCCACCGCATCAACGTCGCGCTCGAGGTGTGACACCAATGCGGCCACCGGGCTGCCCATCGAAACACCTGCCACCACAACGGCGCTGGCTTGCCGCCTCACCCAGCGGACTACCGCGCGGATCTCCGACACCGAGCGCATCATGCCGGCGACGTTGCCCAGTGGATCCATGTCCGGATAGCTCGGCCAGTGGCCCCGGCGACTCCCGTGGCCGGGCTGAATCGGCATCGCGACGTTATACCCCAGCCCCCGGTAAATCCGGTCGATGCGGGACATCAGCATGTCTTCGGCCCCGCCCTGACCGGCGCCGTGAATCCAGATCAACCAGGGCCGCCGACCATCCGGACCGGGTGAGCGATGCCGGCACAGGTGCACCGCCGCGCGGGCCGGGCCGCCGAATCCTTCGTTGACCAGGACGCGCGGCAGTGCGGGATCGTGCTCGAACGACATCCGCTCATAGGACAGCCCGGCGATGCGCCGACGCTTAATGGCGCGCACCCGCAGCGGCGCCGGCGCGGCATGTGCGCCATCGATGCCCAGCACCGACAGCTCCTCGGCGGCCGCGGCACAGGCCTCCAGCGAGCGGACGCTTCGCGGCACGCCGCCCCCGAGCACTGAAAAACCAGTCAGCACAAGCTCATCGAGAAAGACTTCACCGAACTGGCGGACACCGCGCGGAGACTCGGGGACTGTTCGGGTCGACTCGTTGAAGCCGGCCACCGTCCGTGGCAGCACCATGCCCAGCTCTCGGGTGATACCCAGCCCCCGCGCTGCCCACGACATGACCAATCACCTACCTCAACGTGAAACCGGTGTAGCCGGTGGCGGATTTCATCGCAGCGCCGCTTCAGTCATCTCGCTCCTTGCGACACCGGATGGGTGGTGCCGAACTGCTGAAATCTATACTGTAACGAATTTAGTATCAGAGCGCGGGGAGGTGTCCACGAAATCGTGGCCCCTGGGCACCCGGCGTCGTCACTCAGGGGTGCCGGGGCGCCGTCATCGCCGACACCCTGTCGCTGCTCACCACCATCACCACCACCGACACGCTGCCCAATGCCTGGGCCGATGGGGCACCATGACAGACACCACCAGCGAGATCCGGGGCGGTCTCCCCGACGTCCGGCCACTGGACGCACCACCTGGGCTGGAGCGCTACATCACCGCCCTGCGCCGCCTGCAAGATTTGACCGTCTCCACCAAACCGGATGTTTCGGCGTGGGACACCGCCAGTGAGCATCTCGAAAGCGCCTGCGCCGTACTGGATTCCCATCGGGCTCCGGAGATCGAGGTGCCGGCCGGCCGGATCCTGGAAATTCCTGGATTGGGCCATCCGCTCATGCCGCCGTGGAGTCTGAGTGAAATGGGATCCGACGGAGTCCGGATGCGGGGGCACTTCACCGCCTCCCACGTCGGCGGAAACCGTGCGGTGCACGGCGGCATGATCCCGTTGTTCTACGACTGGCTGTTCGGCATGGTGGTCACCGGTGCGGACATCCGCCCCACCCGCACGGCATTCCTGCATGTGGACTACCGCAAGATCACACCGATCGACGCACCGCTGGCCGCGCACGGCCGCATCGACCGTGTCGAGGGCCGGAAGGTATTCATCACCGCGAGCATGACAAGCTCCGATGGTGCGGTACTCACCGAAGCGAGCGGCCTGATGGTTCGCCTGCTCCCCCACCAACCGTGACATCGAAGGATCGTTGTGCCTGAATTCACTGTGCCTGCTGTCGCCGCGGCCGTCGCCGCCGCGATACCTGACCGCGAACTGGTGGTCCACGGAGACAAGCGCTTCACGTACTCGCAAATCGTCGAGCGATCCAACCGGTTGGCCGCCTACCTGCACTCACAAGGGCTGGGCTGCCACACCGAGCGCTCCGCACTTGCCGGCCACGAAGCCGGGCAGGACCTGCTGGGCATCTACGCCTACAACGGATCCGAGTTCGTCGAGACGTTGTTCGGCAGCTTCGCGGCGCGGGTGGCTCCGTTCAACGTCAACTACCGCTATGTCAAGAGCGAGCTTCAGTACCTGTTGGCGGACTCCGGGGCGACCGCATTGCTCTACCACGCGGCATTCGCACCACGGGTGGCCGAGGTGCTGCCGGATCTGCCGGATCTGCGTGTGCTGATTCAGATCGCCGACGACTCGGGGAACGAACTGATCCACGGCGCAGTCGATTACGAGAACATCGTGTCCACCGCCGCTGAGCCACCGCCGGTCCGGCATTCCCCCGATGACCTGTATGTGCTCTACACCGGCGGTACGACCGGCATGCCCAAGGGCGTGCTGTGGCGCCAGCACGACATTTTCATGACATCGTTCGGCGGGCGTGACCTGATGAGCGGTCAGTTCGTCAGTTCCGTCGACGAGATCGTGGCGCGCGTGACGGCCGGCCCCGGGACCAAAGTGATGGTGTTGCCGCCGTTGATCCACGGAGCCGCGCAGTGGACCGTGATGATGGCCGTGACCACCGGGCAGACCATCGTATTCCCCACTGTCGTCGATCATCTCGATGCCGACGACGTGGTGCGCACCATCGATCGCGAGGGCGTGGCGGTGGTGACGGTCGTCGGCGACGCGATAGCCCGTCCACTGGTCGCCGCGATCGAGAAAGGCATCGCCGACGTCTCGTCATTGTTCGTCGTAGCGAACGGCGGCGCCCTGCTGACGCCGTACGTCAAGCAGCGCCTGATCGATGCCCTGCCCAACGCGATGATCGTCGACGGAGTCGGCTCCTCGGAGACCGGCGCCCAGATGCACCACATGTCGACCGCGGGTGCGGTCTCGACAGGCACTTTCAACGCCGGACCGGACACGTTCGTCGCCGCCGAGGACCTCGCGTCCATCCTGCCGCCTGGTCACGACGGGATCGGCTGGCTGGCTCAGCGCGGCTATGTTCCGTTGGGCTACAAGGGCGATGCCGCCAAGACGGCCGCCACATTCCCAGTCATCGACGACGTGCGCTACGCGGTTCCCGGTGACCGTGCGCGCCACCACGAGGGCGGCCACATCGAGTTACTGGGACGGGACTCGGTGACGATCAACTCGGGCGGCGAGAAGATCTTTGCCGAGGAGGTCGAGACTGCGATCGCGTCCCATCCTGCGGTGGCCGACGTCGTTGTCGCCGGTAGGCCGAGCGAGCGTTGGGGCCAGGAGGTCGTCGCCGTCGTTGCTCTGGCCGAAGGCGCCCGTGCCGACGCGGCGGACCTGGTAACGCATGCCGGTCAATCGCTGGCCCGCTACAAGTTGCCCAAGGCGGTCGTGTTCCGCACCGTGATCCAGCGCAGTCCGTCGGGCAAGGCCGACTACCGCTGGGCGCGCGAGCAGGCCCTCAACCCGTGAAGCTGAGCGAGGAACTGCCGGGCGGTTGGCTGTTGGAGTCGTTCGTGTCCCGCCAGGCTGAAACCGGTTCCATCCGTTATCCGTTCGGCAAGCATCCGTCTGGCCTGATCCTCTACACCACCGACGGCCACATGTCCGCGCAGTTGACTCCGGATCCCGGCGAATTCGTCTCCTACGGAGGTCGCTTCGAGGTCGACGAGGCGGCAGCAACGGTCACCCACCATGTGATCATCGCCACGATGCCGGAGTTGTTGCAGCAGCCCCAGATTCGGCACGCGCGCGTTGACGGAGACCGATTGACGCTGTCGGCGAGCCTGACTTCTGCCGCGGGCACCACGCACAACACGTTGGTCTGGCGCCGAGACCGCGGCCGCCAGGGTTAGTCCAGCACGCGGACCGGCACATGGCTCCAGCCGGCCACGTTCTGCATGTTGACCCGCGGCACACCTTGCAAGGTGGTTATCACGTCGACGGGAAACAGCGCGGAGAAATCCTTGCCGAAGTCGAAGCCATCCCGGTGTGCCACGGCCAGATACTTGTCGACCACCTGGTCACCAGCGGCCGCAGCGCCTGAATGGCCCGCGGGTTGAAGACCTTGTTGAGCAACCCGCGCATGCGACGGTGCGCCGGGGGTCCATCGCGATGATCGAGCCGTGCTCGGTCGCCTGCCCCGTGCGCACTCGAGCGAGATCACACCGTGAACGCTGCTGCCACGTCGTCGTGGCGGGTCAGCGCGTAGAAGTCGTATTGCTCGCTGTAATAGACGGGAGCGACGTCGCGCATCCGGCGGTACGTCTCGTAGGGACTGTCAACGAAGCCTGGCTACCGACTTCGAGCCGCCCGACGGGGTGCGTAACCGGCCGCAGAACGGCCCCGTTGACAGCAGCGGTGCGGCGGTGCTGCACGACGTAGACGCTGCCCAACGACACGCAGATGGCGGCGGGAATGAGCAGCGCGTATCCGCCGAACCGCGCGCCGGCCAGAATCCCGGCCACCCCGCCGCCGAGGAACAGCAACAGCGTCACCGCGAGCATCGCGGCCTTCCATGCGTCGATGCCATGCTTGCGGCTGCGCCCGATCATCAGCCCCAGATCGGTGATGGTGCCGGTGAAATGCGTGGTGCGCACGGCCATTCCGCGGAAGCTGGAGGTCAGCCCGTTCTGTAGGCCGAGAGCCGCCGCTGCCAGCAGCGCCTGTACGCCGGTATCGACCGCGGTTTCTTCCACTCCGGCGGCGGCCAGCAACAGCAGCGCTGCCTGTGCGGTCAGCACGATGGCGTGACGTGGACCCAGTGCGACTCGGGTCGAGGTCAGCAGCGCCCCCGCGATGGCCGAGCCGATCAGGAACCCCAGCAAGATGGCGAGGAGTACGTGGCTCTCGTATCGCCACGGATTGGCGGTATCCATGCTGAGCTGGGTGGTCACCCCGGTGAGGTTGCCCACCGGCACGGCCAGAATCATGAGCGCTACCGCATTCACCAGGCCGGCGTTGAACGCCAACGCCCCGCAATATGCGAGCAGGCGCCCTGGAAGTGTCGGAACCTTGTCGGACATTCGCTTTCCTCCCCCGGGGATCGGCCAGTCGGTCGCCGCGTGCTGGGCTACCTGCGAGCTGACGCCAATGCTGGTGGCGCGGCCTTGGAGGATTCTTGGGCGAGTCTTGGGGCCGCGCGCGACGCGTTCTGCCAAAGCAGAGGTGTGGTTCAGCGCGTCGGCGGGAATCGGAGGGTATGGCCGGCTATGACACCGATCGCACACCGGGGACAGAGCGCAGACACGCCCCCGATCCAGATGACCCGAGCAAGCCGGACTCCCCGGACGACCTGACCAGAGCGTCCTGGTTGTTCGTGCTGCGAAAGACCGCATCCGAATTCACCAAGGATCAGTGCCTCGACCTCGCCGCGGGACTCACGTACTACGCGGTGCTGTCGCTGTTTCCGGCGCTGCTGGTGCTGGTTTCGCTGCTCGGTGTTGTCGGTGAGGGCCGGCGTACCACCGACGCCCTGCTCGAGGTGGTGGGCGGGGTGGCTCCCGCGTCCACGGTCGACACGCTGCGCCAGCCGATTCAGCAGGTGGTTGACAACCCTTCGGCCGGGCTTGCACTGGTGTTCAGTGCGCTTGCCGCGTTGTGGTCGGCCTCGGGGTATGTCGGCGCGTTCGGACGGGCGATGAACCGTGTCTACGAGATCGGCGAGGGACGCCCGGTATGGAAGCTGCGGCCGCTGCAGTTGGTGCTGACGCTTGCCGGACTGGTGCTGGCCGCCGCGGTGGCGTTCATGCTGGTCATCAGTGGTCCGGTCACCGAAGCCGTCGGGCGGGCCGCCGGCGTGGGAAGCGCCGCCCAGACCGCCTGGGCGATCGTCAAGTGGCCTGCCATCCTGGCGATCGTCACGCTCGTCGTGGCGATCCTCTACTACGCAACGCCCAACGTCCAGCAGCCGAAGTTTCGTTGGCTCAGCATCGGTGCGGCGGTCGCCATCGTGGTATGGGCTGCCGCCTCGGTCGGGTTCGGCTTCTACGTCAGCCACTTCGGCAGTTACAACAAGACTTACGGCGCACTCAGCGGCGTGATCGTGTTCCTGCTGTGGCTGTGGATCACGAATCTGGCATTGCTATTCGGCGCCGAGCTTGACGCCGAGTTGGAGCGGGGCCGGCAGCTGCAGGCCGGAATCGAGGCCGAACACGAACTGCAGCTGCCCCCCAAAGACACTCGCGTCCTCGAGAAAAGCGCCGCCGCCCAGCGCAAGGACATCAGGCGCGGACGCTGGTTACGCCGTACCCGCGGCCGCCGCGAATGACCGCAAATGCCGAAGGCTCAAACGCTTCCCGCACCCGCCTGCTCGGCAGCGTGACCGCAGGCAGACCGGTCAGTTTTCGCGGCCACCTGAACTCAGCCCGGGGCGCAGCGCTGCCGGCGTCACCGTCACATCGTCTACGGTCGAAGTATGGCCGAAATCTCGGGAAAAGATCGCATCGACGACGTCGCCGCCGGTGACGTCATCGCCATCGACCGCGGATCGGGTGAAAAGCCGTACAAGGTCGTCTTCAAGGACTCCACCGACTCGGGCTATGTCGTCACGCTCGAGGGCGACAACGGTGAAACGTTCCAGGTCGACATCGCAGCCGGCACCCCTGTGGCGAGGTCACTGGAATCGAAATGGGAGTCGACGCAAAGCCCTACGTCACACACCTGACCTTCCCGCCGAGCAGCCGCAAAGGTGCCCGAAGCAGCGCGATTTCAGGGATTTCACTGTCCGCTCGCCACAGGTGGTGAGTAGTTCGGCTTGCCCAGGGCCAGCACGCGCTGAGCGATCATGTTGCGGAACACCTCGAGCGTGCCCCCGTAGATCCCGGCCAGCGGAGCGAAGCGGTAGAGGTATTCCGACGCACCGTTGTCGGCAGCGCCGTCGGTCTCGACGGGAAGCACCGATGCCGGCCCGGCGATGTCCATCAGGTCCCCCCCGATGTCGCGCATGGTCTGCGCCTGCGCGACGCGACCGAAGATGCTCGGTGTCGACAGGGCCGCCTCCAGGCGAGCGGCGCTGCGGCCCAGCCGATAGGCGATCGACTCATCGTCGATCGCGCGTACACCGCCCGAATCGGGTTGTCCGACCCGGCCTGCCACGGCGTCCAGCGCGGCGGACATGAATCCGGTCTGGTGCTGCATGATGGCGAGGTCCTGCAACCCGTCCGATGCGGCGGCCACCGCACCGTGCTCGGCATCCAACGGCCCGCGCAACACGGTCCATCCGCCGTTAACCTCACCGAGGAGATACTTGTCGTCAACGCGCACGTCGCTGTAGTAGACGATGTTGGTTCGGTCACCGTCGACGGTGCGGATGCCCTGGATCTCGATGCCGGGTAGATCCAGGGGGACCAGAAACATGGTCAGGCTCTTGTGCTTTCGCGCATCCGGATCGGTGTTGGTGATCAGGAAAACATACTGGCAATTGTGCGCGCCGGTGGTGAACATCTTCGAGCCATTGATGATCCAGCTCGACCCGTCCGCCTCCGGCACCGCGCGCGTCTTGCACGTCGCGATGTCCGAGCCGCCCTCGGGTTCGGTGTAACCCAGGCACATTCGCACCTCACCGGTGAAAACCTTCGGCAACACCTCGTCGACGAGTTCGGGTTTGCCGAATGCGGCAACGGCTCGCGCCACCATGGCCGTGGTTCCCCAGGTCACCCATGGGGTGTGCACACGACGCTTCTCCAGTTCCCAGATGCGACGGCGGACCCGGGTGAAACCGCCGTCGGACAACGGCTTCCACTCCTTCTTCAGGTACCCGGCCGCGCCGATCGCCAAGTGCACGCCCTCGTCGAAGTTATCACCGGTTTCCCGGTCACGGCGGCGAACGTCGTCAGTGACGTGTTCAGCGAGAAAGGCACGAACCTCCAGGAGAAAGTCCTGGTCGTCGTCACTGAGTGCTACCAGACTGAAATCCATTGCCCCTAAGCACTTTCCCGCTCGGCGACGAGCCGCCCGACATGCCTGGCCGTCACACCCGGATCGCCTCCGGCCAGCACCCAGCCGCGGGCCCGAACCAGATAAGCCGTCGCGGCGGCTTCGACCGATACCCCGAGACCGCCCTGGATGTGTACCGCCATGGTCGCCGCCTTGGGCGCCTCCTCGGCCATGAACACGAACGCGCACCCAGGCAATTCGGGTCGCTCGTCGGGTTCGTTGTCGAGGAACCAGGCGGCGCGCCGGGCGAGGTTGCGGCCACCTTGCACCGCGATCGACATGTTGGCCAGCGGGTGCGAAATCGCTTGCAGCGTCGAGATGGGCACCCCGAGCGTGTAGCGCGACTTGGCGAACTCGGCCGCGATGGTCATCGTCTGCTCGACCAGACCGGTCAGCGCCGCGGCGGTCAGCACCCGCCATTCGTCGATGGCCCGGCGGTAGGCCGCGATCGCCGACGCGCCGGTGCCTAGAACCGCCCGCGACTCGGTCGTGCCGGGATCCACCCACGCCATGGGCAGCTGGCCGAGATTGGGCACGCGCTCGGGGCGCGCAACGAAACTCACCAGGACGATGTCGTCCCCGTCGCGCACGATCAGCCCGTCGGCGACGGCCGCAGATGCGATGAGACGCCGTCCCGCGGCAGGTTCCGGGGCGATATCCAGGCCGAGGATCCGGTTGCCTTCGACGACCGCGGATGTCAGCGCGCCCAGTCGCTCGGCCAGACGCGACGCACAGACATGGTCGATCCACGGCACCGGCGCCAACGCCCGTCCCATTTCCTCGGCGACCAACGCCAGGTCGACCAGTGTTGCCCCGTCTCCGCCCGCATGCTCGCTCACTGCCATCGAGGTGGCGCCCATGGCGCACAACCGCTCCCAGAGGCTCTCGTCGAATCCGGTCTCCTGAGCGGCCCACACGGTCTCGATCGGGCAGTGGGTGTCCAGCAGTTGACGGTAGGCGGACTGCAGCGCTTTGTGGTCCTCCGTCAGGCTGTAGTCGACGCGGCGTAGTTCGTAGCGATCCATGCCTTAGCGCTCCTGATCTGTGTCGGCGCCGAAGAAGAATTCGTTGGCGTTGTTGTACAGGTAGTTGTCGAGGACATCCGCCGGCAGGTCGAGAGCATGTGCCTCGGGCACCACCCGGCGTTGGCGCAGCACCGGCCAATCGGAGGCGAAGATGATCTTGTCGGGGCCACGGGTGCGCATGTAGTGGATCAGGCTGTCCGGCAGTCGTTTCGGTGACCAGGCCGAGGTCATCAGCCGCAGGTTGCGGTACTTCATCAGCATGCGGATCGCGATGTCCCACCACGGGTCGGCGCCGTGGATCATGCACAGCTTCAGCTCCGGGAATCGCACGCACACCCGGTCCAGATGGATCGGGTTCTGCACCTCACCGGGGATCGGCGGCCCGGGCAGCCCGGTGTTGACGCACAGCGGCAGCTCGATCTCGGCGCACTTGGCGTAGAGAGGGTAGTACACCGCGTCGCTCGGCGGATACTGGCCGTCGGCCCAGAAGCTGGGACCGACCACCGCATAGGCCACCGGCAGGTCACCGGCGACCGCCGTCAACTCCCGCAACGACTTCACCGGACGCAGCAGATTTATCCCCCCCATGGCCAGGGCGAAACGATCTGGTCGTTCGTCGACGAATTTCCGGGCGGTGGTCGAGGGTTGGGCCAGGTTGTCCATCAGGATGGCTTTGCGCACCCCGTGTTCGTCCATCTCTTCGAGCAGTTCGGCGAGGTCGACGGGATCGAACATCGACTGCGGACCTTTAAAGTAGTCGTCGCGCACCTTCGTCATGAACTCGGGCTGGGTTTTGGTTTCGCCGAAATGCACGTTGACGAGACAGTCGATGACCGGCCGGGCGGGAGGTAGCGTCATCGTTGCATCGTCCCTGCGGTGCTAACGGTTTCGGCGTGACAGGCGGCCCATCGATAGTCGGCCTTGCCGTTGCCGAGCCGACGCACCCGGTCTACCACGATGAACGCCTTGGGCACCTTGAAAGCTGCCAACTCGTCGGAGCAGCGCGCCCGAAGCGCGTCGGTGTCGGGCCGGCTCCCGTCGCGCGGTTGGACCAGTGCGACCACTTCCCGCCCCCACCGCTCGCTGGGGCGACCCACCGCCAGGGCATCGGCGACGAGGGGATGCGCACGCAGCACTTCCTCGACCTCTTCGACGAAGACTTTCTCCCCACCGGTGTTGACCACCAACGAGTCCCGGCCGAACAACCGGAGCGTGCCGTCGGCCACCAGCGCGCCACGGTCACCGGAGATCACCACTCGCTGCCCGTCGACAACCGGGAACGTCTCGGTGGTGGCGGCCTCATCGTCGAAGTAGCCCAACGGAATACGTCCCTGGCGGGCCACCCAGCCGATCTCCGGGTCACCCGGTTCGAGAAATCTGCTGCGGTCCTGCGCCAATACCAGGCCGCCGGTCCGGATCGTGAAGGTGTCAGCCTGGGCGCCCTGGCGGCTGTGCCCAAACCCCATGTTCCCCGTCTCCGAAGACCCGTAGCCGTTGATGACCGTGATGTGCGGCAGGTACTCCAACAGGGCCTGCTGATGTTTGACGTTGGTGGCCGCTCCCCCGGCGCCGATCGCGACAAGCGCGGACAGGTCATAGCTGTCCCGGCCGAGTTCGTCGACGAGCGGAGCTGCGTAAGCGTCGCCCACCATCGTCATGAGTCCGACCTTCTCGCGTTCGGCAATCCGGAGCACCGCTGCTGGATCGAACTTCTGCCGCGTGTCGTAGAGGACGGCCGTCTGTCCGGACAGGATCGCCGAGAAGGCGGTCCACATACCGGCGGCGTGCATCAGCGGCGACACCGCGAACCAGGGCGCGCCACCGCGTTGCGCTCGCCGATGGATCTCGCCCACGTCCGCGTGATCCTCACCGTTCATCGACGCCACGTACATGTCGGCCTGTCGCCACAGCACGCCCTTGGGGCGGCCGGTGGTGCCACCGGTGCAGATCATCAACAAATCGTCCGGCGAGCCCGCGCCGACCCGGCCGGAATCACCCTGCGCCAGCACGTCTTCGAGCCGGACGCCACCATCGAGTTCTGGTGCGCCGCTGCCGTCGTCGATGGCAATGAGTAATTCGGCGGCCGCGTCGCCGATCTTGGCGCCCAGGCCGCGGTGGTAGATGACGCCGCGCGGCTTGACGTAGGCCAGCAGGTCAGCCACTTCCCGCGGGGTGTAGTAGTGGTTGACGTTGACGGGCACCACCCGGGCCTTCAGGCAGGCGATGACCATGTCGGGGTACAGGTCGTTGTGCATGACAAGCGCCACCCGGTCCTGGCCACACTCCCAGTTACCCAGCGCTGCGCGTTCGGTGTGCGCACCGAAACCCTTGGCAGCCAAGTAGTCAGCGAGTCGACGCGTGCGGTCTGCGGATTCGGCGAAGGTGCTACGGCGGGTGCCGCAGACGGTCATCTCCCGATCGGGCACGGCGTCGGCCACTGCGTCCAGCACCGCTCCGATGGTCCATTCGGTCATCGGGCCGGCTACACCGACGCGCGTCGCGAGTGTGAATCCGGCGCCGTCCGCACTGCGTGTCGCTTGGCAGCGGCCACCGTCGCGCCCGGTGTGTTGGCACCCAGCAGGTCCAAGGCGTTGTCGCGCATGACTTTGCGGGTGTCCTCCGGGCTGAATTCGGGAAACTGCGGAATGTCGGCGGCAAACGACATGGGCTCGGCGAGCCCCTCGCCGTGTGGCCAATCCGAACCGAACAGGATCTTGTCCACGCCGATCGTCTCGGCGAGCAACTTGACATCGTCCTCGTAATACGGCGCAATCCAGACGTTGTTCTTCAGTTGCTCGACCGGGTCTTCTTTGAAGTGGTAGGGCGCGGTGTTGGCCGCCTTCTTGAGCCGCTTGATCAACCGGTACACGAAGTAGGAACCGTTCTCGATGCTGGCGACCTTCAGGGTGGGATGGCGGGTGAATACCTGGTGGACGATCATCGCGGCCATCGAGTCGTGAATCGCCCGGTCGTCGAGGAGTACCTGGTCCAGCGGGTCCTTCTTGCCGAATCCCTCGAAGGTGGCCTTACCGCCCCACAGTGCGTTGATCGCCAGATACCCACTGTCGCTGAGGTGGAATCCCACGGGAACACCGGCTTCGGCCAGCCGTGCCCACACCGGATCGTGCGACGGGTCGCCAAGCGATCGCGGCTTGACCCGACCAGGCACCGGCGCGGGACGCACCAGCACCAGTCTGGCGCCCCGGCCGAGCACGAACTCGACCTCCTGCAGCGCCTTGTCCGGGTCGGCCAGTGCGATGATCGGCGCCGAGACAATGCGGCGATCGGGCCGATCGAATCCCCAGTCCTCATCCAGCCACTGGTTGAAGGCGTGCACCGAGGCCATCGTGGCGTCGACGTCGCTCTTGAGGGCCTCCTCGACGCCACAGGCGAAGGTTGGCAGCATGAACACCGTCTCCAGGTTCTGGGTGTCCATTACCCGCACCCGGGCATCCCGGTTCTGGTATTCGGGGTGATTGCCCAGCCGGTCGACTTTCATGAGCGACGCCGGGTCGACGCCCTCGGGAATTTCGCCGCGGAAGAGCAGATCGAGGCAGCCGGGCTCGATGATCGGGTCGAAGGTCGGGTTCGGGATAAACTGATTGATGCGTTCGCCGATGACTGCCCAGGTGCGTTTCTCGTCGCGCAGCATCTGCACACCCCGGCGCCTGAATTCCTTCGGCAGGTAGCGGGTGAAGGAGTCGATCGGTTCGTAGTAATGATTGTCGACGTCGATCGCCCGGTAGCCCAACGTTGCCATCGTGGACGTCCTCCCAAATCCTTCTTCGCGCGAGGCGCATTGTGCGGTCCCCCAGCCGGCAACCGTACAGTACATACTGTATACCTATCGGTACTGCTTTCTGCAATGCTCCCGACGGCCACCGGACATCCAGTGCGTCCCTGCTCAAAACGCCTGTCAGTGAGCACTTTCGGCCCCGAACCCAGGATCGATCGGCCACCGAATGCCACGTATGTTCTTACTGTGGCGATTACAGTAGGTAACCTGACCGGCGTGGAATGAGCACACGCGCAACGAAGGCAGGCGGGTAGATGATCAAAGTGATGCAGGGCATTCGAGTCCTCGAGGTTGCGCAGTTCACCTTTGTTCCGGCCGCCGGAGCAATCCTCGCCGACTGGGGAGCCGACGTCATCAAGGTCGAGCATCCCGCGCGCGGAGACACCCAACGAGGCTTCGTGAACATGGGTGGCATCCAGATCGATCCCGACCGCCATCCGCTGATGGAACATCCCAACCGGGGTAAGCGCAGCGTCGGCATCGACGTGTCCACGCCCGGCGGTCAGGAAGTGCTCTACGAGCTGGCGAAGGCTTCCGACGTCTTCCTCACCAATTACCTGCCCGCGCAGCGGCAGAAGAACAAGTTCGACGTCGAACACATCCGTGCGGCGAACCCTGACATCGTCTACGCCCGCGGCTCGGCCTACGGCGACAAGGGTCCCGAGCGCGGTACCGGCGGGTACGACGGCACCGCATTCTGGACCCGCAGCGGCGTCGGCTACGCCCTGACGCCGGAGGAACGGGGCGGCGCACTGGGACAGGGCATTCCCGCGTTCGGCGACTCCATCGGCGGCATGTTCATCGCTGGCGGCATATCGGCGGCACTGCTGCACCGCGAACGTACCGGCGAAGCCGTCGAACTCGACGTGTCGCTATTGAGCACCGCTTGGTGGGCGGCCGGCGCAAGCGTCACCCAGGGCATGGAGACCGGTCAGGTGATGCGCACGCCCATGCCCGGATCCCTGGCACCCTCGGTGAATCCGTTCATGGGCAACTACCTGACCTCAGACGGCGGCACCATCAACCTCTGCATCATCAGTCCGACCGGGCTGATCCGGGATACCTTTGAGCACCTCGGAATCCCCGAAGCCGCCGACGATCCCCGCTTCTCCGAGGTGCTGCCGTTGATCCAGAATGCTGACGCCGCCGGCAAGCTCATCGCTGACGCGTTCGCCGGCAAGCCATTTGTCTACTGGCGGGAGCATCTGAAGACCATGAAGGGACAGTGGGCACCCTTTCAGAGCCTGCTCGATCTGGCCCAGGACGAGCAGGCGATCGCCAACGACATGGTCTGCGAGGTCGAAGTCGCCAGTGGCGGGGCGCCATTCAAGGTGGTGCGCGGCCCGGTTCAGTTCAACCACGAACCGTTGGAGACCACTCGGGCACCCCAAGCCTCCGAGCACACCGAGATCGTGCTGATGGAAATCGGGATGGACTGGGACCGCATCTCCCGACTGAAAGACGTGGGAGCCATCGCCTGACCCGACCCTCTCAGGTGCTGGCCGCGGCCTTGCGCTGCGCGATCTTGGTGCGCACCACATCCATGTCCAGGCCCTTGACCTTGGTCACCAGGTCTTCCAGGACCGCGGGCGGCATCGCCCCGGCCTGGCTGTAGACAAGAATCCCGTCGCGGAACGCCATGATGGTCGGCACCGAGCGGATCCCGACCGTCGCGGCCAGTTCCCGCTCCGCGTCGGTGTCCACCTTCGCGTGGACGACGTCGGCGTGGTTGTGCGCGGACCGTTCGAAGACCGGCGCGAAGCCTCGGCACGGCCCGCACCATGGGGCCCAGAAGTCAACCAGCACAATCGGGTTCGCAACGATCGTGGCTTCGAAATCGGCGGCGGTAAGGTTCTTGACGGTCATTGTTGCTCCTTCGGGCGTAGTAGGTACGCTGCGGCCGGCAAGCCGCTCCCACCGTCTTTAACCCAAATACCCCTATGGGTATTCCACCGGCGCCTATACCCCAGCCGGCTGGCGGTGTTCGACGGGCTTTGCCACGTCCGCCTGCTCGCCCAACAGCAGCGAACGCACCAGCCGGCGCGGCCCGAACGGCCGGAGCATGACGCTGGCCGGGCGCGGCCGCACCTTGAGCGGCCACCAGAACCACCTGCCCAATAGGGCGGCGATCGATGGTGTCATCAAGGAGCGCACGATCAGCGTGTCGAACAGCAGGCCGAGTCCGATCGTGCTGCCCGCCTGGCCGATCGAGCTCAAGTCACTGGCGGCCATGGACATCATCGTGAAGGCGAACACCAGCCCTGCGGCGGTGACGACACCGCCGGTCTCCCCCATCGAGCGGATGATCCCGGTCCGCAGGCCCGCGCCGATCTCTTCCTGGAATCGCGAGACGAGCAGCAAATTGTAGTCGGAACCGACGGCCAACAGGATGATGAGGCCGAAGACCGGTGCGATCCAGTTGAGTTCCAGACCGAGGATGTGCTGCCACACCAGGACCGACAGCCCGAAAGCCGCCCCCAGCGACAACAGCACGGTGCCGACGATCACCAGCGACGCGACCAGCGCCCGGGTGATGACCACCATAACGACGAAGATCAGAGTCAGGGCGGCGATCCCGACGATCAACAGGTCGAATTGGGAGCCGGTCTGGATATCGTTGTACACCGCGGCCGTACCGGTCAGATAGAACTTGGCGTTCGCCAGCGGAGTGCCTTTCACCGCTTCGTGCGCGGCATTGAGTTCCGGCTTCACGGCCGCAATGCCTTTGGGCGTCGCCGGGTCGGCGTCGTGAGTGATGATGAACCGTGCCGCCTTCCCGTCCGCCGACAAGAACAGCTTCAGGCCCCGCTGAAAGTCGGGATTGTCGAACGCCTCCGGTGGCAGATAGAAGTAGTCGTCGGCTTTGGAGGAGTCGAACGCCTGGCCCATAGCGCTTGCGGTGTCGGTCATCCGCGACATCTGAGTGACCAGACCGGAGAAACTACTGTGCAGGGTCAGCAGTGTCCCCTGCATGGACTGGGCAGCCGCGATAATCGGTGGAAATTCGGCGAGCATCTTGGGTAGCAGCGCGTCGATGTTGTTCATATCGCCGAGCAGCGTGGTCATGTCCGCACTGAACTTGTCCACGCCGTCGATGGCCTCGAACACCGACTTGGCCGCCCAGCAGGCTGGAATGTTGAAACAGTGCTGCTCCCAATACAAATAGCTGCGGAACGGCCGGGCGAAATCGTCGAAGTCGGCCAGATGGTCCCGCATCTCGTCCAGCGTGGCCTTCATTGCTCCCATGTCGCCTACCATGTGATGAGTCGTGCCACTCATCTGCCTCATCAGCCCCTGGATGCGCTGCATCGAACCGACCATGACGCCGAGATCGTCGCTCATGGTGAGCATGTCGGCCATGCGATCCTTCATGAACTGCAGATTCTGCTGGATCGGCAGCGACTGCATGCTGACCTGGAACGGGATCGAGCTGTGCTCGATCGGCCCGCCCAACGGTCTGGTGATGCTTTGCACGCGGGCGATTCCGGGCGTTCGAAAAATATCCTTTGCGATGCGGTCCAGGATGATCATGTCGCTCGAGTTCCGCATGTCATGATCGCCTTCGACCATGAGGATGTCGGGATTGAGCCGGGCCGCACTGAAATGTTTTTCCGCGGCGTTGTATCCGACGTTGGACGGCAGACTAGACGGAATGTAGTAGCGGTCGTTGTAGCTGATCGACATGGTCGGCACGATCAGCAGCCCGACCAGTGCGATGAGCAGCGACGCGACGAAGATCGGCCCGGGCCAGCGAACGGTCGCGGTGCCCATCCGCCGCCATCCCCGCGTCTTGATCATCCGCTTGGGATCGAGCAGGCCGAATCGGGTCGCCACGGCGACGATCGCCGGCGCGGCGGTCAGCGCCCCTGCGATCACCACGAGCAACCCCAGGGCCGAGGGGATTCCGAGCGCCTTGAAATACGACAGGCGCGCAAAGTGCAGACAGAATGACGCCCCGGCAATCGTCAGGCCGGAGCCCAGAATGACGTGATACGTACCGCGAAACATGGTGTAATAGGCCGCTTCTCGGTCCTGGCCGTTCTGACGAGCCTCTTGATAGCGTCCGATCAGGAAGATCGCATAATCGGTGCCGGCCGCGATCGCCAGCGACGACAGCATCGCGACGACGAAGGTCGAGAAGCCCAACAGGTCGTAGCGACCCAGGAGCGCGATCAACCCTCTCGCCGTGCCCATTTCGAAACCGACCATCACCAGCACCAGCAGCACCGTGACGACCGAGCGGTACACCACGAAAAGCATGATCATGATGACCACGCCGGTCACGCCCATCATCTTGAACATGCTCTTGTCGGCGGCCTCGTTCATGTCCGTCGTTAGTGCTGCCGGGCCGGTCACGTAGGTCTTCAGCCCCGGAGGCGGTTTCGATCCGTCGACGATCTTGCGCACCGCGTCAACCGACTCGTTCCCCAGCGTGCTGCCCTGGTTGCCGGCTACGTTGAGCTGAACGTAGGCCGCCTTGCCATCCCCACTCTGGGAGCCAGCTGCCGTGATGCGGTCGCCCCACAGATTCTGAACGTGCTGCACGTGTTTAGTGTCGGCGGCCAGTTTCTTGATCAACCCGTCGTAATAGGTGTGCGCCTGATCGCCGAGTTCTTTGTCGCTCTCCAGAACCACCATCACGATGCTGTCCGAATCGGATTCGCGGAACGTGGCGCCGATACGCTTCGCCGCGATCATCGCGGGCGCGTCCTGGGGTGACATCGTCACCGCGTGGGTACGGGCCACCGATTCGATTGGCGGCACAAGAAGATTGAGCGCAAGCGTCAGCAGCAGCCACACCAGGATGATCGGAATGGCGAACGCCCGGACAAAACGCATGAAGCGCGGTCGGCTGTCGGTGTCGGTACTCATGCGGCTTTCACCAAACAGAAGGTCTGGGCATGATGACCGTTGGATGACTGTTCGTCGCGGATTTCGCCGTTGACGGTGATACGACAGCCGATACGGTCACTGTCGCCCTGCGCCACGACGTTGGCGATGACGGCCGGGTTGGTCGTCGAAATCGTGTAAGTCCAAGGCAGACTGCTGAACTTCGCCTGCTCGGCCTGAGCATCCTTGTTCAGGTAGCTCAGGCTGCCCGTCGTCTCGCTGGGCCCGAAAACCTCATAGGTCACGGTTTTCGGATTGAACGGAACGATCGATTCGACGGCGCTACCGGTCGTCGAAAACAGCTTGTCAGAGCCGAACACACCGCGCAGCCGCTGAACGGCGATGCCACCCAACGCCACAGCGATCACAACGACAAGCGGTATCCAGGCCCGCTTGAGAAAGGTGAGCATGATGGTCCCCTTGGTCCGTTGCCCTCGCCCTTAGCGAGTCTCGCGCCGGCCGCCAGGCATCGGAAGGGTCGTTTGACCCTCGTTTTGACGGTCTTCGGTCGCCCGCATCGACGTCTGTGCCCTCATCTCGGTCTCCTCACTGGCGTTACTTCTCGCAAATATACCCTACCGGGTATGGCATAGCGCAAACGAGTGACGGCTTAGTCCAGCCGGTCTGGGGTGACGTCGGCCGCGAGTGAACACGCGCTGCCACGGTCGCCGAGGCTCAGCGAGCGACGCAGGTTAAACGTCTGTGAGCGAACGGAATTGGGGTGGACGCTGCTGCAGGAAGCTCACGATTCCCTCCCGGACATCGGGGCGCGGCAGCGCCTCCCGCATGAGAGCTTCGGCGTCCGCCGTCGCGGCGACCACGTCGCGCATGGCGTCACCATATGCCTGACGTTTGATCACCGCCATCGCCGTCGGAGAACAGAAACGAGCGATGTCCTCGGCGTACTCCAGGACGCGGCCCATCAGGTCTTCGGGCGGCACGACTTCCTTCACCAGACCGAGACGGGCCGCCTCGTCGGCGAGGAAGGTGCGGCCGCTCAACAGCAGGTCGAGCGCGACGCCCCAGCCCACCAGTCGGGGCAGAATCCAGGAGATGCCGAATTCGGCGATCAGACCTCGCCGGGCGAAGACAGCGCCGAACTTGGCGCCGGCCGCGGCGAATCGGACATCGCACATCAGCGCCTGAGTGAATCCGATTCCGACGCACGGTCCATTGATGGCCGCGATCACCGGCTTGCGCAACTCGGTCACGAAATGCGGCGGCCGTTCCCCCACCAAGTCCGCAACACTCTTGCCGCGGGCATTTTCCAGCGATTCGCCCACGCGACCGGCCGACTCGGGCGCACCCAGGTGGGCACCAGCACAGAACGCTCGACCCCGGCCGGTCACCACGATGGCCCTGATCGCCGGGTCCTGCTCGGCGCGGTCTATCGCCGCGTAGAACGCGGCTGCCATGTCGGGAGCCCAGGCGTTGAGTCGGTCGGGGCGGTTAAGCGTGACGATCGCGACGCCACTCGGGGTCGCTTCATACAGCACCGCGTCGTCGGCGTCCGCTGGGCTCATCAGTGACTCCTCGTGGCGTACCGGGGATCTGTTCACCCATACCGTATACCTATCGGTAGTTCATTCCACGAGCGCCGCGGGACGCCCTGCGGTGGGCGTGAGCAGCCTGTTTGCCTGCTATCGAGACACTCGCCGCCCGGTGACGGCCTTGACGATCGTCAGCAGGACGACCGCGCCCAGCAAGCAGGTGAGAAACGAGAAGAGCAGCCCGCCGCCGGCCACATCGACGCCGAAGCCGCGCAGCAGAAATCCGCCCAGCAGCCCACCGATGATCCCGACCACGATGTTCAGGACGAGGCCCATCTGTCCGTCGGTCTTCATGATCTTGCTGCCTATCCAGCCGGCCAGACCCCCGACGATGATCCAGCCGATGACACCCAAAGTAAGCATTCCCAGTCCTTTCGACGGCGAGTCGCACGGCGAAGAACGACGCCGCACTGACTCTGCTCGGGTATGCCCGCCATTCCTGGGTGGTAATCCGCGGGTTTGGGAGTAGCACTGGCAGGGTTACCGGTAGCTCGCGCCAACTCACTCGCCTCAAGGAGGACCCATGAACACCACAAAAGCAGTTGCTCATCGCGTCGGGCAGGCGCGCGGACTGGCGCTGCGCGCTCAGCTTGCGTGGATGCTCACCCAGCTCCTGTTCTGGCTGGCTCTGATCGGCGGGGTGGCCGTGATCGCGCTGTGGGCACGCCGTCGGCTCACCGCCGGCACGCAGACGGCGGCCACCGCGACGCCCCCGCCCGCGCCGCCGTCCGACGTCGTGACGAGTGACACATCGCCATCCCGTTTGCACTGACCCACTAACTGGGAAAAGTCCCTGCAGCGTCGACAAACGAAAAGGAGAGCGCAATGGCGAACGAGAACAGCGGTCCGGCCGAAGCCGTGAAGGGTGTCGTGGAAGACGTCAAGGGCAAGGCCAAGGAGGTCATCGGCACGGTCACCGGCCGCAACGACCTGGTCGACGAGGGCAAGGCCCAGCAGGACAAGGCCGAGGCGCAGCGTGACGCCGCGAAGTACGAGGCCCAGGCCGAGGCGGCCCGCGGTGAGGCCAAGGTTCAAGAGGCGCGCCAGGAGGCGCACCAGTAGGTGCCAGCGCGGGTGCGGAAGGCCCGGTCGTCTGACCGGGCCTTCGGCATGTATTGGATTGCATCACCGAATATTTCGGCCTAACCGATCAACCCCAGCCGGCGATAGGCGGCCTCGATCTGCGATTTGGCCTGGGCGGGCAACGTCGCCTGCGGTGGTCGCGAATGCGGGTACGAGCCGATCGGCAGCCCCAGCAATGATGCCGCGTACTTGAACGCCCCCGCCCAGTGGGTGAAGTAGTCCGGGCGCCCCGGATAGCAGGTCCACCATGAGCCGATGTCCAGATCGAACTGGTCCAGCCCCGACTCCCGCCCAAAGTCCATCGCCTCCACGAGTTTGTCGGCCATCACCAGGTCCCAGTACTCGGAGAACAACCGGCGCTGCGGTGTTTCGAGGAGGTAGCCGGCGGTGCCGAGTTGAGCCGGACACACGATGCCGGCGCGCAGCCAGCCGGCCCGGTATACCGTTCGATCGCATTCCCAAAGCACCAGACCGGGCGCCAATTCGTGCAGACGCCGACTGCTCTCCGGGCGGAAGGCGCCTTCCTTGGTGGCACACACCGCCGGCACTTCGGCATAGATCCGTGCGCCCTCTGCCGGCGTCAGCACGTAGCCCGACGACGGCGAATTGAACATGCCGAGGGCGATATCCGTGCGGGCCGCGATGTAGGAGAAGAACCGCAGCACGCCCTCGCCGCCGTGGGCCTCCATCATCGGCGTTTGAATGTAGGCGATGTCGGCACCCACCTGCTGCGCGTGCAGTGTCAGCTCCAGGCAGTCTTTGGCGCTCATAGCCGCAGTGCAGGCCTGCACGACGACATCGGGGTTCGCCCGCCGACCCTCGTCGACGGCCAACTCCAACAAGCGCTTTCGCTCGTCCAGGGTCAATGCCCAGAACTCGGCGAGCCCACTGGTGCACCACAGCATCGGATGGCCGAGATCGCCGACGCAATAGCGCACCAGCGTCCGGTAGGCATCCCAGTCGATATCGTCGCCGTCGGTGCCGCAGAAAGGTGTGTACAGGGAGTCGCCGATTCCGCGGAGGGCACCGCGCGCCCAGGTCCGTGCCTCGCTGGCCGTCGCCATCACGGCACCTGCCAACGAAGTGGCCGCCGTGGCATTCGCCACGCCCAGTGCGATGGCCTAACCTGTGGCTGATTCGATGGCTGCAGCACGTCCCTGTCCGCCCGCCCGGCGATCTATATCAAAAAGCCTACGATAGGTATTACAGTAGCAGACAGACAACCCGCACGCGGGTGGATATTAGTGGAGGTACCCGGGAGTGGCAAAGCAGGCGACTGCGGAGAAGCGGCAGCGGCGCGAACGCGGGTCCATCAATCCCGATGACATCATCAGTGGCGCTTTCGAACTGGCAGAACAAGTTTCGATCGACAATCTCAGCATGCCCCTGCTCGGCAAACACCTGGGCGTGGGAGTCACCAGCATCTACTGGTACTTCCGCAAGAAGGACGATTTACTCAACGCGATGACCGACCGCGCCCTGAGCAAGTACGTGTTCGCCACTCCCTACGTGGAGGCGAAAGACTGGCGCGAGACCCTGCGCAATCACGCGCGCCTGATGCGGAAAACGTTCATGGGCAACCCGATTCTCTGCGATCTGATCCTGATCCGGGCGGCGCTGAGCCCGAAGGCCGCCCGCGTCGGCGCCCAGGAGATGGAGAAGGCCATCGCCAACCTGGTCGAAGCCGGCCTGTCGCCCGAGGACGCGTTCGACACCTACTCCGCAATATCGCTGCACGTCCGCGGATCCGTGGTGTTGCATCGATTGCACGAGAAGAACCAGTCGTCGCAGGACGGAACGCGTTCCATCGAAGAGGCGGTGGCGGTGGACCCGCAAACCACGCCGCTGATCGCTCAGGTCACCGGCAAGGGGCACCGGATCGCGGCTCCCGACGAGACGAACTTCGAATACGGCCTCGAATGCATCCTCGACCATGCGGGTCAGCTGATCGAAGTGGGCGCAGCCAAGGCGACCAAGGCCGGGCCGCGCAAGGCCGCCGCGCGCAAGACCGCTCGCTGACGGCCGAACTGGTTGCTAGTCTTCGGGTTCGGGAACGTGGAAGTGTCGGTCACGTAGCCGGAACGCCTCCTTGGTGCCGTATTCCGCGCGCGTCTTGACGAACTTGAACTCGCCGGGCGCGAACTGCAGGTTGGTGCCGAAGGCGTGGAACAGATAACTCCCGACTTCTTCGCCCTGGTAGGTCCTGGCTCTGTTCGACCAGGCGGAAGGCCTCCTTCGCGATGACGACACCGTCAGCCGGCATCTTGGCCGCTTTGTCCGCCCAATACCTGGCACGGGCCGTCACCGACCCGGAATCGCATGTCTCGGTGAAGATTCCGAGATGTGCGACGTCCGCGGCCGCGATGATGTCGCCGGTGAGCAGCAGGCGCCGGGCCAGCACCGGACCCAGCCGGTGGAAGAACATGTGCAGACTGCCCGGGGCGGGACCCAGGAAGCGTGTCGCCGGCATGCCGATCTCGGTGTCGCCGGCGATCACCGAGATATCGGCCATCAAGGCGATCTCGAAACCGCCGCCCAGCGCGAAGCCGGCGATCTCTGGCCACCGTCTATCCCGGTGAAGTCGAACGCGCACTGCGCACCATCGACGGCATCCGTAGCGCCTTCGTCACCGACGTGTTCGGTCAGGTGGATGCTGCGGTGCTCTGCAGTGGCCTCGACGCCGCCGGACTGCGGAACGCGGCGCGAGAACTGTTGAGCGCGTTCAAGAGACCGACGGTGTGGCTGTTGCTGGACTCCGATGACGACGTGCCGCGTGGCGCAACCGGCAAGGTCGACATCCGTCAGCTCCGTGAGCTGCTGGATGCTCAGGGCACCCGCGTCCAGGGCTGACAGTTCTGCGACTCGAACGCTTTGACCGAGGTGTTGACATTGGCGAACATCGGACCGACCGAGATATTCGTCTGTAGCACATGCTCCTTGTTGGCGTCCGGTGTGCTGTAGGTGAACCACGCGCACATCGAGTCCTGTGTCGGCACGTTGTTGATCCATACCCCGAACGTCGATGCCGACCCGGCCGTGCGGTACAGGCCGGGCGCTATGTCGGGCCCGACCACGAACACGCCGTTGCCCGGAATAGGGTCCAGCGGCTCAGCGGCGGCCGGCGGTGCCAGCGCGATCGCTGACACGCCGGCCATCGATACGGCGATGGCAAGAAAAGCCTGCATGCGCTGCCCCTGTCCGGCGACCCGTCAGGGGCAGCGTATGCCCGCAGCCGGCCTGGTCACAACAGATCACGCCCGGTCATCCGCCGGCGCGGCCCGGACGACCACGCCCCGTTCGATGAGGTGCTCGATCAGCGGAGCCGCACTGGCGGCCAGGTGTTCCGACATCGCGGCGCGGGCCTGCTCTTCGTCGTGCCTGCCCAGCGCATCCAGCACCCGTCGATGGTCGCTGACGGCCTGGTCGGGCCAGTGCTCGATCATCGGGAACACCGACTCGGGTGCGTAGCGGGTGATCTGGGACATCAGCTGAGCCAGTTTCGCCGAGTCCGCCGCGATATTGATGGCCCGGTGGAACTCGTGGTTCAGGCGTACTGTGCACTCGTCGTCGTCAGCAGCGTACGCGGCTTCGAGCTGGGTCTGAATCTGCCGGAGTTCGCGCAACTGGTCGTCGGTGATGTTCAGTGCGGCGCGCGCGGCGAGTTCGCCCCCGACGTGGGCCTGGACGTTGGCGACGTCGGCGAGGTCGCGCTGGGTCAGCGGCAGCACGAGGAAGCCACGACGGGGTTGTTGAGCGACAAGGCCTTCGGCACGCAGCGCGAACAGCGCCTCGCGTACCGGGGTCACACTGACACCCAACTCCAGGGCAAGCTGGTCCAGCCGCACGTACTGGCCGGCGGCGTAGGTGCCCTCGAAGATTCGCTTACGGACAAAACCGGCGATGTCCTCCGAAAGCTGTGGGCGCGCGCCGAAATCGGGAATCGTCATGGTCTTACACCCGATACTCGTCAAGCAATCGCTTGCTGATGATGGACTTCTGGATTTCGCTGGTCCCCTCCCCGATGAGCAGGAACGGGGCATCCCGCATCAGCCGCTCGATCTCGTACTCCTTGGAGTAGCCGTAGCCGCCGTGAATGCGGAAGCTCTGCTGGGTCACCTCCGAACAGAATTCGCTGGCAAGGTACTTCGCCATTCCGGCGGCCACGTCATTGCGTTCCCCGGAGTCCTTCAAGCGGGCGGCGTTGACCATCATCAGGTGGGCCGCCTCCACTTTGGTGGCCATCTCGGCCAGCTGGAACGCGATGGCCTGGTGGTCGGCGATCGGCTTGCCGAAGGTCTGCCGTTGCTGGGCGTAGCGCACCGCGAGTTCGAAGGCGCGCAGAGCGATCCCGCAGGCCCGGGCCGACACATTGACCCGGCCGACTTCGATGCCGTCCATCATCTGGAAGAAGCCCTGCCCGGGTTCGCCACCGAGGATGTCGTCGGCGCTCGCTCCGTAGCCGTCGAAGATGAGCTCGGTGGTGTCGATGCCCTTATAGCCCAGCTTGTCGATCTTGCCCGGAATGACCAGGCCCGGCACCACTTCGCCGAACCCCGTTGGCTTCTCGACCAGGAACGCCGTCAGATTCCGGTGCGGCTTGTCCGCGCCTTCGTCGGTGCGCACCAGCACCGCTACCAGCGTCGAGCTACCCCCGTTGGTCAGCCACATCTTCTGGCCGTCGATGGTGTACGTGCCGTCGTCGTTGCGGGCCGCCCGAGTGCGGATTGCGGCCACATCCGAACCCAGCTCCGGTTCTGACATCGAGAAGGCGCCGCGGGTCTCGCCGGTGGCCATCCGCGGCAAAAACCGTTGCTTCTGCTCGTCGGTGCCGTGCTGGCGCAGCATGTAGGCGACGATGAAATGCGTATTGAGCACACCCGATACGCTCATCCAGCCGCGGGCGAGCTCCTCGACACACAGTGCGTAGGTCAAAAGGGACTCCCCCAGGCCGCCGTATTCCTCCGGAATCATCAGGCCGAACAGGCCCATCTCGCGCAAGCCGTCGACGATCACCTGCGGGTAGGTGTCACTGTGTTCGAGTTCCTGGGCGTTGGGAATGACTTCCTTGTCGACGAATTGGCGCACTGTTGCCACGATCTCGGTCTGAATGTCGGTCAGGCCGAGTGTCTGGGCGAGTTTGGTCACGCGCTGATTCCTCTCAGCCGGCAATGGTTTTCGCGTCGGCCAGCCGCGCGACGTCCTCGGCCGTCAAGCCCAGGTACTCGGTCAGCACATCGACGGTGTCCGCCCCGAGCGCCGGCGCGGGGGCACTGGCGGGGTGCACACCATCGAAGGCGGCCGGCATCGCCGGGGCAAGATAGTCACCGACGCCCGGCTGGTGCAGCGTGGAAAAGAGTGGGTTGTCGGTCACTTTCGGATCTTCGGCGACCTCGGCGAAGGTGCGGTATCTCTCGTGCAGCACCGTGGTCGCGGCCAGTGCCTGACTGATCTGCTCGGCATCGTGGTCGGTGAACCAGGTGCCGAACAGGCCCGACAGCACGCCGCGGTACCGGTAGCGGTCGCCCTCGGCACCGAAGTCGGCGCCCAGCGCCTCGGCCAACGCCGATACGGCCTCGCCCGTGCCCGTCACCTCGACCAGGTCACGAAAATGCCGCCGCGTCAAAAGGACAACCATGAACCTGACGCCGTCCCGGCTGACGAAGTCCTGACCGTACTGGCCGTAGATGGAGTTGCCGACGCGTGGCCGCTGGGTGCCGAGCACCTGCGGCTCCGTCAGCAGACCCAGATTTCCGGCGGTGGCCAGCGCAACGTCTTCGAGCGCAATGCTGATACGGGCGCCCTCGCCAGTCTGGTCGCGACGGCGCACCGCCGACACGACGGACAGCGCCGCATACAGACCACAGCTGACGTCCCAAGCCGGCAGGACATGATTGATCGGGCCGGCGTGCTCGGCGGGACCGGTGACGAGCGGAAAGCCGACGGCCGCGTTCACGGTGTAATCGACGCCGGTGGACCCATCGCCGCGCCCGAGCAATTGGACGTGAATAACGTCGGAGCGCATCGCCGCCAGCGCCTCGTACCCCAGCCAGGTCATGCCGGCGGCATTGGTGACGATGATGCCGTCGGACTCCACCACCAGTCGTTGGACCAGCGCGCGACCGTGGTCCGAGCGCAGGTCGACAGTGACCGAATTCTTACCTTTGTTCAGGCCGGTCCAGTAGATCGAGGTCCCGTCGTCGGTCAGCGGCCAGCGCTGCACATCAGCCGCGCCGCCGATCGGGTCGACACGAATCACCCTCGCGCCCAGTTGGTTCAGCGTCATTCCGCACAACGGCGCGGCGACGAAGCTGGAGAGCTCAATGACGGTGATGCCAGCCAGTGGCAGCGCGGAACCGCTCATGTCACCCGCTCGAACACGGCTGCAAGGCCCTGGCCGCCACCGATACACATGGTCTCCAGCCCGTAGCGCGCCTGGCGCCGGTGCAGCTCGCGCGCCAGGGTCGCCAGCATCCGTCCGCCGGTGGCTCCGACGGGATGTCCCAGCGAGATTCCGGATCCGTGCACGTTGGTGCGGTCGTGGTCGGCGGCGCCGAACTTCCATTCCCGCATCACCGCCAGAGCCTGGGCGGCGAAGGCCTCGTTGAGCTCGATGAGGTCGATGTCGTTCAGCCCCAGACCGGCTTTGGCCAGCGCGACCTCGGTGGCGGGCACCGGCCCAATCCCCATGACGTCGGGCGCCACCCCGGCCTGGCCCCAGGACACCAGCCGCACCAGCGGCCTCAGACCCAGGTCGGCAGCCTTCTCCGGGGTGGTCACCACACACATCGATGCCGCGTCATTCTGCCCGCTGGCGTTGCCGGCGGTAACGGTCGACTCCGCGTCTTGTTCGCTGAGAACGGGTTTCAGCTTGCTCAGCGATTCCACTGTGGTGTCGGCGCGTGGGTGTTCGTCGGTGTCGATCACGTCGTCAGCGTGGCGGCTGGTAACGGTCACCGGCACGATCTCGTCGGCCAGGACACCGTTCTGCTGCGCTGCGACGGCGCGC
Organism: Mycobacterium gordonae; assembly: GCF_017086405.1. Classification (NCBI taxonomy): domain Bacteria; kingdom Bacillati; phylum Actinomycetota; class Actinomycetes; order Mycobacteriales; family Mycobacteriaceae; genus Mycobacterium; species Mycobacterium camsae. The sequence goes on from NZ_CP070973.1 coordinate 5,267,173, forward strand.
TGGTGTGACCGCACCGCGAGTTCGTCCTGCTCGCGGCGCGAGATGCCGTACTGTCGGCGCAGATTCTCGGCCGTCTCCAGCATGCCGCCCGGCACCGGGTAACGGCGGCCACCGGCAGTGGTACGTCCGCGGGCCAGCCCGTCGTGCATCCGCACCCCCGAACGGGAGGCGCCCCAACGCATATCGGTGGAGTAATAGGCGACATTGCTCATGCTTTCGCAGCCCCCGGCGATCACCAGGTCGTTGTCGCCGGAGCCCACTTGCAGGCATGCCTGAATAACCGCTTGCAGTCCGGAGCCGCAACGACGATCTACCTGCATTCCCGGCACGGTCACAGGCAGGCCGGCATCCAGCGCCACCACCCGTCCGATCGCGGGTGCCTCGCTGCTCGGGTAGCAGTGGCCGAGGATGACATCCTGGACCGCCTCCGGCGCCATCCCGGTTCGCTGCAAGAGCCCCTTGAGGGCGGACACCCCCAACTCGACGGCATTGAGTGACTTGAAGATTCCGCCGTAGCGGCCGATAGGTGTCCTGACGGGTTCGCAGATCACTGCACCATGCCGAGCGTCACCCCGCCGAGCAGACGCAAAAGCACCCGAATTCGCACCGAATTGGGTGCTTTTGCGTCTGCTCGCGCGACTCGCCGCATCACCCGTCACAGGTGCCGGCCCCCGGTGATCTCCATGACCGTGCCGGTCATGTAGGACGACAAGTCGGATGCCAGGAACAATGCGACGCTGGCCACCTCGCTGGGTTCACCCGCGCGGCCCATCGGAACCTCGGCGACCTTCGAGTCCCAGATGCGCTGCGGCATGGCTTCGGTCATCGCCGAGCGGATCAACCCCGGAGCGATCGCATTGACCCGGACACCCAGGTAGGCAAGCTCTTTGGCCGCGGCCTTCGTCATCCCGACAATGCCGGCCTTGGCTGCCGAATAGTTGGTCTGGCCTACCATCCCGACCTTGCCCGAGACCGACGACATGTTGATGATGGCGCCGCGCTTGTTCTCCCGCATGATCGCCGCGGCCAGGCGGGTGCCGTTCCACGTCCCCTTCAGGTGCACATTGATGACCTGGTCGAACTGCTCCTCGGTCATCTTGCGCATGGTCGCATCCCGGGTGATCCCGGCATTGTTGACCATGACGTCCAAGCCGCCGAATCGCTCGACGGCAGTGTCCAGAAGTGCTTGTACGTCTTCGGATTTCGTGACATCACACCGCACCGCCGCGGCTACGTCAGCGCCACCCAATTTCTCGGCCGCCGTCTCGGTAGCTTCCAGGTTCACATCGCCGAGCACCACCCGGGCACCCTCGGCGACGAACCGCTCGGCGATCGCGAAGCCGAGACCCTGCGCCGCCCCGGTGACCACTGCGGTTTGACCTTCCAGCAACGACACCTGTCTCACGCACCCTTCGCCATGGCCCGCTGATGGGCACCCGATCATCCAATATCTTATTTCATATATGATATTGCATTGCTGTGCCAAGCCAGTCCGAAGGAGCACCTCACCATGACTTCAGCGGCCCCCGAAGTCTCTGACGAGGATTTCCAGGAAATCCTCGCGCAGACTCGCCACTTCATCCGGACTGCCGTCGTCCCGCGCGAGCAGGAGATTCTCGACGAGGACCGGGTGCCGGACGATCTGCGCGACCAGGCCAAGAAGATGGGCCTGTTCGGCTATGCGATACCCCAGGAATTCGGTGGTCTCGGCCTGAACCTGGTGCAGGACGTCGAGATGGCGATGGAGCTGGGCTACACCTCGCTGGCGCTGCGGTCGATGTTCGGCACCAACAACGGCATCGCCGGTCAGGTGCTCGTCGGCTTCGGCACCGACCAGCAGAAGAGCCGGTGGCTGGAGTCGATCGCATCCGGCGACACCATCGCGTCCTTCGCCCTGACCGAACCGGGCGCCGGCTCCAACCCGGCCGGCTTGAAGACCAAAGCCGTTCGCGATCAACAAGACTGGGTGATCAACGGACAGAAGCGCTTCATCACCAATGCCCCCGTCGCCGGTCTGTTCATCCTCTTCGCCCGCACCCGGCCCGCCGACGACGAGGGTCCGGGCATCGCCGTCTTCCTGGTCCCGTCAGATGCGCCGGGTGTCGAGATAGGCGCCAAGGACGCCAAAATGGGCCAGGAAGGGGCGTGGACGTCGGATGTCAGCTTCACCGACGTCCGGGTCGACGAAGGGGCGTTGATCGGCGGCAATGAAGACATCGGCTATCGCGCGGCGATGACCTCTCTGGCACGCGGACGAGTCCACATCGCCGCGATCGCGGTGGGCGCGGCCCAACGCGCCCTCGACGAATCCGTCGCCTATGCCGCGACCGCAACTCAGGGCGGCACGCCGATCGGGAACTTCCAGTTGGTCCAGGCAATGCTCGCCGAGCAGCAGACCGGGGTGCTGGCCGGACGCGCACTGGTGCGAGACACCGCGCGCCAGTGGGTCGACAACACCGACCGGCGTATCGCGCCGTCCGCCGCCAAGCTCTTCTGCACCGAAATGGCCGGTAAGGTCGCCGATCTCGCGGTGCAGGTGCACGGGGGCAGTGGCTACATGCGGGGCGTTCCCGTCGAACGGATTTACCGCGATGTGCGCCTGCTGCGACTGTACGAAGGCACCAGCGAGATTCAGCGACTGATCATCGGGTCCAACCTCGTCAAGGCGGTGCAGCGGTAGCGGCGCTACTCCTCGCCGGAGAATCGCTCCCACGCCGACTGGCGCGTGATACCCAGCGCCGCACCAATTTTCGCCCAGGTCACGCCGCGCCGGCGTAGCTCCTGCACCCAGGCGCGCAGGTCGGTCTCCACTTGGCGGGCGACCACCGCCATCCGCGGGATGTGGTCGAGCATCTGCCGGTCGGTCATCGGCTCCCACACCGGTAGCCGAAGTTCGGCCGGCTTGCCCTGAGACTTCTCGATGATCGCACCCGCGGCGGCGACGCATTCGTTGCAGATCTGCACCCCCGGCCCACCTACCAGCTTGTCGACCTTGGTGTTGGGCTTGCCGCAAAAGGAACACCAGATTCGAGCCGTCACCGTCGCCATGGAATCACCGCCGTGTTGTCAGGAGCGTCCTTACAAGGATAGGAGTGTCAGGGCTCCCCTGACAAGGCCGTGATCTACGGGGATTCCCGACACGCGGGCGCGGCGTTTGGCAATCGATGACATGGTCAAGCGCCTGAAGCTGTATAGCATTGCGACAGAACGGATTCTGGGGCTATCTGACGGGTCGACAGTGGTGCTGGACCGCATGCAGGCGCAAGCGATGGTCGCCCCCCAGTACGCATCGCGTGCCGATCAAGCGATCAGGTCCAAAGTCTGCAGATCGCGAATTGCCTGACATCCCCGGGTAAGCATCGTCAGCACCATGTCCTCGCCGCGGTCGGTGGAGGAGGCAAACGCGAAACCCAGCGCCGAGATAAGCGGCGCCTGAATCACTCCCAGACGGTAGTCACGCCAGCAGGTTTCGCGATCGTAGCCTTCGACACCGTGGCCCAGCAGTGCGTGGTGGTAGTCGTCCACCAGCCGCTGCTCGATGGTCCCGCGTAGTCGCGGATCGAGGCTGGTGGCCGTGAAATAGGCCAGATCCCTGGTCGGGAGCCCGATGCCCAGCGTCTGCCAGTCCACCACGCTCACCCGGGTGCGATCTGGATCGAACAGCAGGTTATCCAGCCGGTAGTCACCGTGCAGCAGGGCGTACCGATCATGTTCGGAAAGCAGCCATGGCGTCACCACACGCATTGTGGCGCGAAATGTTTCACGATCCTGCTGAGTCATCCGATCGCCGAGCTTGTCCAGGGTGATGTCGGCACTCATCTGCGCCACGTCACCGAGGCCCTTGGCCGAATCCTCGTCGGGACGTCCGAAGGCGATGCCGGGCAGATCCAGCCACGTCGGATCACACCAGGTCGGTCCGTGCAGGCCGGCCAACGCGGTCACCGACAATCGTGCCTCCCGCTCACCGCAACCCGCGATCTGATCGCCCTGCACCGCGGGTGCCTGATCGGCCAGCAACAACGCGTATTCCATTGCATCGTCGGTGATCTCACAGTAGAAGCACTCCGGCACCGGAACCTGTACCCGGTCCGCCACGGAGAGGTAGAACGAGCATTCGCTGCGATAGCCGAAGGCGACGCGATCCCGCACGGCGTCATCCTGAGCCGGCAGCTTGATGACGAACGTCCGCGGTAAGCCGTCCGGTTCGGATGCGTACGTGGCGGTCACCCGGTAGGTGGCCCCCGTCTGCCCGGTACCGATCGCCACCACCTCGGCAGCCGCGACCTCAACAGGCGTGCCGCGCCCGCTGAGCACCGTCGACAACCACTCGGCCGTGACATCGGTGGGATACCGCGGGATGGACAACAGGGCACTCACCACACGCCTCCAGCCTGGTTACGACCTACGTAGGAGACTGTAAGGCATACGGCATCGGCTTCCGTAGACAACGGCGGCGTGCGTGAGATCAAAAGCCCTTGGGCGCCTGCTGAACCGCCCGCACCGTCGATTCGTCGCCGTCGAAGTCGACGCGCGCCTTCCGGCCCACCGCGAACAGCAGCAGCTCCTCTGGCTCACCGGTGACCGTCACGGCCGGCCCCTGGCCGGCGGTCAACAGCGTCTTGCCCTCGGTAGTGCGCAGCGCGACGCGTCCCGGCACCTTGGCCAGAGTCAGGCGGCCCATCAACGGGACGGTCCTGGTGAGCCTGGCCTTCAGGGCCGATTCGAGCTTGCGGGGCTCCCACCCGGTGGTGGCGCGACGAACGTCCTCGTGGTGGATGAACATCTCCGCCACGTTGATCACCGGGTCGAGCAGCTTGAACGGAGAGAGGGTCGGCGGACCGGACGCGACCTTGTCCACCAGCTCATTCCACCCGCTCCGCTCCGCGACGTCGTCCTGCACCCGCTCGGTGTGCCGGGCAAAGAAGGGAATGAGGATGCCCGGGGCGGCGTCCGGCCGATATTCCCGCACGACCAGGTGAGCCGCGAGATCGCGTGTCTTCCACCCTTCACACAGAGTGGGCGCATCGGGCCCCACCGCCCGCATGGTCTCCACCAAGGCCGCCCGCTCGCGTTGTGCAATGGACACGTGAACTCCTGTCAGTTCCTTGGGCGCATTGCGCCAACACCCGACCCATGTGGATCGTATCGACTCACCGCCCGTCAGCAGGTTTCGAAAGTTTGTGCGATGGCTATCCGAAGTGCGGAGGTGACATCAATGAGCAACGACCAGGCACCGCAGGCCCCCCAGGAGAGTCCGGAAAAGGACCCCGCCGACTGGGTGACCGGTGACGAACCGATGACCGGGCCCCAGCGCAGCTACGTGCAGACGCTGGCCCAAGAGGCAGGCGCCGACATCCCCGACAACTTGACCAAAGCCCAAGCTTCCCAGGTCATCGAGGAACTGCAGCAACGGACCGGCCGCGGCACCGGCTAGGCCGCGTTCGAACGCATTTCGCGCAGCGCGGTGCGTAACCCGCGCCGCCGGCCTGTCTCGGGATCGACGAAGCTCTCCTTGATGCCGGCGCGCACGCGAAACTTCAACTCCGAGCGGGTTTCCGGGGCGTCATCGGAGCTCGCGGTGAGCATGCTGTCCGGCAACGCGAGTTTGAGGATCGTCCAGAAAGACTGGAAATATTGGCGGCCAATAGATCCGGTCGTGTAGGGCAGGTCGTACTTCTCGCACAGTTCGCGCACTCGCACCGAAATCTCGGCGTAGCGGTTGCTCGGCAGGTCCGGGAACAAATGGTGCTCGATCTGGTAACACAGGTTGCCGCTCATGAAGGCCATCACCGGTCCGGCATTGAAGTTGGCCGAGCCCAACATCTGGCGCAGATACCATTCGCCCTGCGTCTCGTTCTCGAACTCCTCTTCGGTGAACTTCTCTGCGCCGTCAGGAAAGTGGCCGCAGAAGATCACCATGTAGGCCCAGTAGTTACGGATCAGATTGGCCACGAAGTTAGCCTTCATGGTTCGCTTCCAATTGCGACCCGTCAACGCCGGGAACACGAGATAGTCCTTGCTGGCCTGTTTGGCGACCTTTGTGCCGATCACGCGCAGGTCCTTACGCGCCTCGGCCCACGTCTTCTCCTTCTTGCGCAGCTTCTTCGACTCGATGTGATGCAGTGCGACACCCCACTCGAACAACGTGCCGAGCAGCATGTTGTAGATCGGGTTGCCCAGATAGTAGGGCTCCCAGGGCTCGTCGCGGGTGACACGCATGATGCCGTAACCGACATCGGCGTCCAGATCGACGACGTTGGTGTACTTGTGGTGGACGAAGTTGTGCGAATGTTTCCACTGCACACTCGGGCAGGTAGTGTCCCACTCCCACTCGGTGGAGTGAATCTCGGGGTCGTTCATCCAGTCCCACTGTCCGTGCGTGATGTTGTGGCCTAGTTCCATGTTCTCGATGATCTTGGCCATACCGAGCATCCCGGTTCCGGCCAGCCAGGCAAACTTGTTTTGACTGGCGAACAACGCAATTCGGCCTCCCGCGGCCAGTGCACGCTGCAGTTGGATGGAGCGTCGAATGTAGCGCGCGTCGCGTTCGCCGCGGGATTCTTCGACTTCGGCACGGATCGCGTCCAACTCTCGGGCGAGTTGCTCGACGTCCTCGGCGGTCAGGTGGGCGTATTCCTTGATATCGGTGATGGCCACGCTTTTCTCCTTCAGATTTTGAGTGTGCAGTCGCCGGACGCGGTGGAGATGCAGGTCTGGATGCGGTCGCCTTCCCGGTGTTCGGTTCCGGACCTGAAATCGCGGACGTGTCCCGCTTCCAGTGGCAGGACGCAGGTTTGGCAGATGCCCATCCGGCAACCGAAGGGCATCTGGATTCCCACCTTCTCTCCGGCGTCCAAAAGTGACGTGGCGCCATCGATTTCAATGGTCTTATCGGAAATCGAGAAGGTGACCGTCCCACCCTCGCCGCCTTTGTCGGTAGCGGCGATCGTGAAGCGCTCCATGTGCAGCTGATCGGCGAGGTCGACTTTCTCCCAGAGTTTTTCAGCATCGTCCAGCAGCGCGGACGGGCCACAGACCCAGGCTGGCCGCTCCTTCCAATCCGCGGCGATGTCTGCGAGCTTGTCGAAATCGAGGTGCCCCTGAGTTTCGGTGAGCTGTAGATGAAGTCGGTAACCAGGCTGGGACTTCTCGAGTTCGCGCAACTCGTCGTGGAAGATCACGTCCGTTTCGCTCGGTGCGGAGTGGATGTGGACGATGTCGGCCTGCTGCCCGCGGGACCGGAAGGTCCGCAGCATGGCCATGACCGGCGTGATCCCGCTGCCAGCGGTGATGAAGAGAATCTTCTCCGGCGGCGGATCCGGTAGGGCGAAATCCCCCTTGGGCGCTGCGAGTCGGACAATCGTTCCCGGTTTGACGCCGTCCACCAGGTGGGTGGACAGGAAGCCCTCGGGCGTGGCCTTCACGGTGATGGTGATGTTCTTGTTGTCCCGGCGCGGAACCGAGGTCAACGAGTACGAACGCCAGTGCCAGCGACCGTCGATACGCAATCCGATGCCGACATACTGACCGGCCGTGTAATCGCCGGAGAACCCCCAACCCGGCTTGATCGTCACGGTCGCCGAATCTTCAGTTTCCGGTTGTACACCGACAATCAGGCCGCGCAACTCACGCGCCGACCAGAGTGGGTTGAGGAATTTCAGATAATCATCGGGCAGCAGGGGCGTGGTCGCTCGGGCAGCCAGCCCCCGCGCGACGTTCGCCCACGGCGTCGATGCTGTTTGAACGCCTTCTGCGGGCGCTTTGCTCCATCGCAGGACACTGCGAACAGTCGAACCCATAGTTCTTCCCCGGTGGTGTCAGAGGCTTCCGTGAGTCGGTTGAAGCACGGTAACCATCCGACTTCCCGATCCGAGCTTTCGATAAACACTTGTTCGCTCAAATGAGCAGAGCGCTTAGCAAGATGAGTGCGGGCGGAGGGACTCGAACCCACACGCTCTACGAGCACCGGCACCTAAAGCCGGCATGTCTGCCAATTTCATCACGCCCGCTACGTTGCCCGATCGTACCGCCCGGCTTGGGCACCCGATCGTCAGTGTGGCTCTCCACAGCCTGTACCGCATCCCCGTGACCACAAGGGCCCGGCCAGGCGATCAGCTGAGGAGTTCGACGCCCCGCTCAGAGCCGTCGGAAATCACCAACGCGGTACCGTCGTAGGGTGTCCACCCCCGTCCGCACGAGACGCCGCCGACCGGCGGCGATAGCTCTGGTCGTCTTTGCCGCGTGCGGGTGCCTGGCGCTGGGGTGGTGGCAGTGGACCCGATTTCAGTCGGTGTCCGGCAGCTACCAAAACCTCGGCTATGCGCTGCAGTGGCCGATGTTCGCCGCCTTCTGCGTCTACGCGTACCGTAAATTCGTTCGCTACGAAGACGTGCCACCGGCCCCGCGGGACACGGTCACCGAGATTCCTCCCGGCCTGCTTCCTGAGCGACCGCAACCCGAACCGCAACAGCCTGATGATCCCGCACTGCGCGAGTACAACGCCTACCTGGCCGAACTCGCCAAGCAAGACGCTGCACAGCAGAAAAGGACGACCGCATGAGCACACCTGAGACGCCCGAACGCAGTGCTCCGGCGTTCCCCGTCGAAAAGATCCGCACCGCGTTGCTGGCGTATCGGGTGCTGGCGTGGACGACGGGTATCTGGCTGATCGTGTTGTGCGGCGAGGTTGTCTCGCACCTGGTCTACCACCATGAGATCCGGTGGATCGAAGTCGTCCACGGCTGGGTGTACTTCGTTTACGTACTGGCCGCGTTCAACCTCGCGATCAAGGTCCGGTGGCCGATCGGCAAGACCATCGGCGTGCTGCTCGCCGGCACCATCCCGTTGCTGGGGATCATCGTCGAGCACCGGCAGACCAAAGAGGTCAAGGCGAACTTCCCCGTCTGATCGCTCACAGCGCCCGCAGCGCCGGCAGCAACAGGGCCAGCGCGCGACCGCGGTGCGAAACCGCGTCCTTCTCGGCCGGGCTGAGTTGCGCAGCCGTCCGGCCATCGGCGTCGGCGGGAAGGAAGACCGGGTCGTAGCCGAATCCGCCGTCCCCGCGCGACTCGTGAGCGATGCTGCCGGGCCACTCGCCGCGCACCACGACCGCGTCGGTACCGGAGACCAGCGCACAGGCCGAGACGAACGCCGCGCCGCGCCGCTCGTCGGGCACGTCGCGCAGCTGCGCCAGCAGCAATGAGGTGTTCGCGGCGTCGTCGCCATGGCTGCCCGACCAGCGTGCGGACAGCACGCCGGGCATGCCGTTCAGAGCGTCGACTTCCAGCCCCGAATCATCTGCGACGCTTGGCAATCCGGTGGCGCGGAACGCGTCCCGGGCCTTGGCCAGCGCGTTGTCCTCGAAAGTCGCTCCGGTTTCCGGCGCCTCGTCGAACGTCGGCACGTCATCCAGCGACACCAACGTCAGCCCGGATAAGCCGGCGCTGTCCAGCACTCGTTGCAACTCGGCCAGCTTCTTGCGGTTGCGGCTGGCCACCAGCAGCCGTGATGATCGCAAGCGCGGCGAAGCCGGGCGCAGCGGGTCATCACCTACCGACCCGGTCAGCTCCCGAACGCTTTCGGCGCCTTCGGCCCCTCGGGAAGCACGCCCGGATAGGGCAGCGCCAACGCTTCACGCTGGGCGGCGAACAGCTTGTCGCACGCCCCCAGGGCCATATCGAGCAGCTTGTCCAAGGTCGACCGCGGGAACGTCGCGCCCTCGCCGGTCCCCTGCACCTCGACGAGCGTGCCCGTGTCGGTGGCGACGACGTTCATGTCGACCTCCGCGCGGGAGTCCTCTTCGTAGGGCAGGTCGACGCGGACCCGGCCGTCGACCACGCCGACGCTCACTGCCGCAATCGCGCACGACAGGGGTCTGGGATCCGACAGCTTGCCTGCCGCCGACAGGTAGGTGACCGCATCGGCCAAGGCCACGTACGCGCCGGTGATGGCCGCCGTCCGGGTACCGCCGTCGGCCTGCAAGACGTCACAGTCGACGGCGATCGTGTTCTCGCCCAACGCTGCCAGATCAATGCACGCCCGCAGCGACCGGCCGACCAACCGGCTGATCTCCTGCGTGCGCCCACCGACACGGCCCTTCACGGACTCCCGGTCCGATCGGGTGTGCGTAGCCGACGGCAGCATCGCGTACTCCGCAGTGAGCCAACCCAAGCCCGAACCCTTGCGCCAGCGCGGCACCCCTTCGGTGACGCTAGCGGTGCACATGACCTTCGTGCCGCCGAATTCAATGAGCACCGAACCCGCCGGATGGTCGGTGAAACCCCGCGTGATGGTTACGGGGCGAAGCTCGTCGTCAAGACGGCCGTCTTCTCGTTTGGACACGTCGTCCACCCTATCGGTGGTGCGATGACGGCGTTCAGTGTGCGGCCACTGCTTCGGGGGTGCGGCCACGGCGGCGCTGGGCCGAAAATCGCGCCGTCAGTGCACCACCCGGCGCGTGTGTGCGCACTCAGCCGGCCCGCCGGACTTCGATCGTCTCTCCGGGAACGACCGCATGCACGGGTCCGTCGAACTCGGCCTTGGCCTCGCTGATGACGTCCTCGCGAGAGGTCCACGGCGGAATATGCGTCAGCAGCAACTCCCGCACGCCGGCCTGCGCCGCGGCCCGCCCGGCTTCGGTGCCGGACAGGTGCAGAGCGGGTGGGTGCTTGGGCGAATGCGTCCACGACGCCTCGCACAGGAAGACGTCGGCGCCGCGGGCCAACTCGACCAGTTGGTCGCATTCACCGGTGTCACCGCTGTAGACCAGCGACGCCCCGCTCGGATCGGTGAACCGCAGTCCGAAAGACTCGGTCGGGTGCGCCACAACCCGGGGCAGGACGCTCAGCGCGCCGATGGTCACTGGCTCACCGTCGACCCAGTGGCGCACATCGAAGATGTCCGAACAATCGTCGATCTCGCCGCCGTACGGTGACGAGGCCGCCCCGAGCCGCGACCAGGTGTCGCTCGGGCCGTACAGCAACGCCTTGCCGCTGGGTTTCGCCGTCGGGTGATACCGGCGCCAGACGAACAAGCCCGGCACATCCAGGCAGTGGTCGGCGTGCAGATGCGACAGCAGCACATGAACCGACCCGGGATCGGCATGTCTTTGCAGCGCCCCCAGCACACCCCCGCCGAAGTCGATGACAAGCGGCGGAGTGTCCGGTGCCCGGAGTAGATAACCCGACGCGGGCGAATCCGGACCCACCACGCTGCCGGAGCATCCGAGCACGGTTAGTCGCACGGACACCACTGTGCCATGCCCGTTACCACGATGGGGAAAACATCGCCGCATTGGGCCATCAGAATCGTCGGCATTTTCACGAGACGGGAGTCTGGCGGGCCGGTTCGACGCCGACCACTGTGGGACCTAGGAAACGCGATGCGAGTTTGGTGAACGCCTCGGGGTCGCCGGTGGCCTCGAACAGCCGGGTAGCCGGCGGGCCGTCATGGGGACGCAACAGGTCGAGTTCGGTGAGGACGCGGACAACTTGCTTGGCGGTCTCCTCGGCACTGGAGACCAGAGTGACCTCCTCGCCCATCACGAGCTGAATCAGCCCGGACAGCAGCGGATAGTGCGTACAACCCAGCACCAGGGTGTCGATCTCGGCGCGCTGCAGCGGCTCCAGGTAACCCTCGGCCAGGCCCAGGACCTGCCGCCCACTGGTGACGCCGCGCTCGACGAAGTCGACGAAACGGGGGCATGCCACCGCCGTGATCTCGGTGTCCCGGGCTGCGGCGAAGGCGTCCTGGTAGGCGTGCGAAGTGATCGTCGCCCGCGTGCCGATCACGCCGATTCGGCCGTTACGGGTGGCTGCGACCGCACGGCGCACAGCCGGCAGGATCACTTCGACGACGGGCACGTCGTACCGTTCACGTGCGTCGCGCAGGCAGGCGGCCGATGCTGAATTGCAGGCGATGACCAACGCTTTGACGCCACGACTGACCAGGTCGTCACCGATGGCCAGCGCGTGCGCGCGGATCTCGGGGATGGCCAGCGGCCCGTACGGGCCGTTGCCGGTGTCGCCGACGTAGATGATGTCCTCGTCGGGCAGTTGGTCGATGATCGCCCGCGCGACGGTGAGCCCTCCCACGCCGGAATCGAAGACCCCGACGGGAGCCAGCGGCGAACTCATATCTTGGGATGCGGCGAACGAAGAGCCTTCTTCCGCTCGCGGGATTTGCGTTCGGGCGCCGACAGCAGGTACGCCGCCACGACCCCGGCGATCGCGCCGCACAGGTGCCCCTGCCAGGACACGCCGCCGCACACACCAAGCACCGGCAGGGCGCCGAGCAGCACGCCGCCGTACACGAACAGCACCACCAAGCCGATGATGATGTCCCAGACGTGGCGGACGAAAATCCCGAACACGAGCAGGAACGCCAGCCAGCCGAAGATCAGGCCGGAGGCGCCGATGTGGTCGGTGGGGCCACAGCTGCTCCCGACATTGCCGATGAGCCAGGTCCCGAAGCCGCCCAGAATCCAGATGATCGCCGTCGCCCAGACGAACCGGGACAACCCGGCCAGTGTCATCAGAAAGCCCAGCACCAGCATCGGCACGGTGTTGGCGATCAGATGCTGCCAGTTGGCGTGCAATACAGGGGCGAACACGATGCCCCACAAGCCGTCGGTGGTGAGCGGCCGGATGCCGTTGCGGTCCAGCCGGCCGCCGCTGAGTTGATCGATCAGCTCGATGACGTAGAGCAGGGCGACGAAGGTGATGACCGTCGTCGCGCCGATCACCCAGCCAGGCTTCTTGTTCGACTCAGTCGCCGGGGCGCGCTTATTCATCTGCGCCGCTCCTCCTCATCGCTCCGCTCTGCATCGTCGCCGGCGGGCTCATCTGCGCCGCTCCTCCTCATCGCTCCGCTCTGCATCGTCGCCGGCGGGCTCATCTGCGCCGCTCCTCCTCATCGCTCCGCTCTGCATCGTCGCCGGCGGGCTCATCTGCGCCGCTCCTCATCGCACTACCACCAAATGTCCAGGTTACCGGTAGTCAACGCCACTATCCGCCCGCGACCGCCGGCAGGATCGTGATCGAGTCGCCGTCGGCGACGGCGGTGTCCAGACCTCCGGAGAAGCGCACATCCTCGTCGTTCACGTAGATGTTCACGAAGCGGTGCAGCCGGTCATTATCGAGGAGTCGATCCGAGATTCCCGCGTAGTTGGCCTCCAGGTCTTTGATGACCGCTCCCAGCGTGTCGCCGTTCGCAGAGACGCGCTTCTCGCCGCCGGTGTGGGGTCGCAGGATGGTCGGAATGGAGACGTTGACGGTCATGCTGGCCTTTCTCCTGGTGTGAGCTCAGTACTGTTCGACGATGTCAACAGGTTCCTCGCTCACGACCCCGTTGACAATGCGGTAGCTGCGCAGCTCGTGGCAATGAGGATCGCGAGTGGACACCAACACATAGTGCGCGTCCGGTTCGGCAGCCAGATCGATGTCCGTCCGGCTCGGATACGCCTCGGTGCTCGGGTGCGAGTGGTAGATGACGACGAGCACGTCATCCGACCGTTCCAGGGCCCGCCACACCCGAAGTTGCTCACCGGAGTCGAATCGATAGGACGTCGGCGAGCGTTCGGCATTGGCCATCGGGATGTGCCGCTCCGGCCGATCCGAGCCTGCCGCACCGGCCAGCACGCCGCAGGCTTCGTCCGGATGATCACGACGGGCATGCGCGACGATCGCCTCGACGAGATCGGCCCGGATCACCAACATCGGCGCCGCGTCAATTCCCGAATGCGCCCGGCAGCACGTCGCGATAAGCCGGTATCGCGGCCACCGACTTCGCGGCAAGCACCCCGCCCAGTACGGCCCGGGCCAGGCAGTCGGCGGCCGCCGCTCCCACCGCGGTGACCAGACCGGTCTCCGGCGACAGCGCGGCCGGGGTGTTGGCACTCGGGGGCACCTCGACGGCGCCAGTGGCCAATGCGAACACCGTGTCACCGTCCAGCGGGGTGTGCGCGGGCCGCAGCGTCCGGGCCAGACCGTCGTGCGCAGCGATCGCTACGCGACGGCACGCCGCAGGGCTCAGCGCCGCATCGGTCGCCACCACCGCGATCGTGGTGTTCAGCTCGCTCAACGGGGACGGAAGCTGCGCCAGCGCCTCGATCTGCTCCAAAGGTGGCGGCGCGAGACCGAACTCATCGGTCAGTTCGGACATCCACGGCAAACCCGTGGTCGGATTCAGGGCTTCGCCGGCGGCGTTGACCACAGCCAGCGCGCCGACGGTGACGCCCACGGGCAAGGTCGCCGATGCGGTCCCCACGCCCCCTTTCAGCACTCCGACCCGCGCCCCTACCCCGGCACCGACCGTTCCCACGGCCACCGGCGCCGCGTCACCGGACCCGTCGGCCGCGACACACGCCGCGTACCCGAATTCGGCCGTCGGCCGACAGTTCCAAGCCCCCACCGGCAGGTCGAAGATCACCGCGCCCGGCACGATCGGCACCACACCGTCGCCCATCGCCACGCCCCGCTGCTGTTCTTCCAGCCAGCGCATGACGCCGTCGGCGGCGGCGAGGCCGAACGCACTGCCGCCGGCCAGCAACACGGCGTCCACATAGCGCACGCTGTTGACCGGGTCGAGTAGGTCGGTCTCCCGGGTTCCCGGCGCGCCGCCGCGGCAGTCCACGGCACCCACCGTCCCCGGCGGGGGCAGCACCACGGTCACCCCACAGGCCCATCCGGCGCCGAGGCAAGCATCGGGGTCCAACCGGTGGTGATGGCCGACGCGGATCCCGCCGACGTCGGTGATGGAACTCATCCGGCCGGCTTGTCTGCCGCAGTAGGGGTCATCGTGGCCCCATCAGCACCAGCACCAGGTACTCCTGCAGCACCGTCAACCACTGATAGACGTCGAAGTGCGCGGCCAGTGGGTGGTCGGCGGGCAACCGCTCCGGACCCTGCGGGCCGATCTCGAGCATCACGCCCAGGGTCAGCCGAAGATCGTTGACCGCCGATATCCAGGCGTTGGCGCTGTCCTCGGACAGCTCGAACCTGCCGCCGTTGGCCGGCAGCGTATCCAACAATTGTTGTGCAGCACCACGTTTGGCTGCGATGATCTCCGGCTCGTGCAGGCTTCGCAGCGCCGAATTGAGGGCTTCAGACGCCTCGAGAGTCAGCGGATCGCCTTCGTCGTTGCGGTAAAAGTCCGGCAACAGGCGCCCGAGCGTCGAGTCGGCCGGGCGCTCGGAATGCCCGGTCTTGATGCCGGTGATCTCTTCGAGTTCGTCCGAGGGCGACGTGGCCTGACGCTCGTCGAGCAGGCCGACCATCGCGCTTACCAGATTCTTGAGCAGCGCCGCCTCATGCGGGGCCAACGACGACCGGAAACGGGGGCCATTGCGGGTGTCAACGCGCTTCCATTTGCGCACTATCAGAACTCAGCGGTCCTGCTGCATCGTCGCCCACAATCCCGCGGCGTGCAGCTTGGACACATCGGCCTCCATGGACTCTCGACTGCCCGACGACACCACGGCCTTTCCTTCGTTGTGCACCTGCAGCATCAGCTTGGTGGCGTGCGGCTCGCTGTAACCGAACAGCTTCTGGAAGACGTACGTCACGTAGGTCATCAAGTTGACCGGGTCGTCCCAGACGATCGTCACCCACGGACTCGTCGTAGCTTCGACCGGAGCAGATTCCCGTTGCCCGGTGCCGCCTGGCTTGGCCGGCGCGATCGCTACAACCATGGGCCAAGGATACCGAGCCAGGTCTGCATTGCAGCCAGCCGATACCTTTGCGATGTGAACGACTCGGTACTAGCTGGGCTGCTGACCGACAAATACGAGTTGACGATGCTGGCCGCAGCCCTGCGCGACGGTACCGCGCACCGCCGCACCAGCTGGGAAGTCTTCGCCCGGCGGCTCCCGGCGGGCCGCCGTTACGGGGTGGTCGCCGGAACCGGCCGGCTGCTGGAAACCTTGCCGCAGTTCAGGTTCGACGACGACGCGTGTGACCTGTTGGGGCAATTTCTGGACGCCGGCACGGTGGGGTATCTGCGGGAGTTCCGCTTCCAGGGCGACATCGATGGCTATGCCGAGGGCGAACTGTATTTCCCGCACTCGCCGGTGTTGTCGGTGCATGGCAGCTTCGCCGAATGCGTGCTGCTCGAAACCCTGGTCCTGTCGATCTTCAACCACGACACCGCGATCGCATCAGCGGCGGCACGCATGGTCTGCGCTGCCGGCGACCGCCCGGTGATCGACATGGGTTCGCGGCGCACCCACGAACAGGCCGCGGTGGCAGCCGCGCGAGCCGCTTACATCGCCGGTTTCGCCGGCACGTCCAATCTCGAGGCGCAGCGGCGATACGGGGTGCCGTCGGTGGGCACCGCCGCGCACGCCTTCACCATGGTGCACACCACCGATGAGGGGCCCGACGAGTTGGCGGCGTTCCGGGCGCAGGTCGAGGCGTTGGGGGCGGACACCACGCTGCTGGTGGACACCTACGACGTGACCACTGGAGTGGCCAACGCGGTGGCCGCGGCAGGCCCGCGGCTGGGAGCGGTCCGAATCGACTCCGGCGATCTTGCGGTGCTGGCCCACCAGGTGCGGGGCCAACTCGATGAGCTGGGCGCACACGAGACGCATATCGTGCTGTCCAGCGACCTCGACGAATTCTCCATCGCCGGGTTGCTCGCCGCGCCGGTGGACAGTTACGGCGTCGGCACCGCGCTCGTCACCGGCTCGGGTGCGCCGACTGCGAGCATGGTTTACAAGCTGGTGGAGGTCGACGGAATCCCGGTGCAGAAGCGCAGTAGCCACAAAGAGTCGCACGGCGGGCGCAAGGCCGGGCTGCGGCTGTCTCGGCCGACCGGCACCGTAACCGAGGAAGTAGTGCATCCTTTCGGGCGGCCACCAACCATCAGCGAGCCGCACCGGGTGCTGACGACG
Organism: Mycobacterium gordonae; assembly: GCF_017086405.1. Lineage (NCBI taxonomy): Bacteria > Bacillati > Actinomycetota > Actinomycetes > Mycobacteriales > Mycobacteriaceae > Mycobacterium > Mycobacterium camsae. The sequence goes on from NZ_CP070973.1 coordinate 5,284,064, forward strand.
CCGTTGGTCCGTGCCGGTGAGATCCTCGCCGACAACGACCTCGCGGCCGCCCGGGAGCTGGTGGCGTCGGGCCTGCGCAGCCTGCCCTGGGAGGGGTTGGCCTTGTCGCCTGGCGATCCAGCCATTCCGACCCAGACGATTGCGGTCTGACGATTGATGTGGCTGTGACCGATTCCGTCCCGGCGTTACTGGCGATCGCGGTGGCGGCGCTGGGTGGCAGCGAACGTCCCGGTCAAGTCGACATGGCCACCGCGGTGGCCCGGGCTTTCGACACCGGTGAGCACCTGGTCGTACAGGCAGGCACCGGTACCGGGAAATCATTGGCCTACCTGGTGCCCTCGATCGTGCAGGCGGTCGACAACGACGCACCAGTCGTTGTGTCGACCGCCACCATTGCCTTGCAGCGTCAACTCGTCGACCGCGATCTGCCCCGGCTGGCCGATGCGCTCGAAGACGCGTTGCCCCGCCGGCCCCAGTTCGCGTTGCTGAAGGGCCGTCGAAATTATCTGTGTCTGAACAAGATTCACAACGGCGGCGGGACCGACGATACCGACGACCGGCCGCAGGAGGAGCTGTTCAACCCGATGGCCGTCACCGCGCTGGGCCGCGATGTGCAGCGTCTCACCGAGTGGTCGGCGGAAACCGACGCCGGCGACCGCGACGATCTCAAGCCCGGTGTGCCGGACCGATCCTGGTCTCAGGTCAGCGTTTCGGCGCGCGAATGCATCGGCGTGGCTCGCTGCCCATTCGGCTCGGAGTGTTTCTCGGAGCGGGCGCGCGCGCGTGCCGGTACCGCGGACGTCGTCGTCACCAACCATGCGCTGTTGGCGATCGACGCCGTGTCCGACTCCGCGGTGTTGCCGGAACACTCTCTGCTGGTGGTCGACGAGGCGCACGAGCTGACCGACCGGGTGACCTCGGTGGCCACCGCGGAGCTGACGTCAGCGACCCTGGGCGTGGCCGCACGCCGCGTCGCACGGCTGGTCAGCCCGGAACTGGTCGATCGCCTGGAGGCAGCATCGGCCACGCTCTCCTCGGCCCTCCACGACGCCCAGTCGGGACGTATCGACCACCTCGACGACGAGCTGGCGGCGTACCTGACCGCGCTGCGCGACGCCGCCAACGCTGCCCGGTCGGCGATCGAGAGCACCAGCGACGCGCGGGCGGCGGCGGCACGCGCCGAGGCGGCGACCGCGCTGATCGAGATTTCTGACACGGCCACGCGGATCCTCGACTCGTTCGGACCTGCCATCCCTGACCGCACCGACATCGTCTGGCTGGATCACGAAGAGAACCGGGGTTCGCCACGTGCGGTGCTGCGCGTGGCACCGTTGTCAGTGGCCGGACTCCTGGCCGCCAAGGTGTTCTCGAGGTCAACGACGGTGCTGACGTCGGCGACCCTGACGATCGGCGGCGCGTTCGACGCGATGGCCGAAGCGTGGGGCCTTAGTGAGGCGGAGACCGCATGGCGGGGTGTCGATGTCGGATCACCGTTCAACCACGCCAGATCCGGCATCCTCTACGTCGCCGCGCACCTGCCGCCGCCCGGTCGCGACGGCACCGGCACGGCCGAGCAACTGACCGAAATCGAGGAGTTGATCACCGCGGCGGGGGGTCGCACGCTGGGTCTGTTCTCATCGATGCGCGCTGCGCGGGCAGCCGCTGAGGCAATGCGGGATCGACTGTCCACCCCGGTGCTGTGTCAGGGCGATGACAGCACCTCAGCACTGGTCGAGCAGTTCGCCGACGATCCCGAGACCTCACTATTCGGGACGCTGTCGCTGTGGCAGGGCGTCGACGTTCCGGGACCGTCGCTCTCGCTGGTGCTGATCGACCGCATCCCGTTTCCCCGCCCGGACGACCCGCTGTTGAGCGCCCGTCAGCGCGCGGTGGCCGCTCGCGGCGGCAATGGCTTCATGGCAGTGGCGGCCGGCCACGCGGCGCTGTTGCTGGCGCAGGGCTCGGGTCGGCTGCTGCGCCGGGTCAGCGATCGCGGCGTGGTGGCGGTGCTGGATTCGCGCATGGTGACGGCACGCTATGGCGACTATCTGCGCGCGTCGTTGCCGCCGTTCTGGCAGACCACCAACACCGAGAAGGTGCGCGCCGCGCTGCGCCGCCTGCGCGACTCCCCCTCGCGAGCAGACACAAAAGCACCCGTTATTGAGTGAAAATCGGTGCTTTCGTGTCTGCTCGCGCTTGGACTCAGGCCAGCGTGACCAGGCCCAGCTCGTTGCCGCCGGCCAGCATCGGATGCCGCGGCAGCACCCGCACCGTGTACCCCAGCGCCCCGGCCAGCGGGAGCGGCGTCGTCGCCGAGAAGACCTGGTTGCCGCCCTCGGCACTGCCCGTGTACGTCATCTCGACCGTCAGCGGGTCAAGCAACTCGTCACCGTTGTCGACGCGACCCAGCACCGCCTGCACCGTCACCTCGTCGGGCGCTAGCCCCGCCAACTGCACGGTCGCGGTCAAGGTGAGCTTCGACCCGAGCAACGGCGTATCGGGAAGGCCGGTGCTGTCCACATCGCTCACCACGATTCGCGGCCACGCCTCCTCGACCCGCCTGCGGTAAGCGGTCAGTTCGCGCGCCGGCTCGAACGCCCCGCCTGCGACGGTGCTGCGCACCGACTGCGCCGCCGGGGTGTAGTAGCGCTCCACGTAATCGGTGACCATCCGGGACGCCAGCACTTTGGGGCCGAGCGTCTGCAGGGTGTGGCGCACCATCTCGATCCAGCGCGGCGGCACCCCGTGGTCGTCGCGCTCGTAGAACTTCGGCGCCACGGCCTGCTCCAACAGGTTGTACAGCGCGCTCGCCTCCAGGTCGTCGCGCCGGTCCTCGTCGGCCACCCCGTCGGCCGACGGTATCTCCCAACCGTTTTCCCCGTCGTACCACTCGTCCCACCAACCGTCGCGGATCGACAGATTCAGCCCGCCGTTGAGCGCGCTTTTCATGCCCGAGGTGCCGCAGGCTTCCAGCGGCCGCAACGGATTGTTGAGCCATACGTCGCAGCCCCAGTAGAGCAACCGCGCCATCGACATGTCGTAGTTGGGCAGGAAGGCGATCCGGTGCCGCACCTCCGGCCGGTCGGCGAACCGCACCACCTGCTGGATCAACGCCTTGCCGCCGTCGTCGGCGGGGTGGGACTTGCCGGCGACGATCAGCTGAATCGGCCGCTCATCGTCGAGCAGCAGGCGTTCCAGCCGGTGGGGGTCGCGCAGCATCAGGGTCAACCGCTTGTACGTCGGAACCCGCCGGGCGAACCCGACCGTGAGCACATTGGGGTCGAATGCCGTTGCGATCCAACCTAGTTCGGCTTCGGAGGCACCCCGCTCCAACCACGACTGGCGCAGCCGGGCCCGGACATCCTGGACCAGCAGCGCGCGCAGTTGCGACCGGATCCACCACAGGTGCCCAGGGTCGACCTGCTGCAGCCGCAGCCAGACCGCGGGCTCACTGAACGAGTCGGATCCGGCCAACTCGCGGCCCAGCTGCAGCCACTGCGGGGCGGCCCAGGTGCGGGCGTGCACGCCGTTGGTGATCGATCCGATCGGCACCTCGTCGGGGTCGAACCCCGGCCAGAGCTCGTTGAACATCGCCCGGCTCACCTGGCCGTGCAGCAGCGACACCCCGTTGGCGCGCTGCGCCAAGCGCAGCCCCATGTGGGCCATGTTGAACTTGGCCGGATCGTCCTCGGCGCCCAGCGCGAGGATTCTTTGCGTCGGTACGCCGGGCAGCAGCGTGCTCACGCTGTCGCCTGTGTCGTCGAAGTAGCGCTGCACCATCTCCACGGGGAACCGGTCGATGCCGGCGGGCACTGGGGTATGGGTGGTGAAGACCGTGCTGGACCGCACCACCGTCAACGCGGTGTCGTAATCCAATCCGGAATCGGTGACCAACTCGCGGATACGTTCGGCGCCCAGAAACCCGGCGTGCCCCTCGTTCATATGGAACACCTCGGGGGCCGGGCGGCCCTCAACGGCGGTGAAGGCGCGAATCGCTCGGACACCGCCGATGCCGGCCAGGATCTCCTGTTTGATGCGGTGTTCCTGGTCGCCGCCGTAGAGGCGGTCGGTGACGCTGCGCAGGTCATGCTCGTTCTCCGGGACGTCGGAATCGAGCAGCAGCAGCGGCACCCGGCCGACCTGGGCCACCCAGATACGAGCCCGCAGCCGCGCGGAATCCGGCAAAGCCAGCTCCACCAGCACCGGCTCACCGGTGGCGTCGGTGAGCAGCCGCAGCGGCAATCCCTGCGGATCCAGCGCAGGATAGGTCTCCTGCTGCCAGCCGTCCGCGGTCAAGGATTGCCGGAAGTACCCCGAGCGGTAGTAGAGACCGACCGCGATCAGCGGCAACCCGAGATCCGACGCCGACTTCAGATGATCACCGGCCAGAATCCCGAGACCACCGGAGTAATTGGGCAGCACTTCGGCGACGCCGAATTCCATCGAGAAGTACGCGATTCCGGTGGGCATCTGGACCCCGGCGGCTTCCTGTTGCTGGTACCACAGCGGGCGGCTGAGGTAGTCGTTTAGATCTGCCGCAAGCTCGTCGAGGCGGCGCAAGAATTCCTCGTCGCCAGCGAGCTCGTCGAGCCGGGCGGGCTTCACCGCACCGAGCAGCGCAACCGGGTCCTTGCCGCACTTGAACCACAGGTCGGGGTCGATGGTCGCGAACAGGTCCTGCGTGGGTTTCTCCCACGACCAGCGCAGGTTGGTGGAGAGCTGGTCCAGCGCGGCCAGGCGGTCGGGAAGGTGAGCACGGACGGTAAAGCGGCGAAGGGCTTTCACGCATCTCAACCTTAGTGCGGTTTTCGCTGCGTGCAGCGTTCCACGGCAACCGCTTGTGCAGTGCGCTTCAACACCCGTCGGTGTAGCCGGACACTAGGGTGGGTATGGGGCGCAAAGAGGCGACAGACATCGCGCTGACGAATGACACCTCAACGACGACCAGAGTTCGGCCGCCTGGGGTGATGGATCCGGAGTTCCCCGGCGACGATGCGGTGCAACGATGGGCCGCCGCGGAGCCGGGCAATGGAATGGAGTGATTGGTGCCCGGTCGTATCGAGATCGACGACGTTCAACCCGTGGTCTCGTGTGGTACGTATCCCGCCAAGGCGGTGGTCGGTGAGGTGATCCCGGTCAGCGCCGCGGTGTGGCGCGAAGGCCACGAGGCCGTGGCTGCGACGTTGGTGGTGCGGTATCTGGGCACCCACTATCCGCGGGTCGCCGACGCCCGCGGACTGAAGGCCGTGCAAGCCGCCGATCCCGATGCGGCGGTCGCCGAGAAGGTGAAACCGCGCCATCTTCCAATGACGATGGGCTTGGAGCCGTTTGTGTTCCACGGACAATTCGCCCCGGACAAGGTGGGATTGTGGACTTTCCGGGTAGACGGATGGGGTGACCCGATTGATTCCTGGCGCCACGGGCTGGTTGCCAAACTCGATGCGGGCCAGGGCGAAAAGGAACTGTCCAACGACCTGCTGGTGGGTGCCGCGCTTTTCGAGCGCGCCGCCACCGGGACGCCGCGCCAGCAGCGCCACCCACTGCTGGACGCGGCCGCGGCCCTGCGTGAGCCCGGTGATCCCTTGACCAGAACCGCGCTGGCATTGGCCCCCGAGATCGAGGAGTTGCTCGATCAGTTCCCGTTGCGGGAGCTGGTCACCCGTGGCCAGCAGCACGGGATCTGGGTGGACCGGCCGCTGGCCCGCTTCGGGTCCTGGTACGAGATGTTCCCGCGTTCCACCGGTGGTTGGAACGCCGACGGTCATCCGGTGCATGGCACCTTCGCCACCGCCGCGGCGGCGCTGCCCCGGATTGCCGAGATGGGTTTCGACGTCGTGTACCTGCCGCCGATCCACCCGATCGGCAAGGTGCACCGCAAGGGCCGCAACAACAATCCGACCGCCGCTCCCGGTGACGTGGGGTCGCCGTGGGCGATCGGCAGCGACGAGGGTGGCCACGACGCCGTCCATCCCGAACTTGGCACGATCGGCGATTTCGACGATTTCGTTTCCGCGTCAAGAGAACTCGGTATGGAAGTGGCGTTGGACCTGGCGCTGCAGTGCGCCCCGGACCATCCGTGGGCCCGCGACCACCGCAACTGGTTCACCGAACTGCCGGACGGCACCATCGCCTATGCGGAGAATCCGCCGAAGAAGTACCAGGACATCTATCCACTGAACTTCGACAGCGATCCCAGCGGGCTTTACAACGAGGTGCTGCGGATCGTAAAGCACTGGATCAACCACGGGGTCAAGGTGTTTCGGGTTGATAATCCGCACACGAAGCCACCGGACTTCTGGGCTTGGCTGATCGCTCAGGTGAAGGCCGTCGACCCCGATGTGCTGTTCTTGTCCGAGGCGTTCACCCCGCCGGCACGCCAGTACGGGCTGGCCAGGCTCGGCTTCACGCAGTCTTACAGCTATTTCACCTGGCGCACCGCCAAGTGGGAGCTCACCGAGTTCGGCAACGACATCGCCAGACTCGCCGACTTCCGCACCCCCAACCTCTTCGTGAACACCCCGGACATCCTGCACGAAGTGCTGCAGCACCATGGGCCGGGTATGTTCGCCATTCGCGCGGTGCTCGCGGCGACGATGAGTCCGGCCTGGGGCGTGTATTCCGGCTACGAGCTGTTCGAGCACCGGGCGGTGCGCGAAGGCAGTGAGGAATACCTGGACTCGGAGAAGTACGAATTGCGTCCCCGCGACTTCGCGGGCGCGCTGGCCGAAGGTCGGTCACTGGAGCCGTTCATCGGGCGGCTCAACGAGATTCGCCGGCTGCATCCGGCTCTGCAGCAATTGCGCACCATCCATTTCCACACCATCGACAACGACGCGTTGCTGGCCTACAGCAAGTTCGACGCGGAGACCGGCGACTGTGTCCTGGTGGTGGTGACGCTGAACGCGTTCGGTCCCGAGCAAGCGACTCTGCACCTGGACATGGCGGCGTTGGGCATGGAGCCCTATGAACGTTTCTGGGTGCGTGACGAGATCACCGGCGAGGAATATCAATGGGGGCAATCCAATTACATCCGCATCGATCCGGGACGCGCGGTCGCCCATGTCGTCAACATGCCGCTCGTACCCGAAGAATCCCGAATTACGCTGCTACGCAGGAGGTGAGGGTAAGTGAATCGCACCGATGAACTCGCCAATACGCATCTGGCGCCCGACCCCGCTGACCTGGCCGGCCTCACCGCCGGCACCCACCACAATCCGCACGGCATTCTGGGCGCGCACGAGTACGACGACCACACCGTCATCCGGGCATTTCGCCCGCACGCCGCCAGCGTCGTCGTTCTCGTCGGCGAAGACACATTTGCACTGCAGCACATCGACTCCGGGGTATGGGCCGTGGCGCTGCCCTTCGTTGACCTGGTCGACTACCGACTGGAGGTGACCTACGACGGTTCGGAACCCCACACCATCGCCGACCCCTACCGTTTCCTGCCCACGTTGGGCGAGGTCGACCTGCACCTGTTCGCCGAAGGACGCCACGAACGCCTCTGGGAGGTACTTGGCGCCCATCCCCGCTCGTTCACCACGCCCGACGGCGTGGTGAGCGGGGTGTCGTTCGCCGTGTGGGCGCCGAATGCCAAGGGCGTCAGCCTGATCGGCGATTTCAACGGCTGGACCGGCACCGACGCGCCGATGCGGGTGCTGGGCTCGTCCGGCGTGTGGGAGCTGTTCTGGCCCGACTTTCCGATCGACGGCCTGTACAAGTTCCGGGTGCACGGCGCCGACGGCGCCGTGACCGATCGTGCCGATCCGTTCGCGTTCGGCACCGAGGTGCCGCCGCAGACCGCCTCGCGGGTGACGGTGAGCGACTACACCTGGGACGACCAGGAGTGGCTGGAGCTGCGTGCGCAAGGCAACCCGGTCTTCGAGCCGATGAGCACCTACGAGGTGCATCTCGGCTCTTGGCGGCCGGGTCTGAGTTACCGGGAACTCGCCGTACAGCTGACCGAATACGTTGCAGAGCAAGGTTTTACGCACGTCGAGCTGCTACCCGTCGCCGAGCACCCATTCGGCGGGTCCTGGGGTTACCAGGTGACGTCGTACTATGCGCCCTCGTCACGCTTCGGCACGCCCGACGAATTCCGGACCTTGGTCGACGCACTGCACCAAGCCGGCATCGGGGTCATCGTCGACTGGGTGCCGGCGCACTTCCCCAAAGACGCGTGGGCATTGGGGCGCTTCGACGGAACCCCGCTCTACGAACACTCCGACCCCAAGCGCGGTGAGCAGTTAGACTGGGGCACTTACGTATTCGACTTCGGACGTCCCGAGGTGCGAAACTTCCTGGTGGCCAACGCCCTGTACTGGTTGCAGGAGTTCCACGTGGACGGCCTGCGGGTCGATGCGGTCGCGTCGATGCTGTACCTGGACTATTCGCGCCCCGAGGGTGGTTGGACCCCCAACATCTACGGCGGACGTGAGAACCTCGAAGCAGTGCAGTTCCTGCAAGAGATGAACGCGACCGCCCACAAAGCCGCCCCGGGAATAGTCACCATCGCCGAAGAGTCGACGTCGTGGCCCGGCGTCACACGTCCGACGAGTCTCGGTGGCCTTGGTTTTTCGATGAAGTGGAACATGGGCTGGATGCACGACACGCTCGACTACTTCAGCCGGGATCCGATTTATCGCACCTACCACCATCACGAGATGACGTTCTCGATGCTGTATGCGTTCAGCGAGAACTACGTGCTGCCGCTCAGCCACGACGAGGTAGTGCACGGCAAAGGCACGTTGTGGGGGCGGATGCCCGGGGACAACCACGCCAAGGCGGCCGGGTTACGCAGTCTGCTCGCCTATCAGTGGGCACACCCGGGTAAGCAACTGCTGTTCATGGGCCAGGAGTTCGGACAGCGTGCCGAGTGGTCGGAGGAACGCGGGCTGGACTGGTGGCAGCTCGACGAGCAGGGATTCTCCAACGGTGTGCTGCGGCTGGTCCGCGACATCAACGGGATCTACTCGACCCACCCGGCGCTGTGGAGCAGGGACACCACACCCGAGGGCTATTCGTGGATCGACGCCAACGACTCGGCCAACAACGTGCTGAGCTTCCTGCGCTACGGCGACGACGGATCGGCGCTGGCCTGCGTGTTCAACTTCGCGGGGGCCGAGCACAGCAACTACCGGTTGGGCCTGCCGCAGGCCGGCCGCTGGCGTGAGGTGCTCAACACCGACGCGACCGACTACAACGGCACCGGAATCGGCAACCTCGGCGGCGTCGACGCAACCGACGACCCGTGGCACGGCCGGCCGGCGTCAGCGGTGCTGGTGTTGCCGCCCTCGTCGGCGATTTGGCTGGAGCCCGCCTAGGTCCCGGATTGCCCCGGGATGCCCGGCGAGCAGACACTAAAGCACCGTGGAGCGGACGCTCCGGGTGCTTTTGTGTCTGCTCGCGAAAGGAACTTCGCGGATCGGGCGTCAGTACAACGCGTTGGCGAGGTTGCGGCGACCGGCAACCACCTCAGGGTCGGCGGGGTCGAAGAGCTCGAACAACTCGATCAGCCGGGTGCGCACGGTGCTGCGGTCATCACCAGATGTACAGCGTATCAACGCAATCAGACGGTCGAACGCCCCGGTGACATCCTGGTTGAGAATCTGGACGTCGGCGGCGGCGAAGGCCGCGTCGATGTCGTCGGGCGCCGCGTCGGCCGCCGGAACCGAGTCCGGCGGAAGCGCGGTCGCGCGTGCGAGGAACCCGATCTTGCGGATGGCCGCTTTGGCCTCCGCGCTGGCCGGATCGGCCGCCAGGACCTCCTCATAGGACAATTTCGCCGCGTCGAGGTCACCAGCCTCCAGGTGCTGACGCGCCGCGGCGACCACCGGGTCGACTTTCTCCGGTTGTCCGGAGCCGGGTGCGCCTTTGAGCTTTCCTGCGGTGGCGTCGATCAGCGAGTCGATCCAGCGCCGCAACTGATCGGGGGGCTGTGGACCCTGGAAACTTGAAACCGGTTGCGCCGCAGCCAATGCTACGACGGTCGGGACCGCCTGCACGCCGAAGATCCGGGCGATGCCGGGCGCGGCGTCGACGTTGGCCACTGCCAGGGCCCAGGTGCCGTTGTCGTCAGCGGCGAGGCCGGCCAGCGTCTCGAGAAGGTCGACACACACCTCGCTGCGCGGCGACCACAGCAGCACCACGACCGGGATCTCGTCGGACCGGTTGATCACCTCGTCCTCGAAATTGGCCTCGGTGACCTGGATGATCCCCGGGCCACCCGGGTCACCCGGGCCACCAGGACCGCCCGGCGGCGCACTGGCCTTCTGCTGAGCGCGTTGCTTGAGACCGGACAGGTCGACCGCACCGGCCAACGCTGGCCCGATCGAGGGTCGGGGACGTGTCACACCGCCAAGTCTGTCACGACGTCACGATCCGCTCGCGGCGACCTCCTGGCCCGACAAAAAGTGGCCGGAATTCGCGCTCCTGGTCTCCCGGGACGGTGATATGACCAATCTCACAGTAATACCGACAGTATTGACCTCGACACTTCCCCAGCAAACGCGCCGAGCCGATGGCTCCGGTCAGCCGGCCCGTAAAATCAGCGCGTCGCCCTGGCCACCGGCCCCACACAGCGCCGCCACACCGTAGCCCGATCCGCGACGCGCCAATTCCAGAGCCACGTGCAGCGTGATCCGCGCTCCCGACATCCCGATGGGGTGCCCGACCGCAATCGCGCCTCCGTTGACGTTGACGATCTCGGGGTTGACGCCGAGTTCCCTGGTGGACGCGAGGGCCACCGCCGCAAACGCTTCGTTGATCTCGACGACATCGAGCTGATCGACCGAGATGCCCTCGCGGCCGAGCGCCTTCTTGATCGCGTTGGCGGGTTGGGACTGCAGCGTGGAATCCGGCCCGGCCACCACGCCGTGGGCTCCGATCTCGACCAGCCAGGATAACCCCAACTCCTGGGCCTTCGCCTTGTTCATCACAACGACCGCCGCGGCGCCATCGGAAATCTGCGACGCCGAACCTGCCGTAATGGTGCCGTCCTTGCGGAAGGCAGGCCTCAGACCGGCCAGCGAGTCGGCGGTGGTGTTCGCCCGGATGCCCTCGTCCTCGCTGAACTGCAGCGGGTCGCCCTTCCGCTGCGGGATGTCCACCGGGACCACTTCGTCGGCGAAAACACCGTCTTTCCATGCGGCGGCGGCCTTTTGGTGCGACTGCGCCGCGTACTCGTCCTGCTCCTGGCGGCTGAACTTGTCGACGTCGTTACGCTGCTCGGTCAGCGCGCCCATCGGCTGATCGGTGAAGACATCGTGCAGGCCGTCGTAGGCCATGTGGTCGAGCACCGTGACGTCGCCGTACTTGTAGCCGGCCCGGCTGTCCATCAGCAGGTGCGGCGCCCTGGTCATCGACTCCTGGCCGCCGGCGACCACGACGTCGAACTCACCGGCACGAATGAGCTGGTCGGCCAGGGCGATGGCATCGATCCCGGACAGACACATCTTGTTGATGGTCAGCGCAGGCACGTCCCAGCCGATGCCCGCCGCGACGGCGGCCTGGCGCGCGGGCATCTGCCCGGCGCCCGCGGTCAGCACCTGGCCCATGATCACGTACTCGACCAGCGATGCCGGCGCCTCCTGGTTGGGGAAGGCCTTGTCCAACGCGGCCTTGATCGCGATGGCACCGAGGTCGCTGGCGCTGAAGTCCTTCAGCGAACCCATCAGTTTGCCGATGGGCGTCCGAGCCCCAGCAACGATCACCGACGTCGTCATGAAACCTCCTAAACGGCACGGGAACGGCTGATCGGGCCAACCCGGAGAAGCGGATTCTTTCTGATGAGGTTACCGTTATGTAATGACGACCGATCAAGTTGACGCCCGTCCCACCCTGGCTACGTCACTGGTGACAGGACTCGATCACGTCGGCATTGCAGTCGCCGATCTTGATGCTGCCATCGAGTGGTACAACGACCACCTCGGCATGATCCTGGTGCACGAAGAAATAAACGATGACCAGGGCATTCGCGAAGCGATGCTGGCCGTCCCGGGCACCAGCGCACAGATCCAGCTGATGGCGCCGTTGGATGAGACGTCGGTGATCGCGAAATTCATCGACAAGCGCGGACCCGGCATCCAGCAGCTCGCCTGCCGGATCAGGGACCTCGATGCCATGTGCGAGCAGTTGCGCTCGCAGGGCGTGCGGCTGGTCTACGAGAAGCCCCGCCGTGGCACCGCGAACTCGCGCATCAACTTCATCCACCCCAAGGACGCCGGCGGCGTGCTGATCGAGCTGGTCGAGCCGGCTCACCACTAGGACCACTTGCGAGTGGGGCCGCGGGTAGCACGGTTGGTCCAACACGGCGTGTGCCAGTGCCTGCGATCGTCTATCGCCGCCGCCACGCCGACTGGCCAAACCACCACATGCGCAGTGCCGGAACGAATTTCGTGATCACACCCGGGACAGCGATAGATCTTGACCGCGCGAGCCGCAGGAACAGGGCGAACCTCGTATTCGTAGCCATCGGCTCCGATTTCCACTCGATTCGGCAGCCGCAATGCCTGCCGGGGTGGCGGTTTGCGGCGCCGAGCCATCTCAGAACAGCCGGTACTCGTCGCTGTCCATTCCCCGCATCTTGTCGTAATCCAATGTCAGACAACGGATTCCACGATCAGTCGCCAAAGTGCGGGCCTGTGGCTTGATCTGCTGAGCCGCAAATACGCCCTTGACGGGTGCCAGAACAGTGTCTCGATTGAGCAATTCCAGGTAGCGAGTGAGCTGCTCCACTCCGTCTATCTCGCCGCGCCGCTTGATCTCCACGGCGACCGAGCCCCCCCTCTCGTCGCGGCACAGCAGATCGACCGGCCCAATGGCAGTCATGTACTCCCGGCGAACCAGCGTGTACCCGTCACCCAGTAGATGAACATGCTCTGCGAGCAGCGCCTGCAGGTGTGCCTCGACCCCGTCCTTTACCAGACCCGGGTCGACGCCCAGCTCGTGGCTGGAGTCGTGTTCGACCGCCTCGACTGTGATGCGCAACTGCTCGCCGGCCTTGTTCTCAACCACCCACACCGGGCCCGGCTCCTCGATCAACCAGCACGGTGGGCTCATCCAGTTCAGTGGCTTGTACGCACGGTCGTCGGCGTGCACGCTGACCGAACCGTCCGCCTTGAACAACAGCAACCGACGCGCCGACGGCAGATGCGCGGTGAGACGGCCGATGTAATCGACGGTGCACTGGGCGATGACGAGACGCACCCGATCACCTTAAGACCTCCGGCAGGAGACACGGCCGGCGAGCGCGTCCGATCGAAATCAGGGCTATCCGGCGAACGAAGAATTAGGCTGTCGCCACCATGCCGACCGAGCAGATCGCCGAGAGGGACCTGTCGCTATGGGACCGTTCAGTCGAACGAATGATCGCCTGCCGCCACAGTCTGCTGGCGAATCTGACCGGCGTCGTGCTGATCGTGAGTCCCGCGTTTCCGGCGCCCTTCAGTTATGTCCATGGTTCGCGTTGGCTGGCCGGCACACCGACGCCGACGTGCGCAATGCTCGCCGCGACTCTGTGGATCACCACCCGGATCATCAGGGCGTCCATCCGGTGGGCGGTTGAGGAACATGAGCCAACGACGGACTGCGAACCCGTTGCCCAGACGGCTCGGTGGTGGGCACCGGTGAAATCCAACGCCGGCAGTTTGCCCGCGAGCCTCCGAATGATCGAACGCGTACGCGATGACGAGCGCGCATTGTGGTCCCGAGTCGCGGTGGTGAGGCTTCGTGGCAGCGTGCTGCAACAGAGCTGGCGCAGCTTGACTCGACCTCGACCGAAACCGTGTCCTACGAATTAAGCTGACGCCACCATGTCGGACGAAGAGGTCCCAGTAACAAGCACCGCCCAGCGCCTGGGCCGGTTCCTCGAGAGGCTGACCCATCAGAGCGGCCGGCCGAACCCCCCCGTCTATGGTTCTTGGATACTCGGGCACGCCTCCGAAAGCCAGTCGCGCCGGCAGTTGCGCATCAAGCGCATCGTCAACCTCTACACCCTGCAGGCAAATCTGACCGGCATCGTGGTCACTACACTGATACTGACTCTCGCGTTTCCCAAGCCCAATATCTACCGAGACGCACCGCGATGGCTGACCTTCGGCGTCCTTCCCGCGTACGCCACCCTTGCGTTGACCTTCGGTACCTTCTGGATCAGCCGTCGCATCATCGCGGCGGCTACCCGGTGGGTGATCGAACAACGGGAACCCAGTGGCGACGACGCCCGCAACGTCCTGCTTGCACCCTTCCGGGTGTCGGTCGTCCACATCGCGATGTGGGGACTCGGGGCTGTCGTCCTGGCGGTGCTGTACGGCATGTCGAACCGTCTGTTCATCCCGATAACCCTGGTCACGGGCACGATCAGCGGGGTTCTCGTGGCCACCAACACCTACCTGTTCACCGAGTTCGCGCTGCGCCCCTTCGCCGCGCAGGCACTGGAAGCCGAGCGCAAGTCACCACGAATCGCGCCGGGCATCATGGGCCGGACGATGACGGTGTGGACCCTAGGCTCTGGGGCACCGCTCGCCGGCATCGCCGGTCTGGCCCTTTTCGCATTGCTGGTCCAAGACCTCACCGAAACCCAACTCGGCGTCGCCGTGCTGATCGTGTCGGTGGCCGCGCTGGTCTTCGGCTTCCTGGTGATGTGGATTATGTCGTGGCTAACCGCGACACCCGTTCGGGTGGTGCGCACCGCGCTCAAACGCGTCGAGGACGGCGACCTGCCCGGCGACCTGATGGTGTTCGACGGGACCGAACTCGGGGAACTGCAGCGTGGTTTCAACGCCATGGTCAAAGGTCTACGCGAACGCGAACGGCTGCGAGACCTGTTCGGCCGTCACGTCGGTCGCGAGGTCGCCGCTGCCGCCGAGCGCGAGTTGCCCAAGCTGGGTGGCGAGGAGCGTCACGTCGCCGTTGTATTCATCGACATCATCGGCTCCACCCAATTGGTCCGCAGCCAACCGCCCGCCGAGGTGGTTCACGTGCTCAACCAGTTCTTCACCATCATCGTCGACGAGGTCGACCGAAACTGCGGACTGGTAAACAAGTTTGAAGGTGACGCGGCGCTGGCGATCTTCGGCGCTCCCATTCGGCTCGACCGTCCCGAGGAGGCGGCATTGGCCGCTGCCCGGACGATATCGGAGCGGCTGGCCCACGAGATGCCCGAGTGCAAGGCCGGGATCGGCGTCGCGGCCGGGCAGGTAGTCGCGGGCAACGTCGGAGCCCACGAGCGGTTCGAATACACCGTGATCGGCGGGCCGGTCCACGAGGCGGCCCGGCTGTGTGAACTGGCGAAGTCACATCCCGGCAGATTGCTGACGAGCTCGACGACGCTGCAGAACACAAGCGAGAATGAATGTGGGCGTTGGCTTTTGGCTGAGACAGTGACACTGCGCAGCCACCACGAACCCATTCAGCTTGCCCATCCCCGCTGATTTGTTGCGAAGTCACTTACCCAAGAACGTCGCAATCCCATTAGGCTGCGCCACCATGACAAGCGAGGGACAACGCTGCCCAGCGCTTGACCAATGCATTCCGGACCGTGGCACGCTACGGCATCCCCGCGCCAAAAACAACGTCGCACGGCTCCTGGCTAGCGGTCGGACAATGAGCACACGACCCGGATCCGCCTCCAGGCGATGCTGACTCTTGTCGTAGCGGTTGCAAACCTCATCAGGATCGGCGTAATGCTGACACTGATTGTGTCCGTGCCGGTACCCGCCCGCCAGGGCCAAGATCGGGCCCTGACCGGGTTTCTCGTCTTTTGCCGTGGGCGCTGTCTGGCTTACCTCGCGGATCGTGCGATCACTGCGCTGGGCTATCCAGGGAGACCCACCACCCTGAGTGATCAGCGCAACACGCTGCTGATCCCCTGGCGACTCGCCGTTTTCCATCTCGTCATCTGGGGAATCTGGACGGTCCTGCTGACGTACGTGTACGGGGTCTACAACTCGTTGCTGATTCCCCGAATGCTCGTCGCAGCAGGCACTTCCGGGCTAGGCGTGGCAACGGGCTGCTATCTGTTCGCCGAATTCGCGCTACGCCCGGTGGCCGCCCGAGCGCTCGAGGCCGGACCGCCGCCGCGCCGGTTGGCGTCGGGCATCATGAGCCGAACGATGACCGGCTGGCTCATCATGGCCGCGGTTCCCACCATCAGCGTCGTGTCGCTCCTGGCGATCCTGGATCTGACGCTGCGCGATATCACCGGCGCACAGCTCGTCGGGTGGGGTGGTGCTCGTCACCGCACCGACGCTCATCTTCGGATTCGTTCTCATGTGGGTCCCGGCCTGGCCGACGGCCACGCCGGTGCGGGGGGTGCGGGCGGCCCTCAAACGCGTCGAACAGGGTGACCTGCACAACGATATGGTCGTGTTCGACGGGACCGAGTTAGGCGAGCTGCAGCGCGGTTTCAACACCATGGTCGTCGGCTTGCGGCAAAGGGAAAGTGTGCGCGACCTTTTCGGCCGGTATGTCGGACGCGAGGTGGCGGCGGCGGCCGAACGGGAGCTCCCCAAGCTTGGTGGCGAGGAGCGTCCCGTCGCCGTGGTGTTCATCGACATCATCGACTCCACCAGGCTGGTCACCAGCGAGCCACCAGCTGAGACCGTTGCACTGCTGAACAGGATTTGAGCCGTCATCGTGGAGCAGATCAATCACCATCGCGGACTGGTCAACAAGTTCGCGGGCGACGCGTCACTGGCCATCTTCGGAGCTCCGAATCAACTCGCTTGCGCCGAAGACGAAGCGCTTGCAGCCGCGCGTTCCATCGCCGATCGGCTGGTCAACGAGATTCCAGAACTCAAGGCTGGGATAGGCGTGGCCGCGGGCCAAGTCGTCGCCGGCAACGGTTGATTCCGCAATCCCGCCATGTCGTCGCGCTCCCGCCGCGCACGCCGTGTCGGACATCGCCCTTGCGCCCGTCAGGTGGGCTCGGTCCGACCCGACTTCATCCAGATCGCCCCGTAAGAATTAGGCTGACGCCACCATGTCGCCCAATACGGCCCCCAAGCACAGCGTCGCGCAGCGTCTGGGCCGGGTCCTCGAGAAGGTGACCCGACAGAGCGGTCGGCTGCCGGATACGCCCGCCTACGGTTCCTGGCTGCTCGGGCGGGTCTCAGAAGACCAACATCGCCGTCGGGTTCGCATCCAGGGCATCATGACGGTGCTCATCGTCACCGCGAATCTGATCGGTATCGCCGTCGCCGTCCTGCTGGTGACCGTCGCGGTTCCGGTACCCAGCGTGTTCGACGACGCCCCGCTGTGGGTGTCGGTCATCGCGGTCCCGGCCTACATCGTTGTCGCCCTGATAGTCGGCGCCTACACGATCACCCGTGGCACCGTCGAGGCGCTGCGCTGGGCGATCGAGGAGCGCAAGCCGACCGACCGCGACGAGCGCAACACCTTCATGGCGCCTTGGCGGGTAGCGGTCGGCCACCTCATCCTGTGGGGAATCGGAACGGTGCTGACGACCGTCCTCTACGGGATTGCCGACACGATGTTCATCCCCCGGTTTCTGGTAGCGGTGAGCTTCTGCGGCCTGCTGGTCTCCACTGGCAGCTATCTGCTCACCGAGTTCGCACTGCGGCCGGTGGCGGCTCAGGCACTCGAAGCCGGGCCGCCGCCCCGGCGGTTGGCACCGGGAATCATGGGCCGGACCATGATGGTGTGGCTGCTCGGTTCGGGTGTGCCGGTCGTCGGCATCGGCCTGATGGCCTTCTTCGAGATGACCTTGAAGAACCTCACGCAGACTCAGTTCGCCGTCGGGGTGTTGATCATCTCCGCCGCCACACTGGTCTTCGGGTTCATCCTGCTCTGGATCTTCGCCTGGTTGACGGCGACACCGGTGCGGGTGGTGCGGGCGGCGCTCAAGCGGGTGGAGCAGGGGGACCTGCGCGGTGATCTGGTCGTATTCGACGGAACCGAACTCGGGGAACTGCAGAGAGGTTTCAACGCCATGGTCGACGGACTGCGCGAGCGCGAGCGCGTCCGCGATCTGTTCGGCCGGCACGTCGGCCGCGACGTCGCACTCGCCGCCGAACGCGAGCGACCCAAACTCGGCGGTGAGGAGCGCCACGTCGGCGTGATTTTCATCGATATCGTCGGCTCGACCAAGCTGGTGACCAGCCGACCGCCGGCCGAGGTCGTCGCGCTGCTCAACCGCTTCTTCACGATCGTCGTCGACGAAGTCGACCGGCACCACGGGCTCGTCAACAAGTTCGAGGGCGACGCGTCGCTGGCGATCTTCGGCGCGCCCAACCATCTGGACTCCCCGGAAGATGAGGCCCTGGCCTGCGCGCGGGCCATCGCCGACCGACTCGCCGACGAGATGCCCGAACTACAGGCCGGCATCGGTGTGGCGGCGGGCACCGTGGTCGCCGGAAACGTCGGCGCGAAGGAAAGATTCGAATACACGGTGATCGGCGAACCGGTCAACGAGGCGGCGCGACTTTGCGAACTGGCGAAATCCCGACCCGGGAAACTGCTGACGTCGGCGGAGACCCTGGACGGCGCCAGCGACGAGGAGAACGAGCGGTGGACACTGGGTAGGAGCGTCAAACTCCGCGGCCACGATCAGCGCACCAAGTTGGCATCTCCGGCGGATCCCGCCGCACCTCGCAAGTGACACGGGCCGCCGGCCGTGGGCGACATTGATGTCGGTTTTCCGCCAGTCTTGTCGGCAGCGAGGTGTAACTGTGGAAGCGTGCATGAGGACTTCGAACGCTGCTACCGGGCGGTCCAGGCCAAGGACGCCCGGTTCGACGGCTGGTTCGTGACCGCCGTGCTGACCACTCGGATCTATTGCCGGCCCAGTTGTCCGGTGCGGCCGCCGTTCGCCCGCAATGTGCGATTCCTCCCGACGGCCGCCGCAGCCCAGCGGGCGGGCTTCCGGGCCTGCAAACGGTGCCGCCCTGACGCCTCTCCGGGCTCGCCGGAATGGAACGTGCGCGGTGACGTCGTCGCCCGGGCCATGCGCCTCATCGCCGACGGCACGGTCGACCGCGAAGGGGTGACCGGTCTGGCCGAACACCTCGGCTACACCACTCGGCAGCTGGAGCGGCTGCTGCAAGCCGAGGTCGGCGCCGGACCGCTCGCGCTCGCGCGCGCACAGCGGATGCAGGCAGCCCGGGTGTTGATCGAGACCACTGACCTTCCGTTCGGCGATGTGGCATTCGCCGCCGGATTTTCCAGCATCCGCCAGTTCAACGACACCGTTCGATTGGTGTGCGACGGCACCCCGTCCCTGCTCCGCAAACGGGCGGCCGCGCGATTTGGATCGGCCATGTCCGCGGGGGCGCTGTCCCTGCGTCTCCCGATGCGCACCCCGTTCGCCTACGAGGGTGTGTTCGGTCATCTGGCCGCCAGTGCCGTGCCCGGCTGCGAAGAGGTCCGCGACGGCGCTTACCGGCGCACATTGCGGCTGGCATCGGGCAACGGCCTGGTGTCCTTGATTCCCGCGCCCGACCACGTGCGTTGCGTGCTGGTCCTGGACGACTTCCGCGACCTGGCCACCGCGACCGCCCGGTGTCGACGTCTGCTCGATCTTGACGCGGATCCCGAAGCGGTGGTCGAGGCGCTAAGCGCCGACCCGGACCTTGGTCCCGTCGTCACAAAGGCACCGGGGCAACGAATTCCGCGCACGGTCGACGAAGCCGAACTGGCCGTGCGGGCGGTTCTCGGCCAGCAGGTCTCGACCAAAGCCGCACGCACCCACGCCGGCCGACTGGTCACCGCGTACGGTCAGCGAATCCACGACGGTGCGGGCACGCTGACACACACCTTCCCCTCCGTCGAGGAGCTCGCCGACATCGACCCGGTCCACCTCGCGGTACCCAAGTCCCGACAGCGGACAATCAGCACGCTGATCACCGCTCTCGCGGACGGCACCATCACGCTGGACGCGGGCTGTGACTGGACCCGGGCGCGCCGGCAACTGCTGGAACTGCCGGGCATCGGTCCGTGGACTGCCGAGGTGATCGCCATGCGCGGGCTGGGCGATCCAGACGCTTTTCCGGCCAGCGATCTGGGTCTCAAGCTGGCAGCCAAACAGCTGGGGCTGCCCACCCACGAACGGGCGCTGTCGCAGCACAGTGCCCGGTGGCGTCCCTGGCGTTCCTACGCCACCCAGCATCTGTGGGCCACCCTCGAACACCCGGTAAACCACTGGCCACCCCAGGAGGTCGCATGATCAGCTATCGCACCATCGACAGCCCCATCGGTCCGCTGACCCTGGCCGGTCGCGACGGAATGCTGACCAATCTGCGGATGATCGATCAGACCTACGAACCGAGCCGCGCCGACTGGATTCTTGACGAGAGCGTGTTCTGCGACGCCGTGAATCAACTCGACGCTTACTTCGCCGGCGATCTGCGCGATTTCGACGTGCGATTGCAGCTGCGCGGTACGGAATTCCAGCGCCGGGTGTGGAAGGCTTTGCTCGCCATTCCGTACGGCGAGACCAGATCCTACGGACAGATCGCCGACCAGATCGGCGCACCCGGGGCTGCGCGGGCCGTCGGGCTGGCCAATGGGCACAATCCGGTCGCCATCATCGTGCCGTGCCATCGCGTGATCGGCGCCGCCGGCAAATTGACCGGATATGGCGGTGGACTCGACCGCAAACAAACCCTGCTCACGCTGGAGAAGCGGCGGGCTCCCGCCGACCTGACGTTGTTCGACTGAAGCCGGCCCGCGCAGACGCGACAGGCCCTGAATTGGCGCCGTAAGGGGGCTTTTTGCGTCCGCTAGTCCAACTGCCGGGCGCCCGAAATGCAAAAACACCCCCAAATTAATGGGGGTGTTTTTGTGTATGTTCGGCGGTGTCCTACTTTTCCACCCGAAAAGGGCAGTATCATCGGCGCTGACAGGCTTAGCTTCCGGGTTCGGGATGGGACCGGGCGTTTCCCTGTCGCTGTGGCCGCCGTAACTCTATTTAAATTTGTGTTTGGTGGCGGGGTGCGGTGTCAATCGACCTTGCGGCCGAGGAACGAATAGTGGTTGCGATTGGTTGTGTTGGTAAGTTTTCGGCCGGTTAGTGCCAGTTCCCTGCACCCATTACTGAGCTTCCAGGTCTGGCCTATCAATCCAGTGTTCTGCTGGGGGCCTTATCCCTCCTAGAGGGTGAGAAACCTGATCTTGGAGAAGGTTTCCCGCTTAGATGCTTTCAGCGGTTATCCTGTCCGAACGTAGCTATCCAGCGGTGCCCCTGGTGGGACAACTGGTGCACTAGAGGTTCGTCCGTCCCGGTCCTCTCGTACTAGGGACAGGTTTCCTCAAGTTTCTGACGCGCGCGGCGGATAGAGACCGAACTGTCTCACGACGTTCTAAACCCAGCTCGCGTGCCGCTTTAATGGGCGAACAGCCCAACCCTTGGGACCTGCTCCAGCCCCAGGATGCGACGAGCCGACATCGAGGTGCCAAACCATCCCGTCGATATGGACTCTTGGGGAAGATCAGCCTGTTATCCCCGGGGTACCTTTTATCCGTTGAGCGACACCCCTTCCACTCAGAGGTGCCGGATCACTAATCCCGACTTTCGTCCCTGCTTGACTTGTAGGTCTCGCAGTCAAGCTCCCTTGTGCATTTACACTCAACACCTGATTGCCGTCCAGGTTGAGGGAACCTTTGGGCGCCTCCGTTACATTTTAGGAGGCAACCGCCCCAGTTAAACTACCCACCAGGCACTGTCCGTGAACCGGATATACGGTTCGACGTTAGGTGTCCAATACGATCAGAGTGGTATTTCAACAACGACTCCACCTCAACTAGCGTCGAGGTTTCACAGTCTCCCACCTATCCTACACAAACCGTACCGAACAACAATACCAAGCTATAGTGAAGGTCCCGGGGTCTTTTCGTCCTGCCGCGCGTAACGAGCATCTTTACTCGTAGTGCAATTTCGCCGAGTCTATGGTTGAGACAGTTGAGAAGTCGTTACGCCATTCGTGCAGGTCGGAACTTACCCGACAAGGAATTTCGCTACCTTAGGATGGTTATAGTTACCACCGCCGTTTACTGGGGCTTAAATTCTCCGCTTCACCCTTGCGAGTTAACGGGTCCTCTTAACCTTCCAGCACCGGGCAGGCGTCAGTCCGTATACATCGTCTTGCGACTTCGCACGGACCTGTGTTTTTAGTAAACAGTCGCTTCTCACTGGTTTCTGCGACCGGTTTCCGCTCCCACCGAAAAGGTGTTCACGGCATGCCGGTCCCCCTTCTCCCGAAGTTACGGGGGCATTTTGCCGAGTTCCTTAACCATAGTTATCTCGTACGCCTTGGTATTCTCTACCTGACCACCTGTGTTGGTTTGGGGTACGGGCCGTGTGTGAACTCGCTAGAGGCTTTTCTTGGCAGCAGAGGATCACTGAATTCGCCTCAATCGGCTATGCGTCACCTCTCAGGATGTATGAGCGACGGATTTGCCTATCGCTCTCCCTACGGGCTTGCCCCAGTATTACCACTGACTGGTACAGCTACCTTCCTGCGTCACCCCGTCGCTTGACTACTACCAACCGGGGTCCCACGCAGCCGATCACCGTCGCACCCCGAAGGGATTGATCAGCGACCATTTGGGTGGTTAGCACAATTGATTCATCACGGGCGCGCACACACGGGTACGGGAATATCAACCCGTTGTCCATCGACTACGCCTGTCGGCCTCGCCTTAGGTCCCGACTCACCCTGGGCGGACTGGCCTGGCCCAGGAACCCTTGGTCTTTCGGCGGGCAAGGTTCTCACTTGCCTATTCGCTACTCATGCCTGCATTCTCACTCCCCCACCCTCCACCGGCGGTTACCCGACGGCTTCGCTGAATGAGGGACGCTCCCCTACCCACACCTACTTGCGTAGATGTGCCGCGGCTTCGGCGGTGTGCTTGAGCCCCGCTACATTATCGGCGCACAATCACTTGACCAGTGAGCTATTACGCACTCTTTCAAGGGTGGCTGCTTCTAAGCCAACCTCCTGGTTGTCTCTGCGACTGCACATCCTTTTCCACTTAGCACACGCTTGGGGGCCTTAGCCGGCGATCTGGGCTGTTTCCCTTTCGACGTACGGAGCTTATCCCCCGCCGTCTCACTGCCACGCTTGACACCACGGCATTCGGAGTTTGGCTGACGTCAGTAACCTAGTAGGGCCCATCGGCCATCCAGTAGCTCTACCTCCGTGGTGAACCACGCAACGCTGCACCTAAATGCATTTCGGGGAGAACCAGCTATCACGGAGTTTGATTGGCCTTTCACCCCTACCCACAGCTCATCCCCTCAGTCTTCAACCTAAGTGGGTTCGGGCCTCCACGCGGTCTTACCCGCGCTTCACCCTGGCCATGGGTAGATCACTCCGCTTCGGGTCCAGAACATGCCACTACACCCCATACGGGGATACGCCCTATTCAGACTCGCTTTCGCTGCGGCTACCCCACGCGGGTTAACCTCGCGACATGTCCCTGACTCGCAGGCTCATTCTTCAAAAGGCACGCCATCACCCCACGAGGAGGCTCTGACGGATTGTAGGCGCACGGTTTCAGGTACTCTTTCACTCCCCTCCCGGGGTACTTTTCACCATTCCCTCACGGTACTAATCCGCTATCGGTCATCGAGAAGTATTTAGGCTTACCGGGTGGTCCCGGCAGATTCACAGCAAATTCCACGGGCTCGCTGCTACTCGGGAGATTGATCAAGGCAGGTGTCGAGTTTTCGCGTACCGGGCTCTCACCGTCTACGGCAGACCATCCCAGGCCACTTCCGCTAACTACGACACTTTTTTACTGCCTCCCAGCCAGGTAGAGCTGAGAAGATCATTCCCACAACCCCGCACACACAACCCCTACCCGGTATCACATGCATGCGGTTTAGCCTTTTCCGCGTTCGCTCGCCACTACTAGCGGAATCACAATTGTTTTCTCTTCCTACGGGTACTGAGATGTTTCACTTCCCCGCGTTACCTCCCGTACCCTATATATTCAGATACGGGTAACACGACATAACTCGTGCTGGGTTTCCCCATTCGGAAATCCTCGGATCAACGCTCGGTTGACAGCTCCCCGAGGCATATCGCAGCCTCCCACGTCCTTCATCGGCTCTCGATGCCAAGGCATCCACCATGCGCCCTTAGACACTTACAAACACTACAAAAACCAAAGAATAAAATTGCACAAAAAGAACACGTTGCCGCGAACGACAACGCATACATTTTGATGCTCGCAACCACTATCCAATTCTCAAACACCACACCCCACCACCAAGATGGAGGGACAGCACCCGAGGGTGTTGCCTCAGGACCCAATAGTGTGTCTGGCTTTGCCTGTTGTCGTGCACCCGGTCTTCGTCCACTACAGACGATGACCCCTCACGGCTCGCACCCCACCAATTGGAGTGCTCTTCGTGGTGCTCCTTAGAAAGGAGGTGATCCAGCCGCACCTTCCGGTACGGCTACCTTGTTACGACTTCGTCCCAATCGCCGATCCCACCTTCGACAGCTCCCTCCCAAAGGGTTAGGCCACTGGCTTCGGGTGTTACCGACTTTCATGACGTGACGGGCGGTGTGTACAAGGCCCGGGAACGTATTCACCGCAGCGTTGCTGATCTGCGATTACTAGCGACTCCGACTTCACGGGGTCGAGTTGCAGACCCCGATCCGAACTGAGACCGGCTTTAAAAGGATTCGCTTAACCTCGCGGCATCGCAGCCCTTTGTACCGGCCATTGTAGCATGTGTGAAGCCCTGGACATAAGGGGCATGATGACTTGACGTCATCCCCACCTTCCTCCGAGTTGACCCCGGCAGTCTCTCACGAGTCCCCGGCATTACCCGCTGGCAACATGAGACAAGGGTTGCGCTCGTTGCGGGACTTAACCCAACATCTCACGACACGAGCTGACGACAGCCATGCACCACCTGCACACAGGCCACAAGGGAACCGACATCTCTGCCGGCGTCCTGTGCATGTCAAACCCAGGTAAGGTTCTTCGCGTTGCATCGAATTAATCCACATGCTCCGCCGCTTGTGCGGGCCCCCGTCAATTTCTTTGAGTTTTAGCCTTGCGGCCGTACTCCCCAGGCGGGGTACTTAATGCGTTAGCTACGGCACGGATCCCAAGGAAGGAAACCCACACCTAGTACCCACCGTTTACGGCGTGGACTACCAGGGTATCTAATCCTGTTCGCTCCCCACGCTTTCGCTCCTCAGCGTCAGTTACTGCCCAGAGACCCGCCTTCGCCACCGGTGTTCCTCCTGATATCTGCGCATTCCACCGCTACACCAGGAATTCCAGTCTCCCCTGCAGTACTCAAGTCTGCCCGTATCGCCCGCACGCTCACAGTTAAGCCGTGAGATTTCACGAACAACGCGACAAACCACCTACGAGCTCTTTACGCCCAGTAATTCCGGACAACGCTCGCACCCTACGTATTACCGCGGCTGCTGGCACGTAGTTGGCCGGTGCTTCTTCTCCACCTACCGTCAGCCCGAGAAAACCCGGACCTTCGTCGATGGTGAAAGAGGTTTACAACCCGAAGGCCGTCATCCCCCACGCGGCGTCGCTGCATCAGGCTTTCGCCCATTGTGCAATATTCCCCACTGCTGCCTCCCGTAGGAGTCTGGGCCGTATCTCAGTCCCAGTGTGGCCGGACACCCTCTCAGGCCGGCTACCCGTCGTCGCCTTGGTAGGCCATCACCCCACCAACAAGCTGATAGGCCGCGGGCCCATCCCACACCGCAAAAGCTTTCCACCACAGGACATGTGTTCTGTGGTCCTATTCGGTATTAGACCCAGTTTCCCAGGCTTATCCCGATGTGCAGGGCAGATTACCCACGTGTTACTCACCCGTTCGCCACTCGTGTACCCCGAAGGGCCTTACCGTTCGACTTGCATGTGTTAAGCACGCCGCCAGCGTTCGTCCTGAGCCAGAATCAAACTCTCCAAACAAAAACCCCTCGATAACGAGGTGAATTCACAATCAGAGAAAATCTGATCTAACAAAAAGACACCAAAAAACTGGCATCAATGATTGCGACTACACCCACACACGGGGAGTGCTAGGTGTAGTCAAAAAACAACAACAAAACAATTCACCAAACACACTATTGAGTTCTCAAACAACACGTCTCGCTATATTTCGCCCGTTTCGGGGCAACCCTGCCAGCTTAATACAGATCCGGCAGGAGAGTCAAGTCCTGGTTTCGATCATCTTCTGTGGGAGGTGATCTCGCCGATCGGGCGTGACTCGGCTACTGTACCCGCTCGATCTCCGCTCCCAAAATCGCCAGGTTCTCGACGAACAACGGGTAGCCGCGATCGATGTGAAAAACGTCGTGGACCTCGGTGTCTCCGTCTGCGACGAGTCCGGCGAGCACCAGTCCGGCGCCGGCCCGGATGTCCGAACACCACACCGGCGCGCTCGAGAGCTGAGGTAAACCGCGTACCACCGCGTGGTGCCCGTCGGTGCGGGCGTCCGCACCCAACCGGATCATCTCCTCGACGAACCGGAAGCGCGCCTCGAACACGTTCTCGGTGATCATCGACGTGCCGTCGGCGATCGAGGCCAGCGCAATCGCCATGGGTTGCAGGTCTGTCGGGAATCCTGGGAACGGCAACGTCGCGACGTTGACGGCCTTCGGCCGCTCGTACTGCACCACGCGGAAGCTGTTATCGGTCTGAGTGACCGTGGCCCCGGCGTCATGCAGCTTGTGCAGGACCAACTGCAGATGCGACGGATCTATTCCCGTCACGGTGATGTCGCCGCGGGTCATCGCCGAGGCGATACCCCAGGTCGCGGCCACGATGCGGTCCCCGATGACCCGGTGCTCGGTCGGATGCAGTCGTGGCACACCGGTGATGGTCATGGTCGGCGACCCCGCGCCTTCGATCTGGGCGCCCATCTGGTTCAACATCGTGCAGAGGTCGACCACGTCGGGTTCGCGCGCCGCGTTGTGGATCACGGTGACGCCCTCGGCCACCACCGCGGCCATCAGAATATTCTCGGTGGCGCCCACGGACGGGAATTCCAGCTGAATTTCCGCGCCGCGCAACGTCTCTGCCTCGGCGACCACGCATCCGTGCTCGATGTTGCACTGCGCGCCCAACTGCCGCAGGCCCGCTTGGTGCATGTCCAGCGGCCGCGATCCGATCGCGTCACCGCCCGGAAGCGCCACCCTGGCCTTCTTGCACCGACCGACCAGCGGTCCGAGCACGCAGACCGACGCCCGGAACTGACGCACGGCCGCGAAGTCAGCGTCGTACTTCGGTTCATCCGGCGACGTGATGCGGGCGACATCACCGTCAAGTTCGACGGTGGCACCCAGGCCACGCAGCACCTCGGCCATCAACGGCACGTCGAGAATATCGGGACAGTTCGTGATGGTGCTGGTGCCTTCAGCCAGCAGGGTCGCCGCCATCAGCTTCAGCACGCTGTTCTTGGCGCCCCCAACAGCGACTTCGCCTGACAACCGGTTGCCACCAGTCACCACGAATCGCTCCGCCACCCGGGTCAGTCTAGTGAAGCGGTATCGGCTTGTCAGTCAGCCGACCCGCATCGAGGTCGTCTCATCGGGGTAGCGTTCTGCCCATGGCAGTCCATCTGACCCGCATCTATACCCGCACGGGCGACGACGGCACGACGGGATTGAGCGATTTCTCACGGGTGTCGAAGAACGACCCGCGCCTGGTGGCCTATGCCGATTGTGATGAGGCCAACTCGGCGATCGGGGTGGCGGTGGCAGTGGGGGGTCCTTCGGAGCAGATCGCTGACCTGCTGCGACAGATCCAAAACGACCTCTTCGACGCCGGCGCGGACCTCTCGACACCGGTGGTGGATGACCCGCAGCATCCACCACTGCGGATCACCCAGGCCTACATCGACCGACTCGAGGGGTGGTGCGACACCTACAACGAAGGCCTGCCGGCGCTCAATTCCTTTGTCCTGCCCGGTGGTTCGCCGCTTTCGGCGTTGTTGCACGTGGCTCGCACCGTGGTCCGTCGGGCCGAACGAGCGGCGTGGGCCGCCGTCGACGCCCATCCCGAAGACACGAGTGTGTTGCCCGCGAAGTACCTCAACCGGCTCTCGGACCTGCTGTTCATCCTGTCGCGGGCAGCAAACCCGGACGGCGACGTGCTGTGGCGCCCGGGTGGCGGCGCAGTTGGCTAGTCAGACGCTGCGGCGCCGGGCCCGCGGCGAGGGCCGCGACTCCAGCCACGACTGAAACGCGGTCAACGCCCCTCGGTCCAAAGCGATTTCGTAGCCCAGCCGCCGGTCCTGAGTGTTATCGCGAAGTTCCAGCACCACGATTTCGTCGGTCATGATGTCGAATTCGTCGCCACGTGGCGCGCGCCTGGCCACGACCTCCACCCCGCGTCGGCTCAGCCGGCGATCCGGCCAGAGACGAAAACTGGACAGCCGGTAGAACGCCGCCTCGCCACCTCGATAACGGATCACACCGTGCCGCCAGCCGTGCCCGCCCACCGCAGGGATATCGCGCATGATGGCAGCCGTTCCGCCCCGGCGCAGTTTCCACAGCCGGAAACTCAGGGCAAGGACGGCCGCTCCCAGCAGGACAACGAGCACGGCCATGGCGATCATGGGCGCGCTCATCGTCGAAATCAGTCGAGCGCGCCGACGGCGCGCAACCTCGCGCGCCCCCGGGCAGCGACTTGGGGATCGTCGGATTCGGAATCCTGTCTAGCAGCGCTCTCGTCGATGTCCTTCTCGAACTCCGCCGACTCGGCGAGCACACTCACACCCTCTTCGGTCACCGTGAGGAAGCCGCCGTCGACCGCGATCCGCAGGTCGTCTTCGCCGTCCCGCTCGACGCGCACCATGGCGTCGTCAACCAACTGTGCGACCAACGGGATGTGATGCGGCAGGATGCCGATCTCCCCGGAGGTGGTGCGGGTGAACAGAAACGTCGCCTCGCCCGACCAGATCTCACGGTCGACGGCGACGATCTGAACGTTCAATTCAGCCATGCCACACCACCTTTCGAGTCAGCCGGAAGTCCGCCGTCATAGCTTGACGTCGAAGCTCTCGGCCTTCTTGGCCAAGTCGTCGAGCCCTCCGATGAGGAAGAATGCCTGCTCCGGCACGTGGTCGAAGTCACCCTTCGACAGCCGGTCGAACGCCTCGATCGTCTCCTTGACCGGAACCGTCGAACCCGGCTGACCGGTGAACTGCTCGGCCGCCATCATGTTCTGCGACAGGAAGCGCTCGATCCGCCGCGCCCGGTTGACCAGCTGCTTGTCCTCCTCGGACAGCTCGTCGATACCCAGAATCGCGATGATGTCCTGAAGGTCCTTGTAGCGCTGCAGAATTCGGATGACTTCCTGCGCCACACGGTAGTGCTCGTCGCCGACGACGCTGGGGTCCAGGATGGTGGAGCTGGATGCCAGCGGGTCCACCGCAGGGAAGATGCCCTTGGAGAACACGTTTCGGGACAACTCCGTAGTGGCGTCCAGATGGGCGAACGTGGTCGCCGGCGCCGGGTCGGTGTAGTCGTCGGCCGGCACGTAAACGGCCTGCATGGACGTAATCGACTTGCCTCGCGTCGAGGTGATGCGCTCCTGCAACTCGCCCATCTCGTCGGCCAGCGTCGGCTGATAACCCACCGCGGACGGCATACGGCCGAGCAGGGTCGACACCTCCGAGCCGGCCTGGGTGAACCGGAAGATGTTGTCGATGAACAGCAGCACGTCCTGGCCGGCCTCGTCACGGAACCACTCGGCCATCGTCAGGGCGGACAGCGCCACCCGCATACGGGTGCCGGGCGGCTCGTCCATCTGGCCGAACACCAGCGCGGTGTCCTTGAGCACGTCGGCTTCCTTCAACTCGACCCACAGGTCGTTGCCCTCACGGGTGCGCTCCCCCACACCGGCGAACACCGAAGTACCACCGAAGTTCCGGGCAATACGGTTGATCATCTCCTGGATGAGCACCGTCTTGCCCACCCCGGCACCGCCGAACAGGGCGATCTTGCCGCCACGCACGTAGGGAGTCAGCAGGTCGACGACCTTGAGTCCCGTCTCGAGCATCTCGGTACGCGGCTCCAGGTCTTCGAAGGCCGGCGGCTTGCGGTGAATCGACCAGTGGTCGAAGTCTTCTCCGTATCCGGGCTTGTCCAGGCAGTATCCCAGCGCGTTGAACACGTGGCCTTTGACCTTCTCGCCCACCGGTACCGAGATCGAGTTGCCAGTGTCGGTGACTTCGGTGCCGCGCACCAGTCCATCGGTGGGCTGCATCGAGATGGTGCGCACCAGGTTGTCACCGAGGTGTTGCGCCACCTCCAGCGTCAGCGTCTTCTTCATCGCCTCGAACGGAATCTCCGCGTGCAGCGCGTTGAACAATTCCGGAACGGAACCCCGCGGAAACTCGACGTCGACGACGGGGCCGGTGATCCGAACAACGCGGCCGTTGGTGTCGGAGCCCGATTTCTTGTCAGTCTTTTCGTCTGCGGTAGTGGTCATATTCTTCGCTTCCTCGTGGGGCCTACTTGGAGGCGTCAGCGAGCGCGTTTGCGCCGCCGACGATTTCGCTGATCTCTTGGGTGATCTGGGCCTGCCGCTCACGGTTCGCCTGCAGCGTCAGGTCCTTGATGAGGTCATCGGCGTTGTCGGTTGCCGATTTCATGGCGCGCTGGCGCGACGCCAGTTCCGAAGCCGCCGACTCCAGCAGCGCCGCGTACACACGGGTGGTCAGGTACCGCGGCAGCAGCGCGTCGAACAGCGTCGTCGCATCCGGCTCGAAGGAGTAGAGCGTATGCGGTCCGGTGTCCTCCTCGACGTACTCCACCACCAGTGGAGCGATCCGGTGAGCAACGGCACTCTGGGACATCATCGACTTGAACTCGGAGAAGACGATGTGCAGTTCGTCGACGCCCTGCCCTTCGTCACTCCCGTCGTCGCCGGTGCCGGCCATGAAAGCGTCGACCAGAGTGTCAGCGATCTCGGTGGCGTTCTCGACCTGGGGCTGCTCGGAGAAGCCGGTCCAGGACTCCTTGATGTCCCAGTTCCGGAATGAGAAGTAGTTCAAGGCTTTTCGTCCCACGGTATACAGCACCGGGTCCTTGCCCTCTTCTCGCAGGAGGGAAAAGAGCTCCTCGGAACGACGGAAGATGCTCGAGTTGTAGGCGCCACACAGACCGCGGTCGGAGGACACCACCAGAACGCCGGCGCGAGTGGGATTCTCCCGTTCGACGAGCAGCGGATGGTCCAGAGCGGCTTCGGCAGACAGCGTGGTGAGCATCGAGGTGATCTGGAAGGCGTACGGCCTGGCCGACTGCAGCCGAGCCTGCGCCTTACCGATGCGCGATGTGGCGATCAGTTCCTGAGCCTTGGTGATCTTCTTGATCGACCCCGCCGACTTGATCCGCCCGCGTAGTTCGCGAAGTGTGGCAGCCATTGTTAGCTACTTCTTGTCCTTCTTGGAGTCCTTCTTGGGCTTCTCCTTCTTGACCTTCACCGATTCCTTGCCGAGCTCTTCTTCGTCCATGGCCTCGACATGCTCGTCGGGTACCACCGATTCGCCAGAGCTGGCAGCGAAGCCCTTCTTGAATTTGTTGATGATCTCGACGAGCTTCTCTTCTTCTTCCTCGCCGAGTTTCTGACTCGTGCGGATGCCCTCGAGGAACTTCTCCTCCGACGCCCGCATGTGGTCCAGCAATTCGGCCTCGAATCGCTTTACGTCCTCCACCGGCACCGAGTCGAGATGACCGCCAGTGCCCAGGAAGATCGAAACCACCTGCTCTTCCACGGGCAACGGCGAGAACTGCGGTTGCTTGAGCAACTCGACCAGTCGTTCACCGCGCGACAGCTGCTTCTTGGACGTCTCGTCGAGGTCGGACGCGAACGCGGCGAAGGATTCCAGTTCGCGGTACTGCGACAAATCCAGACGCAGCGAGCCGGCCACCTCTTTCATCGCCTTGATCTGAGCGGCGCCACCGACCCGGGACACCGACACACCGACGTTGATGGCGGGCCGGACACCCTGGTTGAACAGGTCACTCTCCAGGAAGCACTGCCCATCGGTGATCGAGATGACGTTGGTGGGGATGTAGGCCGAGATGTCGTTGGCCTTGGTCTCGATGATCGGCAACCCGGTCAGCGAGCCGCCACCGAGCTCGTCGGACAGCTTGGCGCAACGCTCGAGGAGCCGCGAGTGCAGGTAGAAGACGTCACCCGGGTATGCCTCACGACCGGGCGGACGGCGCAACAGCAGCGAGATCGCGCGGTATGCCTCGGCCTGCTTGGTGAGGTCGTCGAAGACGATCAGCACGTGCTTGCCCTCGTACATCCAGTGCTGCGCGATCGCCGAACCGGTGTAGGGCGCAAGCCATTTGAAGCCGGCGGCGTCGGAAGCGGGCGCCGCGACGATGGTGGTGTAGTCCATCGCGCCACCTTCGTCGAGCGCGCGGCGCACCGAAGCGATCGTGGTGCCCTTCTGCCCGATCGCGACGTAGACGCAGCGAACCTGCTTCTTCTCGTCGCCGGTCTCCCAGTTCTGGCGCTGGTTGAGGATGGTGTCGACGCAGACGGCGGTCTTGCCGGTCTTGCGGTCGCCGATGATCAACTGCCGCTGGCCGCGCCCGATCGGAGTCATCGCGTCGATGGCCTTGATACCGGTCTGCAACGGCTCTTTCACGCTCTGGCGCTCGACCACCGACGGCGCCTGGAGCTCCAGTGCGCGACGGGTGTCGGTCTCGATGTCCCCGCCGCCGTCGATCGGCTGACCGAGCGGATTGACCACTCGGCCGAGGAAGGCGTCACCCACAGGCACCGACAAGACGTCACCGGTCCGCTTGACCTGCTGGCCTTCTTCGATCTTCTCGAAGTCACCGAGGATTACGGCGCCGACGCTGTGCTCGTCCAGATTCAGGGCGACGCCGAGAACTCCGCCCGGAAACTCCAGCAACTCCTGGGTCATGACGGACGGCAATCCCTCGACGTGCGCGATGCCGTCGCCGGCATCCACCACGGTGCCGACTTCCTCTCGCGAGGTATCGGCGGTGAAGGACTCTACGTATTCTTCGATGGCGCTCTGGATGGCATCAGCGGAGATTGTCAACTCGGCCATGGCTTTTCGTCTTCCTACTTCGTTGTGATGACTAGGTCGGGTTTCCGTCGGGCTTTGGATTAGTCGGGTAACTGGGCTTCAGCAGCGGCCAACCGGGACTTGAGCGTGCCGTCGATCACCTCGTCACCCACGGAGATGAGCAGTCCGCCGAGCAGGTCGGAATCGACTTGCAGCTGGACCGCCACCGGATGACCGTAGATGCGGCCCAATACCTCACTGAGCCGAGTGCGTTGGGCGTCACTGAGTTCCGCCGCCGCACTGACCTGCGCCACGACTTCGCCGCGGCGAGCGACCGCCACCTGAGCGAGCAGCAGCACCGCTTCTTCGGCCGGCATGCCCCGCAACAACTCGACCGTCTGGGACAGCAGCGCGAGGGCCACCGGGTTCACCTCGCTACCCGAACTCTCAAGTACCTTGCGCAGCAACCCAACTCGCCGGTCGGCGCCGGTGGTGTAGTCGCCCAGCAGGATGCCGAGGCGTGGCTGGGCGTCGAGGATTCGCGAGAACCGGAACAACTGGTCCTCGACTTCGTCGACGCTGCCGTCCTTTTCGGCGACTGCGAGCAGCGCCTGACGCGAGACATGCTCGATTGCATCGACCAAGTCCCCGTTCGCCGACCAGCGTTCCGAGACAGCGGTGCGCAACAGGTCGAGCGTGGAGTCGGCGACCTTGCCCTCGAGCAGTCGTTCGATCAGCTTGACCCGGGGCGCCGCGTCTTCGGCCGGCACGGTGAGATACCGGGTGACCACGATCTCCTGGTCCAACAGCTTGGCCACCGACACCAACTCGTCGGCGAGAGTGGTCAAACCCTGGTTGTCGAGGTCGCCGGCGATGGTGTCGAAACGCTCCACCATATTGCTCACAGCGCGGCGGCTCGCCGACCGCATCTTGGCCAGCACCGGGTACTCCACCTCGACCGGTTCTGGCGCCATGTCGTCGAGTTCGTCGAGGAAACGGTCGACGGTCGATGCCTGCTGCTCGGCGTCGGACACATAGCTGCGCACCAATTCACTTGCCTGGCGCACGGATTCGTGGCCGAGCTCCAACCGGAGCTGACGGGTCAATTGCGCCCGCAGCAGTTCGGTTTGGCGCGCCCCCTGCGCCTTGATGCGTTCCGCCTCGCTTTCGGCCTGTGCCCGCATCTGTTCCTCGATGCGTTCGGAGTCGGACTTGGCCTCCTCGACGAGCTGCGCGGCCTCTTCCTTCGCGCGCTGCACGGCCTTGCTGTGCGCGGTCGTCGACTCGGTGAGGCGCTGCGTCGCCTTCTCCGAGTCCTTCAACTGCTGACGCACCGTCTCCTGGCGAGCGGCCATCAGTTTGCGGACTGGCGGCACGACATACCGCCAGACCAGCAGCACGATGGCCGCGAACCCGATCAGCTGTCCGATAAATGTCGACATGTGGTGACTACCTCGTCGCTTCTGACGTCGCAGCTTTCGGGCTGATTTCCACACCGAGCACTCGAGAGGCCAGCGTCGCCGAGATGGCACCGACGTTGGCACGCAGATCCAATTCCACGGCGTCGCGCTCCCGCTTCAATTGCTCGTTGGCCTGGGCCAACACCTCTGCCACCTGCTGCTCGGCGCGCGCTCGCGCATCGTCGATGACCTTACGACCCTCAGTCCGCGCATTGTCGCGGAAGGCGCCCGCTTCGACCCGAGCTTCCTTCAATGCCTTCTCGTAATCGGCATCGGCGGCGGCGAACTGCTCGGCCGCCTTCTTGCTGTCGGCCTGGGTCTTGGCCACCATGTTGTCGCGTTCCTTGAGCACCTTCAGAATCGGCGGCACGACGAACGTGCCGATGACTCCGAGCACCACCAGGAAGATGGCCAGCACGAAGAAGAAGGTGCCGTTCGGGATGAGGAAGTTGCTTTGGCCGCCTTCCTCTGCTGCAAAGTTCACAGCCGAAGCAAGAGAAGTCGGGTCGCCCATCACAGCGAATTACTTGACGGGCGTGGCGAAGACGAATAGCGCCATGAACGCCAGGTTGATGAAGTAAGCAGCCTCGACCAGACCGACCGTGATGAAGAACGGCGTGAAGAGACGGCCCTGTGCCTCCGGCTGGCGGGCGACACCGGAGATCAGCGCGTTACCGGCGACACCGTCACCGATACCGGCGCCGATGGCGCCACCGGCCATGATCAGTCCACCGCCGATGAGGGCGCCGGCTGCGATAGTGGGGTCCATTTTTATCCTCCTTGATAACTCTGGTAGCGGTTTACCAGGATTTTTTTAGTGGTGGTCCTCTTCTAGTTCCATCGCTTGGCTGAAGTACAGGATCGTCAGCAGCGCGAAGATGAACGCCTGGATGGCGCCGACGAACAGGTCGAACGACTTCCAGATCGCGTTCGGCAGCCACAGCACGTAGGGCGGGAACAGCGCGATCAACGCGACCAGGATCCCGCCGGCGAAAATGTTGCCGAAAAGTCGGAGCGACAACGAAATCGGCTTGGCGAGTTCTTCGACGACGTTGATCGGCGCGAGGATCGCGACGTGTCCCTTGAGCACCTTGATCGGGTGCCCGATGATGCCGCGGCGCCAGATCCCGGCCGCGTGATAGCAGACGAACACGAACAAGGCCAGTGCCAGCACGTAGTTGATGTCAGCCGCGGCCGAGGACAGCAGCTCGGTCGTCTTGCCTTCTTTGTCGGTGTACTGCAGTGGCAGCACCGACAGCCAGTTGGAGATCAGGATGAACACGAAGATGGTGACCGCCAGCGGCAGCACGAACGGTGCGATCCGCATCCCGATGGCGGATTCGACCTGACTGCGCATCTGGATAGTGATCGCCTCGAAGAACAGCTGCACACCACCAGGTACGTCGGTCGAGGTGACCTTCGACTTCAGGTAGAACGCCAACCCGATCACGATCAGCGCGGCAATGGCCGTCGACATGATGGTGTCGGTGTTGACTGTCAGACCCAGCCAGGTGGCGGTGTGGTGTTCGCCGACCTCGATCTGAGCGGCCAGGATCGACTCAGTCATCGCCGGCGCTCCTCCCTTCCGTGCCATCCGATCCCGTCACTACTGCACCTTCCTGGCCCTCGGGGTCGCCGGTCCGCAGCTTCTTCCACACCGGCAGGGCGGTCGATGCCACCAGTAGCACCTGGAAGAGTGCCAGGCCGAACACCACGCCCAAACCTTCAGGCCGGAATATGAAGGCGATGATCAGCGCCAGAATGGTGATGATCGCGACGCGCGATGCCGAGTTGATGGCCATCGATCGCTTCAGCGGGTGATCGCGCGCGGTGATCGACTCCACCGAACGCCGCACCATCAGGGCGTTGAGCAAACCCAGCAGCAACCCGATTCCGAAGAAGCCCCCCACCACCGGGTGACCGGCGTAGCCGGCGATGAGCGTCGCCACCGCCGTCACCCCCAGGCTGATGAGGAACAGCCGAACGGGACGGAACGCAACAGCGGGAAACACCAACGGCGCGTCCTGCGCTGGTGTCGTCACTGCAGCACCTCAATCCCAGGTTGGTGGAGCGCAAACCACGTGATCGACTGATCCGTGGCCCGCCGAGCGTATCGCAAGGGTCACGCTGGACTTACCCAAGGGGTAGCTCCCTGTGTCGGTCTTCGTCCGCCGGCACCGGAAACCCATCCGACGGGCCGGGGAGCCGGCAACCCGCGAGGTTTATTTCGGGGTTCTACCAGCACCGTACCACACGGCAGCGGGACCTACTACGGATCGTCGTAGTACTCGTCGCGACGACGCAGCAGCGGGATCACGGTCGCGACACCCGCGATGGCGATTGCTCCCAACATGACCGCCGCGGTGTGGCGCGGGTCGAAGAAGATCGTGCTCGCCGCGCCGAACGCGACGATGCCGACCCACAAGTAGATGAGCAGCACCACCCGGCGATGCGAGTGGCCTATCTGCAGCAGTCGGTGATGCAGGTGCATCTTGTCCGGCGTGAAGGCACTGCGTCCCGCCCGGGTGCGCCGCACGATCGCCAGCAGCAGGTCGAGCATCGGCACGAACATGACGGCCACCACCAGCAGGAACGGCGACAGCAGAGCAAACACATCGCGGGCGCCGTAAGCGTTCTGCGAAATCGGGCCGGCCGCGGTCGTCGAAGCCGCCGCCAGCATGAGTCCGATCAGCATGGAACCGGAGTCGCCCATGAAGATCCGGGCCCGGTGGAAGTTGTGCGGGAGGAAGCCCAGGCACGCACCGGCAAGAACCACGGAGATCACCGCCGGTGGGTAGTAGAGCACGTCACCGCCGTGGTCGCGCAGCAGACCGACGGAGAACATGCAGATCGCTAGGGCGGTGATAAGACCCAGCCCGGCGGCGAGCCCGTCGAGTCCGTCGACGAAGTTCATCGCGTTGACGATCGAGACGGTCAGCGCCAGGGTCAGCAGGATCGACGATGCCTGGTCGAGCACGATGGTGCCGACGCCGCCCACCGGGATGTACAACACGCTCCACGCGACCCCCATGGTGACCAGGACACTGGCGGCGGTGATCTGGCCGGCGAATTTGGTCAGCGCGTCCAGGCCCCAGCGGTCGTCGATCAAACCGATGCCCATGATCACCGCGCCGGCGACCAGCACCGCGGGCATTCCGGTGGAGTAGACGAATCCGCGGGTGAGCGCCGGCAGCTGCGAGGCCAGGAAGACGGCCGAGCCGACGCCGAGGAACATTGCCAGCCCACCCATGCGAGGCGTCGGCGTCACGTGCACGTCCCGCTCGCGGGGATAGGCGACCGCACCCAGACGGGTAGCCAGCACGCGCACCGGCCCGGTGGCGAAATAGGTGATGATCGCGGCGGTCAGTCCGACCAGAGCCAGCTCACGCAGCGGGACTCCGGCGCTGCGATCGGACAGAGCGAGCAAACCGCCGGCAAGGCTGGCCACATCGCTGGACACCTCGAGACCGTACTTCACCAACCTGAGACCGGTGTGCGCGCCTTCGGGCCGCACCGTTCCCCGAGCGGGCCTCTGGGCCCACCATGTCGCCGAATGTGAAACCACGGCAAGATCCGAGGGGCGAATCTTCGCCATGGTTGCACGCTCGGCCGACCGAGGCGCTACCCGAGCAGACTCTCCGGCTCGACCCCGAGCACCTCGGCCACGCGGACGGTGCTGACCGGCCCCTCGCGCAGGATGCGCGGCGCGTTTCCGCTCAGGTCGACGATCGTCGAGGCGGCTTGCCGAGCGGCGGTTCCGCCGTCAAGGTAGACCTCGACGCGCGGGCCGAGTTGGCGTTGGGCCTCGGCAGCGTCGACGGCGGCGGGCTGGCCGGACACGTTGGCGCTGGACACCGCCATGGGGCCCACCTCGCGAAGCAACTCGATGGCGACCGGGTGCAGCGGCATCCGCAGCATCACCGTGCCGTGCGCGTCGCCAAGATCCCATTGCAACGAGGGCGCCTGCAAGACCACCAGACTGAGTGCGCCCGGCCAGAACGCACGCACCAGGTCACGCGCACCGTCGGGCATCCCGTAGACCAGACCTTCGATCGTGTGCCAGGAACCCACCAGCACGCCCACCGGCATGTCTCGGCCGCGGCCTTTGGCCGCCAGCAGGGCGTCCACCGCCGTGCTGTCGAAGGCGTCGGCGCCGATGCCGTAGACGGTATCGGTCGGCATGACGACCAGGCGGCCGGCCTTGACGGCCCCTACCGCCGCGGCGATACCGCGCGCCCGCTGGTCCGGGTCGGCGCAGTCGTAGACGTCACTCACAGCGCCGGTCCCCCTTCCGGGCCGTCACAAACCTCGGCCGTCCTGTCAGATCGTTGCGCGCCACGACGTCTTCGAAGAGCCCAATGCTGTTGACACACTCGACGGTCAGCGTAGACGTGGTGTCGTCATGCTCCACGGCGAACAGACCGCCCGGGCGCAGCCATCTCGCGGCGCGCGCGACGACGGTGGGTATCACCGCCATCCCATCCCGGCCGCCGAACACCGCATGCGGCGGATCATATTGCGAGACTTCAGGTTCCAGTACGGCGTTGTCGGGCACATAGGGCGGGTTCGACACCAAGAGGTCAACGCGGCGGTCCAGGTCCGGCAGCAGGCCGGGCGTGCCGATGTCAGCATGCACCAGTTCCACGCCGGTGCCCTCGGCGTTGCGACGGGCATAGTCCAGGGCCGCATCGGAGTCATCGATGCCGACAACGCGGGCGCCCGGCCAGCGCCGCGACAGGGCGACTGCCAGCGCACCGGAGCCAGTGCACGCGTCCACTATCACCGGCCGTGCCGGAAGCGATTGTGCGGCAGCCCATTCGAACATGGCTTCGGTCTCGGGCCGCGGGATGAAGACTCCCGCGCCGACGTGCAGCAGCACCGGTCCGAAACCGACCGTCCCGGTGAGGTGTTGCAACGGCACCCGCTGGGCGCGCGCGGCGACGGCCTCCTGGAAGCGTCCGAAGAACTCGTCGGGAGGATCCACGAACCGGAGCCGGCCGCGGTCGGTGCCGGCCACATGGGCGGCCAGCTGCTCGGCGTCCCAGCGGGCGGAGTCGATTCCGGCCCCGGCCAGTTGTGCCGTGGCGGAGTCGATCGCCTGCCGCAGTGTCATGGCGCCGCTCCTCCCCATGGCTACGCTCTGCATCGTCGGTTGCCGCGGGTGTGCCGAACTGTCCCGGTCATGTCGCCTGTTGCAGCCGCGCTTGCTTGTCGGCTTCGCTCAGCGCATCGAACAGCGCATCCAGGTCGCCGTCGAGGACCTGGTCGAGATTGTGCGACTTGAAACCGATCCGGTGATCGGTGATGCGGCTCTCGGGGAAGTTGTAGGTGCGGATGCGTTCGCTGCGGTCGACCGTGCGGATCTGGCTGGCGCGGTCCGCCGATGCGTCGGCGAGCGCCTGTTCCTCGGCCAGCACCTGCAGGCGGGCCGCCAGGACCTGCAACGCGCGGGCCTTGTTCTGCAGCTGCGAACGTTCGTTCTGGCAGGTGACCACGATTCCCGTGGGCAGGTGGGTGATGCGCACCGCCGAGTCGGTGGTGTTCACACCCTGCCCTCCCTTGCCCGAAGACCGGTAGACGTCGATCCGCAGATCGGACTCGTCGATCTGTACCTCGCCGACTTCCTCGGGTTCCGGATAGACCAGCACGCCGGCAGCCGACGTGTGGACACGTCCCTGCGATTCGGTCACCGGGACCCGCTGCACGCGGTGCACCCCGCCCTCGAACTTCATTCGCGACCAGACCCCGTCGGCGCTGTCGCCCTTACTGGCGATCGCCAGCGTCGCGTCCTTGTAGCCGCCCAGATCCGAGGTGGTTTCGCCCAGCACGGTGACCGTCCAGCCGTGCCGCTCGGCGTAGCGGATGTACATCCGGGCCAGGTCGGCGGCGAACAATGCCGACTCCTCGCCGCCTTCACCGGATTTCACCTCGAGCACGATGTCGTCGGCGTCGTGCGGGTCGCGAGGGGCCAGCATGTCGGTGAGTTGGGTGTCCAACTCGGCGACCCTGGCCTCCAGTTCGGTTACCTCATCGGCGAAGGATGCGTCGTCAACAGCCAGTTCGCGGGCGGTTTCCAAGTCGTCGCGCGCCGCCACCAGCTTGCGGTGGGTCGCGACGATCGGCGCCAACCGGGCGAAGCGCCGGCCTGCCTTGCGCGCTTCGTCGGGCTTGCTGTGCAGTTCGGGATCAGCCAACGCCCGCTCGAGCGCGGCGTGCTCGGCGAGCAGGACGTCGATCGTCTGCACCGGCTGCGTCATGTCACCTCTCCACTGCTGCTTGACCCCGAACGCGAACCGACGCCCGGCCTGTGCCGATATCGCACAGTTCGGGCGTCGGAAAGCCAGCTACTTGTCGGCCGCAGCTTTGTCCGCGTTGCGCTTGCCGTAGCGCTTCTCGAAGCGGGCCACCCGGCCGCCGCTGTCGAGGATCTTCTGCTTGCCGGTGTAGAAGGGGTGGCACTGCGAGCACACCTCGGCCACGATGCGGCCACCCGGCTTGGTGCTGCGGGTGGTGAAGGAATTCCCGCAACCGCAGACCACGGTGGTCTCCTCGTAGGCGGGGTGAATGTCAGTTTTCATGCTGTCCTCTTCGTCATGTGCCACTCGGGGCCCCTGTTCGGCCCGGACCGCGAACCTGAAGTGGTTCCGAGTGATCGACCCTCGATTATGCCAGGTCAACCCACGTGAGCCTAAACGCCGGGGTGGGGATGCGTATTCCCGCTGTGGAGGCTCGGTTTCGCGCCAGTCGGTCTACTGTCAATGGTTGCCAAAGGCCGCCGGGTTGCCGTAAGAGAAGCTGATGCAACTGCGGATACCGGGCATCGCGCTCCTGTTCGTCATCGGCGGCGTCGCCGGTCTCATCGGCGATCACGGTCATGTCGTCACCGGCACGCTGGTGTATCTGCCGGCATCCCACCGGGTCCCGTTCGTGTGGACGAGCCCGATCTGGTTTCCCGCCCTCGTCGGGGGCGCCACCGTCCTGCTGGCGGAGCTGCGGCTGCACCTCGGGCCGGCACGCACTACCGTCACCGCACGTCAGGGGCTGGGCGGGGTCGCCGCCATCGTGGGCGCCTACGCCGTGACCGCCTTGGCGCACACGGCGCCAGCATTCGTGAGCACGGTGCTGATCGGCGCGATCGCGACGATCACCTGGTCGGTGCTCGGCGATCGGTTCGCCGTCGCGGGCGGGGTCGCGATCGCCATCGTCGGGCCTGCGGCCGAGGTCGCCATCGAAGCCCTCGACGTGTTTCGCTACACCCACGGCAGCGACGGCCTGTTCGGCGTCGCGCCGTGGTTGATTCCGCTGTATTTCGCCTTCGGTGTAGTGGCCGCGCTGCTTGCTGAAATCGTG
Organism: Mycobacterium gordonae; assembly: GCF_017086405.1. NCBI lineage: Bacteria > Bacillati > Actinomycetota > Actinomycetes > Mycobacteriales > Mycobacteriaceae > Mycobacterium > Mycobacterium camsae. Next base: position 5,325,878 of record NZ_CP070973.1, read on the forward strand.
ACGAAAAAGACCTAGTCGTTGTCCATGTTGCCCGGCGTCGTCTTGGACACCTGCACCAGGAACTCGTAGTTGGTCTTCGTCTTACGCAGCTGGGACATCAGCAGGTCGATGGCCTGGTGGGAGTCCAGGCCCGACAGCACCCGACGCAGCTTGTGCACGATGCCGAACTCGTCCGGCGAGAGCAGCAGCTCGTCCTTGCGGGTGCCCGACGGGTTGACGTCGACCGCAGGGAACACCCGACGTTCGGAGATCTTTCGGTCGAGCTTGAGCTCGGCGTTGCCGGTGCCCTTGAACTCCTCGAAGATGACCGTGTCACCGGTGGAGCCGGTCTCGACCATCGCCGTGGCGATGATGGTCAGCGATCCGCCTTCTTCGATGTTGCGGGCCGCACCCAGGAAGCGCTTGGGCGGGTACAACGCGGTGGAGTCGACACCACCGGAGAGAATCCGGCCGGAGGCGGGCGACGCGTTGTTGTAGGCGCGGCCCAGACGGGTGATCGAGTCCAGCAGCACCACGACGTCCTTGCCCTGCTCCACCAGGCGCTTGGCGCGCTCGATGGCCAGCTCGGCGACCGAGGTGTGGTCGGACGGCGGCCGGTCGAAGGTGGAGGCGATGACCTCTCCCTTGACCGAGCGGGTCATGTCGGTGACCTCCTCAGGACGCTCGTCGACGAGCACGACCATGAGGTGGCATTCGGGGTTGTTCTTGGTGATCGCGTTGGCGATGTCCTGCAGGATCGTGGTCTTACCCGCTTTGGGCGGCGACACGATCAGCGCGCGCTGGCCCTTGCCGATCGGCATGATCAGGTCGATGACGCGGGTGGTCAGCCGGTCCGGCGTGGTCTCCAGACGCAGGCGCTGGTTGGGGTACAACGGCGTCAACTTCTGAAAATCGGGACGCTTCCTGGCATCCTCGACGGGTCCGCCGTTGACGCTGTCCAGGCGCACCAATGGGTTGAACTTCTGCCGCTGGTTGGGCTGTTCGCCGTCTTTGGGCACCCGCACCGCCCCGGTCACCGCATCCCCGCGCCGTAACCCGTTCTTGCGCACCATGTTCATGGACACATAGACGTCGTGCGGACCGGCCAGGTAGCCGGAGGTGCGGACGAATGCGTAGTTGTCCAGGACGTCGAGGATTCCGGCGACCGGTTGTACGACGTCGTCCTCGCGCAATTCAGATTCGCCGGCCTCGCCGGTGCGTTCGCCGCGGCGTCTGCGGTCCCGGAAGCGGCGTCCTCGCCGGCCTTGGCGTCCGTCGCCGTCGTCATCGGCGCCACCGCCGCCGCCACGCTGCTGGCCACCTTGCTGGTCGCCGCTCTGGTCGTTGCCCGAGTCTGCGGAACGCTCGTCGTTCCTGGCGTCCTTTTGGCCCCGCTCGCCCTGGCCACGGTCACCCTGCGCGCGCTCGCCCTTGTCGCGCTCGCCTTTGTCGCGGGCCGGCTCTTTGTGGGCGGCCGGCTCTTTGTCGGCGGCCGGCTCTTTGTCGGCGGCCGGCTCTTTGTCGGCGTCGTCGGCGTTCTCACCCTTGTTGCCGCCGGCCGTTCCCGCCTGTCGGGACGCGCTGCGGCGTTCACGCCGCCGTGTTTCCGCTGCTTCAGGGGCCTCTGCGGGGGCCGCCTCGGCCGCAGGGGCCTCCGGTGCGGCAGTCTGAGCGGCGTCGGGCGCGGGCGCGTCGGCCTTGGCCGATTCCTGCCGCGGCTCCGCGTCGCCGGACGACTTGCCGTTCGCCTGTCCCCTGCTCTGCTGGATGGCGGCGATCAGTTCGCTCTTACGCATGCCCGACGTGCCCTTCACGCCGGCTTTGTTGGCCAGTGCGCGCAGTTCGGGCAGCACCATGGTGGCCAGCGAGCTGGACGGCGCATTGGATTTGACGTCCGAGGCTTCGGAAGCGTTTGTGGTCACGGAGTTCGACGCCTTTTCGGCGTCGGTGCTTTCGCCAGCCGTGATGAGGTCCGTATCAGTCACGGATTTCCTTTCTTGCCCCGCCGATCACGTCAAACGGGGATTCCTGCATCAGGTCAAGCATTCAGGCAAATTGCTGAGTGCGCCCAATAATCGACTCTGAAACGGTGATCGAACAGCGAACCGCGTTCACGAGAAGAATTGGTGGTTGTCTCAGCGTCAAGGCAGTTTGTGCAGAGCAGATGCTGCAATTGCTGGACGGGTCCGAGGATAGCCCGCTTCCTGGCCGGAAGCAAGCAAACCCGCCCGCCACGCTGTGGATCAACGTGCGACGGTTACGCCGGGCTTCCAGCGAACTCCGCCGCCGACCGTCATCTTCTTGATGATGAATCCATTCGCGGTTCCGTACTCGACCGCTTCAGCAGGCAACTCCGGCTCGGTGTTCAGCGCGATCAGCGAAGGACCAGCCCCGGAAAGCGTTGCCGCCACGTTATGACGCCGCAGCAGCCGCAAATATTCCGCAGACGCCGGCATCGCCGGTGCGCGTTGGGGTTGATGGAGCAGGTCTTCGGTGGCGGCCAGCAGCAGATCGGGCCGCTGGGTCAGCGCGACCACCAGCAACGCCACGCGGCTGATGTTGAACCGCGCGTTCTCGTGGCTGACCTGGGCGGGCAGCAGCACGCGCGTCTCGGCCGTCGACGAGCGTTCGTCGGGAATTGCAGCGAACAAGTGGATGTCGGGATGGAGCCGCAGCGGAACCGCGGAGTACTGCGGCCGACCGGTGCTGCAGTCCGCCCAGGACACCACCGCGCCACCCAGTACGGCGGCCGACGCGTTGTCGGGGTGACCCTCGAACTCCGATGCCAGCTGGATCAGCTGGGTTTCACTGAGCGGACTCGAATTAGTTTGGGCGACAAGGCCATTGACCACGGCAAGCCCGCTCACCACGGCCGCGGCGGAGGAGCCCAGGCCCCGGGAATGCGGGATGTCGTTGCGACATCGCACCACCAACCCGGCGGCGCTCACCCCGACGGCCTGCAGGCCGCGCTGAATGGCCTGCACCACGAGGTGCTCGGGACCCAGCGGTACCTGGCCCGCGCCTTCGCCTTCGACCATCACCACCAGGCCGGAATCCATTGTCTCGACCACGATCTCGTCGCACAGCTGCAAAGCCAGGCCGAGGCTGTCGAAACCCGGGCCCAGGTTGGCGCTGGACGCCGACACCGTGGCGCTGGCCACCAGCCCCGCGGGCAGCACCGGGCCCACCGAACCCAACTCCACTAGCTCAGCCCCAGCTGCTCAACGACGAGGACTGGGTCGACCGGTACCGGAGACACCTGCGGCATGTCCCGCAAGGCGGTGTCGGGATCCTTCAGACCGTTGCCGGTGACGGTGCACACGACGGTGGAGCCGCGCTCCACCCAGCCGTCCTCGACCGACTTGAGCAGGCCGGCGATGCTCGCTGCGGACGCCGGCTCGACGAAGACGCCTTCGGCGCTGGCCACCAGGTGATATGCCGCCAGGATCTCCTCGTCGGTGGCCGCCAGGAACCGTCCGTTGGACTCCTGCTGCGCCTCGACCGCCGACGTCCACGACGCCGGGGCGCCGATGCGGATGGCGGTGGCGATGGTCTCGGGGTTGGCTACCGGTTCACCGTGCACCAGCGGCGCCGCGCCGGCGGCCTGGGTGCCCAGCATCCGGGGCAGCTTGTCGATGATGCCGTCGCGGTGATATTCGGTGTAGCCGCGCCAGTACGCGGTGATGTTGCCCGCGTTGCCGACGGGAAGCGCATGAATATCCGGCGCCGTGCCGAGCGCGTCGACGATTTCGAAGGCGGCCGTCTTCTGTCCCTCGATACGCACCGGATTCACCGAGTTGACCAGCGAGATCGTCGGGAAGTCGTTGGTCATCTTGCGGGCCAACTCCAGACAATCGTCGAAATTGCCGTCGATCTGAATGATCCTGGCGCCGTGCATGACGGCCTGGGCCAGCTTGCCCATCGCGATCTTGCCCGTCGGAATCAGCACCGCGCAGGTGATTCCGGCGCGCGCCGCATAGGCCGCGGCCGATGCCGAGGTGTTGCCGGTGGACGCGCACAACACCGCTTTCTGACCGCGGGCCAGGGCGTCGGTGACGGCCATCGTCATACCCCGGTCCTTGAAGGAACCGGTAGGGTTGAGGCCCTCGACCTTGAGATGGACTGTGCAGCCGGTCTTCTCGGACAACCGCGGCGCCGGTATCAGCGGGGTGCCACCTTCGAACAGGGTGACCGGTGTCCAGTCGTCGCCCACGGGCAACCGGTCCCGGTAGGCCGCGATCAGGCCCAGCCAGGGCTGGTGGATCGCCGTTCGCGGGGCGCTCATTCGTCGGTCCCTTCCAGTCGCAGCACGCTTTCCACGCTCTGCACCACATCCAGATCGGCCAGTGCGTCAACGGTTTCCGACAGCGCGGCGTCGGTCGCCTTGTGGGTGACCACCACGATTCGGGCGCCGACCCGTTGACCGCCCTCGTCGGCGACGCCTTCTTGGCGCACCTCGGCGATGCTCACCTCGCGCTTGCCGAATTCGGCTGCCACTGCGGACAACACGCCCGGTTTGTCGGCGACGTTCATGCTGACGTAGTAGCGCGTTTCGATGAATCCCATGGGGGCCACGGGAAGCCGAGCGTAGCGGGACTCGCGCGGGCCCCGGCTGCCGAGCACCCGGTTACGCGCCGCCATCACCAGGTCGCCGGTGACGGCCGACGCGGTGGGCGCACCGCCGGCGCCCTGGCCGTAGAACATCAGCCGACCGGCCGCCTCGGCCTCGACGACCACCGCGTTGAAAGCGCCATTGACCGACGCGAGCGGATGCGACAGGGGTACCAGCGCGGGATAGACCCGCGCCGAAACCCGTTGCTGCCCTTCGTCCGTGGTGATGCGCTCGCAGATGGACAGCAGTTTGATGGTGCAGCCCAGCGACTTGGCGGACTCGAAGTCCTCCGGGGTGATCTTGGTGATGCCCTCGCGGTAGACGTCGTCAGCGGTGACCCGGGTGTGGAAGGCGATGGAAGCCAGAATGGCCGCCTTGGCCGCGGCGTCGTATCCCTCGACGTCGGCGGTGGGATCGGCTTCGGCGTAACCGAGCGCGCTGGCGTCGGCCAGCGCCTGTTGGTAATCGGCTCCGGTGCTGCCCATCTCCGAGAGGATGTAGTTGGTGGTGCCGTTGACGATGCCGGCCACCCGCAGGACAGTGTCGCCGGCCAGCGACTGGGTCAGCGGGCGGATGACCGGGATCGCCCCGGCAACCGCCGCCTCGAAATACAGGTCGACGGCCTGGCGTTCGGCGGCGGCCGCCAGTTCGCCGCTGGCGATGGACATCAGCGCCTTGTTCGCCGTCACGACCGACTTGCCGTGGGCGAGGGCAGCCAGGATCGCTTTGCGGGCCGGTTCGACCGGTCCCATTACCTCCACGACGATGTCGACGTCGTCGCGGCAGACCAGTTCGTCGATGTCGTCGGTGAGCAGTTCGAGCGGCACGCCACGGTCGCCCCCGAGACGGCGTACCCCGACGCCCCGCAGCACCAGCGGGGCGCCGATGCGGCCCGCCAGATCCTCGGCGCTTTCGTTGATGATGCGCACGACTTCGCTGCCGACCACACCCAATCCGAGCACCGCTACGCCGACGGCTTGCTTGTCGTTATCGGGCACGGTCACCTCACTTCCAGACTCAGCAGATCGTCGACCGTCTCGCGACGCAGGATCAAGCGGGACTCCCCCGCTCGCACTGCCACGACCGCGGGACGGCAGATCATGTTGTAACGACTCGACAGGGAATAGCAGTAGGCCCCGGTCGCGGCCACGGCGACGAGGTCACCGGGTCCCACGTCGTCGGGCACCCACGCGTCGCGGACCAGGATGTCACCGGTTTCGCAATGCTTCCCGACCAGACGGGCCTGGGTGGCCGGGGCATCGCTGAGCCGCGACACCAACCGCACATCGTACTGAGCGTCATAGAGCGCGGTCCGGATGTTGTCGCTCATGCCGCCGTCGACGCTGACGTAGCGCCGGTTGGCGTTGGAGCTCACGTCGACGTCCTTGACGGTGCCGACCTCGTAGAGCGTGATGGTCCCGGGGCCGGCGATGGCACGTCCGGGTTCGACGACCAGCCTAGGCGTGGGAAGCCCGACGGCTGCCGACTCGTTGCTGACGATCGCGCCCAGTTTGTCCGCCAGCTCGGCGATTGGCGGCGGATCATCGGGAGCCAGATACGAGATCCCAAGGCCGCCACCAAGATCCACGGTAGACACTTGGGCGGTCCGGTCCACGCCGAATTCCGCGACGATGTCGCGCAGTAATCCGATCACGCGGTGCGCGGCGATTTCGAAGCCGGCGACATCGAAGATTTGCGAGCCGATGTGGCTGTGCAGGCCGACCAGCCGCAGGTGGTCGGCGGCGAACACCTTGCGCACCGCCGCCATGGCTGCGCCGCTGGCCACCGAAAGGCCGAACTTCTGGTCTTCGTGGGCGGTGGAGATGAACTCGTGGGTGTGCGCCTCCACACCGACGGTGAGCCGGACGAGCACATCCTGGACGACTCCGGCCTCGCCGGCGATCGCATCGAGCCGCTCGATCTCGACCATCGAGTCCAGGACGACATGGCCCACACCGGCTTTCACCGCCGCGGTCAACTCGGCAACCGATTTGTTGTTGCCGTGCAGCGTGATTCGCTCCGGCGGGAAGTCCGCGTTCAGCGCTACCGCCAGCTCACCGCCCGAACACACGTCGAGCGACAGGCCCTCCTGCTCGATCCACCGGGCGATTTCGGTGCACAGGAATGCTTTCGCCGCATAGTGCACGTTGGCTCCGCCGCCGAACGCCGCAGCCGTCTCCTGGCAGCGGGAGCGGAAGTCGGCTTCGTCGATGACGAATAGCGGAGTCCCGTACTCGCCGGCGAGATCGGTCAGTTTGACACCGGCGATTTCGACGATCCCATCTGGGTCGCGAATGGTGTTGCGCGGCCAGACGTTCGGCGCCAATCGCAACAGTTCTTCGGGCGACTGAGGGCGCGGCGGGCTGCTCACGGGCCTGGTCTCCTCGGCGTGCCGGGGTCCGGCGGGGTGGACGTTCACATTCTCTCCGGGGCGCTGACTCCGAGGATGGCCAATCCATTGGCGACGACCTGGCGGGTGGCCTGGCACAGCGCCAGCCGCGCGGCGTTCAGGTCGGTGGGTTCTTCGTCGCCCTGCGGCAGGATGCGACAGGCGTCGTAGAACCGGTGGTAGTCGCCGGCCAGGTCTTCCAGGTAGCGGCAGATGCGGTGCGGTTCGCGCAGTGCCGCCGCGGTCTTGAGCACCCGCGGGAACTCGCCGATGGTGCGCAGCAACGTGCCCTCTTTGTCGTGGCTGAGCAGCTCGAGGTGTGCGGTGTCGGCGGCGAGGCCCAGTTCGGTGGCGTTGCGGGCCAGCGCGGAAAGCCGCGCGTGCGCGTATTGCACGTAGTAGACCGGGTTTTCGTTGGACGCCGAGGACCATAACGCCAGATCGATGTCGATCGGGGTGTCCACCGACGAGCGGATCAGGCTGTACCGCGCGGCGTCGACGCCGATAGCCTCGACCAGGTCGTCGAGGGTGATCACGGTGCCCGCCCGCTTGCTCATCTTGACCGGCTGGCCGTCGCGCACCAGGTTGACCATCTGGCCGATCAGGACCTCGACGGTGGCCGGATCCTCCCCGAAGGCGGCCGCGGCGGCCTTCAGACGCGCGATGTAGCCGTGGTGGTCGGCTCCGAGCATGTAGATGCACAGATCGAATCCGCGTTGCCGCTTGTCCAGGTAGTAGGCGAGATCTCCGGCGATGTAGGCGGGGATGCCGTCGCTCTTGATCACCACGCGGTCTTTGTCGTCGCCGAAGGCACTGGTGCGCAACCAGGTTGCGCCGTCCTTCTCGTAAATGCTGCCGGTATCCCGGAGTTTGGCGATGGCCTGCTCGACCCGGCCGCTGGTGTGCATCGAGTCTTCATGAGTGTAGACGTCGAAGTCGGTGCCGAACTCGTGCAACGACTCTTTGATGTGGGCGAACATCAGGTCGACGCCGATCTGGCGGAACGTCTCGTGCATCTCGGCGTCGGGCCTGCTCAGCGCTTCGGGCGCCTTCTGCAGGACCTGGACGGCGATGTCGTTGATGTAGGTGCCCGCGTAGCCGTCCTGCGGTGTCGGTTCGTTCTTGGCCGCGGCTACCAGGGAGTTGGCGAACCGGTCGATCTGCGCGCCGTGGTCGTTGAAGTAATACTCGCGAACCACCTCGGCGCCCTGAGTGGACAGCAGCCGGCCCAGCGCGTCACCGACGGCAGCCCAGCGGGTGCCGCCGATGTGGATGGGTCCGGTGGGGTTGGCAGAGACGAACTCCAGATTGATTTTCTGGCCGTCGAGGGTCTGCGAGTGGCCGAAGTTCTGGCCCGCGCCGATGACGTCGGTCACAATCTTGGCCTGCGCCGACGCCTCAAGGCGCAGGTTGATAAAGCCCGGACCGGCAACCTCGGCGGAGGCGATGCCGTCGGCTTGGGTCAGCGCTTCGGCAAGCCATCCGGCCAGCTCACGGGGGTTGGCGCCGACCTTCTTGGCCAGTTGTAGGGCCAGGTTGGATGCGTAATCGCCGTGTTCGGGGTTGCGCGGCCGCTCGACCGTGACCGTCTCGGGTAACGCGGACACGTCGAGGCCGTGCTCGGCAAGCACCGCGGTGGCGGTGGTTTTGAGCAGCTCAGCGAGGTCGGCGGGGGTCACGAGCGTCCATCCTATTGGCTGGGGTGCCCGCGCCTCGAATCCATTACCGGTGCTCGGGCGGTCACCGGGATGCGCTACTCTGGCGGGGCCCAATGGCGCAGCGTTCCGCTAGTGCGCCCCCGTAGCTCAGGGGATAGAGCGTCTGCCTCCGGAGCAGAAGGCCGCAGGTTCGAATCCTGCCGGGGGCACATCGTTCACCAGGCCCAACCTGCAAGTTTGCAGATCAACCTTCTTGTTCGCGAGGACGGGACGGCTCCCTGTCACGACGTCGTCACAACTCCCCAGAACGCGGCGCCGGCGGCAAGGAAGCTTCGGAGCGCCCGAACCAGTGCCCGAAGCCCGTATACCAGTCGACGGACTGCCCGTGATCGCGCGCGATTCGGCTCGCGATGGCCAGTGCGCCGACGGACGGAACCGTGATGTGGTTACCGCCCAGAACCCATGGCGGCGAGTGCTCAGACGCCGACCGACCCGAGGACGGATGGACCGCGATCGAAGGGTCCTACCGAGACTGGAAATACGATCACGTCCCGACCCCCGAGGAGCCGTGGCGGGTGACTGGACGGCCGACAATGCGCCGTCGCAGATCAGCGGCTACCAAGACACAGACGGCCCGGTCCACATCGCTGCCGACTCCTTTGACCGCAGCCGCGGTGTCACCATGTATCAAGTCGACAACCTCGCCGACGTCGCCGACCCCAACAAATGGCGACGCCTGCTACCCAACGGAACCTACGGAGCTGAGGGCCGACTAGCAACTATGCCGATATCTCCCCCCGACCAGAATTTCGGTGAGCTTAGCTTTCGGGAAATCGACGGCCGACCAGTGCTAGCGGCTCTGAACCTTGGTGGTGAGGGCGTAGAGTGTTGGCGCGCTCAGTCATCCCGAGGAAATATTTGGCAGCGGCGCCACACGAACCGTGGTTGGAGGCATTGGGCCTGGCCCCGCTCAGGTGCCCTATCCGTACAGTGGTTTCGTCGTCCCGATGCCAACGGGAACATGCCGCACCTGGACAAGATGGGTATCTTGGTCAGCCAATGGACACCCTGGGGCCAATACAACACGCAGCAGGTATGGGCCAATGTGATCCCTACGCAGTAACGCCGCACCTAGCACACCCCGATAGGACAGTCATGAAGGCTGGCGCAGTCGCGATCGCATTCGCGATCGCCGTGACCTGCGCACCCGCAGGCCATGCCGACCCACCGAAATTTCCCGACATCAGCAGCTATACCCCGGTCAATCCGCAGGACTACATCATTGATCTGCCTAATCCAGGACGGCCCTACCCGTTAAAGGTGACCCGCTTTCTTACCCCGGATGGAATTACCTGCGCAGTAGGCCGTGAAGGAGCCGGCTGCACGGGCAATAATTTCCCCGGTATCCCCCCGTCGCGAACGACCCAAGTCGTGGATTTGTCGGCGTGAATGAAATAGGAACGAATTCTGGTTTACGGCAAACGAATTCCCCATACACGATGGACCCTAATAACCCATTCAAGACCCTGCCGCCGTTCCACTCGATTACCGTCAACGGCGTAGTTTGCGGTGTGGACGACTCGAGAACGACCGCCTGCAAAGACCCGAACGGACAAGGTTTCGTCCTGTCGCCCAATGGATCTGGCTGGCTCCCTCACGTCTGACCGAGATGATTCACTCGGGGCAATTTACCGCCAGGCTTGTCTCGGTTCTAGAGAAACGAGGTCAATCGCATCCTGCCTCAGACTTGGCCGCGTAGCTCGGCACGACCGCTACACTGCCCGGTCGAACTCGACCGGAGCGGTGCGCATCGGCGATGCACCGCTGACCGCGATCATCGTGCAGTCGGGCGAACGATGAACGGCCCAAACTAAGCCCAAACTAACGAGCGGCTAGGTTCCCGGCTGAGAGACAGGTGATGTCGGCCCACCCGCTTAGCATGGGTTATGCCGAAGTGCACAGCGCCGGTCAAGGGGCACCGCAGCATCGCCACCAGAGCGGCGTGCCCCACGCGTGTGGTGTGCACACGCGGTCAGATCCGCTCTGTGTCACCACGTATGTCCCCACACCCAGTGTGTGCTGCGCGGTACCAATTCAGCGGGCGGCAGTGGCACCAGGGCGGCCCGAAGCGCGCGCCAAACAGGCTCAGCGGCTGGGCGCGGACTCTATCGTGTGGATCCCGCTGGCGCAGGTGTGGTCGGCGGACACAAACTAGTGAAGGTGCTCAGCGGAGGCGCAGGTTGATTGAACTCTGGGACTGGCGACGGCCTAACGGCTTCAGCGCGATCGATTGCTGAGCTCAGTTCCCAGCGGGCGTCGTCGTCGCGATCCCTTCTTAACGTCTCAAGTACTTGTCGACCGACGAAAGACCCGTATTCGGCAATCATTTCGGCTTCGTGTATACGCCCCGCGCCGCCGCGGTGCCGATAGATCAGAATGTCTTCGTACACGAGCGTTCCGAACCGGCTAGTGAAACGCCTCTCATGCTTTCGGACTAGTTCCACGCCGCACACACCAACGGCCATGGCATGAAGAATGGCAGGGTTGGTCACAGACTCGCCGAGGACCTTCGACTCGCGTCCAATAACCCAAATCGACAGGCCATCCCGCTGCATCACACGATCCAATTCGGACAGAGCGAGCCCCAAGTCTTGCGCGTATTGGATCACAGTCAAAAAGCGATTCTGCCGATGCTTCCGATTAGATCCGAACTCTGCGCGCGCGGCCGGGAGAACCTCCCATCCCAGAAGCTCGACCGCGGCACGATAGTTCTGGTGGTAGTTGAATACATTGACATACGGCGGAGATGTGAGTGCAGTGGTGGCGGAGTTGTCAGCTACACCCAGGGCTCTGGCATCCCCAAGCCTTACGTCGATCGCGACGCCGCGTTCGGGTTGCGTTGCAAGAAGGGCATCAATCTTCGACGCCGCACGATCAAGGCTCGACGTACTGAACTCTTTCGTATCGCCGAGCGTCAGCAGGAATAGGGCTTCCGCAACTAGACGAACCTCTGGTTCAGCTATGTTAGAAGCCGTTTTCGCGATGACCCCTACGGTTGCCGTGGCGACCTTTGCTAGGGCAGCATAGGCATCTAACGCAGCCCGGTGGCGCTCGCTCCATTCGATTCCCACGAGGGTATGCAGCCGCGCCAGAATGACTGCTGCCGGATTGACTTCCGTCCCTGAACTGGCGAAGCCTTTATGTGCCGCTTCGATCAATGCCGTCCCGCTTCCGCAAAACGGATCAACTACGAGACCGGGTGCTGCGTAGGTCGTCAGCAATTCGTCGGCAAGATCGGGAGTGAATTGTCCTCGCCAGGGCAGCCCATTCATTCGGCGTCCAACCCCGACGTCCAAGCTCTCCTGACTCACCGATGTTCGGTCAAACGGTATTGATTCGTAATCGTGAAGCTGACTTGCGTGGTTTCTCATTATTTCAAAACCACCCTCTTTCAACGGCGTTCGTGAGATCTGCGTCTTGGTCACGCAGGACTTCCCGAACCCGATCAACGAATCGCTGAACGACTTCCAAACGCACCGGTTTCGCGCGAAGTTCCGCGAGATAGCTCTCGCGATTCTCCTTGCGATATACCGGGTTGCTGTACTGCCGCCTGTTCTGTGAACCAGTCCTCTTCGCGCGCAATACCAACACTTCGGTGATGTCGGTGCCAGCAGAACTAATAGGAGTCATGTCCAGGTACTCGCAGATCAGAAAGTAGTGCGATCCCGGAGAAGCGATTCGGAGGTCGTGGCTCGTCGCCGCCGCTTCTTGAAACATCGTCTTATCAAGATTCGTCTTTAGTTCGGCTGCGATGTACGCGATATAGGTCGTCTGATCGTCAGTAAGATGTGCTGGAAAACCGCTGTCGAACGATGAACGCAGGTACGTCGGACGTCCGATCGTGAAGTCTTGGTCCTTACTTCGTATGACAAGACCTGGTTTCGAATTGGAATCAGATGCCGTAGATTGAAAATGAGCAGCGGCGAATGCCTTGGCCGGTCCGACTGTCAACGTGGTTGAGTCAAGTTCGGGCATGATTCGGGAATCCGTGAGCCACGGAAACCACTCTTCCAAAATCGAGTTGTCGATCTTTAATTGGCCCTTCTGCCGATACAGAAACTCGGACTCGCTGTCCCAAATGAGATCGACTTCGATGGCTTCTTTATACTCGTTCAACAATTTGACGAGATCGGCGACTCGCGCTTCGCCTTCTGTCGTGAGAGCGACCATCGCGGCTATCCACGCCTCATAACGTTCAATAGCTATCCCCACACCCGCGGCATCGGCGGCGGGCAGCTTCGAATTTCCCAGAAGCTCCCTGAGCTTGTCGCCGTGCGGGGTGGGTCGCGCGGTAGGTTGCGTGTCTGCAACCTCGACTGGCACTACTTCGTCAGCAGCGTCCTTCGCGCCAATTTCCTCTGTCATTGCTCCCTGCGGTTGTCCTGGGGGTGGTCAGGATAAGTCGTGAGCCTAGACGCAGAGTCGGACAGAGCGTCGGACGCCGCGCGGACCTTTTGACGCGCTTCAAGGGGAGCGCCGCGGAAGACCGAAGAGCGCGACCCTCGGCGTGCAAGTAAGCCGTTCGAGCCTTGTACGCCGCATGCGCCGCTGCCGGCGTGGTTGCCCGCGCGGCTCGTCGTTGTCACGACGTTGTCACAACTCATCGAAAACTCCTGTGCAAACATGCATGGACCGCGGCGCACGCACACACCCCGTTCCCGCAGGCAGTTAGCCCCTTAATGAGCCAATAGGAGGACGGGTACGGACCCGGGCGGACCCAGATACATTGGCCTGATCTGCCTCCGGAGCAGAAGGCCGCAGGTTCGAATCCTGCCGGGGCACCCTTCGCAATAGCTCGCCGGCATTCTCTGTTGCCGCGATCGGGCGGGCAATGATTCATCCATGCCGCCGCCGGCATCGCCTGACAGCGTTCTAAGCGTAGTCAATCGACACTGATAACTTCAGTTAACCACCTAAGTGAAGTTAATATCGGATCGTGACCTCACTTCGGCCCGTCACCTACGACAACGTGCGCTGGCAACCGCAGGGAACGCGGTACGCAAGCAGGTCGCTGCCGAAGTACGGCACCTACCACCCGGCGGTGCCGGCCGACATCGCCGACCTGGTCCTGAACCTCCAGCCGAATGTTCTCGTCGAGGCCGAATACGCCAGCCACGCGCTCACGCGTTTCGACGCCGAACTCGGAGGCGAAATCGCACCGTTCGCCGCCGTGTTGCTGAGGTCCGAGTCCGCCGCCAGCTCGCAGATCGAGAACCTGACCGCGTCGGCCCGTGCCATCGCCGAGGCGGAACTGCCCGGCGGCAAGGCCAAGAACAATGCTGCGCTGATCGTCGCCAATACCGCAGCGATGCATGCAGCGGTGGCCCTGTCGGACACGGTTGACACCCAAGCCATCCTCGCGATGCACCGGGCGCTCATGGCCAATGAACCGCGCCATACCCCAGGCGAATTCCGCACCGAGCCGGTATGGATCGGCGGCGGCTCCACCCCCATCGGTGCGACCTTCGTCGGCCCGCGTCATGAACTGATCCCGGGCGCGATTGGCGACCTGATCGCCTTCGCGCAGCGCGCCGACGTTCCTGCACTGCCGCAGATCGCGATCGCCCATGCACAGTTCGAGACCATTCACCCATTCACCGACGGCAACGGACGCACGGGACGCGCACTCGTGCAAGCCATGTTCCGCAACAAGGGCCTAACCCGCCGCGTGACGGTGCCGGTCTCTGCGGGTCTTCTGTCCGATACCGGCGCATACTTTGCCGCGCTGACCACGTATCGCAACGGTGACCCCGCGGCGATTGTCGAGCTCGTCTCGCACGCCTGCGTCCGAGCTATCGCCAATGCCAGGGAGCTCGTCGCTGACCTGCGCGGCATCCGGCAAGCCTGGAATGACGTGATCGCCGCGCGATCTGACTCGGCGGTGTGGAAGGTCGCAGATCTGTTGACCCGCCGCCCGGTCGTCAACGCTGCAGCGCTGGCGCAGGAGCTGGGCATCGAGTCCACCAACGCTCATCGTTACCTCAATCCACTCACCGACGTGGGAATCCTCGTCGAGACGACGAGCGGACCCCGCAACCGGGTGTGGCGGTCCCCGGAAGTGCTCGCCGCGCTCGACGCGTTCGCCGAACGCGCCGGGCGGCGAGGTTGACCGGCGCTCGCAGCCGGCGCATCCCGGATTGTCAGGTCTTCCGACGGCTCAAGCCAGTTGGGCGACTTGGCCAATTCAGTGTCAATCACAGCGCCCCTTCGGGGCGTTGTAGAAAGATCGAAGAACGCTCTGTCACTGAGTAATTCGAGAACAGTAAGTTCACTGTCGGAAGCGATCCATCGGGTCCCGCGCCGTCGATCGACGGCTTGCGCTGCGGCGCAACCAGGATAGCGGCGGGCGTAGCATCGCAAGTCCAAGCGGGTCAAGCTAGTTCGGAGCACAGCATGAAGGGGATCTCAACGAGCGATCACGATCGGACGCCGAAGCCGTTCATGGGCCTCCTCCCGGGTTCTCGAAACCCGGCGGCACCGGCCGTCGCGACCCGATGAACGCGCCCTTGGAGCCGGTGGTCATCGGTGCGCTGTTGCCAGCCGACGTCGGCAGATGCGCCGAGTTGGACGCCGTTCTATTCGCCGGCGACGAGCCGTGGTCGGCGCCGATATTCGCCCGCGAATTGGCCAGCACAGACAGTTATTTCGTGAGCGCGCGCTCGGCCGGGGCGCTAATCGGCTACGCCGGCATCGCACGATTGGGTTCCACCGGATTCACCGGCGTGTCGTTCTATGAGGTGCGCAATATCGGCGTAGACCCGGCGCACCAAGGGCGCGGCGTCGGCCGCCGGCTGCTCGACGAGCTGCTGAAGTTCGCCGCGGGCGGCGCGGTGTATCTGGAAGTTCGCTACGACAACGAACCGGCCATTGCGCTATACCGCGACGTGGGATTCGACCAGGTGGGTCTGCGTCCCGGGTACTACAACGGCGTCGACGCGTTGACGATGCGGCGCGAACCGAACTAGCCCTGTTCTCGCCGATGCCGGCGAACGGGCACATGGCCCCTGATTTTGACTTCGACGTCCGCGCCGGCCCCCCCGACCTCTTTCACCGTGAACGTGTACAGATCGCCCAACGGACTGCCGAGAATGGGTTCTCCGAGCGCCTCGACGTACCACTGCACCCCCGGCTGGTCGCACGGTGGCCGTGCCGCCCTGTTCTCGTCGAAGTGCCACTTCACGTCCGGATTGCCCGCAGGGAATTCGATGTTGTCGTCGCGCCGGATCTCCGCAGCGGAAATCGTGTCAAAATCCTGGCCCATCGTCACCGCTATGAGGGTAGTCGTGGGGCGCAGGCGGTCCTCAGACCGTCGGCAACCGCATGACGTACCCCGCCTCTAACGCCGCCCACAATGCCCCATCGGGTCCGATCGCCAGCCCGTGCGGCTCGCTGCCGGACGGTAGGTCGATCACCGTGACGTCACCGTCGGCGCTGACGCCGGCGATCTGGTCGCTGCCCCACAGGCTCACCCAGACGCCACCGGTCGGATTCGCGATCACCGTGTGCGGCTTTCCGGGCAGCTCGAGTTCCTGCATGGCCTCGGCTACCGGGATGCGGCCGAGCTTGCCGGCCCGGATCTCGGTGAACCACACCGCGTCGTCGTGGGTGGCGGCGATGCCGACCGGGCCCGCTCGCGGCGTCGGCACCTCGCGGACCCTCAGATCGCCCGAGGGCACCAGCCTGCCGATGGCATTGGCCTGATTCATGGTGAACCACAACGCCCCGTCGGGTCCGGCGGCGATCATCGACGGCGTGCCCCCCGGGGCAGCCACCTCCGTGACAACCCCGTCGACGTCGATGCGGCCCACCACCCCGGACGTCATCGCGGTGAACCACAGCGCCCCGTCGGGTCCCACGACGAGACCGAACGGTGCACTGCCGCTGCGCAATTCGACGTCAGCGAGCGCTCCGTCGACGCTGATCCGCCCGATGCGGTCGTCACCGCTGCGGGTGAACCACAACGCGCCGTCCGGACCGGCCACGATGATCGACGGTTTGCTCTGCGGCGCAACCGGATACACGTCGAGGTTGCCGTCACCTGTCACGCGGGCGACCTCCCCGCTGTGCACCAGCGTCACCCACATGGCGCCGTCGGGTCCTGCGGTCAACGCGTACGGTCCGCCCGCAACCGGGATTTCGACGATGCGACTCATCCGAGCAGCCGCGACGGCGGTGCCCATGGCGCACATTTCCTGCCCTTAGCCCAGGAAGAGTGACCGGGCATGCCGAGCCTCGGGCAGTCGGCCCGGCTGATTCTCGGAGGTCCCGGCGGGTCGATTCGATCAACAAGCAAATCCCGCAAATCTTGCATCATCGCCTCATCTTTCGGGCAGCTGTCGACGGCCGCTCTCCGCCGGGTCAGTACGTCGCTGGGCGCCAGGGCGTCCTGCGCGTTGCCGAAAACGAGAGATAGAGATGCCGAACGAGAGGGCTTAGGCGCCGGATAGGAACTCACCTCTTCGACCAGGATTCCATTCGCCCTACAACGTCTACACCGGCTCCGGGCTCGGTGCTTCGCCGAACCGGGCCAACACCAGCGTTGCCACGACAGCAATCGCCAACCCCGCCGCCACCATCCACCCGAGGCCATCGCGAGTTTGATCGCCGAGCCAGGCCACACCGATGACCGCGGGCAGGACGGTTTCACCCACGACCATCCCCGCCACGGCCGTGGTCACCGATCCGCGATGCAGGGCGGAGGTGAGCAGCAGAAAACCCGCAGCTCCGCCGGCGGCGCTCGCGTACAGGGCCGGGTTGGCGTAGAAGGATGCCTTGGTCGGATCGAGCGAGTCGATCAGATTCACGCCCACCTCGACGAGGCCGAAGCCGGTGCCCGCGCTGAAGCCGAGCGCGAGCGCTCGTGGACGGTCCGGCAACCGGCCGGCAGCGGCCCCGGCGATGAACACCACCGCGACCACGCCCAGCAACGCCCAGGCCAACCCCGCCGGACCGTGCCCCTCCCCCTCCGGTCCGGCCGCGATGCCCAGCAGAGCCAGTCCCACGCAGACCACGCCCACCGCCGTCCACTCGGCCGCCGACAAGCGGGCCGACAACAGCCATGCGGCGACAATGGCGCTGACCGCGATCGAGGCGGCCAACGCGGCGGCCACCACGTATATGGGTACCAATCGCAAAGCCACGACCTGCAGTACAAAGCCGAGGCCATCGAGTCCGATGCCCACCAGATAGCGCCATTGCCGCAGGGCCCGCATCAGCAGCACGGCGTCGACGCCGGAACCGCTGCCGGCTTCCACCGACCGGGCTGCCATGGCCTGCAGCACCGATGCCGTCCCGTAACACACCGAGCAGGCCAGGGCGAACAGCAATCCGATCAGCACCTACCGACCATACGAGAGCCGGCAGCTATTGCGTTAGTTTGCCGACGCGCTCACGATCACTGTGGGGGCACGTAACGAAGGCCGACGTCATGACCATCTCTCGCGTTCTGCTGGCCGCCGCTTTCGCGGTCTCGATCGGGCCGGTTGCCGCCCTGTCCCTACCCGCAACCGCCGCCGCGTCAGCATTGACTGACGGCACCTACCGGTTCGACTTCCACGGGAGCAAGCAGACGGTCGACGGCGTACCGAAACCGACAAGCTCGCACTCCACATTGATAGCGATGCGCTCCGCGTGCCCGCCTTCGGGGTGCGTGGCGACGGCATGGGACACCTCGATCGGCCCTACCTGGCTGCAACCTCCGGAGGAGGGTGCGCTCGTCTTCCGCGAGAACCGCGACCAGTGGGTGGCGACCCGGTGGAAGATGTTCACCTGTAACAACACCACCAAACAGGGTACGGAAACCCTTGCGTTCCAAGTGAAACCGGACGGGACGTTTGTGGGGGTCAGCACCCAGTTAGAGGCGCCGTGCCCGCCCATCGTCATTCCGTTCACCGCGACGCGGGTAGGCGAGGTGTCACCGGACGCCAACGTGGCTGACCCGAACACGGCTTGAGCCGGCCGCGCATCGATGGCAGCCGCTGCCGGTGCCGCGACGAAAAGCCTTGAGGATCAGCCCGGCTGGCCGGGTTGACCGGCAGCACCGTCAGCACCGGCAGCACCGGCAGCACCGGCAGCACCGGCAGCGAGGTCAGCACCGGCAGCGAGGTCAGCACCGGCAGCACCGGCAGCGAGGTCAGCACCGGCAGCGAGGTTCTCTTCGTCGATCCAAACTGCGTCTGCCCGGTGATCGAGGTCTCGTCGGCCAAGGCGGTGGCATGGCAGTTCGCCGGTCACGATCCGGAAGCCCGCGAGAGAATCGCCCTGCGCCTCATCGCATTCTCCTTCGGATGTTGTCCCACACCTGGCGCCGAGCAGGCCGCGAACTCGGCTCTCTGTCCGCCGTGGCCGACTCCAAGCAAACGCTGCTGTGCACCTACCTGTCGGCGGTGCTACTGGTCGGCCTGCTCCTCAACACGACGTTCGATTGGGCATGGGCCGACCCGGTCGCCGGTTTGGCGATCGATCGCCGGAATCGCCGGCGAAGAGGGCGTCAACGCGTGGCGGGGCGACGCGTGCTGCGCAGCACCTTCCAGACCCGCTGCGGTGGCACTCGATTGCGCCTGCTGCGACGACTGAGTTTCGCGCAGCGTGATCCTTATCGCGAACGCTCGTCCGGCGCCGGGCAAACCTATGGGTATCAATTTTCTATGAACCTATTGTAAAAATAGTCTGAGCTGCTCTTTTGCCGATATCCTTCAGCCATATTGTCCATAGGCAACGAAGCGCGGCGGGAGGGCGACATGAAGAGGCCGATCTTGCCCCTGGCAGCAGTTGCGCTAGCATCGGGCGGTTTGGCCGCCGTATCCCCGCCAGCCGGTGCCGAAGCCCCCGCCGGCGATGGCGTTTACGCCTACCTGGAAGGGCCCGCCGTCGCGGGAACATGGACCATCCGAACGACGTGTACACCACAGTGCGTCGCCCACGTGACCACGACTCCCGGTCACGGTTTCACCGCTCCCCTGGTCAACGGCCGCCACGTGGTCACCCGGACCGTGCCCGACGGCGTCACCTGTCCGTCGTACTTCCTCGGCGACAACGGATCCGCGTGGGGAGGCGGGTCGCATCCCGTCACCGTCCGTCAATGGTGGGACCCAGTCACCCTGGCCGGCGAGGTGGACTTCCTAGAGAGCCCCGCGCCGTGCGGCATCCCCAACCCACGCAACACCTTCACGCTGGTCAGGATCGGT
Organism: Mycobacterium gordonae; assembly: GCF_017086405.1. NCBI lineage: Bacteria > Bacillati > Actinomycetota > Actinomycetes > Mycobacteriales > Mycobacteriaceae > Mycobacterium > Mycobacterium camsae. Next base: position 5,345,762 of record NZ_CP070973.1, read on the forward strand.
TAACGGCCACCGGTCCGGCCCTACAAGAATTCTCCAAGAACTCCCCTGCAAGCTTCTCCGCAATGCCCCGCTTCGGCGGTGGAGACGCACACAGAGGGAGCGAGACCATGACGAACCGTTCACGCCGCCACCTACGGCCGGTACGGGATGTCGCCGCGCCGGCGCTGCAGTTCCGCACTATTCACGGCCACCGCCGCGCCTTCCGTATCGCCGGCTCCGGGCCAGTCGTCGTGCTGCTGCACGGCGTCGGCGACAGCTCGACGACCTGGGAACCGGTGCACGCCAAGCTTGCTCAACGATTCACCGTCATCGCCCCGGACATGCTGGGCCACGGCGAGTCGGACAAGCCCCGTGCCGACTACTCGTTGGCCGCCTTCGCCAACGGCCTGCGCGACCTGCTGACCGCCCTGGAAATCGACCGAGTAACGCTCGTCGGGCACTCGCTGGGCGGCGGCCTGGCAGCTCAATTCGCCTATCAGTATCCGCAATTCGTAGAGCGCGTGGTACTGGTGAGTGCGGGCGGCGTCACGAAGGACGTGAGCATGGCGCTGCGCCTGGCCGCGATGCCACTGGGCGCCGAGGCGCTCTCCGCGCTGCGACTGCCCGGCGCGGTCCCCGCCCTTGGCCTGGCCAGTCGTGTGGTCGGACGCGCGGTGGGCTCCACCCGACTCACCCGCGACGTCGCCAGCCTGCCGCGCCTGGTGGGCGGATTCCGCAAACCCGGCGCGGTGGAAGCGTTCGCCCGCACCCTGCGCGCGGTTGTCGACACCCGCGGCCAGTTCGTCACCATGCTGGACCGGACCTACCTGATGCACGGCCTTCCGGTCCAGATCATCTGGGGCGAGGACGACCTGATCATCCCGGCGAGCCATGCCCGGGTGGCACATGAACAGATTCCAGGCTCGCGCCTGGAGATCTTCGAGCGGTCCGGGCACATGCCGCACGGCGATCAACCGGACCGCTTCGTGGAGGTGGTGCAGCGATTCATCGACTCGACCACGCCGCATGAACACCAGCCGGAGCTGATGCGCAAGGCACTGCAGACCGGTGTCCGTCAGTACGCCTCCGTCGACGTCGAATCCGACCTCGCGTAGCGACGCACGGCACGCCCGAGGTTTTCGAAGACCCACGGTGGCCTCTCCGGCACGGCATGATGGCCTCATGGCAGTGCGGCCACGCTCCGTCTTGGTGCTCGACGTCAGTCGCGAGCGGTCGTCCGTGCTGCGATGGGTCGCCGTGGTCGGTTGCGTGGCCGGTGCCGTGCTGTATTCCAACTGGATCTTCGAGAACTATCTCACCCGCTCGTTGCTGCCGGATCCCGACATGTACATCAGCGAGCTCTCCGCGGCGGACCAACCCTACGGCGAGTGGTTTCGCGCCTGCGACCGTGCCTGCGCGGTCGTCCTGGTGATCGCGACCGTCGCTGCGCTGGTCGGTGTCCGTGGCAGCCGGTGGGGCAAGGCGGGCTGGGCAGCGCTGGGCGTCTTCGCCGTCGCGACCGGCTTGGACAGCACGGTGTGGACGCTGGTGTGCGCGCCGAGCTCGAACGCCGCGTGCGCGGCCCGGGAGGCAGCGGGGACCGTGCCGCTGAGCCATCAGCTGCACTGGGTGAGTAGCGGGATGGCGCTGGCCGCCGCGATCGCGTCGCTGCTGGCGTTTGCCATCGCCGATTTCCGCGAGGATGCTCCGCAGCCGATCTGCCGCGCCGGACTATTCACGCTCGTGGCGTTGGTCGGAACCGCGATCTGGACCGGCCTGGCGATCCTGATCGACCACACCGACGTGATCGGCATGGTGGGCGTCGCGCAGCGGGCGGAGCTGGTGGCGTTCGCCGGGTGGCTGATCTACGCCGCCGCGCGGACCGCCCGCGCCCCAAGCACTGACGGCCCGTGAGTCACCGCGCCTTCGTCGAGGTCGGCGGTTACCGAGTGCGCGTTCTCGTCGATGGTGACACCGGCCCTGTGGTGGTGTTGTGCAGCGGCCTAGGCGGCCGGGCGCTGCACTGGAGCGACACGGTGACAGAGCTGGCCGACGACCACACCGTGGTGCGATTCGACCGGCCCGGCACACCGGTGAGGCGCACCCCGGGCCGTCGCACGGTCCGCGCTGAGGCCGAGCGGATTGCCACTGTGCTGGATGCCGTGCCAAGCCCCGAAGGCGCTGTGCTGGTGGGGCATTCGGTCGGCGGCTTTTATGCCGAAGCATTCGCACGGCTGCATCCGCACCGCACCCGCGCCCTGCTGCTACTGGATTCCAGCATCGCCTCCGATCGCCGCCGACTCGGGGTGCCGCCCCCCGTCAAGGTCGCCGCCGCCGAGGCGGCCGCCCGACTGCTGCACCGGCTGCACCTGCAAAGCCCATTGACCCGCGCCGGCCTGACCCTCGCCCAGCGACGCCGGCCCGGCGGAGTCGATGGGCGGACATACTCCGAAATACATTGCACGGCAAGCGAACCCGGATTTCTTAGCGCACTGTTCACCGAATACGTCGAGTACCGCGAGCTCGCGGCCGAGTTGTTCCGGCTGCGGGCCGATCACCCGCTGCCGGCAGTGCCCCGGGTGGTGGCCACCGCGCACCTGGGTTGGCGTACCCGACGCTGGCGCGCCCGGCAGATTCGGCTGGCCGAAGCTCTCGGCGCCGAACACGTCACCATCGCCCCCGCCGGACACCTGGTGATGATCGAGCGGCCGCATCGGATCGCTGACCTCGTCCGCTTGACCGCGGACCGGGCCTAACCAGCAGTCCAAGAATTCTCCAAGAACCCTCCTGGATTCTTGTTTCCGGCAGCCGCTTCGGCGGAGCACAGCTTTGCCGTAACCGGCAGCTGAACGACCGCGTCGCCGCGTAAGATTCGCCGAGATATTTGAACGCCGAGGAGGGGACCAACACCATGGGCATGCGCGACATGATCCGGGGCGAGTTCGTCGACATCATCGAATGGCTGGACGACACGAACACCACCCTGGCATGGCGGTTCCCGCGGTACGAGAACGAGATCAAGAACGGCGCCCAGCTGATCGTCCGGGAAGGCCAGCGGGCGATGTTCGTCTACCGCGGCCAACTGGCCGACCAGTTCACCCCCGGCCATTACACCCTCACCAGCGAGAACATGCCGATCCTGGGCACCCTGCAGGGTTGGAAGTACGGGTTCAACAGCCCGTTCCGTTCCGAGGTCTATTTTGTCAACACCCGTCCGTACCCCGACTTGCGCTGGGGCACACCGCAACCCGTGACGGTGCGGGATCCGGACTTCAAGATGGTTCAGGTGCGGGCCAACGGCACCACCGTCGTGCGGGTGACCGACCCGACCGTCTTCCTACGCCAGGTGCTCGGCACCCAGAGCGTGGTCGACATGGATCAGATCACCGAGTTGATCCGCCGCAACATCGCCCTGGCGTTCAACGACATGGTCATGGGCAGCGGCCTGGGCGCGATCGACCTGCAGGGCCGCCAGGTGGAGTTGTCGGACAAGCTGCGGGAGTTTGTCGCCCAGCGGGTTCAGGCATTCGGCCTGGGCATCGACGCCGTCACTATGACCATCTCGCTGCCAGAGGAGATCCAGCAGGCGATGACCCGTGGCGTGGCCCGCGGTCTGGAGGAGAGCAGCTTCCTGAACAATGTCGGCGACCTCAACCGCTACGAGCAAGCGCGGCGGGCCGACGCGATGCTGGCCGCGGCCCAGAACGAAGGTGGCGGTGCCGCCGGCTCCGCCATCCAGGCCGGCCTTGGCGTTGCGCTGGGGGCTCAGATGGCCAACGCGGCCCAGCCGCACGCCCAGCCGCAACAATTCGCCGCCACCCAGCAGCCGCTGCAGGGGGCGCCCCCACCGTTGCCCACTCAGCAGCTGTTCCACTTCGACCAGGGCGGTCAGCCGGCCGGCCCATACCCGGTCAGCGCACTGCGACAGTTCGTCGCCGGCGGTCAGTTGACCCGCGACACCGTGGTATGGACCGAAGGGATGGCCAACTGGGCCCCGGCGTCGAGCGTGCCGGCCCTGCAGACGTTGTTCAGCACACCGCCGCCGCTGCCCGGCACGCCACCCCCGCTTCCGCAGCAATGAGTTACGACCCGGGCGACCTCGCGCACGGCCCACGTCCGCCGCAGCCGCCGCCATTGCCGCGCCCACCGAGCGGCCCGCCGCCGTTGCCACCGCGGCAGGCCGCCCCGCCGCCGTTGCCGCCGCGACCGCAAGCAAGCCCCCCGCCGTTGCCGCCGCGACCGCACGCAAGCCCACCACCGCTGCCGCCGCGACAGGCCCCGGCACCCCAGGCGAGCCCACCCCCGTTGCAGCCGTTTGCCGGACCGCCGGCCGGTGCCGCCATGTTCCACCAAACGGAGCAGACCCGCACCTACCCGTGCGCGTCCTGCGGCGGCCAGCTCAACTTCGACATCGCCAGCCAGAAGCTGCGCTGCCCCAACTGCGGCAACTACTACGATGTCACCGCGCCGAACGCTCCGGTCAAATCACGCGAGTTGCGCACCGCGATGCACCAGCTGCGGGAGATGCAGCATAGCCAGCAGGGGCCGAACATTTCCGGCATGCGCGAGGTCAAGTGTCAGAACTGTGGCGGCACAACCGAATTCGCCGGCAGCCTGACCGCGACGAAGTGTCCTTACTGCGCGACTCCGATCCAGCGTGACGATGTGCACAACGCGCCGGCGCGGTTGCCGGTAGACGGTGTGGTGCCGTTTCGCATCGACGAGAAGCAGGCCCGCCAGCTCATCGAAAAGTGGGTCACCAAGCGCTGGTTCGCGCCTACAGACTTCAAGAAGTACCGCGAGATCGGCGCTTTCTCCAGCCTGTACACGGCCTATTTCACCTACGACGCGAACACCGACACCTGGTATGAGGGCGAGCGCGGTGAGGACTACCAGGTAAGGGTCGGCACCGACAACGACGGTGACCCCATCTACGAGACGCGGACTTCCTGGTATCGCGTCACCGGTCAGGTCAACAACGTCTTCGCCGACCTGCCGGTACTGGCTAACGACAGCGAGAACCTCAATCGCAAACGCATCAAACAGCTCGAACCCTGGCCGGTCGAACAGGCGCGGGCCTACTCACCGGAGTTCGTCGCCGGCCACCTGTGCCGCACCTACGACAAGGACGCCGAGCAGGCGCTGCCCGAGGCGAAGCAGGAGATGGAGCAGGCCGTCGAGCGAACGGTGCGATCCGACATCGGCGGCGACCGGCAGCGGATCCACCAGCTGCGGACGAACTGGAATTACCTGGGATTCAAGCACCTTCTGCTACCGATCTGGCTGCTGACCGTGATGTACAGCAACCGCCCGTTCCAGGTCGCGATCAACGGGCTCACCGGCGAGGTCGCCGGCGATCGCCCCTGGAGCAGGGTCAAGCTGGCGATCGCCATCACCTGTGCGGTGCTGGTCGTGATCCTGGTGATCGCGATCTGGGCGTATTTGCGTGCGCACGGCCATCATTCGAGCAAGCCGCCCAGCCACAACATTCACCGGAGGTAGTCGATGGACATCGTAGTGGCGGTGATACTGATCCTGACACTGCTGGCGTGTCTGGTGGTGGCGGGCGTGGCGACCGTCCATCGCCGCCAGCAACGGGCGCTCGGCAACGCCAACCAGCTGATCCCCGGTCGTCCCACCCGCGCGCCCCGGTCGTGGGCGGTGTCGCACGATCCCGAAGCCCGGCTGCACCGCCGACTGCGCGACGCGATGACCGCCCTGCATGCGGTCAACGCCGTCGACACCGGGACGACCATCGTGCTGCGCGCCGATCTGGAACAGACAGCGCTCGATCTCGACGACCACCTCGTCGCCGTCGCTCAGCTCGCCCCCAACCACCGCGACGAGATGCTGGCCACGATCACCACCACGGTCGAGTCGATCGAAGCCGCGGTCGCCCGGTACGCCGCTGCCACGACGATGCCCGATGCCACCACACTCGAGTCCGACCTCGCGACCGTGCAGCAACACCTCGACGTCACCCGTGAAGTGCAGCGCAGGCTCACCGCCTGACCGGCTGCAGCACCGGCGTGAGGAGTTCACCGCTGCGCAGGTAACTGTCCAGGTTGCGGATCGTCAGCAGCGCCATCGCCCGGCGGGTGCGCGCCGTGGCGCTGCCGATGTGCGGAAAGAGCACCACGTTGTCCAGGGTGAGCAGTTCGGCGGGCACGTGTGGTTCGTCGGCGAAGACGTCGAGTCCGGCGCCCGCCAGGCTCCCATCGATCAGTGATTCCACCAGCGCGTCCTGGTCCACGACGCTGCCCCGGGCGATGTTGATCAGGTAGCCGTCCGGGCCCAGCGCCTGCAAGACGGCGCGGTCGACCAGATGGCGCGTGCCGGCGTCACCCGTGGTGGCGACCACCAGGACGTCGACCGACTCGGCGAGTTCAGCCGCCGACTCCGCATATCGATACGGTGAGCCGTCGACGCGGTGGCGGTTGTGATAGGCGATGGCACAGTCGAATCCGCGCAGGCGGGTCGCGATCGCCGAACCGATGCGCCCCAGGCCGAGGATGCCGACCTGAAGTCCGCTGACATCCCGTGCGTAGCCGAACGGTCCGTCGGTCACCCATCGGCCGGCCCGCACATAGCGGTCCGCGGCGCCGAACCGGCGCAGTGTCATCAGGATCAGTCCCAGAGCCGTGTCCGCCACGGTGTCGGACAGCACGTCGGGGGTGTTGCTGACGCCGATCCCACGTCGCCGGGCCGCGTCGAGGTCGATCGCGTCCACCCCGGCCCCGTTGTTGACGATCGCTTCCAGGTTCGGCAGCGCCGCGATGGTCTCGGCGTCGGCGCCGGGGCCACCCGAGGTCACCACCACCCGTATCGCGGCACCGTGCTCGGTAAGAAATCGGGCTCTTTCTGGACCGGCTGGGAGCGTGGGGAATTCGTAGCGTTCGGCCAATTCTCGCTCGAATGTCGGCTCGAAGGGGCCGATCCGCAGCAACTCACGTGTTCTCAACACCGTCACCATTCCATCTTCGCCGAAGTCTGCTTCGGCTTACCCTTGGCGGCACGACGATTCGCGGAGGTGGCAATGAGCACGCACGAAGTACGGATGATCGTGTTGTCCACGGACGATCTGGACGAATCGATCCGGTTCTACTCCGAGGCTCTCGGGATGGCGGTGAAGTTCCGCGACGGAGACCACTTCGCGGCCCTCGACGGCGGTTCGATCACCTTGGCACTCGCGACGGCGGTGGACCACCCGATCCCCGGGCAGGTCGTCGTCGGCATCAAGACGTCGGACGTCGACGCCGCGGCCAAAGCCATCGAAGCCAGCGGCGGCGGCATCGTGCGGGCTCCCTACGACGATGCGCACGAACGCCGCGCCGTGGTCTACGACACCAAGGGCAACGGTCTGGTCTTCTACAGCCCACTGGCCCGCTGAGTTTCGGCCGCTCGGCCGGTCTTCATTGGCATGAGCAGAACGAATCTGTCGATGTCGATCTCCGCCGACGGCTACGTGGCCGGCCCCAATCAATCCGTTGAGCATCCTCTGGGTCGCGGCGGCGAACAACTGCATGGCTGGCACCTCGGCCCCGCCAAAGACCATCCCGCCAACCGCCAGGTGGTCTCGGACATGCTCGACGGCATGGGCGCAACGATCATGGGCCGCAACATGTTCGGCCCGATCCGAGGTGAGTGGGGCGACTCCGATTGTGCCGGCTGGTGGGGTGACGTCCCGCCGTACCACTGCCCGTCTTCGTCCTGACGCACTATCCGCACAACCCGATCGAGCTCGGCGGCGGAACGACATTTCACTTTGTCACAGACGGCATCGCAGCCGCCCATACGCGAGCCCGGTCCGTTGCCGGCGACCGCCCCATCTCCATCGCCGGAGGCGCTTCATGCGCCCGGCAGGCGATCCGGGCCGGACTTGTCGACGAGATCGATCTACAAGTGAACCCAGTCATTCTGGGCGCCGGTGAGCGCCTTTTCGACGGCCTGCCCGCCGGTGGCGCCCCATGCCTGGAATTGGTCCGTGTGCTCGAGGCGCCCGGCGTTGCGCATCTGCGCTACCGGGTAGTCCGATAGGCCGCAAGAACCCGGCAAGAATCCACCAAGGATCCTTCAAGTCGCATCCGTGATCGTGAGCTTCACCAGCCACGAGAAGAAGGCGACGACCATGAGGATGTTCTGTTTCCACCATGCCGGCGGCGGCAGCCTGACATTCAAAGCCTGGCAGAAGGCCCTCGCGCCGGCCGTCGAGGTGATTGCCGTCGAGATCGCCAACCGCGAGCGGTTCAGCACGATGCGCGATCTCGTCGACGAGGTCAACGAACAACTGCGCCCCTTCCTCGACGAGCCGCACATGTTCTTCGGCCACAGCTTCGGCGCGCTGCTCGCCTACCGGCTGGCGTCGGTGCGGGCGGCGGCGGGCGCCCTGCTGCCCCGCGCGGTGTTCCTGTCCGCCTACGCCCCGCCGCACCTGCCGCCACCGCTGCACCTGGTGGACGGGCTGGATGACGAGCAGCTGGTGACGCTGTTCTCCGACCTGGGCGGCTGGCCCACGGGGCTGACCCGCTGGCCCACACTGCACGAACGGGCCGTCAGCACCACGCGGCACGACCTGCGGCTGTGCGCGACGGACCGGGAGGAGAACAACGCGGAGCTGCCCTGTCCGATCCACGTGTTCGGCGGCAGCGAGGACCCGCTGGTCAGCGAGTCCGACCTGCGCGAATGGCGTTCGCGGACGACCGCTGACTTCTCGGTGCAGATCCTGCGCGGCGGTCACTTCTACCTGCGGAACCGCGAGCCGTTGTTCGAGACGCTGAAGCCGCTGGTGTCGACCGTGTTGGCCGCGTGAGAGACCCGCTCAGCTTGACGCGTGTGACCGGACTCGCCAAGGTACAAGGCGATGATTCGGAAAAGGCTTCTCACGACGGCGGCGGCTGGTGCGATGCTCGCCGCCGTCCTTCCTGTCGCGCCGGCCGCGGCGGCACCCGACGACACCACTGGCGGTTGGGTGCCCGACGGCCAGGAACTGAGCACGTTCGACCTCTCCGACCCAGCCGTCAACCGGCTCACCCCCGCGCTGCTGCGCGCGATTCAGCAGGCCGCCCGCGGCGCCAAGGCCGAGGGGATCACCCTCGGCCTCACGTCCGGCTGGCGCTCACCGGAATTTCAGCAGCAGTTGTTCAATGACGCCGTCGCCCGCTACGGCAGCGCCGCGGTCGCCAGCCAATACGTCGCCTCACCCGAAACCTCCAAGCACGTCATCGGCCACGCCGTCGACGTCGGACCCACCGACGCCGACACCTGGCTCATCCGCAACGGCCCGGCGTACGGGCTGTGCCAGATCTACGCCAACGAGATCTGGCATTTCGAGCTGGCCTCTGACTACGGCGGCGACTGTCCGCCGTTGCGGCCCAACGCGGCCGGCTGACACCCGCATGCTCGTTCGTTGGCGGATGCCTGCGGCGCCATCTGCTTGCGGCGCGGCGAATTCACCGGCGCCAGATCACCTTTGGAATGTCCGACTTAGGTCGACGGGGCCGGGGGGGTATCCGACGATGCCGCCGCCGAACTCGAGATCGGTCCTGGGTAAATCATTCCCGACGCCCACCGACGACTCACCAACGAGCTCGGCGGCCGAATCAGTTATGCAGTCACCGAAGTTGAGACCGGCCGGATGGGGTCCCTTACCGCAACACCGATACGTGCGCTGCGCCGCGGGGGCGGGTGCATCGGTGAATCCGTCTACCCCCAAGCTCATTTCGCTCGGGAGTCGGTTGAACACGGTGCGCGTGGCGGGCCCGTGCCTGGCAGTGACGACGAGCTGTCCGGCGGTCTCCTCACCCTCGATAAGCGCGACGAACGCAGAGCCGCCGACTATCACGAATCAAACGCCGGTCTTCGGGTCGTAGTAGCGTGATGCCGGCTGCAGCAGAACCCGCGGTGCCCCGACGTCGCACCCAGAACATGATGGGCCCCACAGCATGACCTCTATAACGATCGCAGAACTGGCAGACCTGCTGGTGGAGACCGGCCAGCGACACCATCAGGCTTACGCCGACAGCGACGGTGTCGACCCTGAATGGGCTCTCTGGTACAGCGGCTACCTGCAGACGCGGCTGTGGGATCGCGCGGGTCGGCTGCCGTCCCGCAGCCAGCTGGTCGGCCTCCTTGAGTCCGCCGAGCGGCGCTACGGCGGCGCTGCCGGCTGGCCACTGCGCTACGCGGCCCACCTGCTAGCGGGGATCGACGACAGTCGGCCCACCAACAACGTGTTCCCCGCCGTGGCTGCCGACGACATCGGTTGGCTGACCAGGGAGCAGATGATCGAGGTAGACCGCGTGATGATCGATGAGTTGCGCATCGACTTGGTGCAGATGATGGAGAACGCCGGTCATCAGCTGGCGCGTCTCGTGCTGGCTCTGGGAACGCCCGACCGGGTCGCCGTGGTCGCGGGATCCGGTGGCAATGGGGGCGGCGGCCTGGTAGCGGCACGGCACTTGGTCAACGCCGGCGTCGACGTCGTGGTGACCCTAGGCGGTCCGCCCGACCAGCTGAGCCCGGTCCCTGCGCACCAATTCGACATCCTGCGACGCATGAAGGTGGCGACCAGCCCGACCCTCATTGAGGCCGACCTCGCCGTAGACGCCCTGATCGGCTACTCGCTGCGTGGCATACCGCACGGGCGGGCCGCGGAGTTGATCGCGGCCATGACGTCCGCCAGGTCGGTGGTGGCACTGGACACGCCCAGCGGGCTCGACGTCACGTCCGGACAGGCCCCCGGGGATGTCGTCAGCGCTGACGCGACCATGACGCTGGCGCTGCCCAAGATGGGTATGCGTGGTGCGCCGCAGGTCGGTGCCCTCTACCTCGCCGATATTTCGGTGCCACGCTCCGTTACCGCTGCGCTGGGTCCGCATCCACCCGACTTTTCGGAGTCGCCGATACTTCGGGTGATCTGAGCCCATTGGCCTGCCGGGGTCACCAACTCACCAAGAATCCTTTGAGAAGTTCACAAGCCGTACGCATGAGGCTTTGGTCAACGCAAACCAGCGTCCACCACCTCAGTAACACGGAGACACCAATGTTCACTCGTCGTTTCACCGCTTCCCTGGCCGGCACCACCCTGACCGCCGCCACGCTCGGCCTGGCTGCCCTCGGTCTGGCCGGCACCGCCGGCGCGAGCACGGTCGACGACGCCTTCATCGCCCAGATCAAGGCTGACGGGATCACCCCGCCCAGCAGCGCGCGCGCCATCAGCGAAGCCCACGCCGTGTGCACCGCTCTGGACGCCGGGCAATCCAGCAAGCAGGTCATCGCCAGTGTGGCCCAGCGGACCGGCCTGAGCAGCAGCGGTGCGCACACCTTCGCCGTCGACGCCGCCAGCGCCTACTGCCCGCAGTACGTCACCACCACCTGAAGCCCCGAAACCCGCCCCCCGATCGCCGCCTCACAGACTCTGTGGGGCGGCGATTCGTTGCGCGCCGTGCGTCAGGCGCGAAACGCCGCCACCGGCATCTCGACACTGCCCTGGCACGGACCGCTGGCGATGTCGGTGTGCCAGGTGCCACGTAGCGACCCGTCGGCCTGCGGCGTGTAGAACGCCCACGATTTAGCGGGCGCCCAGACCTTCGAAACCCCCTCTCCCATATAGCAATCCCACTGAAAATCAAAGCGCTCGACCCACCGGGAGCCATCCCAGGTGTAGTGCGACGGCACCGAGATCGTCGGGTTGTCGGGCTTGGGTCCGTTGTTGGCGGTGGCGACACAACTGGCCGCCGAACACACCGTCGAGAAGACATAGTCCGCACTGAATGTGGGTTCGGCCTGGGCGGCCGCAACGCTGGTGCCGCTCTTCTCGACGGCATAGCGCACCAGCGAGTACTTGCCGTTCCACGCGGGGCTCGCCCCATGCGCGGCCGGCATACCGAACGCCGAGGCGAGCACGGCGAGCATCGCGAATTTCCATCCCAGCGGCATCGTGTCCATGCTGTCCGCTGGATGACGCAACAGGGTATCGGCGCGGCTACGATCCCGCTCAGTCCAATTCGAACTTCGTCGCGCCGAACGGCTCTGCCGTTCCCAGCGCGAACACCGTGGCCGGCCGCACCCGGTAAAGGTGCCACGGCGCCGGCCCCGCCGAAGGCGCGCTGAACGGCGCGGTGAGCGCATCGCCGGCGACCTCGGCAGGCCAGCCATCCGCGGCGTACTCCGCTGCTAGGGAGGCCAATTCGTCTCTGCCGGTCACCCGTTCGGCGACCCCTTCGATCACGAGGTCGAACGGCTCGGTGGCGACGCTGAAGGTGCATCGGGGGTCACGCATCAGATTGCGTGACTTGCGGGTGGCCGGTCCGGAAGTGAAATACCAGATGCCGTTCACCGATTGCACCCCCACCGCCATCACGTGCGGACTGCCGTCGCGGTTGACGGTGGTGAGCCAGGTGGTGTGCCGTTGTGGGCCGCCGGTACCCGGCGCCTGCGGCAACGGGCTGTCCAACACGGCTTTGACACTGTCCCACTCGATCGGCGGCGTCCCGTAGCCGTCGAGATTGCGCGGTGTGATCGTCATACCGGGACTGACCGCCGCGGGGTGGAAAGTTCATCGCCCCCGCAACAGAAACAGGGCGTAGGCAGCGATTGACTGCGCATCGGCGATCACACCCTCGCGTATCATCTGCTCGACCTCCTCGCGCGGGAACCAGGCACTGCGCATGTCCTGTTCCTCGTGCTCGCGGTCCGCATGCCCCTCCGTTATTCCGGTGGCCAGAAAAACCCACCCGCGCTGACTGGTCATCCCGGGTGCGACGTCGAGCTGACCGAGTGCCTCCAACGTCGTTGCCCGCAGCCCGGTTTCCTCCCTCAACTCGCGCTCGGCGAGCTCGGCGGGCTCAGGGTCGGCCAGATCGGGGGCGGTGCCCTGGGGAAACTCCCAGCGGCGCGCACCGACGGGATAACGGAACTGCTCGACCAACCGGAATCGCGTTCCGTCGTAGGGCATTACGAGCGCGTAGGTGGGCTTGTCCACCACCGCGTAGATGCCGGGGCTGCCGTCGGGCCGGCGGATGTCGTCTTCGCGGAGCACCATCCACGGGTTGCGATAGGCCTCGCGCGACGCGACGGTTTCGATGAAAGGCACGTTGTCAGTATCCGGGCCGGCATCGTGTCGGGCGCCGCCGGCATGCCGAGGAACCCCAGCCATTGCAGCCGGCATCGTGCGCGGCAAAGATTGGTCCCGAATCGACGCGCACGCGCGTCTTGCTGGCGTTAACCGGCGCGGTGACCGATAGTCAGTTCAAGCCGGCCGACGCCCATCTCATCGGGAGTGGGTGTTCATGCGGGAGAACTCATGGCGGAGCGGGCGGGACATGGTGCGTCACATTATCGTCAGCGGTCACGATGCGTTGGCTGCGACGATCATCGAGGAACTCAACAAGGTCGGCGCCAACGTCGCAATGCTGGCCGGCGACAACTTGGTGGGGGTCGATCTCACCAATGCCGATGCCGTCGTGTGCGTCGGCGACGACGACGCGAGGAACCTCGAAATCGCTTTGCTCGCACGGAAAGCCAATCCTCATGTGCGGGTGGTCGCCCGGCTGGCCAACGACGTGCTGCGCGAGGCGATGGCCGCCGACAACGGCCCCGGCGCGATCCTGGACGTCGCCGACCTCGCCGCGCCCTCGGTGGTCGAATCGGTGCTGGCCTATACCGCGCACCCGTTCGAGGTGGCCGGCATCGACTTCGTGGTCTCGAGGTCCGAAGCGCCGCGGGACGCGACCCTGCGTGAGATCTACGGCGACCTGGCTCCGGTGGCGGTGATCGGTGGCAAGGACTCGCCCGCTCCCGGGGAAGTGGTGGCGTGTCCCGGGCGGGACCTGCAGGTCCGGGCCGGTGACTGGACGGCGATGATCGGCACCGCCGAGGAGGTGGCCGCTCGCGGCATGACGGTTCCCCGGCCGGTGCCCAACCGCTCCGGCCGGCCCCGGATGCACCGCGGCCTCGACGCGGCGCGCACCCTGCGCGACGAAGTGAATCCGATGTTCTTCCGGGCGCTGGGGGCAGCGGCCGCGTTGCTGGTGGGGTCGACAGTATTGCTGCGCTACGCCTACCAGATGCCCGGGATGAGCTGGATCGACGCGTTGTACTTCACCACCGAAACGATCGCCACGGTCGGCTACGGCGACTTCAACTTCTTCAACCAGCCAATCTGGCTGCGGCTGTACAGCATCATGTTGATGTTCGCCGGCGTCACCACCACCGCGCTGCTGGTGGCCTTCATCGCCGACCTGCTGCTCTCGCGCCGCTTCGTCCGCTCGGCCGGGCGCTCAAGGGTGCGCCACATGCGCAACCACATCATCGTCGTCGGCCTGGGCTCCTTCGGCAGCCGCGTGGTCAGCGACCTGACCGCCGCCGGGCGCGACGTCGCCGTCATCGAACTCGACGAGAACAACCGGTACCTGGCATCGGCGGCCGAACTCGAGGTTCCGGTGATCTTCGGTGACGCGACGCTGCGCCAGACGCTCGAGCATGCCGGGATTGAGAAGGCCCGCGCGGTGGCCGTGCTGACCCAGGACGACATGGTCAACATCGAGGTCGGCATCGTCTTGCGGGAGATGTTGAACACCCGCTCGCACCGCAAGCTGCATCGCAAGGACGTGCCGTTGGTGCTGCGGGTGTACGACCGGTCACTGGGTTCGGCGGTGGCCCAGCGGTTCGGCTTCGACAACGTCCGCTCGACTGTCGATCTGGCGGCGCCCTGGTTCATCGGCGCCGCGATGGGACTGCAGGTGCTGGGGACGTTCTCCATCGGGCAACGCTCCTTCATGGTGGGCGGGATGTGCGTCGCCTCTGGCAGCGAGCTCGACGGCAAGCCCATGCACGAGCTGTCCACCCAGGTCCGCGTCATCGCGATCACCGGGCCCGACGGGCAGGTCAAGCTGCACCCGCGCCGCGACGCGCGCCTGGAGGGCGGCGACACCGTCTACCTCGTCGGCCCCTACCGCGAACTGCTGGCCACTCTGCGCAAGGGACAGCCCTCGGATCAGTCGGTCGACAGCATGCGGGCAGGCTGACTACAACGCGGCGACGACGTCTGCGGCCCGACGCAGCTGCTCGGTGTCCGAGCTGGTGGGGATGAGTTGCACTTCGTGTGTGCCGATGTCGGCGAATCCCCTGAGTACCGCGACCAGCTCGTCCTCGGAACCCGCCCATCCGGTCATCGGCGCCATGGCATCGACGTACTCGGCCGGGATCCAGTTCATGTACCGCCGCAGGTGCCGGTGCACCTGGCCGCGGGCTTCGTCGGCCGCGCCGAACGCGAACCAGAACGACGTCGCCAGGTGCGGCTCCGGTTTGCCGGCCTCGGCCCAGGCGCGACGTGCGACGTCGAACAGCTCGTTCTGCTTGGCGACATCGAGGTCCAAGGTGGTTCCGGCCATTCCGTCGGCCCAGGCGGCGGCGCTACGGACGGTTTTGGGTCCGATCGTGCCGACGTGTAGCGGCGGGCCACCTTTTTGCACGGGCGAGGGGCCGACCGGCCGCACCGAGTCGGTGGTCTTCTCCCCCGCCCACACGCGCTTCATCACCGCGACGCGCTCGGCCATGCCGCGGATGGTCTGCGTCTTGGGGTCGGCGCCCACCGCGTTGTAGTCCTCCTCCCGGCCACCCACCCCGATGCCCACCGTCAGGCGGCCGCCGCTGAGCATGTCGCCGGTGGCCAGGCCCTTGGCCAGCATCACCGGGTCGTGCAGCTGCGGGACGATCACCGTCGTCACCAGCCGCACCCGCTGCGTCCACGCTGAGATGGCGCCCAGCAAGGTCAGGCTGTCCGGGTTGTCGAAGGCGATGCGCTCGCCCCAGCACAGCGACGAGAACGGGCCCTCGTCGATCACCTGCGCCCACTGCCGCAGCAGCGTCGCGTCCAGGTCGGGCTCCATCACCGGCATCGTCATACCTATCTGCACGTAAGTGATTCTGGCAGCATGGGCGGATGGCACTAACGAGCACGTCAATCGCCCACGTCCGGCTCACTGTCACCGACATCGAGCGATCGCGGCGGTTCTACGAGAGCGTGTTCGACTGGCCGGTGCTCATCGAGGCCCCGGAGAACCCCGACGAGGCGACGCGGCGCCGGTTGGGTTTTCTATTCGGCGGCGTCATCTACGACATGGGTGGCGCGCTGCTCGGGTTGCGGCCGGTGGCCGATGACCGCTTCGACGAGGACCGGTGCGGGCTGGACCACCTGGCGTTGAGGATCGCCAGCAAGGACGAATTATATTCTGCAGCAAAACATCTCGATGAGATCGGGATTGCCCACGAGCCGGTCAAGGACATCGGGCCGGCCTACATCCTGGAGTTCCGCGACCCGGACAACATCGCCTTGGAGCTCACGGCGCCGAAGTAACGCCCCTCCGGCCTCTGACGCGAGCGTGCGGTTAGCGCCAGCGCCCACGGCGTGTCGGCGTACCCGGGTGCACGCTCGTGACAGAAAGAGACGCCATGCCCCATGCCCCATGCCCCATGCCCCATGCCCCGAGCGTGCGGTTAGCGCCAAAGCCCACGGCGTGTCGGCGTACCGGAGTGCACGCTCGCCACCGCAAGAGGACACTGGCGAAAACTATGAGTATCAGCTTCAACCACACCATCGTCGCGTCGCGCGACAAGCGGCAATCCGCGGAGTTTCTCACCGAACTGTTCGACCTGCCCGGCCCCGCACCGTTCGGCCCGTTCCTGGTCGTCGCACTGGAACACCTTGCCAGCCTGGACTACGCCGACGTCGCCGACGGCGACGAAATCCGGCCGCAGCACTACGCGTTCCTGGTCTCCGAAGCGGAGTTCGACGCCATCTACGGCAAGATCACCGCCCGCGGCTTGCCGCACTGGGCGGACCCTCGCGCCCAACGACCCGGCGAAATCAATACTCGGGACGGTGGCCGCGGCGTCTACTTCCGCGACCCAGCCGGGCACGCGATGGAGATTCTGACCAGGCCCTACGGCTCGGGCTAGCGGCGGGCGGCCCCGTGCCGCCGGCTCTCCTGGTCGCGGTAGTCGTCGGCCATCTGCGCGACATGCTCGGGCAGCGTGCCGTTGGCGACGTCTGCCACGGTCGTCTCCTCCAAGACCGACCGCATGCTGGCGCGCAACGCCCGCCACACATCGGTGAGCGCGACGGTCGGGCCGGAATAGGGCAGATCTCCCAGCCCGATGTCGCGCACGCTGGCCAACGGCCCGTCGATACACCGCAACACGTCAGCGATGCTGATCTCGGTGCCCGGCCGCGCCAGTTCGTAACCACCCTCACGTCCGCGGTGGCTGCGCACCAGGCGGTCGGTCCGCAGGTTGGTCAGGATGTCGACGAGGAACTGCGGCGGAATGCCCTGGGCCTGGGCCAGCTCGTCGGTCTTGACCAGCGTGCCACTGGGGACCGTCGCGAGCTGGACCATCGCCCGAACGGCGTACTCCGCCTTGGCCGACATCCGCATGCTCAGGATTGTGCCAGCCTCTTGCCCAGAACCTCCTACGCGCGCACTTCCAGCATGTCGATCACGCTCTGCGCCTGCTCTTCGACACTGCGGTCCGCGGTGAGCCGCAGGTCCGGGTTCTTGGGCCGCTGATAGGGACTGTCGATCCCGGTGAAGTGGGTAATCTCCCCCGCGCGGGCTTTGGCGTACAGCCCCTTGGGGTCGCGGCGTTCGCATTCCTTGAGCGGAGTGTCGCAAAACACCTCGAAAAACCCAAATCCGGCGTCGGCGTGGACTTTCCGGGCCATCTCGCGATGCTCGGCCAGCGGGCTGATGGCCGGCACCAGCACGATCTGACCCGAATCCGCGAGCAGCGTAGCCACATGCGCCAGCCGGCGCAGGTTCTCGGCCCGGTCTGCCATGCTGAAGCCCAGGTCGGCGTTCAGGCCGTGCCGCAGATTGTCGCCGTCGAGAACGTAAGCGGGAATGCCCTTTTCGAGCAGCTTCTGCTCGACCAGCATGGCCACTGACGACTTGCCCGCCCCGGACAAACCGGTGAGCCACACCGTCCTGCCCTGAGTAGCGCGATCGCTGGCGGAGACCAACGACTTGTGCCGCACGGTGTTCGGGCTGGCCTTCTGGGCCGCGACATCACGCAACACCATCCCCGCGGCCACCGTGCCATTGGTGTCCGGGTCGATCAGGATGAACGACCCGGTGCTGGCGTTGCGGGAGTACTCGTCGAGCAGCAACGGCACCTGGGTGCGCAACGAAACGCGGCCAAGTTCGTTAAGCTTGAGCGCCGTTGCCGTCTTGTCGCGGTGCAGGGTGTTGACGTCGAGCCGGTAGTCCAGTGCGGTGATCCGTGCGCGAGTGGTTCGGGTGGTGTGCTTGATGACGTAGTCACGGCCGGGCTCCAGGGCCGATCCGTCGGCCATCCAACACACGGTCGCATCGAACTGCTGGGCGATCCTGGGCTGATTGTTGGTGCGGGCGATCATGTCGCCGCGCGAGATGTCGATGTCGTCGGTCAGGCTCACCGAAACAGCCATCGGCGGAAAAGCTTCTGTCACCGCACCGTTCGGGCCCTCGATCGCAGCGATCCGGGTGGCCTTGCCGACGGGCAGCGCCACCACTTCATCACCGGGACGCATCACGCCGCTGGCGACGGTGCCGGCGTAACTGCGGTGGTCCTGGTGTTCGTGCGTATGCGGCCGGATGACGTATTGGACGGGGAACCGGACGTCGACCAGGTTGCGGTCACCGGCGATGAAGACCTCTTCGAGGTGGGAAAGCAGCGCCGGCCCTTCGTACCAGGGCGTCTGGTCTGACTTGGTCACCACGTTGTCGCCGCGCAGGGCAGAGATCGGGATGGTGGCGACGTCCTGCACATCCAGACGCGCCGCGAACGCGTGAAAGTCGTCGCGAATCGCCTCGAATTGCTCTTTGTCCCAACCGATCAGGTCCATCTTGTTGACGGCCAGCACGATGTGCTGGATGCCGAGCAGCGATGCCAGGAACGCGTGCCGCCTCGACTGCTCGAGCAGTCCGTGCCGCGCGTCGACGAGCACGATCACCAACTGCGCGGTGGAGGCACCGGTCACCATGTTGCGGGTGTACTGAATGTGTCCGGGGGTGTCGGCGATGATGAATTTTCGCTTGGGAGTGGCGAAATAGCGGTAGGCGACGTCGATGGTGATGCCCTGCTCGCGCTCGGCGCGCAGCCCGTCGGTGACCAACGCGAGGTCGGTGTAGTCGTGACCGCGGTCCTTCGAAGTCTTCTCGACGGCCGCCCACTGATCCTCCATGACCGCCTTGGAGTCGTAGAGCAATCGCCCGATCAGGGTGGACTTGCCGTCGTCGACCGAGCCTGCGGTCGCCAGTCGCAACAATGTCGCCATCAGAAGTACCCCTGCCGCTTACGGTCTTCCATTCCGGCCTCCGAGATCCGGTCGTCCGCCCTGGTGGCTCCGCGTTCTGTCAATCGTGACACCGCGGTCTCGGCAATGACCTCCGACACGGTGGCCGCGTCGGATTCCACGCAGCCGGTGCAGGTGACATCGCCGACGGTGCGGAACCGCACTGAGGTCTCGAACACCTTCTCGTCGGCGCGCGGCTGCAGGTGCCGGTGCACGGCCAGCAGCATTCCGTCGCGCTGAAAAACCTTGCGGCGGTGGGCGAAGTAGATCGACGGCAACTTGACCTTCTCGGCGCCGATGTAGGACCAGATGTCGAACTCGGTCCAGTTGGACAGCGGGAACACCCGGATGTGCTCGCCCTTGTGGTGTCGGCCGTTGTAGAGGTTCCACAACTCGGGCCGCTGGGCCTTCGGGTCCCATTGCCCGAACTCGTCGCGGAAGCTGAACACCCGCTCCTTGGCCCGGGCCTTCTCCTCGTCGCGGCGGGCGCCGCCGAAGGCCGCGTCGAACTTGTTCTCCGCGATCGCGCGCAGCAGCGTCACGGTCTGCAGTGGGTTGCGCGACGGAATGGTCTCCACCACCCGGCCGGCGTCGATGTCGTCCTGCACCGAGGCCACCACCAGACGCACTCCGGCTTCCTCGACCAACTCGTCGCGGGTCTCGAGAACCTCGTCGAAGTTATGACCGGTGTCCACGTGCATCACCGGGAACGGCAGCCTGCCGGGCCGAAAAGCCTTGAGCGCCAAGTGCAGCATGACGATCGAGTCCTTACCGCCGGAGAACAGCAGTACCGGCCGTTCGAACTCGGCGGCCACTTCGCGAATGATGTGAATCGCCTCGGCCTCGAGCGAACGCAGATGGCTCAACTCATATTGACCGACGGCGGGGCCGGCTTTGACGTCAGTAGTCATCGGCATCTTTTCCCGGTTAAGTTGGTTGGATTGACCATATTTACTCTTATTAATGACATGAAAGCAGCCACCTGTGCTGGTGTCAATGAGTTGGTGCCGGGTGGGCGAGCAGGCCGCCGGGAGCGTCTGCCAGCGGGCGCATGGTCTGGGCGTCTTACGCACTTCAGAGGAGCCGACTGGGGCGCACGGCTTCTCGCCGGTGCGGGTGATAGATTCCGCTTTCTACGCCGACGCCGCAGTGATCGCGCGGCCCTCGGCGCTCCTGTCCAACACGGTTCCGGTCGGAGTCTTACACGTCCATGGCGGGCAACATCGATAACGGCGAATGCACGCTGCTCGGATGGCGGGAGTGGGTGTCGCTCCCCGATCTGGGGATCAAACACATCAAGTGCAAGGTGGACACCGGCGCTCGGACCTCCGCGCTGCACGCCTTCTTCGTCGAGCCGCTGGTGGAGAACGGGCGGCGGCGGGTGCGATTCGGGATGCGCCCGCTGCAGCACGACGTGAGCATCGAACAGATCTGTCTTGCCGACGTCCTCGACGAGCGCGTGGTCGCGGACTCGGGCGGGCACCGCGAGCAACGCTTCGTCATCGAGACGTCGGTCGAGGTCTTCGGCGAGCGCTTCCGGGCCGAGATGACCCTCACCGATCGAGAGACGATGCGCTTCCGGATGCTGCTCGGGCGAACCGCGCTACGTGGACGTTTCCACGTCGACCCCGCGCGTTCCTACCTGTCGGGACGACCGCGTCGCGGCGCCGGCGGGCTGCCGGGAGGACGACGATGAGAATCGCGATCCTGTCGCGCAACCCGAAGCTGTACTCCACCCGCCGCCTGGTCGAGGCCGCAGAGCATCGCGGGCACGACGTCGTTGTGCTCGATCACCTCAAGTGCTACATGGATATCGCCTCCCATGACCCGGCGGTCCACTACCGCGGTGAGGAGCTCGAGTCTTTCGACGCGGTGATTCCCCGCATCGGCGCGTCGGTGACCTTCTACGGCTCGGCCGTGGTGCGTCAATTCGAGATGATGGGCACCTACTGCCTGAACGAGTCGGTCGCGATCACCCGATCGCGCGACAAGCTGCGCTCGCTGCAGATCCTGGCGCGCGCGGGGATAGGGCTGCCGGTCACCGCCTTTGCGCACTCCACCGACGCCACCTCTGAGCTGATCGAGATCGTTGGCGGCGCACCGCTTGTGGTGAAGCTGCTCGAGGGCACCCAGGGCAAGGGCACAGTGCTGTGCGAGACACGCTCCGCGGCCGAGGCCATCATCGAGGCATTCCGGGGGCTGCGGGCGAACTTCCTGGTTCAGGAGTACATCAAGGAGGCGCACGGCGCGGACCTCCGCTGCTTCGTCATCGGCAACAAAGTGGTCGCGGCGATGAAGCGCCAGGCGAGGCCCGGCGAGTTCCGCTCCAACCTGCACCGCGGCGGCGCCGCGTCGCTCATCCGGCTCACGCCCGAAGAGCGCTCGACCGCGGTGCGTGCCGCCCAGCGCCTGGGGCTGAACGTGTCCGGCGTCGACATCCTGCGCTCGAATCACGGTCCGGTGGTGCTCGAGGTCAATTCCTCGCCCGGCCTGGAAGGCATCGAGGAGGCGACCAAACGCGACGTCGCCAAGCTGATCATCGAGTTCATCGAGAAGCACGCCCGGCACGGCAAGACCAACACCCGGGGCAAGGGTTGAGCACCGACCTGCTGATCGGCGGGGAGTCGATCCCGCCAGGCACCCGCGCCACCATCGAGCTGCCGATTCCCCAGCTCTACACACACACGCCGCTGACGATGCGGGTGCAGGTGGTGCGGGGCCGGCGGGACGGCCCGCGGCTGTTCGTCTGCGCCGCGGTGCACGGCGACGAGCTGAACGGTGTCGAGATCATCCGCCGACTGTTGCGTCGGCCCGCGCTGGCGAAGTTACGCGGGACGCTGATCGCGATCCCGATCGTGAACGTGTACGGGGTGCTGCACCACTCGCGGTATCTTCCCGACCGCCGCGACCTCAACCGCTCGTTCCCCGGCTCGGGACGCGGTTCGCTGACCGCGAAGCTGGCCGACCGGTTCATGACCGAGATCGTCGCCAATTGCACCCACGGCATCGACCTGCACACCGCGGCCATCCATCGCGACAACCTTCCGCAGATTCGCGGCAACCTCGACGACCCCGAAACCCTCGCGCTGGCACGCAGCTTCGGAGTGCCGGTACTGATCAATGCCGCGGTCCGCGACGGCTCGCTGCGCGAGGCGGCCGCAGCGTTGGGCATCCCGACGCTGCTCTACGAGGCAGGCGAGGCGCTGCGCTTCGCAGAGCTGGCAATACGCCCCGGAGTGCAGGGCATCGTCAACGTGATGCGCGGGCTCGGCATGCTGCCATCGTCACGCCGGCGCCGGGCCCGCGCCGAGCCGTTCGTGGCGCGCTCGACCGCGTGGGTGCGCGCGCCCGAGAGCGGCATGTTCCGGGCCGCGAAGCCGCTCGGCGCCCGGGTGGACCGCGGCGAGCAGATCGGCACGATCGCCGATCCCTTCGGCGGCGCCGAGATCGCGGTGACGGCGGACCATTCCGGGTTGGTGATCGGGCGAAGCCAGCTGCCGATCGTCCATCAGGGCGATGCGCTGTTTCACGTCGCGCGTTTCGAAGACGTCGTCGAGGTCGCGCAGCAGGTGGAGGACTTCCAGGCCGCCCACGACGAAGGGTGACCGACGCCGCGGGGCGGGTGCAGGCCCCGCGCGAGCGGACGCAAAAGCACGTCATTTCGGCACGAAGATTGCGGACTTTTGCGTCTGCTCGGCTAGAGGGTGACCTCTTCGAGCTTGCCGGTGGCGACGTCGAAGACGAACCCGCGCAGTGATTCGTGCTTGGTGACGAACGGGCTCTGCTCGATCCGCCGCAGCGATTGCCGAACATCCTCGGCGATGTCAGGGAACGCTTCGGCTGACCAGGGCGGCTTGATACCGGTCTCTTCCTGGATGCTGCGCTTGAAGTCGTCGTCGGTGAAGGTCAGCATCCCGCAGTCGGTGTGGTGGATCAGGATGATCTCCTTGGTCCCAAGCAGCCGCTGCGAGATCGCCAGCGACCGGATGGCGTCGTCGGTGGCCACACCACCGGCGTTGCGGATCACGTGCGACTCGCCCTCGTTGATGCCCAGCACCCGGTACACGTCGATGCGGGCATCCATGCACGCCAACACCGCGATGTGTTTGCTCGGCGGCAGCGGCAACGGCCCCTGGAAGGCGCTCGCGTAGGTGGCGTTGTTGGCTAGGTAGTCGTCGGTAACCGTCACGCAGGTCTCCCTCGGGATGCGAAATCATATTTGCCAGCGGGTGGATGCCGCGGATCTTAACAACCGGCCAACCGTATTTCACCGGTGCGGATCAGCCGGATCTGAATGTTCAGCGCCGGATCGCTACCCTGTCCCAATGCGGCAGGGTGATAAGGCGTGACGCGTTTTCTGCTGCGCCGATTGGCGAAGTACGCCGTGCTGCTGGCGTTGGCGTCGTTTCTGACCTTCTGTCTCACCTCGGTCGCGTTCTCGCCGCTGGAAAGCCTGATGCAGCGCAGTCCCCGCCCCCCGAAGGCGGTGATCGACGCCAAGGCGCACGATCTCGGCCTGGACCGGCCGATTCCGATCCGCTACGTCAACTGGGTATCGCACGCGGCGCACGGCGATTTCGGCAAGACGATCACCGGGCAGCCGGTAGGCACCGAACTGGGACGCCGCATCGGAGTCACGCTGCGGTTGCTGGTCATCGGGTCCGTGCTGGGCACGCTGCTCGGGGTGACCCTGGGGGCGTGGGGCGCCATCCGCCAATACCGGTTCAGCGACCGCATCGTCACTATCACCGCCTTGCTCATTCTGAGCACGCCGACCTTCGTCATCGCCAACTTGTTGATCATGGGGGCGCTGCGGGCCAACTGGGCGCTGGGCTACCAACTCTTCGACTACACCGGCGAGACGTCGCCTGGTGTCATCGAGGGGAGTTGGGCGGCGGTCGCCGACCGGCTGAAGCATCTGGTCTTGCCGACGCTCACGCTGACGCTGACTGCCGCGGCCGGCTACAGCCGGTATCAGCGCAACGCGATGCTCGACGTGCTGGGACAGGATTTCATCCGCACCGCCCGCGCCAAAGGCCTGACCCGCCGCCGCGCACTGGTCAAACACGGCCTGCGGACCGCACTGATCCCGATGGCGACACTGTTCGCCTACAGCGTGGCCGGTCTTGTCGGAGGCGCGGTGTTCGTCGAGAAGATCTTCGGCTGGCACGGCATGGGTGAATGGACGATCCGGGGAATCGCCACCCAGGACACCAACATCATCGCCGCGATCACGCTGTTCTCCGCTGCCGTCACGTTGCTTGCCGGGCTGCTGTCCGACATCCTCTACGCGGCGCTGGATCCGCGGGTGCGTGTGTCATGACCGCGGTCGAGCCCACCGAGGCAACGGAATTCACTTCACGCCGCACACTGGTGCTGCGCCGGTTCCTGCGCAACCGCTCGGCAGTGGTGGCCCTGGCGCTGCTGGTACTGCTGTTCATCGGCTGCTACGCATTGCCACCGCTGTTGCCCTACTCCTACCGCGACCTCGACTTCAATGCGCTGCTGCAGCCACCCGGCACCCGACACTGGTTGGGCACCAACGCTATCGGCCAGGACATGCTGGCTCAGACCCTGCGCGGCATGCAGAAGTCCATGCTGATCGGTCTCTGCGTGGCGGTGATCTCCACCGGGATCGCCGCCACCGTGGGATCCATCGCGGGCTACTTCAAGGACTGGCGAGACGGGGTCCTGATGTTCGTGGTCGACCTCATGCTGGTGGTGCCCAGTTTCATTCTCATCGCCATCGTTTCGCCGCGGACGAGGAATTCGGCCAACATCATGTCGCTGGTGCTGCTGCTCGCGGCCTTCAGCTGGATGGTCAGTTCCCGCATGGTGCGCGGGCTGACCATGAGCCTGCGGGAGCACGACTTCATCCGTGCCGCACGGTACATGGGCGTCTCCAGCCGCAAGATCATCGTCGGCCACGTGTTGCCCAACGTGGCGTCCATCCTGATCATCGACGCGACCCTCAACGTCGGCTTCGCCATCCTGGCCGAGACGGGCCTGAGCTTTCTCGGTTTCGGCGTCCAGCCGCCCGACGTGTCCCTGGGCACCCTGATCGCCGACGGCACCCAGGCCGCCACCACCTTCCCCTGGGTCTTCCTGGTCCCGGCCGGGGTGCTGGTGCTGATCGTGTTGTGCGCCAACCTGACCGGTGACGGACTGCGCGACGCGCTGGACCCCGGCGCCAGGACGTTGCGGCGAGGTGCGCAATGAGTTCGCTGCTGGAGGTGACCGACCTCGCCGTCACCTTTCCCACCGACGGGACCCCGGTGACCGCGGTCCGCGGCATCACCTACCAGGTCAACCCAGGTGAAGTGGTGGCGATGGTCGGCGAGTCCGGATCGGGAAAGTCGGCGGCGGCGATGGCGGTGATGGGTCTGCTGCCGGAGTACGCCGCGGTGAGCGGTTCGGTCCGCCTGCAGGGCACCGAGCTGCTCGGGCTCGGCGACGACGGCATGTCGCGGTTCCGCGGCAGGTCGATCGGCATGGTGTTCCAGGATCCGATGTCCGCACTGACCCCGGTCTATACGGTCGGCGATCAGATCGCCGAGGCGATCCGGGTACATCAAGGGCCGGTCGGCAAGAAGGCAGCCCGGGAGCGCGCGGTGGAACTGCTTGAATTGGTGGGTATCTCGCAGCCTTCCCAGCGGGCCCGCGCCTTTCCACACGAACTGTCCGGTGGAGAACGCCAGCGCGTGGTGATCGCGATGGCGATCGCCAATGACCCGGACCTGCTCATCTGCGACGAACCCACCACCGCGCTCGACGTGACCGTGCAGGCCCAGATCCTCGAGGTACTCAAGAAGGCACGCGACGTCACCGGCGCCGGGGTCCTGATCATCACCCACGATCTGGGCGTGGTCGCCGAGTTCGCCGACCGGGCGTTGGTGATGTACGCCGGCCGGGTGGTCGAGTCGGCCGGGGTGAGCGATCTCTACCGAGACCGCCAAATGCCTTACACCATTGGACTACTGGGCTCGGTTCCGCGACTGGACGCCCCACAGGGCACCCGGCTGGTACCCATACCTGGCGCTCCCCCGTCGCTGGCCGGCCTCGAACCCGGCTGCCCGTTCGCACCGCGCTGTCCGCTGGCCATCGACGAATGCCGAAGCGCGGAGCCGGATTTGATCGAAGTCGGGGTCGATCATCGAGCCGCCTGCATCCGCACCGAAAACGCCGCCGGGCGCAGCGCCGCCGAAATCTATGACGTCGACACCAAACAGGTCGCCGCCGCGCCCGAGGACTCCACCGTCGTGGTGCGGGTGCAAAACCTGGCCAAGACCTATCCCCTGACCAAGGGCGTGTTGCTGCGCCGCACCGTCGGTGAAGTGCGCGCCGTCGACGGCGTCAGCTTCGAACTGCAGCAAGGCCGCACGCTGGGCATCGTGGGCGAATCCGGTTCGGGCAAGTCAACCACCTTGAATCAGATCCTGGAACTGACGACGCCGCAATCGGGTTCGATCGAGGTGCTCGGCACCGATGTGACGACCCTGCACACGGCCGGCCGCCGGTCGCTGCGCCGCAACATCCAGGCGGTGTTCCAGGATCCGGTGGCCTCGCTCGACCCGCGACTGCCCGTCTCGGAGCTACTCGCGGAACCGTTGCGGGCCAACGGTTTCAGCAAGAGCGACACCAACACCCGAGTAGCGGAGCTGCTGACCATCGTGGGCATGCGCCGCGCCGACGCCAACCGCTATCCCGCCGAGTTCTCCGGCGGACAGAAACAGCGCATCGGTATCGCGCGGGCATTGGCCTTACAGCCCAAGATCTTGGCCCTCGACGAACCGGTGTCGGCCCTGGATGTCTCCATCCAGGCCGGGATCATCAACCTGTTGCTCGACCTACAGGATCAATTCGGATTGTCCTATCTCTTCGTCTCCCATGATCTTTCAGTTGTCAAGCATCTGGCCCATCAGGTGGTGGTGATGTTCCGCGGCGCGGTGGTGGAACAGGGTGCCAGCGAGCAGGTGTTTGCCAATCCGCAACACGAGTACACGCGTCGGCTGCTGGGCGCGGTGCCGCAACCGGAGCCCGGCCATGCGTAGCAGGATGGGAGCGGCGTTGCTGGCCGCCGCGTTGGTGTTGTCGGGCTGCGCGACCGGCGGTCAGCTGACGCCCGCCGGCCCCGGCGCCGTCGGCAACGCGAGCGACATCAACCCGCAGAACCCGCAGACCCTCCAGGAGGGCGGCAACCTGCGGCTGGCGCTCATCGACTTCCCGCCGAACTTCAACATCCTGCACATCGACGGCAACTCGTCGGAGATCGCCGGGATGATGAAGGCCACGCTGCCCAGCGCCTTCACCATCGCGGCGGACGGCTCGGCAACCGTCAACACCAACTACTTCACCAGCGTCGAACTCACCGGGACCAACCCGCAGGTCATCACCTACACCATCAATCCGAAAGCGGTCTGGTCCGACGGCAGCCCCATCACCTGGCGCGACATCGCCAGTCAGATCCACGCCACCACGGGGACCGACAGCGCGTTCGAGATCGCCACGACCAACGGCGCCGACCGCGTCGCCTCGGTGACCCGGGGGGTCGACGATCGCCAGGCGATCATGACCTTCGCCAAGCCCTATGCCGAGTGGCGCGGCATGTTCGCCGGCAACGGCATGCTGCTGCCCGAAAGCGTGACCGCCACACCGGAGGCGTTCAACAAGGGCTGGCTCGACGCGCCGGGCCTGACCGCCGGGCCGTTCGTCATCAGCACGCTGGATCGAGCAAAACAGCGAATCGTATTGACCCGCAACCCCAGATGGTGGGGCACGACGCCCCGCCTGGACTCCATCACCTACCTGGTGCTCGACGACCCGGCCCGGTTGCCGGCCCTGCAGAACAACACGATCGACGCGACCGGGGTCGCCTCGCTCGACCAACTCGTCATCGCCGAACGCACCAAGGGCATCTCGATCCGGCAGGCGCCGGCGCCGGTATGGACGCATTTCACCATGAACGGCGCCAACGGGTCGATCCTGTCCGACCGATCGCTGCGGTTGGCGGTCAGCGAGGGCATCGACCGGCGCACCATCGCCAACGTGGCGCTACACGGTCTCACCGGCGACCCAGTGCCGCTGAACAACCACATCTTCGTGGCCGGGCAGGAGGGTTATCAGGACAACAGCATCCCGTACGACCCGCAGCGGGCTAGCCGCGATCTCGATGCTCTGGGCTGGAAACGCAATGCCGAAACGGGTTTCCGCGAGAAGGACGGCCGGCAGCTGGTAGTGCGGATGCTGTTCTACGACGCGCAGAGCACCAAGGCGGTCACCCAGATCGCCCAGCACAGCCTGGCCGAGATCGGTGTCAAGCTGGATCTGCAATCACGATCCGGCAGTGGCTTTTTCCGCGACTACGTCAACGTCGGGGCCTTCGACATCGCGTTGTTCGGCTGGGTGGGCGACGCGTTCCCGCTGTCCGGCCTCACCCAGATCTACGCATCCGACGGAGACAGCAACTTCGGCAAGATCGGCAGCCCGGAGATCGACGACGCGATCGAACGAACGCTGAGCGAGCTCGACCCCGGAAAGGCCCGAGCGTTGGCCAATGAAGTCGACCGGCTCATCTGGGCCGAGGGATTCAGTCTGCCGTTGATCCAGTCGCCCGGGCCGGTGGCGGTGCGCAGCAAGCTGGCGAATTTCGGCGCCCGAGGGTTGGCTGACCTGGACTACACCGCCATCGGGTTCATGCGCTGACGCGGTGCAGCAGGGGCGGAACGGCCGCCTCCACGGTGGCCGCCACATCGATCGCCTTCCACAGCACGCGCATCGGCAGCCGGGCCGGCAGCGCGTCCAGCTCCCGGGCACGCCCGGCCAGCCCGTCGAATTCGCCGCGACATACCGCGCCGGCGATCGCCAATGCGGCGGGCTCCCGAAAGTCCAGCGCACTGTGCGCCATGGTGGGCAGCCGCAACAGCTGCGAGTTGGGCAGCAGCGACATCGCACGTTCGGCCACCGCAAGCGGCGTGACCAGGTCACGCCCGCCGGCGATCACCACGGTCGGCCAGGTGAACTTCGGCAACTCGGCGCTCAGGTCATAGGGTTCGGCTTCGAATTCTGCTGTCTGGGGCAAGGTTTCGCGTACCGCCAGAGCGGGGTCGAGCGGCAGGCCGTCCGGTTCGGCGGCGTAGTCCAGTTCGCGGAACGCGATACGACTCACCAGGTCGGATTCATACCGGTAGGGCACCTTCTGGCTCACCCCCATGGTGGTGAAGCGAACCAGCGCCCGCCACAGCATCTTGCGTCCGGTGAGCAGCAGGTCGAGTTGGTGGTTGAGCATGGGCGCCCCGCCGTAGCCGTACACCGTCGCCGCGACCTGCCCCGCCGACGGCGTCATGATTCCCGCGTCAACGAGGCGCCGAACCTTGGGCGCCAGCGTCGCCGTTTCGGGGTCCTCGCCCGTCAGCAGCACGCGGCGCAGCGCATCCCGCACGGCGACGATGTCGTGGGCGGACAGCACCGGTGAATCCAGGATGAGCGCGTGCACCCGGCTGGGATGACCGACGCCGACACCCGCGGCGAGGTAGCTGCCGTAGGAGGAGCCGTAGATGACTGCCGAGTCCACATGCGCATCGTCGAGCACGGCGGCCACGTCGTCGACGACCTGCTCGATGGTCAGCGACTCCGGCGGCAGATCGGCGCCGGCATCGTCGTGGCGCGACATTCCCAGCCCACGGTGCTCGATCATGATCACGTCAAGTCCGGCGGCGGCGGCGCGGCGGCGAAACCCCTGATACAGGCGCAGCGACGCCACGCCAGGCCCGCCCGGGATGATCACCAGCGGGTGTGTGGACTTGTGACCGGTGCGCACGTAGAACAGGTCGAACTCCTCGTCGCTGCCCGGCGATATCGGCCGGCGAACCGGCCGCACCCCCGGCAACTTCGCCAGCTTGTCGTGCACTCGGCGCCGTTTGGCGTTCATGGTCATCGGAGGCAGCCCGTCATGCGTGTCATTCTGCCGAGATCGTCGATGTCCGGCACATCGGTCGCCTATGGGTCAGCTGCGGATCAGATCGGCGGCCCGCTCCCCTACCAGCACCGACGGGGCGTGGGTGTGCCCGCGAATGGTGCTGGGTATCACAGACGCGTCGGCCACCCGCAGCCCGTCGACGCCTCGCACCCTGAGCTGCGGGTCCACCACGCTGGTGTCGTCACTGCCCATCCGGCAGGTGCCCATCGGGTGGTACAGGGTGTGCGAGCACATGGTCAGGGCCAGCTCCAGGGTGGCGTCATCGAGTCCGGTGCAGTTGCGCGGGCGCACCACTGGTCCCAGCACGTCGCGCAGCGACGGAGTCTGGGCGAGTTCCGCGCAGATCCGCAGACCCGTCATCATGGCTTCGCGATCTCTGGGATCGGAGAGGTAGCGCGGGTCGATTACCGGCTTGTCGCGCGGATCGGCGGAGCGCAACGTGATCTGTCCGCGACTCTCCGGCGCGACCAGGATCGGGCCGAAGACGACACCGTGCCCGGCCGCGGGTTGAAGTGCCTCGTCGTAGAACGGCGCCGGAGCGAAAATCAGCTCCAGGTCGGGCAGCTCGAGATCGGGCCGGCTGCGGATGAATCCGTACGCCTCCCCGACGTTGGAGGTGAGCATGCCGCGCCGCCGCAGCAGATAGCTGATCAACTGCTTCGGCTTTTCCGCGGAGAACAGGCTGCCGTCGTCGACGTCGAACCCCACGGGTGTGACCAGATGGTCGATCAGGTTCTGCCCGACTTCGGGTGCGTGGCAGACGATCTCGATGCCGTGCCCGGCGAGCTGATCGCGATCGCCGACGCCCGAAAGCATGAGCAGCTGAGGACTGTTGACGGCGCCGCCGCAGAGCACCACTTCACGACGGGCGTGCACGACGGAGGTGCGGCCGGCGTGTTGATACTCCACACCGACCGCGCGGGTGCCCTCGAAGATGATGCGGGTGGCCGTGGCCTCGGTGAGCAGGGTGAGGTTCTTGCGGGTCATCGCGGGCTTGAGGTAGGCGTCGGCAGCGCTGTACCGGGCGCCCCGGCGCTGCGTGACCACGGTTTCACAAAAGCCCTCGGGCGCAGCAGAATTGGGCTGCGCGGCGGGGTATCCATACTCGCGGGTGGCGGACAGCCAGGCCGCGGTCAACGGACGCGGGCTGCGCTGACGGGAAATGTGCAGCGGGCCCGTGACGCCGCTGTCGTCACCGCTGACGAAGTGCCATGCGGCGCTGACGTCCTCGATGCGCCGGTAGTACTCGAGCGCGGCGGCCCCCGACCAGTGCTCGTCGGCTCGCCTGGCCCACTCGTCGTAGTCGGCGCCGAAACCACGCACCCACATCATCGCGTTCATCGAGGAGCAGCCGCCGAGCACTTTGCCTCGGGGCCAGTAGATCTGGCGTCCGTTCAGTTCGGGCTGGGGTTCAGTGAGGTAGTCCCAGTCGACCTCACTGCGGAACAGTTTGGAGAACGCGGCCGGGATTCCGATGAACCTGTTGGTGTCGCCAGGTCCAGCCTCGAGCGCCGCCACCTCGGTGCCCGGATCCGCGGTCAGCCGATTGATCACGACGGCACCGGCGGAGCCGGTGCCGATCACCACATAGTCACGCTGAATGTCCATCGCGCATCCCTGTTTTGGAGCCTGACGGGTGGGTCGTGGGCCGGGCGTTGGGGATCAGCACCATTTGCCGAGTGTATTCCCGCCTGGTCGCCAGCACTATGCGTTCAGGTCGATGCGATGCGCACCCGTGACACCGTCGTATCTGCTGGGACTGCACGTCAGCACGATCACCTGCCCGTGCGCGCCCACGCTGTCGAATACCTCGCCCATCTTCGCCAGCCGGTCCGGGTCGGTGAATCCCAGAGCGTCGTCAACGACGACGGGGACGGCGTCCTCTTTGGCGACCAGGCCCGCGCCGGCCAGTCTCGCCAGGATGCCGAGCTGCTCCTTGGCCCCGCCCGACAGTGACTCGTAGGACACGGTGACGCCGGCCAGGGTGCGGTTGAGGATTCGCAGGTCGCTGTCGATGTCGATTTCGAATGTCGGCCCGAACACCGGGCGGCCGAGGCGTTGCAGCTCGGCCCGGTAGGGCTCCACATATCGCTTGCGGGTGTCGTCGCGGTGACGGCACATCACCGACCGCAGCAGCTGCGCGGCCCGCGCGCGATCGCCCACCCGGGTGTGCTGGCTGGTGGCGTGCTCGAGTTCCGTCTCGGCGGCGTCAAGTCTGCCTTTCCGCCCCTCGCTGCGTAGCACCGCGAGCTCGATGCTGATCTCCTTCAACGCGGCGTTCGCGGCGTCGCGGCGCTCGCGCACCGTTTCGGCGATCTTCTGAGCCTCGGCGAGTTCGGCGGCGATCGTGTCCGGTTTCGCCGCGGCAAGAGCCCGGTTGAGTTCAGCCACGCGGAGCTCGGCGGCGTGGGCCGCCTGACGCTCGGTGTCGGCCGTGGCCGCGAGAGCCTCGTCACCGAGCGAGGCCCGCTCCCCGGCCAACCGGGTCACCGCCGCGTCGAGCTCGGCACGTTGAATGGCCGCGTCGTTGGTCAATATCGCTGTGCGCGTTGCGGCGTCGGCGAGGCGACGGGAAGCGGCGGCGGCCAGTTGGCGCCGGCTCTCACATTCGGCCTGGGCCGCCACGCGAGCCGATTCGGCCTCGTCCCGTTCGGCGCGAGCGCTGGCGGTGTCGCCGGCGAACAGATCAGGTTCGGCGGGCTGATTCGCTTGCAGCTGCGCCACCCTGGCTCGTAGCTGGTCCGCGTCTTCCTCTCCGCACAATCCCGCTAACGTGGCGGTTAGCCGGTCACGATTGCTGCGCAGTTCCTCTCGCCGCCGGCCGGCCGACCGCGCGGCCGCGACGTCGGCTACCCCTGCCGCCTCCAGCGCCGCGTTGAGTTCCTGTTGCGCGGCAACGTATCTGGCTCGAACATCGAGTGCGGTGGCGCCCGGGACAACCCTGGTCGTCAGCACACCGGCGACTTCCACGTCGGTGGGGCCGGTGGCCGTGACCGCCCAACTCTGTCCGGCCGGTAGCGCGACCCGTTCGGCGCCGACCACCAGCTCGATGTCGGCGGTGGCAGTGAATTCCAGCACGGCGGAGACCATCTCGAGCTGGTCACCGGCCCGATCGACCGACGCGGCAGCCTGTTCGATGCGCCGCAGCATCTCATCGGTGAGCACCAGAGCCGACAATTCCTGATTGATCGGATCGAGGTCGCGTCGGATTCCGTCGATCCTGGCCAGCCGGGCACTGAGCCGGTCGGCTTCCTCACGCTCGGCGATGCGGTCGAGGGCCCGGCGCGCCGCTTCGGTGCGATCATGCGCGGCCGCCAGCAGCGCAACCGCCTCCTGGGCGGCCGCATCACAGGCGGTGGCTTCCCGGGCAGCCACCGCCTGGTGGCCGGCCGCGTCCTCGGCTTGGGCGACTGATTTGGCGATTAATGCTGCGCGGGAGTCGATTTCGCTGATCAACGCCAGACGCCCGGCGTGCGCGGCGGTCGAGGCGGTGCTGGTCGCGGAAGCAGCGGCAGCGATCAATCTGGCTTCGCGCACCTCATCGGTGAGCACCTTGACTTGATCGGCCGCGGCCACCGCCGCGGCCAGCCGCGGGCCGATGGCCACACATTGTTGCGCCAGTTCCGCCGACTGGCGCGTCAGCTCGGTGTGGCGGTGCACCCGATCGTCGACCTCGGCCATCGCGCTGGCACATTCGGCTACCGCAGCCTTGGCGGCGTCCAGGCGTGCCTGCGCCGCCGACCACTCCCCGGTCGGGCGGCCGGTCGCGGTGAAATAGCGCGCATATTCTGCGTCGATCCGCTCGATGAGCAGCGGCTCGGTACCCGACGATGCGGCGTCGCCGACGGATTGGGATGCG
This sequence comes from Mycobacterium gordonae, assembly GCF_017086405.1. NCBI lineage: Bacteria > Bacillati > Actinomycetota > Actinomycetes > Mycobacteriales > Mycobacteriaceae > Mycobacterium > Mycobacterium camsae. The sequence continues at coordinate 5,379,908 of NZ_CP070973.1, forward strand.
GCGATGTCGAGAGCGCGCGACAACGCATCGCAGTCCGACAGATCCACCGCCGCGGTCGAGGAAGCCTGCAACACACGCTGGGCGCGCCACAGCTCGGTGTCGACCGTCTCGGCCAACATCGTTCGCACCCGTTCATGGGCCTCGTCGCCGGTGAGTTGGGCACGGCGCGGCGCGAGGACTGTCAGCTCCGTCTCACACTTCTTGTGAAAGCGCTTGCGATACACGAAGCGGTAAGGGCCACTGCTGATTTCGGCGGTGACCTCGGAACCGACGTCGGCATTGGCGGGCTTGACCTGCTTTACGTCCTTTCTCGTCGAGCGGTCCTTGGATTCCAGCAGCAGGTCCAAAGCCTCGATCATCGACGACTTGCCGATCTCGTTGGCGCCGTAGACCACCACGACACCGTGGTCGGGGAACTCGATCTCCCGGTGCGCGATGCCCCGGTAGTTCGTCAGGGTCAGCCGGTGCAGCTTCATGCCGCGCCCCGGTCCGCCAGCCGTAGCAGTAGGGCCAACGCCGCCTGGGCGTCGCCCGAGTCGTCGGCCCCGGCGCGGGCCGTCGCAATGAGCTCCTCGACCGCCGACGCCGCGAAACCGCCGATGCCGAGGTCGTCGAATTCTCCGTCCGCGGGTACGACGGCCAGATCGGTATGGCGTTCCCACAGGCCCAGCCAGGCGAACAACCGGGAGTACCTGTCCAGGCAGGCGTCCAGCGCCGCGCGGTCGGTGACCGTCAACGATCCGGTCAGCGCCAGGCGCACCACCGTACGGTCCTTGTCGGGCATCAGGTCGAGGTTCAGGTCCAGATCGGCGATGCACCGGCTGGTGTCGAGCTGGTTGTGCAGGGTGACGAAACGCCATCGGCCGATGTGGCGAGCCTCGACGGTGACCGGCCGATGCGGATGGGTCTCGTCGATGTCGACGATCAGGACGTGGCCGGGGTCGGCCTCGACATCGTCGTAGTTGGTGACCTCCGGCGACCCGGAGTACCAGACTCGTCCCGAATCACCGACTTCGGTGAGCGAATGCTTGTCGCCCAGCGCTACATAGTGAACCACGTTGTCGGACAGGGCCTGCTCGACGTTGGCGAGCCGGATCAACGAGGGCTTGGCACGGTCGGGGTCGAGCGCGTCGACGCCGCCGTGGGCAACCAGCACCCGGGTGGTGCCATCGGCGGGCAACCCGTCGAGGACGTCGGCCACCAAATCGGTGGTGGGGGCCTTCGACCGCCACGGCGCCGCGACGATCTGTACGCCGGGGCGTATCTGGTGCACGCCGTCCCGATCCAGCACGACGACGTTGTCCGGGCATTCGGAGGTGAACAGCGCACCGGTGTAGACCGACGACGCATCCAGCGGGTCGTGGTTTCCCGGCAACAGGTAGACAGGGATACCGATGGCGCGCATGGCTTCCAGGGACTGGCCGATCACCTGCGGGGCGAGCTGGTTGTGCTCGAAGACGTCGCCGGACACCACCACGAACTCCGCACCGACTTCGGTTGCCAGCGCGCCGAGGCCGGCCACCGCGTCACGGCGGGCAGCCGAATAACGGGGCTGGGCATCCCCGGCCAGGAAGTGCCGGGTCATACCCAGTTGCCAATCAGCGGTGTGCAGGAACCGCATGCCTTCGACCCCCTTCCAGAAGCGTGATCGGTGTTGCATCGGGAGTGTATGGCGGGGGGCCGACAAGCCCGGGGACGTCGGCCGGAGGGTCCGCCGTTCACTCCGATCCCGAGCCTGGGTGGCCACACAAGCGTGCACCGCCGCACCCCGACACGCCGCACTGGCTGGTATTTCGCACACCTTCGCCACACGATGGGCCGCCGCACTGGATAACGTGAGCCCGTGGCTGAACCGCACACCCTGATCCTGATGCGACACGGCAAGTCGGCATACCCCGACGGGGTGCCCGATCATGACCGGCCGTTGGCCCCGCGCGGCCAGCGCGAAGCCGGATTGGCAGGCGATTGGTTGCGCGCCAATGCCCCGGCCATCGACGCGGTGTTGTGTTCGACGGCCACCCGAACCCGAGAGACCCTGTCGTGCACCGGAATCGACGCGCCGGTCCGCTACCTCGGGCGGCTCTACGGCGCCACTCCCGGCACCGTGATCGACGAGATCAACAGAGTTGAGGACGATGCTGCCACCCTGCTCATCGTCGGCCACGAACCGACGACATCCTCGCTAGCACTCATCCTCGCGGACGCCGACACCAGCAACATCTCTGCGGCGGAGCAGATCTCAGAGAAATACCCGACTTCGGCGATCGCCGTGCTACACGTCCCCGGCAGCTGGGCCGGCCTGGAGCCGGGCGGTGCCGCACTGGTCGAGTTCCACGTGCCGCGCTGATCAACCGGGCAGGCCGGATACGCCTGCGCCGCCTGCCGTTCCGTTGGTTCCGGCGACGTTTTGTGCGACGCCCATGCCGCCCTGCCCACCCGCACCGCCGGCCCCGCCGGTTCCCCCGAGCCCGCCGAAGCCGCCGGAGCCGATGGCACCGCGGCCACCCGCACCGCCAATCAAACCACCGGCACCGCCGGTGGCACCGGGTGCGCCACCGGCCCCGCCGTTACCACCGCCGCCGCCAGTGCCGCCGTTTCCGCCATTGCCGCCGACACCTCCCTGGGCAATGGTAGAAATCGATACGCCGCCTCCGCCGGCCCCACCGGCTCCACCGACCCCGCCGTAACCACCGAAACCACCGGCTCCCCCGGCCCCGCCGTCTCCGCTGGACCCGCCACTGCCGAACAGTCGCCCACCGGCGCCGCCGTCACCGCCTTGGCCGCCGGCACCGCCGAGCCCCCCGATGCCGCCATTGCCACCCACGTTGCCAGAACCACCGTCGCCCCCGAAGTTGCGATCAAATATGCCGTTGCTGGAACCTGCTCCGCCGGCACCGCCGCCACCACCTGACCCACCCGGGGCGCCGGTACCGCCCGCCCCACCAATGCCCCCGGCACCCCCGGCACCACCATTACCGACGAGGAATCCGCCTGCACCACCGCGTCCACCAACACCGCCCGTCCCCCCATTGCCCCCGACCGCACCATCGGCCCCACCACCGCCGTCCCCCCCGCTGCCGGCGAAATTCACCGCGCCGATGCTCGCGGCTCCGCCGGCGCCACCTGCGCCACCTGCGGTGCCGGGGGACACGCCCGCGGCGCCGTTGCCCCCGTTACCGCCAACGCTGATGCCTACGGGCATCGTTGCTGCCCCGCCGACTCCACCCGCACCGCCGTCTGTCCCACCGTCACCGCCCGCACCGCCAGTCGCAATAGCCCCGCCGGCAGTGGAAAACACGGTGCCGCCTGCGCCACCATTTCCACCGGTCAGACCCCCGCCACCGGGACTGCCGGTACCGCCGTTGCCCGCGGTGACATCGCCAGCTTTCGAACTCTGCGCAGGGGCATTGCTGCCGGGGGTGGCAGCGCCGGTCGGCGTCGGATTGACGCCGGCTGCGCCGGCAAGACCGGTACCACCCTGCCCGCCGGCTCCCCCGTCACCGAACAGAAGCGCGGCACCGCCGTCACCGCCGCGACCGGGCAGACCGCCATTCACACCCGCGAGCGCGGCCCCACCCTGGCCGCCGGCTCCGCCGTTGCCCGACAGCATCCCGCCGGCGCCACCATTGCCGCCTGACTGCCCAGGCCCGCCGACCCCGCCGACCCCACCGTTGCCGAATAGCCCGGCGGCCCCGCCGTTGCCGCCGGCCTGGTTCGCCCCGCCCGAACCGCCATTACCGCCGTTGCCCCACAACAAGCCGCCGGGGCCGCCGGCCTGGCCGGTACCCGGGGCGCCGTTGGTGCCGTTGCCGATCAACGGACGACCGAGCAACGCTTGAGTGGGCGCATTGAGCAAACCCAGGACACCGTCTTCCACCATCTGCAGGGGTGAGGCGCCGGCCGCTTCGGCGCCGGTGTACGCACTTGCCGCCGCCGTCAACGCATCGACGAACTGGGCCTGGAAGGCCACAGCCTGCGCTCCCAGTGCCTGATACGCCCGACCGTGTCGGGCGAACAGCGCCGCGATCTGAGTCGACACTTCATCTGCGGCAGCGGACACCACTGTCGTAGTAGCTGCCGAGGCGGTTCCGTTAGCCGCCCCGATTGTGGTGGCCAAACCAGCCAACCCCTGTGCGGCAGAGGATAATTCCGCTGGAGCTGTAATGAGGTACGACAACAGAACCACTCCTTCAGGTTCCCGACGACCATCGAAGAAGAGTCGATGGTACAACCGGCAGGAGTGATACCAGACTGGTTTGGCGCAACCCGCCACGACGTGCCGCTCCAGCTGCGCGTCAGGCGTTGGTTGCGAGCGTCAACTCCATCAATTTGAGAGCCTGCCCGCACGCGTCGATTCCGGGCGCCTGCGGATTGATCCACCAGCCGACCACACCCGCCGCATCGCTGGCGACACCACATGCGCCGTTGGGATCGCTGGGGCGCATCACAATCGAGTCGATGCCCTGGATCGAGCGGGTCTCGATCTGATACTTCAGCCCCTCGGCAACCTTGCGCTCGTTGCTCAGGCTGCCCTGCTCGAACCAGAACCGGGTGATATCGATCAGACCGGCCGGATTGGCCGCCTGCCACCGGCAGATGGCCCCGACAAACGTGCTCTGGATGTCGAGCGGGTCGGCGCCCACCGTCTTGGCCAGAATGTCCGTGGTAAGGACCTCGCACTCCTTGAGCAGGTTGGGATACTGCCGCTCGGAGTTGTCATTGCGCGGCACACCCGCGCCACCTGCCTTCATCGCCTTGCCGTCGACGGAGCGGGAGCACCCGGTCAACACCACCAGGACGGCGATCAGCACCGCCGTCACTGTCTGGAACGCACGCATCCGCCGACTCATTTCGAATTCGCAATCGACTGGCGGGCCAATTCCTTGGCGATATCGCAGGCCGGCGGGAAGGGCTTCTGGCTGAAGCTCACCGACCATTCGATGAAGTCGTCGGAGAACTGGATTCCGACCTCACACAGCGAATCGCCCAGGGCCGGCTCGTTGCCGACGGCGATGAAGCCGCTGTGACCGTTGATGTTGATGTCCTCGACGCTGGCCCGGGAAAGCTCTTCGGTCTTGCGTTCACGCCCGATCGGGCTGCCGCGGTACCACGAGAAGGAGAAGTGCGGTCCCGAGATCCCGCCGCCGGCCAGCCACTGGCAGCCCACGGAGTTCTTGGCGGTGTTGACCAGCCCCGAGATCTTGGTCAGCTGCGTCACCGTTTCGTCGGTGACGCCGCCGCATTGCGGGAAGAAGGGCCCGTGCTTGCCCTCCGCGTTCCCCGAACTCAACGGAACCGGTCCACCCGGCTTGTTGTCACCGGAACCGGAGCATCCCGCCACTCCGGACACCAGAGCCGCGACCGCCCCACACGCCACGACCTGCTTCAAGACGAGCCCAGCCCACTTACGCCGCACCACTACCTACCATTACCTACCATTTCCCAAGGCTGCTGCCGGTCCACACGATGCACTGTAGCCGCAGCCCCGCGGGTCAACCACCGACACGCCATCTGATCAGGCGTTTCGGCGCAACACACAGACCCGGGCCGCGTCCGTTGGCGCGCAGCACCCCGCTCGCGAGATATGACACAGTTACCCCATGCTCCTGGCACTGCTGCGCCAGTACATTCTGCCGTATCGCGCATTCGTGGCGGTGTTGATGGTCCTGCAGTCGGTCAGCACGCTGGCTTCGCTGTACCTGCCCACCGTCAACGCCGCGATCATCGACGACGGCGTCGCCACGGGCAACACCGAAGCCATCATGCGGCTGGGCGTGGTGATGCTGGTGGTCACCGGTGTGCAGGCACTGTGCGCGGTGGGAGCCACCTACTTCGGCTCGCGCACCGGCACCGGCTTTGGAAGAGACCTGCGCGCGGCGATGTTCGACCACGTGCTGCGCTTCTCCGAACACGAGACCGCTCGCTTCGGGGCGTCCACCCTGCTGACCCGCAGCACCAACGACGTCCGGCAGATCGTGTTCCTGGTTCAGACCAGCGCCACCGTGCTGGTCACCGCACCGATCATGTGCGTCGGCGGCGTCATCATGGCCATCCACCAGGAGGCGGCGCTGACCTGGCTGCTGCTGGTCAGCGTCCCGGTGATGGCGGTGGCCAACTACTGGATCATCTCCCACATGCTGCCGCTGTTTCGCGGCATGCAACGACTGATCGACGGCATCAACAGGGTGCTGCGTGACCAACTCTCCGGCGTGCGGGTGGTCCGGGCCTTCACCCGCGAAGAATTCGAACGCGACAGGTTCGCCCGCGCCAACACAGCGCTGTCGAACGCGGCACTGGGCGCGGGCAACTGGCAGGCGCTGATGCTGCCGGTGACCACCCTGACCATCAACCTGTCCAGCGTGGCGCTGATCTGGTTCGGCGGCCTACGCATCGACGCGGGCCAGATGCAGGTGGGCTCGCTGATCGCCTTCCTGGCCTACTTCGCCCAGATTCTGATGGCCGTGCTGATGGCGACCATGACGCTGGCCGTGCTACCGCGGGCATCGGTGTGCGCCGAACGCATCACCGAGGTCCTGTCCACGTCACCGGCCATCGAAAGCCCCCGACAGCCGAAGTTCCCCCCGCATCCGATCAGCGGCCTGGTGCGTCTGGACGCCCTGACCTTCACCTATCCCGGCGCGGATTATCCGGTGCTGCAAGACGTCTCGCTGACTGCCCGGCCCGGCACCACCACCGCGATCGTCGGCAGCACCGGATCTGGCAAGTCGACGCTGGTGTCGTTGATCTGCCGCCTGTACGACGCCACCGCCGGCAACGTCACGATCGACGGCATCGACGTCCGCGACTACGACACCGAACGGCTGTGGTCGGCGATCGGACTGGTGCCCCAGCGGGGCCACCTGTTCACCGGCACCGTCGCCGACAACCTGCGGTACGGCGCGGTGCCCGGGCAGCCGGTCACCGACGAGCACATGTGGGAGGCGTTACGCATCGCTGCCGCAGCGGAATTCGTCCGGCCGCACGGGCTGCAGATGCGCGTCGCCCAGGGTGGCGTCAACTTCTCCGGCGGCCAGCGCCAGCGGTTGGCGATCGCGCGCGCCGTCATTCGCCGCCCGGCGATCTATCTGTTCGACGACGCGTTCTCGGCGCTCGATGTCCACACCGACGCGCGGGTGCGCACCACGTTACGGGAGGAAGCCGGCGAGGCCACCATTATCATTGTCACACAGCGAGTTTCGACCGCTTCCCAGGCCGACCAGGTGATCGTGGTCGACAAGGGCAGCGTCGTCGGCACCGGCAGCCACGAAGCGTTGCTGACCGAGTGCCCCACGTACGCCGAGTTCGCCGCCTCGCAAACGGTGAGCGCCGGAGTCGGGGGCACACCATGAGCGCAACGATGAGTGCCCGCCCCCGCGGCGCGGCCCCGGCGCCGCCCAACATGCGCTCGCGCGACTTCTGGGGATCGGCGCGTCGTCTACTGGGACGGTTGACCCCCCATCGGCGGTTGAGCATCGCCGTCATCTCGCTGGGGATCGTCGGCACCGCGATCGGGGTGACGGTGCCCAGAATCCTCGGGCACGCAACCGATCTGCTGTTCAACGGCGTGATCGGCCGCGGACTGCCGTCGGGCATCACGAAGGCCGAGGCCGTAGCGGCGGCGCGCGCCCGCGGCGACAGGGCATTCGCGGACCTGTTGTCCGGGATGAACGTGGTCCCCGGCCAAGGTGTGGACTTCGGCGCGGTGGCACGCACCTTGACGCTGGCACTGGTTCTGTACGTCGTTGCAGCGACGATGCTTTGGGGCCAGGCCCGACTTCTCAACGTCACGGTGCAGCGGACCATCACCAAGTTGCGCGCTGACGTGGAAGACAAGCTGCACCGGCTGCCGTTGTCCTATTTCGATCGACAACAGCGCGGCGAGTTGCTCAGCCGGGTCACCAACGACATCGACAACATGCAGACGTCCCTGTCGATGACGATCAGCCAATTGGTGACGTCGATTCTCACCGTGCTCGGTGTGCTGGTCATGATGATGTGGATCTCGCCGCTGCTGGCGCTCATCACGGTGCTGACCGTGCCGCTGTCCCTGTTGGCCACCCGCGCGATCACCCGCCGTTCCAAGCAGTTGTTCGTGGCCCACTGGACCAGCACCGGACGCCTCAATGCCCACATCGAGGAGACCTACAGCGGCTTCACGGTGGTCAAGACATTCGGCCACCAGGCCGCCGCGCGCGCACAGTTCCACCAGCTCAACGACGACGTCTATCGGGCCAGCCTGGGCGCCCAGTTCTTCTCCGGATTGGTCGCTCCGGCAACGGGATTCATCGGCAACCTGGGCTACGTCGCGGTCGCCGTAGTCGGTGGCCTGCAGATTGCCGCGGGGCAAATCACGCTCGGCAGCATTCAGGCGTTCATCCAGTACGTGCGGCAGTTCAACACGCCGGTGGGTCAGGTGGCCGGGATGTACAACACCCTGCAGTCCGGGGTGGCCAGCGCCGAGCGGGTATTCGAACTGCTCGACGAGCCGGAGGAACCGCCGGACCGCGAACCGGGGCTGCGTTCACCGGGACCCGGACGGGTCGAGTTCCAACACGTGAGTTTCGCCTACCACCGGGGCCACCCGGTGATTCATGACCTGTCGCTGGTGGCCGAGCCGGGCAGCACGGTCGCCATCGTCGGGCCGACGGGTGCCGGCAAGACGACCATGGTCAACCTGCTGATGCGGTTCTACGACGTCGACTCGGGCCGGATTCTGATTGACGACATCGACATCGCCACCATGAACCGCCACGCGCTGCGTTCGCGAATCGGCATGGTGTTGCAGGACACCTGGCTGTTCGACGGGACGATCGAGGAGAACATCGCCTACGGGCGTCCCGACGCCGGCCCCGCCGAGATCGCGGCGGCGGCGCGGGCGGCCTACGTCGACCGCTTCGTGCACACCCTGCCGGCCGGCTACCAGACCCCGATCAGCGGGGGCGGTGGCAACATCAGCGCCGGCGAGAAACAACTCATCACCATCGCCCGGGCATTTCTCGCCCGCCCAGAGCTGCTGATCCTGGACGAGGCCACCAGCTCCGTCGACACCCGCACCGAATTGCTGATCGCGCGGGCCACCCGGGAACTGCGCCGTGATCGAACCAGTTTCATTATCGCTCACCGCCTTTCGACAATTCGCGATGCCGACCGCATCCTCGTCGTGCAAGCCGGGCGGATCGTCGAACAGGGCAGCCACGCCGAGCTGCTGGCCCGGCGCGGCTCCTACTACCAGATGACCCAGGCCTGAGCGCGCTCACACCGTTCTCGAATGAACCGCCAAACAAGGGAATTCGGCTCGATGTGAGCGGCGCCTCACTAAGCTCGGGTGTCGGCTGTTTGACTGTCCGCTGTTGGGCCAACATTAGGAGATGTCGATGAAGCTACCGGCTCGTGCCTATCGGCAACTGGTCGCCGTCGCCGCCGCGCTCGCCGTCATCCTCGCCATCGGCGGATGCGGAAGCAAAGCCTCCAACAGCGCAAAAAATCCCGGAAGCACCACCAATGCCACCAGCGGCGAGGCGGCGACCCTGCTCAAGCAGGCCGCCGACGTGATGCGAAAGACCACCGGCATGCACGTCACGATCGCGGTCGACGGAGAGGTGCCCAACATCCGCGTCACCAAGCTCGAAGGCGACGTCTCCAACACACCCCAGACGGTCGCCACGGGCGTCGCCACGGTGCTGGTGGGCAGCAACACCGAAGAAGCCAGGTTCGTCTTCGTCGACGGACATCTCTACTCGGACTTGGGACAGCCCGGCACCTACACCGACTTCGGCAGCGGCGCCTCGATCTACAACGTGTCGGTGCTGTTGGATCCCGATAAGGGTCTGGCAAACCTGCTTGCCAATCTCAAGAATGCGGCGGTGGCCGGAAGCCAGCAGGTGAACGGCGTCGCCACCACCAAGATCACCGGCAATTCCGCTGCCAGTGATATCGCGACCCTGGCCGGCACCCGGGTGACCGACGAGAACGTCTCGACCGTGCCCACCACCGTCTGGACCGCCTCGGACGGGTCCTCTCACCTGGTCCAGATCCAGATCTCCCCCACTGCCAACACCTCGGTGACGTTGACCATGTCCGACTGGGGCAAACAGGTCACCGCCACCAAACCCCTCTAGCGCCGAGCCCTCCGAAAGGATTCATCCATGACGACGACCACCCGTCGACGGCGGCTAGCGGTCGCCGCCGCCCGCGTGGCGAGCGCCGCCGCCCTGGCAGTCGCCCTGGCCCCGACCGCCGCGGCGACCGACTCCTACGGTGCGATCGCGTACTCCGCCAACGGCTCGTGGGGACGCTCGCACGCTTACCCCACAAAGGCGGCAGCCGAGGCCACGGCCGTGAAGTCCTGCGCCTACCCCGACTGCAAAGTCCTCACCACCTTCACCGCGTGCGGGGCGGTCGCGGCAAAAGACCGCGAATACAAGGGCGGGATCGGACCCGACCTGAGCGCTGCGATGAAAGACGCCCTGAGCAAGCTGCCCGGCGGATACATCGACACCTGGGCCTGCAACTGACCGGCGCCCTTGGTCAGGTCACTCCAAGAATTCGTAGAGATAACAGAAAGACCACCGGCCGAATCTTTGCTCATCACGGCAACCGCCGAAGCGGAGCCAGACATCTATGAGCAAAGGACACGACCATGAAGACCCTGAAGGTCTCCTCGATCGCAAAGACCGCCCTTTACGCCCTGGCAGCCAGCGGGGTCGCCAGCGCCGTCGCGTTGGGGCTCGCCGGCCCCGCCGCGGCCGGGACCGGCACCATGTACGGCGACCCGACCACCGCGGCCCAGTACTGGCGTCACCAGAACTACGACGACTGCGCCATCATGTCCAGCGCCGACGTGGTCGGACAGATCACCGGCAAGCTGCCCTCGGAGCGGGCCATCATCAAGGTCGCCCAGTCCACCCCCAGCGCCTCGCACCCGGGTTCGATCTACGTCAAGCCCGCCGACAAGAACGACCCCAACTCGGGCATGGGAACTGACCCGGACGACCTGCCGACGCTGTTGGCGCACTACGGAATTCACGCCACCAACACCGATGAGGACAGCGCCGGCCGGACCGGTGTCGCCACCGGGATGGAGGCCCTCGAGCAGTACCTCGGCAGCGGTCACGCCGTCATCGTCGGACTCAACGCCGAGATGATCTGGAACCAGCCGATCGAGAACAGCGGCAAGGACGGCCAGCCACGCGCCGACCACGCTGTGGTGGTGACCGGAGTCGACACCGCCAAAGGCATCGTGCACCTCAACGACAGCGGCAGCAAGAACGGCAAGGACGAGCAGATCCCGATGGCCGTCTTCATCAAGGCCTGGGCCACCAGCCACAACTTCATGAGCGTCACCCAGGAGACGCGTAAGGGCTGAAGCCGACAGGGGCAGCCGCCGGTCGCACCGGCTGCCCCTCTGGCTTGTCGCCCTGAACGTCAAGACATTTCAGCGCCGCAGATAGGTCCACCCGCCGCGGGTCGAGAAAAGGACTTCCCATGATGACCAACAAGATCGCTGCCGTCGCCAGGACGGCCCTGCTGGCCCTGCTGGCCGGTACGGCCGCGGGGTCTGTGGCGCTGGGTCTGGCCGCCCCCGCCGAAGCGTCCGCGGGCGGCATCGTCTACGGCGATCCCGCGGCAGCGGCCAAGTGGTGGCGCCTGCAGAAGTATGACGACTGCGCCATCATGGCAAGCGCCGACATCGTCGGCCAGATGACCGGCAACGAACCGTCGGAGCATGCCATCATCGAGGTGGCGCGGTCGACGCCCAGCACCAGGCACCCCGGCTCGATCTACATCCAGCCCGCCGACCCACAGCACCCGGATTCCGGCAACGGCACCAACCGCCTGGACATCCCGGCGCTGCTCGCGCACTACGGCGTGGGCTCGAAGACGACCGACGACGACGAGGCCGCCGGGAACGGCATCGCCACCGGCATGGACGCCCTCAAGCATTACCTGGGCAGCGGCCACGCCGTCATCGTGAGCGTCAACGCCGAAATGATCTGGGGTGAGCCGATTGAAAACAAGGACGACGAAGGCAACCCGGTGTCCGACCATGCGGTGGTGGTCACCGGCGTGGATACCCGCAAGGGCGTCGTGCACCTCAATGACAGCGGCAGCAAGAACGGCCGCGACGAGCAGATCCCATTGGAACTCTTCGCCAAGGCATGGGCGACCAGCCACCATTTCCTGCTGTACACCGTGGCCACGGTCAAATGACTGCCCGGCGCGAGGACGGGTTCTCATCCACCACTTGGCAATTCGAGTCCACACGGATCATCACCGGGACAGCGACGGCAATCCGCGGGACGGGCCGAAGGTCCCCAATCGCAGACGTGCCGGCTCCGGGTTGGTGCGAATCCACTGCACTGGCACCAGAATGACACGCTGTATGGGACCCGCAGTAACACGACCGACAGCGATCAGGACACAATAATGAGGAAGGTCGCCGTACTGGCACCTCGGTATTCGACAGGCATCGGAGCCGCGGCAGACCTGGAATGGCTGGGAGCGCGATGATGGACACACATCTCGAGTTCGGTGTGCTCGGACCGCTGGAGATGAAGATCGACCGGGCCCTGGTGCCCCTGGGAACACCCAAGCAGCGGGCCGTGCTGGCCATGCTGGTGATCAACCGCAACCGGCCCGTCGGGGTCGACACGCTGATCACCGCCTTGTGGGACGAATGGCCGCCATCGGGGGCGCGCGCCAGCATCCACTCCTACGTGTCCAACCTGCGCAAGCTGGTCGGCGCCGCCGGAGTCGACCCCCGCCTGGTGCTGGCCGCGGCGCCACCGGGCTACCGACTCACCATCCCCGAAAACACCTGCGATCTGGGACGGTTCATCGCCGAGAAGACGGCGGGTGTGCACGCCGCCGCATCGGGCAGCTTCGAACAGGCCAGTCGGCATCTGTCGGCGGCGCTGCGGGAATGGCGCGGACCGGTTCTCGACGATCTGCGTGATTTTCCATTCGTCGACTCCTTCGCCACCGCCCTGGTGGAGGACAAGATCATCGCGCACACGGCAAAAGCGGAGGCCGAGATCGCGTGCGGACGGGCGTCGGCGGTGATCACCGAACTCGAGGCGTTGACGGTGGAGCACCCCTACCGGGAGCCGCTGTGGGCGCAGCTGATCACGGCGTACTACCTCACCGACCGCCAGTCCGACGCCCTGAACGCCTATCGCCGCGTGAAAGCGACCCTCGCCGACGACCTCGGAATCGATCCCGGTCCGACACTGCGGGCGCTCAACGAGAAGATCCTGCGCCAGGAAACTCTGGACGTGAAACAGAACGCCAAGGTGACCGCTGTGGGAACCGTCACCGTGCTGGACAAGCGCACCATGGCCGCGACCCAGAAAGTGGCCGCCTACCTACGCGACGTTGCCACCGGCCACGACTACCCGCTGCGTTCGGCGGCGACCCGGATCGGCCGCCTCAGCGACAACGACATCGTCCTGGACAGCGCGAACGTCAGCCGACACCATGCCGTCATCGTGGACACCGGGACCAACTACATCATCAACGACCTGCGGTCCTCCAACGGTGTGCACGTGCGGCACCAGCGGATCCGCACCGCGGCCACCATCCACGACGGAGACCACATCCGGATCTGCGACCACGAGTTCACCTTCCAGATCGCTGCGCACACGCAGGCCTGACAAAGCACGCCGGTAGCGGGTGAATGTGCCACGTGCACAATGACTTCCGCGGTGTAGTCAGCCGGATTCCGGCAGCGCCGGGGCGGGCGCGGGCGCGGAGGTGAGCGGGTACCCGGGCAGCGGCGGGGTGGCCATTGCCACAAGACTTTTCGTGATCGCCGGCAGTCGAGCGCCAGCCGGACCCGGCCGTTAGCGTCACCATCACGACAACATGTGCGGTTTTCGGGTGAGGGTGTTGGCAGTCTTGTTGGCAAGCACCCGCCGTCCCGATTACCGTCATGATTGCTGAGGCCGGTGGTTGCGCTCCATGCAATACCTGAAGGCTGTTGATAGTGTCGGCGGGATTTCGGGTTCATCGAGGAGGATCGGCAATGAGCGAGGCACCAGACTCGCGGGTGGGCTCGACGTTCGGGCCCTACCACCTCAAGCGGTTGCTGGGCCGCGGTGGGATGGGCGAGGTCTACGAGGCCGAGCACACCGTCAAGGAGTGGACGGTGGCCGTCAAGCTGATGACCGCTGAGTTCAGCAAGGACCCGGTCTTCCGGGAGCGCATGAAGCGCGAGGCCCGCATCGCCGGGCGCCTACAGGAACCGCACGTGGTGCCGATCCACGACTACGGCGAGATCGACGGCCAGATGTACCTCGAAATGCGCATGATCGAGGGCACCGACCTGGACAGCGTGCTCAAACGCTTCGGCCCGCTGACCCCGCCGCGCGCAGTCGCGATCATCACCCAGATCGCCTCAGCCCTGGATGCCGCCCACGCCGCCGGGGTCATGCACCGCGACGTCAAACCCCCCAACATCCTGGTCACCCGCGACGACTTCGCCTACCTGGTCGACTTCGGCATCGCCAGCGCCACCACCGACGAGAAGCTCACCCAACTGGGCACCGCCGTCGGGACCTGGAAGTACATGGCCCCGGAACGGTTTTCCAACGACGAGGTCACCTACCGCGCCGACATCTACGCCCTGGCCTGCGTGCTCTACGAATGCCTGACGGGGAGTCCGCCGTACCGTGCCGACAGCGCCACGACGCTGGTGACCGCGCACCTGATGGACCCGGTGCCGCAGGTCAGCGCCGCGCGCGCCGGCATCCCCAAGGGCTTCGACTCCGTCATCGCCCGCGGCATGGCCAAAAAGCCCGAGGACCGCTACGCCAGCGCCGGTGATTTCGCGCGGGCCGCGCACGACGCGTTGAGCGACCCGGACCAGGACCACGCCGAGGACATCCTGCGTCGCAGTCGGGAATCGACGCTGCCCGGCACCGCGGTGGCACCCTCGATACCGACCGGCCCGACACCGCCGCCCGCCGCGCCACCGCCGCAGTACTCGCCACCGCCCGCCTACGGCGACCCGATCGGCTCGGGGCCGTTGCAGCGGCAGTCGCCGACGAGCGCGCCCTCGTGGTCGCCCGGGAGCGGTCCGATACCGGCGAGTGGGCCCATCCCCGCCCAGGGTCAACCCACCCAGGCGCCGCAGTACTTCGGACAGAGCGGCGGCTGGGGCGGTGCCCCGTCCGGCCCGCAGCAGCCCGGCCCGCCGACCTGGAACCAGGGCGTTCAGCCCGGCGGCAAGCGCAGCCCGTGGCCCATCGTGGCGGGCGCCGCGGCACTGGTCGTAGTGCTCATCGTGGCCGGCGTCGGCATCTGGTTGGCCACGCGCCCGGACGACACCAAGTCGGCGACGGACACGACCACCTCGACCACCACCAGCTCCGGCAAGCCGACGACCACCAAGAGTGCGCCGGCGACCACCACGGCGGGCGGTGACCCGCAGAGCAGGTTGCTTTCGATGCTGCCCTCCGGCTACCCGTCGGGAACGTGCACGACGACCACCCCGAAGCCGAACAGCGTGTGGACCGGCACGATCGCCATGGTCGACTGCGGACAGAACACCAATCAGGGCGGTCCCAGCCGCGCGATCTATGGGCTGTTCCCCAACCTCGACTCACTGAAGCAGGCGTTCAACGACGACATCGCCGCCGTGCAGCTCGCGAACTGCCCTGGCGAGGGTCCGTCACCGGACGGCTGGCACTACGACCGGGACCCGACGGTCACCGCCGGAATGATCGCCTGCGGAACCTACAAGAACCACCCGAACGTGATCTGGAGCAACGAGGGCAAGCTCATGCTCAACGACGTCTTCGGTGATCCGGCAACGATCGAAGACCTGCACAACTGGTGGATGAAATACGGCTGATCGAAGTCGAATGCCCAAGCGCCACAATCACATCGGGTGGTCGCGATGGGCGAGTCGCCGGGCTTGACGGAACCGCGTGTCGAGCCCAGCCGCGGCTAAGGCGACATCGACGGACAGCTGGCCCTTCTAGATGCGCCTCATCAAGGGCATCGACCTTGGCAGCCTGCGCACCCGCCACGGCCGTGGCCGGCTCCACCCGCCGACGCCGTGCCAAGCTACTTCTGAGCCGGCGGTCGCGGCAGGCACGGTCCGCAGGACGTCATGATTCGCGCGGTCGGGTGTCAGCGGAGGCGTGGGATGGATGAGTTGACTACGGAGCCCGCCGGGTTGCGGGTGCGTGGGGGTGGTCGTCGTTGGGTGCTGGCCTCGGGGCGGGTGTGGACGGTGGGGCGTTCGGGTGAGTCCGATATTCAGTTGGACAATCCGCGGGTCTCGCGGGTGCATGCGGTGTTGGAGGCCACTGGGTCGGGGTGGGTGTTGTCCAATCGCAGCAGCAACGGCATGTATGTGGCGGGTGCGCGGGTGGAGCGGGTGGTGATCGCCGATCAGCCGGTGACGGTGGTGTTGGGATCGGCGACCTCGGGAGAGCAGGTGGAGTTTCATCCCGGCCTGGGGAGCACCGGGCCGGTGTCGATCGGGCAGGCCACGACCAGGGTGGACCCGCTGCCGCTGCCGGTACCGACGCGACCCGACGCCGCCGCCGAAACCCCCGAGACCGCCCCGACCACCGAGCTGGCGTTGCCGCCGCTGCCCAGCGATGAGCTGGGGCTGGGCACCCCGCCGGGGGTGCAGACCACCTCGCTGCGCACCCCGACCGCGGTGCATGCGATCGACGCTCAGACCATCAGCATCGGGCGCGCCCCGGAGAACACCGTGGTGTTACACGACCTGCTGGTCTCGCGCCGCCACGCCCTGCTGCGGCGCACCCCCGCGGGCTGGGAACTGCTCGATAACCACTCCGCCAACGGCACCTACGTCAACGGCACCCGCATCACCCGCGCGGTCATCGGCCCCGACGACATCGTGGGCATCGGCCACCAGCTGCTGCACCTGGCCGGCGAGCGCCTCGTGGAATACGTCGACACCGGCGACATCTCCTATGAAGCCGCCAACCTGCACGTCGAAACCCACGCGGGCCGAGGGCAAGCCAAAGTCCTACTCGATGACGTCAGCTTCGTGTTGCCCCAACGCAGCCTGCTGGCCGTCGTGGGCCCCTCCGGCGCCGGCAAGTCCACCCTGCTGGGCGCGCTGACCGGCTTTCGCCCCGCCACCACCGGCACCGTGCGCTATGACGACCGCGACCTGTATGACAACTACCCCGAACTGCGCCACCGCATCGGCTTCGTCCCCCAAGACGACATCCTGCACACCCCCCTGACCGTGCGCCGCGCCCTGAACTACGCCGCCCGCCTGCGCTTTCCCCACGACGTCAGCGCCACCGAACGCACCCAGCGCATCGAAGAAGTCCTCACCGAACTCGGCCTGGCCACCCAAGCCGACCAACGCATCGACTCGTTGTCCGGCGGCCAACGCAAACGCACCAGCGTCGCCCTGGAACTGCTGACCAAACCCTCTCTGCTGTTCCTGGACGAACCCACCTCCGGACTGGACCCCGGCTACGAAAAATCAGTCATGCAAACCCTGCGCACCCTGGCCGACGACGGCCGCTCAGTGGTCGTGGTCACCCACAACATCGCCCACCTCAACATGTGCGACCGCCTGCTGGTCCTGGCCCCCGGCGGCCGCCTGGCCTACTTCGGCCCACCCCAACAAGCCCTGGCCTACTTCGGCTGCACCGACTTCGCCGACCTGTTCATCCTGCTCGAAAACGACACCGACACCGACTGGACCACCCGCTACAACACCTCCCCCCTACACGCCGCCTTCACCCCCACCCCCACCAACCACCCCCACACACCCCGACCCGAACACCCCACCAAACCCAAACCCCAACCCAAAGCCCAACAAAGCCCCCTGGCCCAATTCGCCATCCTGTCGCGGCGCTACCTCGCCGTCATCGCCGCCGACCGCCAATACACCCTGTTCCTACTCGCCCTCCCCCTGCTGCTGAGCCTGTTCACCTACGCCGTCCCCGGCGACGCCGGACTCTCCCTGGCCAACGCCATCACGCAGCAATCCAGGCAACCTACCCAGTTGTTGGTGCTGCTCGTCATCGGCGGGGCACTGATGGGGTGCGCGGGCTCCATCCGCGAGATCGTCAAGGAACAGGCGATCTACCGGCGCGAACACGGCATCGGACTGTCCGGCGCCGCCTACCTCGCCTCCAAACTCGTTGTGCTGGGCGTTATCTCCGGTTTGCAGGGGTTGATCTTCGGATTCCTCGGAGTCGCTTTCCTGCCGCCGCCCGACGACTCGCTGCTGCTGCAGTCCGGCAGCCCCGAGCTGCTTCGTCATGTCGGTTCGGCCGAGATCGCGGCCGCCGTCGTCGCCGTGACCGTGGTGTCGATGATCCTCGGCCTGCTCATCTCGGCACTGATCAGCAACGCCGACCGCGGCATGCCGCTGCTCGTGCTGGTCGTCATGGCCCAACTCGTGCTCTGCGGCGGCATGTTCGCCGTCAAAGACCGCATCCCACTGGAGCAGCTCGCCTGGCTCTCCCCCTCCCGCTGGGCCTACGCCATGGCGGGCTCGTCGCTCGGGGTGAACTACATCCGCCTCACCGACACCGACCCGATGTGGACCCACGACCGTGGGCACTATCTGACCGCCCTGGGGATGTGTTCGGCCCTGGGCCTGGCGATGGTGCTCCTGCTCGCCATGCGACTACGCCGTCTCGATCGGCAGCCCAGGACCCGCAAGACCGCCCGCTGGTGATCGAGATGTTTGCTTAATGCCCGAAAAATGGGTCTGGCCAAGCGAATACCGGCAGGTTTACGCTATTCGCTGGCTTTGGTGCGCCCTCCAGATCAGTTTGCCCCGTGGCAACGCTCCGGTTGCCTCAACGAAGGAGATGTCTATGAAACTGAAGCTCTGGTCCCGAGCCGGCGCCGGGGCCGCAGCAGCGGTCGTGGTGACGGCCCTGGTGCTCACCGGCTGTGGCAGTCCCAAGAACAGCACGTCCGGCAGCGGGTCCAACGCACCCAACGTCGACGCCGCGAGCACCGTCAAACAGGCCGCGGAGGCGATGCGCAAGGTCACCGGGATGCACGTCAGCCTCACCGTTACGGGCTCGGTGCCCAATCTGGAGGTGACCAAGCTCGACGGCGACGTCTCCAACACGCCGCAGACCGTGGCCAACGGCACCGCGACGCTGACGGTCGGCAAGAGTCCCGTCGACTCGAAGTTCGTCTTCGTCGACGGCCACCTCTACTCCGATGTCGCAGAACCCGGGAAATTCACCGACTACGGCAACGGCGCATCGATCTATGAAGTCTCCACGCTGCTCGATCCCGACAAGGGCCTGGCCCACTTGCTGGCCAACCTGCAGAGCCCGAAAGTGAGCGGCACCGAGCAGATCAACGGCGTCGCGACCACGAAGATCACCGGTACATCGTCGACTGACGACGTCGCAACGCTGGCCGGGTCACGCCTGAGCCCGCAGAACGCGCCGCCCACCCCGACCACTGTCTGGATCGCCTCGGACGGCTCCTACCACCTGGTCAAGATCGAAATCACCCCGGTCGAGAACGGGTCGGTGTCGATGACCATGTCGGAGTGGGGCAAACAAGTCACCGCGACCAAGCCGGTCTAGCACCTCGTGGAACCCGATCTTTTTCAGCGCGGAAAGGAACCATCATGGGATTGACCGCTTTTCAGGCGCGCTTTCCAGGAGGCGCGGTGGTCGCACTGGCCGGCGTGGCGGCGGTGACGACGTTGCTGATCGCGCCGGCGCCGACCGCACGCGCCGACGGCCAGTACGGCGCGATCGCCTACTCGCCGTCGGGGCAGCTGTTCGGCCGAACCAAGGACGCTCCGTCGCGAGCCGCCGCGGAGAGCGCCGCGATGAGCGCGTGCGGCAAGTCCGACTGCAAGGTTCTGGTCTCCTTCTCCGAATGCGGTGCGGTCGCCGAAAACAACGCCGGGGATCACGCCGGAGGGTACGGGTCGACACTGCTCGCCGCGGAGAGGGACGCCATGACGCGGCTCGGCACCGCGGGATGGATCGGCACCTGGCTCTGCAACTAAAGTCGATGCGCCCCGCCCGCCCGCGCGCTGATCGGGGCGGCGTGGTCGGTGTAGCGGAGGCGTAGATGGACGAGGTGTCGGGGGTACCGGAGACCGCCGGGTTGCGGGTGCGTGGGGGTGGTCGTCGTTGGGTGCTGGCCTCGGGGCGGGTGTGGACGGTGGGGCGTTCGGGTGAGTCCGATATTCAGTTGGACAATCCGCGGGTCTCGCGGGTGCATGCGGTGTTGGAGGCCACTGGGTCGGGGTGGGTGTTGTCCAATCGCAGCAGCAACGGCATGTATGTGGCGGGTGCGCGGGTGGAGCGGGTGGTGATCGCCGATCAGCCGGTGACGGTGGTGTTGGGATCGGCGACCTCGGGAGAGCAGGTGGAGTTTCATCCCGGCCTGGGGAGCACCGGGCCGGTGTCGATCGGGCAGGCCACGACCAGGGTGGACCCGCTGCCGCTGCCGGTACCGACGCGACCCGACGCCGCCGCCGAAACCCCCGAGACCGCCCCGACCACCGAGCTGGCGTTGCCGCCGCTGCCCAGCGATGAGCTGGGGCTGGGCACCCCGCCGGGGGTGCAGACCACCTCGCTGCGCACCCCGACCGCGGTGCATGCGATCGACGCTCAGACCATCAGCATCGGGCGCGCCCCGGAGAACACCGTGGTGTTACACGACCTGCTGGTCTCGCGCCGCCACGCCCTGCTGCGGCGCACCCCCGCGGGCTGGGAACTGCTCGATAACCACTCCGCCAACGGCACCTACGTCAACGGCACCCGCATCACCCGCGCGGTCATCGGCCCCGACGACATCGTGGGCATCGGCCACCAGCTGCTGCACCTGGCCGGCGAGCGCCTCGTGGAATACGTCGACACCGGCGACATCTCCTATGAAGCCGCCAACCTGCACGTCGAAACCCACGCGGGCCGAGGGCAAGCCAAAGTCCTACTCGATGACGTCAGCTTCGTGTTGCCCCAACGCAGCCTGCTGGCCGTCGTGGGCCCCTCCGGCGCCGGCAAGTCCACCCTGCTGGGCGCGCTGACCGGCTTTCGCCCCGCCACCACCGGCACCGTGCGCTATGACGACCGCGACCTGTATGACAACTACCCCGAACTGCGCCACCGCATCGGCTTCGTCCCCCAAGACGACATCCTGCACACCCCCCTGACCGTGCGCCGCGCCCTGAACTACGCCGCCCGCCTGCGCTTTCCCCACGACGTCAGCGCCACCGAACGCACCCAGCGCATCGAAGAAGTCCTCACCGAACTCGGCCTGGCCACCCAAGCCGACCAACGCATCGACTCGTTGTCCGGCGGCCAACGCAAACGCACCAGCGTCGCCCTGGAACTGCTGACCAAACCCTCTCTGCTGTTCCTGGACGAACCCACCTCCGGACTGGACCCCGGCTACGAAAAATCAGTCATGCAAACCCTGCGCACCCTGGCCGACGACGGCCGCTCAGTGGTCGTGGTCACCCACAACATCGCCCACCTCAACATGTGCGACCGCCTGCTGGTCCTGGCCCCCGGCGGCCGCCTGGCCTACTTCGGCCCACCCCAACAAGCCCTGGCCTACTTCGGCTGCACCGACTTCGCCGACCTGTTCATCCTGCTCGAAAACGACACCGACACCGACTGGACCACCCGCTACAACACCTCCCCCCTACACGCCGCCTTCACCCCCACCCCCACCAACCACCCCCACACACCCCGACCCGAACACCCCACCAAACCCAAACCCCAACCCAAAGCCCAACAAAGCCCCCTGGCCCAATTCGCCATCCTGTCGCGGCGCTACCTCGCCGTCATCGCCGCCGACCGCCAATACACCCTGTTCCTACTCGCCCTCCCCCTGCTGCTGAGCCTGTTCACCTACGCCGTCCCCGGCGACGCCGGACTCTCCCTGGCCAACGCCATCGAGAAGATGTCGACACAACCGGGCCAACTCCTGGTGTTGCTGGTCATCGGTGGCGCGCTGATGGGCTGTGCTTCCTCGATTCGGGAGATCGTCAAGGAACAGGCGATCTACCGGCGCGAACACGGCATCGGACTGTCCGGCGCCGCCTACCTCGCCTCCAAACTCGCCGTCCTCGGCGCCATCACCACCGCTCAGGGACTGATCCTGGGCCTGCTCGGCGTGGCATTCCTGCCCGCGCCGGACCAGTCGGTGGTGATGCCCTGGCCCCGGATCGAGGTAGCCGTGGCGGTGGTGGCGGTGACCGTGGTGTCGATGATCCTCGGCCTGCTCATCTCGGCACTGATCAGCAACGCCGACCGCGGCATGCCGCTGCTCGTGCTGGTCGTCATGGCCCAACTCGTGCTCTGCGGCGGCATGTTCCCGGTCAAAGACCGCATCCCACTGGAACAGCTCGCCTGGCTCTCCCCCTCCCGCTGGGCCTACGCCATGGCCGCCTCGACCGTCGATCTTAACGATCTGCGGCGGACCGCCGGCGGAGATCAGGACCCCATGTGGGACTACGACGTCGGTAGCTGGTTGATCGCCGCGGCAGCCTGCGCCGCGCAGGCGGTCGTGCTGGTGGTACTCATCGTGCTGCGGCTCCGGCGCATGGGGCCGCAACGACGGGCCAGGAAGTAACCCCGCCGGGTGACACCGAATACGCTGGTGATGGCCCCCGACTGCATTTTGCGGTTTGCGCCTCTACCAGGAGGTTGTTGATAGTGTCGGCGACGTTGGTTGATTTGGAGGATCAGCGATGAGCGACACGCAGAGTTCGCGCGTCGGGTCGATGTTCGGGCCGTACGAACTCAAGCGGTTGCTGGGCCGCGGTGGGATGGGCGAGGTCTACGAAGCCGAGCACACCGTCAAGGAGTGGACGGTGGCCGTCAAGGTCATGACCGCTGAGTTCAGCAAGGACCCGGTCTTCCGGGAGCGCATGAAGCGCGAGGCCCGCATCGCCGGGCGCCTACAGGAACCGCACGTGGTGCCGATCCACGACTACGGCGAGATCGACGGCCAGATGTACCTCGAAATGCGTCTCATCGAGGGCACCGACCTGGACAGCGTGCTCAAACGTTACGGCCCGCTGACCCCGCCGCGCGCGGTCGCGATCATCACCCAGATCGCCTCAGCCCTGGATGCCGCGCACTCCGCCGGGGTCATGCACCGCGACGTCAAACCCCCCAACATCCTGGTCACCCGCGACGACTTCGCCTACCTGGTCGACTTCGGCATCGCCAGCGCCACCACCGACGAGAAGCTCACCAAGATGGGCACCGCCGTCGGGACCTGGAAATACATGGCCCCGGAACGGTTTTCCAACGACGAGGTCACCTACCGCGCCGACATCTACTCGCTGGCCTGCGTGCTCTACGAATGCCTGACCGGCGGTCCGCCGTACCGCGCCGACAGCGCGGGGTCCCTGGTCACGGCGCATTTGATGAACCCGGTTCCGCAGGTCAGCACCGCACGCGCCGGCATCCCCAAGAGCTTCGACTCCGTCATCGCCCGCGGCATGGCCAAAAAGCCCGAGGACCGCTACGCCAGTGCGGGTGACCTGGCGCTGGCCGCCCACGAAGCTCTGAGCTCGCCCGACCAGGACCACGCGGAGAACATCCTGCGTCGCAGCCAGGAAGCCACGCTGCCCGGTCCGCCGACCGCGATGTCGCCACCCACCATGCCCGCCGGCGCGCTCGCTCCGCCGCAGCGCCCGGGACCGCCAAGTGCCCCGCCACCATCGTCGCGGCCGCCCGCCCCGCAGTACAGCGGTAGCTCCGGACCGTCGGGGCCCCCAGGTGCGGCACCAGGTCCGGCACAGCAGCAGCGGCCGTCCACGCCGTCCGGCCATCCCGCGTGGAACCCCGTCAGTGGACCGATTCCGGCCGCGGGCCCGCACCCGCAGAACAATCCTCCGTATCACCAGAGCGGCGGTTGGGGCGCCGGACCGCCGAGCACGCCGATGTCATCTGGCCCGATCCCGTCGGCGTGGAGCCAGGGCCACCCGCCCCAGCCGGCACCAGCCAAGCGCAATCTTTGGCCCATCATCGCCGCAACCGCCATCGTGGCGGTGCTCGTCGTCGCGGGGGTGATCATCTGGCAAGTCGCCCAACCGGATCCGGCGCCCAAACTCAAACCCGTCGCCGAGGACCGGTTGAGTTCGCTGCTGCTGACGGCCTCAGAGGTCAACGCGGTGATGGGTTCATCGACGATGCAGCCCGGCAAGCCGATCACGACGGTGGACTCCTCACCGGTGACGATGTCGATCCCCGACTGCCAAGGTGCCGTGTACGGCAGTCAGGGTCCGGCGTATGCCGGTAGCGGCTACACCGGGATCAGCGGGTTGGTCTCGTCCGAGCCGGGTGACAGTTACGACCACTGGGTCAACCAGGCCGCCGTCACCTTTCCGACCGCAGACAAAGCAAAGTCTTTCCTGCAGAGCTCGCTGAACAGATGGAAGGGCTGCGCGGGCAAGACTGTCAGCGTCACCAACTCGGGCAAGACCTATCGATGGACCTTCTCCGAGGTCCGGGGGACCTCGCCGAAGATCACGGTGATCGACGCTCAGGAAGGCGCCAACGGCTGGGAGTGCCAGCGGGCGATGGAAGTGGCCAACAACGTGATCGTCGACGTCAACGCCTGCGGCTATCAGATCACCGACCAGGGCGGCCAGATCGCCGACAAGATCGTCGCCAAGGTCAACAAGGAGAAGTAGCCGTCCGACCGGGCTTACCCGGACAGGTCGGGTCCCTCGGCGCGCAGGTCGTCGACTGCCGACATGGCGTCGCGCAGCTTGGCCAGCCACTCCTGCGTGTGCTCGCCGACCAGCTTGACCGACCAGGCCAGCGCGTCGGCGCGCGATCGTGCGATGCCCGCGTCGACCAACGTGTCGAGTACCTGACGTTCCGGTTGCTTGAGGCGTGTCATGACCGGCACGGCGATGTGGGTGAACAAGATCCGCTCGCCGTTCACCTCGACGCCCCAGGAGACCTTGCGACCGTAGCGGTCCTGCGCCTCTTCGGCGATGGCCATCCGCTCCGGCCGGGTCTCTTCGCGGAAGCGCGAGACCCGCCCCTCGGCACGAGCAGAGCTCTCGTCGGCGTCCGTTGGCAGCGTGCCGACGACGGTGATTTCCTCGCGATCGACGATGACCGTCGGGTCGCCGTCGAACCATGCTTCGGGAAGGCGGCCGGCGAACCACTCGGGCGCGCCGCTGGCATCGGGTTGCTCGGCCTGCTGCCAGCCGCCGGGGCGCCCGTGGCGGCGCCCGTGATGATGATGAAGTTTCATGATTACATGATTACACCGTTACATTCGTATCGGTGTAAGTTTCGCTCCCGGCGAAACTTGCTCCCTGCGGCGAGCACTTGCTCCGGACTGCCGGAAACCGTTGCCATCGGTCACTGGCAGTTGTATTTTTAGGAGCGAAGCAGGCCCGGAAGTGACCGAATATCAAGCGCCGGAAGAAGGGTGAAAAACGGCCGCGTAAGACCCGCAGTAGTCGAGTCGACAACGCCCCCGCGAGTCACGCCGGGCCTGCCCATGCGTCCCGGGCCTTCCCGCCGAGTTGAGACGCCGCCCGCTTTGCCGGAGAACGCAACAACTCCCCAAATGAGCGCCTAGAGCGCGCTCACGCTTGTCAGGGGCGGCGGACCCGGAAGAGTTTGACTTCACTCTTGATGCCTTTGAGCCGTCGGGCGCCCGCGAAAGACCACTGGAACCCGGCATCCTCGCCGATGGCCTCGCAGACCGCATCGGTCGCCAGCACGGTGCCCGGGCGCGCGACCCCGGTGACCCGACTGGCCGCGTTGACCGGACTGCCGAACCAGTCACCGGCCCGGCTCACCGCCATGCCCTTGGCGACACCGGCCCGCAGCCTGGGAAAGTCGTTGTCGTTGTCCACCGTGTCGACCAGCTTGAGGACCGTGTCCAGCAACGGAGCCGGCTCGGGGCAGACCAACATCACCGCGTCACCGATCGTCTTGATGAACCGCACCGGCGGAACGGTCAGGTCGCGGGCCAGGTCGGCCAGTCGCCCCGCGAGCAGACTCAGCTCCTCGGCCGAGACCACCTCGCCCAACTTGGTGAACCCCACGAGATCGGCGAAGGCGACCGCGACCGATCGGGCTCCCGGCAGTGGCTTGCCGGCCGCGCGCTCGGCGGCGTTGACGGCTTCGGTCTCCATCATGTGGCGCAACTGCAGGAACAGCATCTGGTGGATCATCGGGCCGAGTAACGGCGCGATCCGGCCGATCAGCACCTGGGATCCCTGCGCGATCTGCACTTCGGAGGCACCCGGTCGGATGATCGCGGCCAGGGCGGTGAACCGCATGACTTCGGCCGCATGGGACAGGCCTTCGGCGAGCACGCGCACCACACCCACCACCTGATCGGGGTTGAGCCCCAGGTCGACGAAGCGCTGGGCGAACGCGGCCGCCTCGCCGTCGGCCCGCATGTGCACGACCGCGTCCGGATCGTCCACCCGGGCCAATCCGATGGCGCGCTGCACCCGCTGCAGCAGGTCCAGGTCGATGCCGTACGTCTCGCTGATCTCCCGCGCCGAAACGTAGGTGCCGTCGTCGCCGATGAGGCGGCGGGACGCCAGCAACAGCGGCGGATTGGTCGTCGCGATCTCCTCGGCGCTGATGCCCTGTTCGAGCAACCAGCGGACCAGGTCAGCGCGCTCAGCGCGCGCTTGGCCTGCGAGTCCGTCGAGCAGGTCGTCGAGATCCGGGGCGTCCGCGTGATCGGCCACGTCGTCCACGTTAGAGCCCGGGCTGCGCCATGATGTGAGGTGATGGCCGAACCGCTGCTCGACGGGCTCCCACCGGTGATCGACGGCCGGGCCCAGGTGTTGATCCTGGGCTCCTTCCCCAGTGTCCGCTCGCTTCTCGACGGCCGGTACTACGCCAATCCGCGCAATGCCTTCTGGTCGATCGCCGCGGAACTGTTCGGGTTCGACTGTACTGCAACATATTCCGAACGGCTGGCGGCACTGCAAGCGCAGCGGGTGGCGCTGTGGGATGTGTTGCGCAGCTGCCGCCGAGCCGGCAGCGCGGACGCCGCGATCGACCCGAAGACCCTGGTGGTCAACGACTTCGACTGGTTGTTCGACACCTACCCGGGGATCGCCCGGGTGTACTTCAACGGCGCGGCGGCGGCCGGTCTGTTCGAACGGCTGAGCCGGCACCCGGCACCGGTGACGTCTCGCCGCCTGCCCTCGACCAGTCCGGCACATGCGATCCCGCGGGCGGCGAAACTGACCGCCTGGGCCGTGCTGACCGAGGCTGGCTCATGACGCCGGCGGCCGCCGGTGTGCCCACGGCCGGGCGGCTTCGATCTGCGCGGACAACGACAGCAACGTCGCCTCGTCGTACGGACGGCCGACCAGTTGCACTGACATGGGCAGCCCGTCGTCATCGAAATCCCACGGCACCACGGCTGCGGGCTGGCCGGTCAGATTCCAGATCTGCTGATACGGGACGCGTTGAGCCACAAGCAGTAACGTGGACACACCACCCCGCCGTTGGTAGGCGCCGATGCGGGACGGTCCGGCCGCGGTGCCCGGGGTGATGACCACGTCGACGTCGTCGAAGATCGATTGAATCCGGGTGCTCAAACCGGTTTCGGCGGTTCGCAACGCGGCCATCGTTCGATCGGAGAAGAACGAACCGAGACGGGCGATGGAGCGGGTGCGCCTTTCTAGTCGCTCCGGGTGGGCCATGGCGTCCGCGTCGTCGCTGATGCCCCGCAGAAACCGGGGCAGGTAGTTCGCATACAGCGAGGCCGGGTATACCGGGTCGCGCTCGATCACCTCATGTCCGAGATCGCGCAGCAACGCCCCGGCCTGCTCGACCGCGGTCACCTGTGCCTTGCCGACCCGCACGGGCATGGGGGTAGGTACCTTGGTGCTCAACGCAATTCGCAGCTGACCGGGCGGGCGTGCGGCAGCGGCGGCGAACTCGCCTTCGGGGCCGGGCACGGTATTCGTCGCGTCGAGAAGCAACGCCGCGTCGAGTACCGAACGTGTGATCGGCCCGTTGACGCTCAGACCCTGCCATGCGTCGTCGTGCGGTTCCAACGAGATCCGGTCACGCTGTGGTTTCAGCCCGAACACCCCGCACCAGGTGGCCGGGATCCGGATCGAGCCGCCGCCGTCGGAGCCCAGGGCCAACGGCGCCAGGCCCGCCGCGACCGCGGCAGCGCTGCCGCCACTACTGCCGCCGGGTGTGCGTCGGGGATTCCAGGGATTGCGGGTCACGCCGAAGGTCAGCGACTCGGTGAATGGCATGATCATCAGCTCCGGCACCGAGGTCTTGCCGATGATCACCGCGCCCGCCGCGCGTAGCCGGCGCACCACCTCGGCGTCATCGGTGACGGCCGGTCCGTGTCCGCCGCTGCCGTACGTGGTCACCTCTCCGGCGACGTCGACATCGTCCTTGATCGCTATCGGCACACCCAGCAGTGGCCGCCGCTCGCCGGCGTCGAGCCGTTGCTGGGCGGTCTCGGCTTCCGCGCGCGCCCCGTCATAGCGCACCACCCGGTAGCAGCGCAGCTCGCTGTCGAGCTTCTCGATCCGTTCCAGATAGAGCTCGAGGAGCACCGGGGCGTCGATGACACCGTCGGCGAGCAGTCGCGCCAGTTCGGCCACACCGGCGAACGCGAGATCGCGAGGGTCCACCGCCGCAGCGTATCTCGCTGATGTCTGCCGGGGGCGCTCATGGCGGTGACGCGCGTCGGCAGCACGCGCCGAACGTGAACTGACGGCCAACAATCGGCCGAATTCTCGCCACGGTTGCACGTTCGGCGACCAAGCGCGAGCCAAGTACCGTGGCGAGATGTCCTGCGTATTCTGCGCGATCGCAGCCGGCGAAGCCCCGGCCATCCGGATCCACGAAGACGACAGCTATCTGGCGATCCTCGACATCCGGCCCTTCACCCGCGGCCACACTTTGGTGATTCCCAAGAACCACACCGTCGACCTCGACGACACCCCGCCGCAGACGCTGGCCGGCATGATCGCCCTCGGCCAGCGCGTCGCCCGGGCGGCCAAGTCGACCGACCTGGCCGACGCGACCAACATCGGCATCAACGACGGCCGCGCCGCCTTTCAGACCGTTTTCCATATTCACCTGCACGTGCTGCCGCGGCGCGACGGCGACAAACTCTCGGTGGCCAAGGGCATGCTGGTGCGCCGGGATCCCGACCGCGAGGGCACAGCGCGGATCCTGCGTGACGCGCTGGCCCGCATCGACACGAGCGGTTAGCCGCGACCGAGGCGTCAGACCCGCGCCGGCAGCGCCGGCAGCGGTTTATCCTGTTTGGGCGTGCGGTGAAGCTCCTAGGTCCTTCGCCTGCGGAGAATGCATGTGCGAGCTGGAGCCACGAATGAAGCGCTGGGCGGGGATGCGGTGCCCGTTCACTGGACTGACCGTCCGGGTCACCGGTGCCGTCGTCGGCGGTTACAGCCTGGCTGCGGCGCTGGTCATCGCGTCCTCGGTCTGGGGTTGGCAAGGCCCCTACGCCACCCGTCCGGCCGTGCAAGTGGTGACCGTGCTCTGTCTGACGTTTTCTGCCACCTGCGCCTGCCGGGCGGCGCGGCACTCGCTCGGACGCCGCCGGTTCGGCTGGGCGGCGTTGGTGGTGGCACTGGCCGGTTGGGCCGCCGGGGAGATCATCTGGTCGGTGTACGACGTGCGCTCCGAGTTCGAACACGCCAGTCACCCCGCCGACGCGGAGATTGTGCTGCTGCTGTATCCGCTCGGGGTCTTCGCCGCGATGCTGTTGCTGTCCAATCCGCCCGGTGGTCACAACCTCTGGCGGCTGGTGCTGGACGGCGTCATCGTATCGATGTCGCTGTGGGTGGCCTCCTGGGTGTTCGTACTCGACAAGCTGCTGAAGACCGACAGCAGCTCCCGGCTGGTGACGGTGGCGCATGTCAGCGCCGACGTCGTCCTCATGACGAGCGCAATTCTGCTGTTGTCGAGAAATCGTCCCGGTAGGAGGCGCAGCGTCAACCTGTTCGCCAGTGGTGTAGCGACGATCATGCTCGCCGACATGCTGGTGCTGTTCCAGACCGGGATCGGCAGCTACCACACCGGTGACCTGGTCGATGTGAGCCGGGTGGCCGGGCTGGGCCTGATGGCGCTGGCCGGTCTGGTCAGCGTCCAGGAGCCGACGGTAGTGAACATGAGTCCGGAAATCACGTCCCACACCCGGCTGTGGCTGCCCTACCTGCCGTTGTTGCTGGCCGCCGCCCTCGGGTTGGGGCACGCGGTGCGCTTCATGCGGCACGGGCCGTTGGTGGTGGGGTTGGGCATTCTGGTCGCCGCGGTGCTGGCGCGCCAGTTCGTGGTGCTGGTCGAAAACCAGGGCCTGTTGACCGAAGTGGCCGAAGAGGCTTTCCGGGACAGTTTGACCGGCCTGGCCAACCGCGCCAACTTCCTGCACAAGTTGGAGCGGGCTCTCGCCCAGCGTCGGGAAGACTCCGAGCCGATCGCCGTCATGTGCCTCGACCTCGACAACTTCAAGTCGGTCAACGACGCACTCGGCCATCCGGCGGGTGACGAACTGCTGGTCCGGGTCGCCGGCCGGCTCAGCACCACACTGGGCGATCAGGGCACCGTCGCGCGGCTCGGTGGCGACGAATTCGCGGTACTCATCGAAGGTCCGGTCGAGGAATCGCACGCGGCAGCCGAGCGCGTTCTGGAATCGTTCAATGCCGCGATCGTCGTCGACGGTGTTCCGTTGGCGGTCCGGCCCAGCATCGGTTTCACGGTGGCCGCCCCAGATTCCAATCACACCGTCGATGAACTGCTGCGCCACTCCGACCTTGCCATGTATGCCGCCAAACGCGAAGGCGGGCAATGTATCCGCAGCTTCGTGCCGGATCTGCCGTTGCCCTATGCGCTGCCCGAACTCAACAACGAGTCGATGCTGGCCCTCAAGAGCAGCCTGGAGAACGGATTTGACGGCGCTCGTCTCTACCGAAGCGCCAGCACCGCCAACGCCTCCGTGCTGGCGCGTACGATCAAACCGCTTGCCGCCGTAGCTAAATCGCCGACGGACGAGATCCAGGACGTATCCCACAGCGTTCGGTGGCCCCCGATGGCCATACGGATCAGCCTCGGCGCGCTAACGATCGGCGTGCTGGTCTTCGCGTCGTCGTGCCTGCCCGATCCGCACGCCGACCACACCCCGTTCTTCGCCAACGTCTTTTACCCGGTGCTGAATTTCTTTGCGGCCGCACTGATCGGGTATCGGGCGTACCGTGTCAAGGCCGACCGGGCGGCGTGGATGCTGATCGCCACCGGGACGGCCGTGTCGGCCCTCGGCGACGTCGTGTACGCAAAGTGGGTTCCGAACGGTCAGTCGCCGTCGATTGCCGACGCGGCTTACCTGAGTTTCTATCCGTTCGTCTACCTAGGGTTGCTGCTGCTGATGCGGGCCCGCCTCAAGCGGGTACCCGTCCCCGTCCGGCTGGACTGCGTGGTGTGCGGGTTGGTGATGGCCTCAGTGGCTGCCGCTCTGACAGCCGGACCCATCCACACGGCCGCGACGAAGGCGCCGGCCACGGTGCTGGTGGGCCTGATCTATCCGTGGCTCGACCTGGTCCTGTTGGCGCTGGCCGCCGGCATGCTGCCGATCCTGGGCTGGCGCCACGAATTCCGTTGGGGCCTGCTCGTTATCGGGTTCGTTCTGTTCGCGGCCGCCGACACCGCGTACCTGTTCGAGACTTCGGCCGGGTCGTACCGGGTCGGCACAATGCTGGACGCCTTCTGGCCGGCGTCGTACCTACTGATCGCGGTCGCCGGCTGGACGGCGTGGTCGTCGGCGCCGCCGTCACCCAGACGCTCGCTGGGCTCCTACGTAGCTCCGGTTGCCAGCACCATCGTCGCGCTGGCGGTCACCGCCTCGAGCAACGAGTCGCGCGCCGCGTCGGTGCTGGCCGCGCTGAGCCTGATCGCCGTGGCGGCTCGATTCTCGGTGACCTTCCGGGAAGTGAGCATCATGGCCGAAAAGCACAAACAGGCCATGACCGATCAGCTGACCACACTGCCCAACCGGCGCTCCCTGGCAACCACACTGACTGCCGTACCACTCGCCCTGCCGCCGGCTGTCGGCCCCGCGTTGAGCACCAGGGGGCCGGCCCGCCGGGCGCTGCTGTTACTGCAATTGCACGAGTTCGACGAGATCTCCGACACGGTGGGACACCGCTTCGGCGACGACCTGCTGTGTCAGATCGCCAATCGGCTGAGCCTGAACGTGCGTCGCGAAGACATGCTTGCCCGTGCGGGCAACGACGAGTTCGCGATTCTGCTTGCCGAGGGCGCCGATCTGATCTCCGCGCGCGCGCAGGCGGGCCGGCTGCTGGAAGCGCTGAACGAGCCGTTCACGCTGGATCCGATGACCGTGCAGGTGGACGCCTTCATCGCCATCGCCCTGTTCCCCGATCATTGCGATCATCCCCAGGAACTGCTCAATCGCGCCGAAATCGCTCTGCCGCACGCCAAATCCGCCAAGGGCAAGATCGCGGTGTACGACGCGGCATACGAGTTGTATCGCGACAACGACCCCAACCTCGTCGAGGAGCTACGTGCGGCGCTGGCCGACGGTAACGAACAGCTGACGTGCCACTACCAGCCCAAGGTCAACGCGAGCGACGGCAGCGTGCACAGCGTGGAGGCGTTATTGCGCTGGCACCACCCCAACCGCGGGCTGCTGTTGCCGGAGGAGTTCCTGCCGGCCGCCGAGCGTGCCGGTCTGATGCGCAAGGTGGCCAACCGCACCGTCAACCTCGCTCTCGAACAGGCTCGGTGCTGGCGCGAGCAGGGCATGGCGCTGACGGTGGCCGTCAACCTGTCCACGACGAACCTGCTGGACCTCGACCTCGTCGGCACCATCGAACAACTGCTGACGACCCATGGTTTGCCCGCCGACGAACTCATCATCGAGATCACCGAAAGCACCCTCGTAGACTCCGCACGCTCGCGCAGCACCGTGGCCGCGCTGCAGCGCCTCGGGGTGCGAATCTCCCTCGACGACTACGGAACCGGATGGTCGTCGCTGGCCCGCCTGCAGGACGTCTCGGTCGACGAGCTGAAACTCGACCGGGTGTTCGTGGCGCGTCTTGCCCAGGACCCGCGCTCGGTGGCGATCGTGCGCTCCACGGTGGCCCTGGCCGCAAGCCTCGGCGCGGACCTGATAGCCGAGGGCGTCGAAGACGAGGCGACCCTGCGCGCGCTGCGGCAGTACGGATGCACCATCACTCAAGGGTTTGTGCACAGTCCGCCGATGCCGGCCGGTGATCTGCTGCGGTGGATCGCCGACCATGCCCCTGATGAGGTGGCGAGCGAACCTGAGCAGGCCGGGGTTACCGACTAGACGTGGCGATCGCAAGCGCGGCACGTGGCCGGGCGCCGCGGGTCGCCACCATCTCTAGTAGAGCTCCTTGGCCAGCAGTTCCAGCGTGGCCACCCGGGCCGGTGCGGTCCGGGGATCGGTGCCACGACGAGCCGAGGCCACCGGGTGCACCATCACCTCGTCGACACCGAAGCGTTCAGCCAGCGCCCGTACCTGATCGGCGGCCTCGGCGGGCGCGCCGACGACCGCCCGCGCCAGCCCGCTGTCCACGATGTGCTGCTGTTGCGGGGTGAGGGTGGCCTGCCGCGCCGCTTCGACCAGGTGCACCGGGCCCAGCGGCTGGCCGGTACGCAGCCGGGCCATGATCTGGAGATTGGGCAGTATCAATTCCATTGCCTCGTCCCGGGTTTCGGCTACTGACGCGTTGACCGTCAAGAACGTGACCGGCTGGGGCGTAACGTCGCTGGGCCGGAAATGGTCGCGGTAGTACTGCAACGCTTCCTCGGTCCCCTGCCCGGAGAAATGGTGGGCGAACACGTAGGGCAGCCCTTTGGCGGCGGCCAGGCGCGCCGAGTACATCGATGAACCCAGTAGCCACAGTCGCGGCTCGCTGGCGGCCGCCGGGGTCGCCTTGAGCGTGTAGTCCCCCGAACGCAGCGGC
The DNA here is from genome assembly GCF_017086405.1 of Mycobacterium gordonae. Taxonomy (NCBI): domain Bacteria; kingdom Bacillati; phylum Actinomycetota; class Actinomycetes; order Mycobacteriales; family Mycobacteriaceae; genus Mycobacterium; species Mycobacterium camsae. The sequence continues at coordinate 5,413,869 of NZ_CP070973.1, forward strand.
ACCCGGACGCCGCGGGGACTCATCAGCGCGACCACATCGTCGAGGTACTCAGGGAAATTCCCGATATCGCGGTCGTCGCGGCCGCCGCGCAGCGCGTAGGACGTGACCGGATCGGAGCCGGGGGCACGGCCGATGCCGAGGTCGATGCGACCCGGCGCGGCGGCCTCCAGCAGGGCGAACTGCTCGGCCACGGCCAACGGCGCGTGGTTGGGCAGCATCACCCCTCCCGAGCCGAGGCGTAGCTGGTGGGTTTGCGCGGCCAGGTAGGCGATCAGGACCGGCGGGCTGGTGGCGCCCACCGAGGGCATGTTGTGGTGCTCGGCCACCCAGTAGCGCGTGCAGCCCAGCCGGTCGGCCGTCTGCGCCAGCGACACGGTGGCCGCAAGCGCGTCGCCGGTGGACTGGTCGCTGCGCACCGGAACCAGGTCAAGGACGGAAAGGCGCACGGTGGGCACAACGCATCCGGGTGGGCAGATGTTCCCCGAGTCAGTAGTTCAGCAGCGTGAACGAATTCACGATGAGGTCGAACTGCTCCTGGGAAATGGGCGCACCACCGGGGATGCTGTCGCTGGCCAGGAACTGGGTGCGCTCGGTGTAGGCGTGGAAGCGCTTGAAATAGTTGGCGAATCCGAGCCCGTGATCGATGCGGGCCAGTTTGAGTTCGCCGGCCAGGACGGTTGCGCCCAGCAATGCAAGGCTGGTGCCCTGCCCGGACAGCGGCGAGGCGCAGTAAGCGGCGTCACCGACGAGCGCAACCCGCCCAATTGACCAGTGGTCCATCACAATCTGGGACATCTCGTCGAAGTAGAAGTCCGGCGCCGTGCGCATGAGCTCCAGCAGCTGCGGTCGCACCCAGCCGTCGTCGGCCATCCGCCGCTCCAGCTCGGCGAACTGAGCTTCGGTGTCGCGGTAGTCGATTCGCAGCTCCGGGTCCATAAACCCCAACATCGCCCGCGCTTCGGAGTTGCGGCGCGCACTGTAGACCCCGGCCATGCTGGAGTCGCCGTAGTGCCACTTCTGCCAGTAGTCCAGGTCCAGAAAATTCGGCACGGTGAAGATCGCCGCAAAGGTGCCGAGCCGCTTGATGAATCGTTCTTCGGGGCCGAAAACCAGCCGGCGCACGTTGGAGTGCAGGCCGTCGGCGCCGATCACCAGGTCGAAGCTGCGTGGGTCGGAGTTCTCGAAGGTGACGTTGACCGCGGGACCGAGGTTCTCCAGGGTGTCGATGCTGTCGTCGAACAGGAACTCGGTCTTCAATTTCGTTTCGTCATAGAGCAATCCGACCAGGTCGTCGCGCAACAACTCGATGTCCGGGTTGTTGATCGGCCCGCCGGTCGGCGTCGATTCGGTGTCTTCGGAAAGCACGTTGCCGTCCCGGTCGACGACCGAGGATCCCTGGATGTTGGTCTTGCAGTCCTGTGCCGCGGCGCGCAGGCCCATCCGGTCGAGCACCTCGAGGGCCGGACCGCGAACGTCGATCGCCTGACCCCCGGGACGCAGCCCGGGATAACGCTCCACCACGGTGACCGCATAGCCATTGCGCTGCAGCCAGTAGGCCGCGGTGAGCCCGGCCACACTGGCGCCGGACACCAGCACCGATTCCACCATTACCTGATTCCTGCCAGCTTCTTCGCGTCCTCGAACACCTCATCAAGCATTGCCGGAGTCAACCTACCCGTGAACATGTTCTGTTGGCTCGGGTGGTAGCAGCCCAGCAGTCGCACCCCGGCGGGCAACTCGGCGACGACGCCGTGGCCGAACTTCGGCTTACCCGCCCCGCCGTTGAGGCGCAAGGCGATCTGCCAGGCAAACCCGCCGAGTGCGACCACCACCCTGACATGCGGGGCGACCAACCGCCATTCGGCGTCCAGCCACGGCGCACAGGTGTCCCGTTCGGCCGGGGTCGGGGCATTGGCCGGTGGCGCGCAGCGCACCGGCGCCACGATGCGAATCTCCTTGGCACGCAACCCGTCCGCGGCGTCGACGCTGGTGGGCTGATTGACCATTCCGGCCCGGTACAGGGCCGCGTACAGCTGGTCGCCGGAACGGTCGCCGGTGAACATCCGGCCCGTCCGATTGGCGCCGTGCGCGGCGGGCGCCAGGCCGACGATCAGCAGCCGCGGCCGCTTCGCCCCCCAGCCCGGCACCGGACGGCCCCAGTACGGCTGGTCGGCGAAGGCTCGCCGTTTGGCCAGGGCGACGTCCTCGCGCCAGGTGACCAGCCGGGGGCAGGCCCGGCACATGCTGATCGCGGCGTCGAGTTCGGCGACCGATCCGGACGCGTCAGCCAGCGCCGCGACGCCGGCAGCGTCGGCGGCCACCGGGGTGCGCGACGTCGCCGGGTCACCCGGCCATCCGGCGCCGGGCGGCACCGGCGACGCGAAGGCCCGGCCGGTGTTGGGATGGTTGAGCACGTCTACATCCTGCCGCCGGAGAAATTCAGTGGTCCCGGCGACGCCTATGGCGCTAGATTCAGCCGCGATATCCCATGACCGAAAAAAGCCGCCGCCCGGCATTCCTGCTGCTGTTCGCCACGTTGATGGCGTGTGCGGGCGACGGCATCTCGATCGTCGCTTTCCCCTGGCTGGTGCTGCAGCGCCAGGGCAGCGCGGGGCAGGCGTCGATCGTGGCGGGGGCGACCACACTGCCGCTGTTGTTCTCCACGCTGCTAGCCGGCACCGCCGTTGATTACTTCGGTCGTCGCCGGGTGTCGATGGTCTCCGACGCCCTCTCGGGGGCCGCCGTGGCCGCGGTTCCCGTCATCGCCTGGGCGTACGGCACCGAGGCGGTCAACGTGGCGGTGCTGGCGGCGCTGGGTGCGTGTGCGGCCGCCTTCGACCCGGCCGGGATCACCGCCCGCCAATCGATGCTGCCCGAGGCCGCCGCCCGGGCGGGTTGGTCGCTGGACCGGGTCAACAGCGGCTACGAGGCGATCCTGAACCTGGCTTTCATGGTCGGACCGGGAATCGGCGGACTGATGATCGCAACGCTCGGCGGCGTCAACACGATGTGGATCACCGCGGGAGCCTTCGCGCTGTCCATCGTGGCGATCGCCCTGCTGCGTCTGGACGGCGCCGGTAAGCCAATGCACGCCTCCCGCCCTGACGGTCTGTGGTCGGGGATCTCCGAAGGCCTGCGATTCGTGTGGAGCCTGCGGGTGCTGCGCACGCTGGCGTTGATCGACCTCACCGTCACCGCGCTGTACCTGCCGATGGAGAGCGTGCTGTTTCCCAAGTACTTCAGCGATCGCCACCAACCGGGTGCGCTGGGCTCGGTGCTGATGGCGCTATCGCTCGGTGGATTGGTCGGTGCGCTGGGCTACGTGGGGCTGGTGAAGCGGTTGTCGCGCCGCATCATCATGTTGACCGCAGTGCTGACACTTGGTGTGACGGCGGCGGTCATCGCGTTGTTGCCGCCGCTGCCGGTGATCTTGGCGCTGGTGGGGTTGGTGGGGCTGGTCTACGGTCCGATTCAGCCGATCTACGCCTATATTTTGCAGACCAGGGCGCCGGCACATCTGAGGGGACGGGCGCTCGGAGTCATGACGTCGCTGGCCTACGCGGCGGGCCCGCTGGGGCTGGTGTTGGCGGGTCCGTTGACCGATGCCGCCGGGTTGCAGGTGGCGTTCCTCGCACTGGCGCTGCCGATCGTGGTCACCGGGGTGTTCTGCATCCGGCTGCCGTCGTTGCGGGAACTTGACCGCGCGCCGCAGTTCGCCGCCGAACCCAACTAGGACCGGTGGGCGACGCAGTGCCCCTGCGGTCCGGGCGTCGGTAGCGGCAGCCGGAGGTGTAAACCGCTAATTCTGGATGTGTTCCGCCGAGTAATTTCGGTGGCCGTGGCGCCGTCGCCGGGGCATGCTGGCGTTGCAGGCGCCGGTACCAGCGGCGGGACCTGGCGGAAGTCCTGAATCCCCCGGCGTCGACGCCTGACACCGTCCGCTCCGGACCGGCTGTCCGGCTCCCCTGGCCATACGTAGGATCGATCCGGTGGACGTGCTGGCCAGCCTGATCGCCGAACTGCCCGAAGGTATGGTGGTCACCGATCCCGCCGTCACCGAGGGCTACCGGCAGGACCGAGCGCTGGACCCGTCGGCAGGCAAGCCGCTGGCCGTGGTCCGCCCGCGGCAGACCAAAGAGGTGCAGACAGTGCTGCGCTGGGCCGCCGCGCACAAGGTGCCAGTGGTGACCCGCGGGGCGGGCAGCGGCCTGTCCGGCGGAGCCACGGCGGTCGACGACGGAATCGTGCTGTCCACCGAGAAGATGCGCGACATCACCATCGACCCGGTGACCCGTACCGCGGTGTGCCAGCCGGGGCTGTTCAACGCCGAGGTGAAGAAGGCGGCCGCCGATCACGGGCTGTGGTACCCGCCCGATCCGTCGTCCTACGAGATCTGCAGCATCGGCGGCAACATCGCTACCAACGCCGGTGGCCTGTGCTGCGTCAAGTACGGAGTCACCACCGACTACGTGCTGGGCATGCAAGTGGTGCTGGCCGACGGCACGGCCGTCCGGTTGGGCGGTCCCCGGCTGAAAGACGTTGCGGGACTTTCGCTGACCAAGCTGTTCGTCGGCAGCGAAGGAACGCTCGGCATCGTCACGGAGGTGACGCTGCGGCTGTTGCCCGCGCAGAACGCGTCGAGCATTGTGGTGGCCAGCTTCGCCTCGGTGGGGTCGGCAGTCGACGCGGTGCTCGGAGTCAGCGCGCGGCTTCGCCCGTCGATGCTCGAGTTCATGGACCAGGTGGCCATCAACGCCGTCGAGGACACGTTACGGATGGACCTGGACCGTTCCGCGGCGGCCATGCTAGTGGCCGGGTCGGACGAACGCGGACGCGCCGGCACCGAGGACGCCGAGGTGATGGCCGCGGTATTCGCCGAACATGGTGCGACCGAAGTGTTTTCGACCGACGATCCGGACGAGGGCGAGGCGTTCGTCGCCGCCCGCCGGTTCTGCATTCCGGCGGTGGAGGCCAAGGGATCGCTGTTGCTCGAAGACGTCGGGGTGCCGCTCCCGGCGCTGGGCGCACTGGTCACCGGGATCGCCCGGATCGCCGACCAGCGGGACCTGATGATCTCGGTCATCGCCCACGCCGGAGACGGCAACACCCACCCACTGCTGGTGTTCGACCCGGAGGATGCGGCGATGGCCGACCGGGCGCAGGTCGCCTACGGGGAGATCATGGATCTGGCAGTCAGACTGGGCGGGACGATCACCGGCGAACACGGTGTCGGCCGACTGAAGCGGCCGTGGCTGGCCGACTATCTGGGACCCGAGGTCATGGACCTGAACCGGCGCATCAAGGCGGCCCTCGACCCGGACGGGATTCTCAACCCTGGGTCGGGTATCTAATTGCGGACCTTGGCCCGCCGGGGCGATTGACAGACTAGCGAGTGTGTCGTACCAATAAGACATGACTGCAGTTGTGTCTCACGCCGCGCCGGCTACGTTCGTGCTCGCCACGGCCGAAACCTGGTCGAACCCCTGGCCGATGTACCGGGCGCTGCGCGACCGCGACCCGGTGCATCACGTCGTGCCGGCGGGGCATCCCGACCACGACTACTACGTGTTGTCACGACACGCCGACGTCTGGGCGGCCGCCCGCGACCACCAGACGTTCTCCTCGGCAGAGGGCCTGACCGTCAACTATGGCGACCTGGACATGATCGGGCTGCGGGACAACCCACCGATGGTGATGCAGGATCCGCCGGTGCACACCCAGTTCCGCAAGCTGGTGTCCCGCGGGTTCACGCCGCGCCAGGTCGAGGCCGTCGAACCCAGGGTGCGCGAGTTCGTCGTCGAGCGCATCGAAAGCATCCGGGCGCGCGGCGAAGGCGACATCGTCGCCGAATTGTTCAAGCCCCTGCCGTCGATGGTCGTTGCGCATTATCTCGGTGTGCCGGAAAAGGATTGGGCTCAGTTCGACGGCTGGACCCAGGCCATCGTCGCGGCCAACACCGCCGAGGGCGGGATAGCCGGCGCGCTGGAAACCGTCGGCGAGGCGGTGGGGACCATGATGTCCTACTTCACGGCGCTGATCGAACGACGCCGGGTCCAACCCGAGGACGACACGATTTCGCACCTGGTCGCCGCCGGGGTCGGCGCCGATGGAGACATCTCCGGCATCCTGGCCATCCTGGGCTTCACGTTCACCATGGTCACCGGAGGCAACGACACCGTCACCGGCATGCTCGGCGGCTCAATGCCGTTGCTGCACGAACGGCCCGACCAGCGTCGGCTTCTGGTCGAGGATCCGGACCTGATCCCCGATGCTGTCGAGGAACTGCTGCGGCTCACCTCGCCGGTGCAGGGCCTGGCCCGCACCGTCACCCGCGACGTCACGATCGAGAACACCACCATTCCGGCCGGTCGCCGGGTGCTGCTGCTCTACGGGTCGGCTAATCGCGACGAGCGCCAATACGGCGACAACGCCGCCGAACTCGACGTCACGCGCCGGCCACGCAACATCTTGACCTTCAGCCACGGCGCACACCACTGCCTCGGGTCGGCGGCGGCGCGGATGCAATCGCGGGTCGCACTGGGCGAATTGCTCAGCCGCTGCCCGGGTTTCGAGGTCGATGCGGCCAACATCGAGTGGTCCGGCGGCCACTACGTCCGGCGTCCGCTCTCGGTTCCGATTCGGGTCCGGACCTGATGGCGGGTGACTGGCTAGGCGATCGACGCAACGAGGTCGCCGCGGACCGGATCCTCGACGCCGCCGAGCAACTCTTCACCGAACACGACCCGGCGTCCGTCGGCATGAATGAAATAGCCAGGGCCGCGGGCTGTTCCCGCGCGACCCTGTACCGGTATTTCGACAGCCGGGAGTCGTTGCGCATTGCCTACGTCCATCGCGAGACCCATCGACTGGGACGTGAGATCCTCGCTTTGATCGAACGCATCAAGGAGCCGAGGGAGCGGCTGGTCGCCGGCATCACGGCCACCTTGCGAATGGTTCGCGAAAACCCAGCGTTGGCAGCATGGTTCGGGTCCACCCGATTGCCGATCGGTGGCGAAATGGCCGGACAGTCGGAGGTGATCACCGCACTGGCATCGGGATTCCTCGCCTCCCTGGGCCCGCCGCCAGGTGACGTGGACGGCGCCATCGAACGCCGCGCGCGGTGGGCGGTGCGGGTGATCGTCTCGATGCTGATGTTCCCCGGCGGCGACGCGGACGACGAGCGGGCGATGATCGACGAGTTTCTGGTCCCGGTCGTGGCACCGGTCTCTACCCGCAATTGATCCTGCGTCGTAAACTGCGCGCAGCAGGCGTACGTGTTTCGGGACGGGTACGACAGAGGCAGGGTTTGTGATGACGAAACCGTTGATCGCTCCGACCAGAGTCTTCCGGGACTACTTGTGCAATTCGTTGGTGTGGAGGGATTTTCTGGTTCAAGGTGGCTTCGTCAACGGCGACATCGTCATCGTCACCCCCGTCAAGTCCGGGACGACGTGGACCCAGCGAATAGTCCAGCAGATCCTGCGCAATGGGGCTGAGAACGGCGGTAGCCTCTCGGATACCTCGCCGTGGCTGGATTCCAGCTGGGGCGATCACGCTGAGATGCTCGACGTGCTCGCGCGCCAGCGCGAGCTTGGGGGCAGGCGGGTCATCAAATCCCATCTACCCGCGGACGCGCTGCCGATCGCCGCAGAGGCTCGGTACGTGTTCGTCGGGAGAAACGGCAAGGACTCGGGAATCAGCTTCCACAACATGCTTACCAACTACTCCGAATCGACGATGTCGACGATCAACCAGACCTACGCGAAGTGGTCGGGCGAATCGACACCATTGGTGGTTCCCGAGAACTTGCAGGCATTCTTCGATCTGTGGCTCGATACCGGCGGCAGCGGCTGCGGCGACCTGTTCGACCTGGTGCGGTCGTGGTGGGAATTGCGCGGCGAGCCGAATGTCCTACTGCTGCACTACCGGCAGCTCACTGATGATCTCCCGGGCCAGATCACCCGACTCGCCGCATTCATCGGCATCGACCCGGCATCGTTGGACATCGGTGTCATTGCCGAGCATTGCTCGTTCGACTACATGCGCGGCCACGCGGACAAGATGGCTCCGTTCAACGGGGCACACATGTCGAGCGCCCAAGCCTTCTTCCACAAGGGGCCCACGCGTGATTACCGCAGCGAGCTCACGTCGGAACAGGTTGCGCGCTTCGACCAGGTCGCCGTGCAGAAATTGGGCAGCCAGTGCGCGCACTGGCTCGAAAGGGGCGAGTTATCGGACGGCTGCGAGGTCGGCGGCCTCCGCTAGCTCGTCGCAGTCGTGATACCAATCCCGTTGGACTAGAACGTCATCCGCTATCCGCTGCAGGGCAGCGTCGAACTCTTCGTCGCCCTCATCGGCGAAGCCGGCTGGCAGTGTGAGGTTGTCGACAACCCAGCGCCGGATCAGAGCAGACACGGAGTCGACCTGACGTAGCCCCTCGGCGGTCAGCGAAAGCTCGCCGCCGGCGCGCGACACGTAACCGAGTTGCACCAGACGGTCGAAGACAGGTTCGAAGACTTGATGAGGTAAGTGGAACCGACGGGCGATGTCGATGAGCCGCGCGGTCTCCCCGGATCGTTCGTCCTGGTAGACCCGCAGTACCCCCCACAGCCCCGCGACGTCGAGTTCACAATCAGGTTGGGAAGCAAGGTCTTCCAGGTGCACCTGCGGCGTCTCGGACAGCAGGTTTGCGACCGCGATCTCCAGGACGTCCGCTGGCGTCTTGACTCTCGGCACAGCGAAACCGTCTCCCAGGCAGGTGGGGCTGTCGTGAACCCCGGTGAGGGGAGCCTCATGCAGGAAGAGCGCGAAAACGAAGCCGGTCAACGCGACGAATGCCGCGCACAGGAACACTTGCGACAACGAGCGGGCGTACGCCCCGACCATCAGCGACGCGAGATGCTGCGGGAGATGGTGCATGGCTGCCGGCGAATGCATGACCTCGGCAGACATGCCGTTGGCCGTCAGGACCGAACCCACTCGCCCGCCCAGGAAGTTGGCGAACAGCGCGCCGAAGATGGCGGCGCCGAATGCCCCACCGACCAGACGGAAGAAGGTCACTCCCGAAGTGGCGACCCCAAGGTCTTGAAAACACGACGTGTTCTGCACGATGAGGATGAGGACCTGCATGGCGAAACCGATGCCCGCGCCGAGGATCACGAGGTAGAACGACTGCACCGCCCAGGGCGTCGACTCGTCCATCCGGGCCAGCAGCAGGAAGCCGACGGCCATCAGCGCCGTGCCCGCCAGCGGGAAGATTTTGTACCGGCCGGTCCGACCAACCAGAATGCCGACGGCCAACGATGTGGTCAACAAACCGACCACCATGGGCAGCGTGCGCAGGCCGGAGGTGGTCGCCGAGACACCATCGACGTAGCGCAGATACATCGGCACGAAGGTCAACGCGCCCAGCATCGCGAATCCCACCAACAATGACAGCACCGCACACACCGAGAAGACCGGGCTGCGGAATAGTCGGGGCGGCAAAATGCCCGCAGCCGCACGACTTTCCACCCAGACGAAAAGCACCAGCGCTAGACCGGCGGCAGCGAACAGCGCCATGATCGGCAGCGAACCCCAGGCGTAGGTGGTGCCGCCCCAACTCGTGGCCATGATCAAAGCCGTGGCGGCGAAGCCGATCACAAGTATTCCGACGTAGTCGATGGCCGGTCTGGGCCGTCGGGGCAGCGCGGGGATGGCTGCGGCGGCCACCGCGAGAACCGTGAGGGAAGTGGGCACATTGACCCAGAACGCCCAGCGCCAGTTCAGGTAGTCGGCGCACAGGCCACCCAGGAACGGGCCAGCCACCGTGCCGACCCCGAATATCGCCCCGAGGGCTCCCTGAAAGGTGCCGCGGCTGCGCAGCGGAAACACTTCACCGACCAGTGCGGCGGACGTCACGGCGATGGCACCCGCGCCGACGCCCTGCACCATGCGGGAACCAGCCAACATGGCCATCGTTTGGGAGCACGCGCACAACACCGAGCCGGTCAGAAAAATCATGGCCGCACTGCCCAGCACCCGTTTGCGGCCCAGCAGGTCGCCGAGCTTGCCGGCTGCCGGGACGACGACGATGCCGCCGAGCAGATACGCGGTGACCGCCCACGACTGCTGTCCGGCGTCGCCCAGATCTGCCACGATCGTCGGTAACGCGGGCACCACCATGGCCTGGTCCATCGCCGCGACTACCACGCCAAGCGCAAGCGCAGCGAAAATTACCCGGCTCCGGACGGAACTGACTGTGTTGCTGGGGGATCGATCACCGATAGCAGCGGTCGGGTTCGTCATGGTTCCGTTCCCGTCGATATTTGGCCCCAAAACTCGGGATTACGTCGAGTTTGTCGGGAAAGTTCCGCTGCGTCTACAGATAGTCGAATTCGGAATTGTATTCGAGCTCAACATTGCAGGCACTAATAAAAGCCGGATGATCGCAGCCGGATCATCCCTCGCTCATGGTGAGACGGTCTCGGCCATCTTGTTCACCGGCATGGTAAGCACCTGCGCCCCGCTCATGAATCGGACTCCGTCCATCCCCAGGACCTCGACGCTCACCGAGAAGGCTGACCCGAATCGGCATCCCGACATCTGGTCGCTCTGATTTTCCCCGGCGTTATGCCGTTGTATACGGACCCGATTCCGATCCGCTGTCCGCGGCCGTAGTTATGCCGGCTATGGATGTTTACCGGCTTCGCGATGATGTATGTTCTCGACAAATCCACAGTGACGACTGTCGGTGTGACGGCGTCGCACAAAGTGGGAGGCGCGCCATGTCATTCCTGTCGATTACGCCGCAACTGCTGTCGGCAACCGCTACCGGTGTCGCGAAAATCGGCTCCGGCATCGTCGCGGCCGACGTGGCTGCAGCGGGCGCCACCACCAACGTGCTCGCCGCCGGCGCCCACGAGGTTTCGACGGCAACAATCGCGACGCTATTCGGCGCAGATCGGCAGATTCCGGCTGGTGTTCCGCACCGATCGGCCGCCTGAGCACGGGCGGTGAGCCGTCGTTAACGATCGGATCGTTCCGGCTGGTGACCGGTGATGTCCGCAGCAACACCTAAGTTGCCACCCCGTTACGTTCGCATCGACAGCGGTGCCGGGCCAGGGATTGTCTTTGCAGCTCATTCCGACACCAGGGTCACCCAGCGGGTGGCTGTGGGACGACGGGCTACCTCGGCGCAGAGATAGTGAGCCAGGTCTGATCGGTGCAACGTTTGCCTCGACCCGACCCGACCGGCGACTTCGATTGGAGTGGAGGCTGATTCGTCATCAAGCCGCGGTGGCCGCACTACAGTGATTCGGAGCTCGCAACCTGCGATCAGCTCTTCTTGTCTGTCCACTTCAGTCAGTCGTTCTCGGCCAACGGCTCTGGTATAGACCAACCGGCCGAACCAGGACAGTCGTCCCGCGCTTGCTGCGCCGCCCAGGGCTGACACCACGATCAGATGTGCGTCGGTTGCCACGTCGGCGACCGCCGACAACAGCACCTTCGTTGCATCGGAGCGCACCGTGCCGACATCGCCGTCACGGCGCGGCGCGACCAGCGTGATAACGGCATCGGCAGCACCCACCGCATCGGTGACCGCCATCTGGTCGGTAGCATCACCGCCGATGACACGTGTTGTCGCGCAACGTGTTCCGACACGCTCTACGTCGCGTGCCAGCACTGTGACAGTGTGTTCGCGTTCGAGCATGGGAAGCAACAGGGTGCCGGTCAATCCCGTGGCGCCAAGCAAGGTGACTCTCATTGCAACAAAACTCCGACCTCATGTTGACTCCGACAACATCAAGATAGCCGCTAATGTTGTCAACGTCAACATTGAGGAGAGGCGTGGATATCAGGACTTATCACCACGCAAACCTGCGGGCGGCACTGGTAGAGGCCGGTCTGCAACTACTGGATGAGGGCGGCCCGGAGACGGTGCAAATCCGAGTGGCCGCCATGATGGTGGGGGTTAGCCATGCCGCGCCGGCGCGCCACTTCAGCACCGCGGCAGGCTTTCTGGCGGCTGTCGCTGCGGTTGGTTACGAGCAGCTGGCCGACGCACTGGCCGCTTCCGCTGCCGCCCAAACCGATTCGCGCAGAGCTTTTCGCGCCGTCGGATTGGCCTACGCGATCAGAACGCGCGTTCAAAGCCCAGGACCACGGCCCTCGCCGCGAAGGCTAACCCGGGGAGCATTGAATTGGCTGTCGAATGATGGGATCCGCGACGCGGCTCGCTTGAGACCGTAATCGATAACGCAAAATCGTTGGTGCGGAGTGGCCTTGAGGAAGGGGGTGGTGGCTGATGTGACAACCGGTCACGGCCGTCCCATGAGCGGTCCGACCTGCGGTCGCCAGTGCCGATTCCCGCCTGATAACGACGTAGCGAGCGCTCGATGCGATCCACCTGCAAGGATCATCGCAGCCGGATCGTCACCTCGTCGATGGTGCCGTTGAAGGCAAACGTGCCGTCATAGGTGTCGGCCGCCGGGGTTCCACCGTCCATGCCGACGTCGACCCCTTCGTCGGCGCTGAAGCCGAATGGCACAGTGCGCTCGATCCGTGACGCACCGACCTGGCGGCCGTCCACCAGCAATCTAGCCAGCCCACCTTTGCCCAGACCGCCACCGTCGTAATCGAATTCGATCGCAACCGTCGCCGCTCCGGCGGGCAACACCTTCGTCGCGGTGACGGTGGTGTACTCCGAGCCGAAGTAGTTGTATGTGAATGCGGGCAGCCCGTTGAGCACGTACAGCGACATCCCCGCGAAGTAGCCGCCAGCTGCCAACAGGACCCCCGATACCGCCGCACCGCCAGGGGTGTCGATTGACGCGGTGATCGAATACGACCGGTTGAACGCGCTGCGGATGATGTCCTCGGGCATCCGGATTGCCCCCTGTCCGAAGGAAATCGAGGACCGCTCGCCCAGAATCGTGGGGCGCGCGCCCATCGCACGGATGGGTCCGCGGTCATCGAGCGGGAACACATTGCAGGCGGCGGCTTCGGCGTCAAACAGGGCCTGCAGTTCGGCGAGCTTGTCTGGACGCTCGGCAGCGAGGTCGGTGGCCTGACTGTAGTCGCTGCGCAGGTCGTACAGCTCCCAGCGGTCATCGGAGAACGCCGGCAGCGCGCCTTTGCGCCACTGAATCTTGGCGTGGTAGGTGCACGCCATCCATTCCTCGTGATAGATACCGCGGGTTCCCTGGATCTCGAAATACTGAGTGCGACGACGACCCTCGGCCTCGGCATCGTCGAAGGTGTACGCCAGACTGATTCCGTCATAGGGCTTTTGGGCTATACCGTGGACGTCCGTCGGTTGCGGGACACCCGCGGCTTCCAGGACCGTGGGGGCGATGTCGATGACATGGTGAAACTGGCAACGCAGCCCTCCCCGGTCGGCGATCCGACGGGGCCAGGTCACGATCATCGGGTTACGAGTGCCCCCGAAGTGGCTGGCGAACTGCTTGGTGAATTGGAACGGTGTGCACATCGACCATGCGAATCCGACTGGGTATTCGTTGTTGGCCTTCGGCCCGCCGAATTCGTCCATTTTCGACAGCACCACCGCGACGTCCTCCTGCAGTCCGTTCAGTGCCACCATTTCGTTGAAGACACCGTCGATTCCCCCGGCCGGGGCGGCCCCGTTGTCGCCGATGATGTAGATGAACAAGGTGTTGTCCCACTCCGACATGTCTTTGAGAGCCTGGACCATCCGCCCGATTTCGTGGTCGGTGTGGGCCAGGAATCCCGCGTAGACCTCCATCAGCCTGGCTGCGATGCGCTGCCTATCGGGGGAGATGGAGTTCCACGCGGGAATGGAGTCGTGCCGCGCCGTCAACTCGGTGTCCGCGGGGATCACGCCCAGCTGTTTCTGGCGGGTGAAGATCTGCTCGCGAAGGGTGTCCCAGCCCGCGTCGAAGCGGCCCCGAAAGGGCTCGCTCCACTCGGGTGAGACCTGATGCGGGGCGTGGGTAGCCCCGGGAGCCCAGTAGGCGAAAAAGGGCCGGTCCGGCGCAACGGCTCGCCCGCGACGCACCCACTCGATCATCCGATCGGCGAGGTCGGTCGTCAGGTGGTAGTTCTCGACACCCTCGGGACGTTCGATTGGTGTGGTGCCGTGGTAAAGGCCCGGATTATATTGGTGCGCTTCCCCACCCATGAACCCGTAGAACTCCTCGAAGCCCATTCCGGTGGGCCACCGATCGAACGGGCCGGCCGGGCTGACCTCCCACACCGGGGTGTTGTGCCATTTGCCGAACGCCGCGGTGCTGTATCCGTTGAGCCGTAGCGTCTCGGCAATGGTGGCGGCCGATTTCGGGATGATGCTGTTGTAGCCGTCGTAACCGGTGGCCCACTCGGTGATGTTGCCGGTGTTGACCGCATGGTGGTTCCTGCCGGTGAGCAGTGCCGCCCGCGTCGGTGAACACAACGCCGTGGTATGAAACCGATTGTAGCGCAGACCTTCTCGCGCCAACAGATCGCCGGTGGGCGAGGGAATTGGACCGCCGAAGGTCGCGGTGGCCCCGAACCCGACGTCGTCGAGCAGCACGATGACCACGTTCGGGGCGCCCTGCGGGGGTCGGATGGGCGCGATGGTCGGCATCACCGATTCGGCGATCGTGGGACCGGCCCTGCCGCCACTCGGTGTGTCAGGAAGTGGCAGCGTGGTGCGATCGTGTATCGCGTCTCGGTGGGACATGCGCACGCCTTTTCAGGGGTAGCCGAATTCGTTCTGTTTCGAATACCACAAGGTGCCGCGCCCCGGCGGCGATTTCGCCGACGCGGCCGCCGCGCGTCAGGCCACCCAATAAGCCTGCGACTTAATGGATTTCCTCGGGATCCCGAAGTCGTCCCGCAACACCTTGACGACGGAGCGGGTGGTGCGGCTGTCGCAGGCCACCCACCCGAAGTGACAAGCACCCTCACACGCCGCCCCCCGTACCGCCTCCAGCAGCGCCCCATCCTTGCGGTCCACCCACGTGACGTCGGTGTCGCGCGCTACCGGAAGGTGCTTGTCGTCGTCGCAACCGGCTTCCAGGAAGACCTGTGCAGGGGCATCGCCGATAGCCGTCAGCAGCGAGTTGATCGCGGGCAGCGAGGCGCAGTCGCCGACGATGATGTAGCCGGTCGGACGCGGTTCGGGGATCGCAAACTTGCTGCCCATCACCGTCGCCTCGATGGTGTCGCCAGGTTGCGCGGCGCGCGCCCAATCCGATGCGATGCCGTCGTGCAGCGCGAACTCGATGTCGAACGTGTCACTCGCGGGGTCGGGATCGACCAGCGTGTAACCGCGCTGATGCGATTTGTCGCCGTCGGCGAACCACAACCGTATCCACATGGTCGGATGCACCTCGTGGGCGCTGAGCAAACCTCCTGCCTGGAAGCTCAGGCGATGGTAGTTCGGACTGATCTCGCGCCGGCCGGTCACGGTGAGGCGATAATCCCCCGCTCGAAGCAGCTTGAGCACAGCCCCGGCAAAACCTCGAGACGTCTTCTGTTCGCTCATCCGTCCTAACCCTCCGTCGCTATCCCACCCGGACTTAGGTTAGGGTAACCGTTGCTGCGGATCGAACCCGGGTGAGCCGGAGGTCACCACATGGCGGTGACCCTGCCACGGTGAGCGACAGACCTAGGCAGATCCGGCACCGCCGGCACCGCCGGCACCGCCGGATCCCCCTACCCCTCCCGTAGAGTTGCCGCCCCCGGTCGGGGCAGCGCCGGTGTTGCCGGCACCGCCATCATCGCCACCGGCACCGGGATTGCCGCTGGAACCGGTTCCGCCGACACCACCGTTACCGCCGGAGCCCCCGTTGCCGCCGAATCCGCCCAGGTTGCCGCCGGTGCCGTTGCCACCGATTCCACCCGTCCCACCGTTGCCGCCTTTACCGCCGGTACCGCCGACGCCTGCCGTGTTCGTTCCTCCCGCGCCGCCGACCCCGCCCTTGCCGCCCTGACCCGCGTTGGCTGCCGCGCCGCCGCTGACCGCACCGTCAGCCCCGCCACCGCCGGTGCCACCCTGGCCTCCGTTACCACCGACGCCGGCGGAGTGGCCCTTACTGGTCGTGGCCCCGCCCACACCGCCGCCGCCGCCCTGGCCGCCGGCACCACCGACGCCCGCGGTGCCTCCAGTGCCGCCGGCGCCGACCGCACCGCCGGCGCCACCGGTACCGCCGCCCCCGCCGGTTCCACCGGCGCCCGCATTGTTGCCGCCGTTATCGGCGAACCCGGCACCGCCGGTACCGCCCTGACCTCCGACGCCCCCGTTGCCGCCCTTGCCGTTGGTGGCACCAACCACTGCACCGCCACCAGCGCCGCCGGCGCCGCCCTGCCCGCCGGCACCACCGGCCGACCCGACACCGCTGGCCGCACCGACGGCCCCGACGCCGCCGGCGCCGCCCGCTCCACCGGCACCCCCGGCCCCGGCGGTGTTGCCGGCCTTGGCGGTGGCCCCGCCTATGCCGCCTACGCCGCCCTTGCCACCGGCCCCGGCCGCTCCCGCACTACCCCCGGTACCGCCGGTTCCCACTGCGCCCCCGGCGCCGCCGCCGCCACCGGTACCGCCGATCCCGCCGGCACCCGCGTTGTTGCTGCCGTCGTCCAAGAATCCAGCGCCGCCAGCACCACCCTGGCCTCCGACACCCCCGACGCCGCCATTGCCGTTGACGGCACCCACCGCCGCGGCACCGCCGGCGCCGCCGGCGCCGCCCTGCCCGCCGAGGCCGCCGGCGGACCCGGCACCGCTGGCCGCCCCCGTGGCACCGATAGCGCCCTGACCGCCCGCACCTCCGGCGCCGCCGGTCCCGGCGGTATGACCCGCCTTGGCCGCTCCACCGACGCCACCCAAACCGCCTTTGCCGCCCGTTCCCGCGGCCCCGGCATTACCTCCCGACCCGCCGCTACCTAGCGCACCGCCGGCTCCGCCGACGCCGCCTGTCCCCCCGGCGCCACCAGCCGTCGCCAGGGCGACCCCGTCGTCATCGAACCCAGCACCGCCAGCACCGCCCTGACCGCCGGCACCGCCGGCACCGCCGGCACCGTTCGTGGCACCGGTCACCGCACCGCCACCAGCACCACCGGTGCCACCCTGCCCACCGAGACCACCGGCAGATCCCGCAACGCCGGGCGCACCCGCGACCCCGACGCCACCGGCACCGCCCTGACCGCCGGCCCCACCGGCGCCGGCAGTGTTACCCGCCTTCGCGGTGGCCCCACCCGCGCCGCCAGATCCGCCCTTACCGCCGGTCCCCGCTGCCCCGACGGTGCCGCCCGTACCTCCCGTGCCCGCCGCGCCACCGCTACCACCGGCGCCACCGGCGCCTCCGGTTCCGCCGGCACCGGCGTTATTGCTGCCGTCGTCAACAAACCCGGCTCCACCGGCGCCACCCTGGCCGCCGGTACCACCGATGCCGCCCTTGCCGTTGACCCCACCTCCACCCGACACTGCACCGCCGCCACCACCGGCGCCGCCTTGCCCGCCGACACCACCAACAGCTCCCGCCGCACTGGCCGTGCCACCGGCGCCCACGCCGCCTGCGCCACCCATGCCGCCGGCACCGCCGTCACCGGCGTCGTTGCCGAAGGTTGCGGCGCCACCTAAGCCACCGGTGCCGCCGCTTCCGCCGGCACCCGCTGCCCCCGCACCGCCTCCCGACCCGCCGGCACCTGCCGCACCACCGGCCCCGCCGGTGCCGCCGGCCCCGCCGGCCCCGCCGGCACTCGCATCGCCGAGGCCGCTATCGATAGACCCGGCGCCACCGGTGCCGCCCTGCCCGCCTGCGCCGCCCGCGCCGCCGACGCCATTGGTGGCGCCGGTTACCGCGGTACCGCCGGCACCACCGGAGCCGCCCCCGCCGCCGACCCCACCGACCGATCCCACGTCACCAGCCACACCGGCGGCTCCGGTGCCGCCCTGACCGCCGACACCACCGGCACCCCCTTTACCGGCCGTTTCACCCGCCGCGTTGGCACCACCGCCAGTACCGCCGACACCACCCTTGCCGCCGGCCCCGGCCGCACCCGCGGTGCCTCCCGTGCCCCCGCTACCGGCAGCACCTGCGGTACCGCCCACGCCGCCGGCGCCACCGGTACCGCCGTCACCGGCATCGTTGACGCCGTTGTCCGCAAACCCGGCGCCACCCGCACCACCCTGACCGCCAATCCCACCCGCACCACCGGCGCCGTTCGTGGCGTCGGACGCGGCAGTACCGCCGACGCCACCGGCGCCGCCTTGACCACCGACGCCGCCCGCTGAGGCGAGGGCAGTGGCAGTCCCTGCGGCCCCGGTACCGCCCTGGCCACCGTTACCACCAACACCACCGGCACCGGCGGTGTGACCCTTGCTGGTCGTGGTGCCGCCTGCACCTCCCTGACCGCCACCGCCACCCTGGCCACCCACACCCGCACTGCCTCCGGTGCCGCCACTGCCGGCAGCGCCGCCGAGGCCCCCTACACCGCCGACGCCACCGGTTCCACCGGCACCCGCATTGTTGCTGCCATCATCGGCAAATCCGGTGCCACCGGCACCGCCCGCCCCGCCGGTGCCGCCTGCACCACCAAGACCGTTCGTGCCACCCGCGCCGGAGTTGCCGCCCACACCACCCTTGCCGCCACCGCCCGCGGCGCCACCGGTACCACCCTGGCCGCCCGGCGCCGTGCTCGTCTGCCCTTGCACACCCGCGCCTCCGGTGCCACCTTGGCCACCCTGACCGCCCTGGCCAAACCCGCCGGCCACACCCGCCGCACCACCGCTGCCGGCCGCGCCCCCGGCACCCGCCGCGCCACCGGCGCCGCCGTCACCACCAGCGGTCGCCGCGTCCGTCGCAGTACCAGCAAAGCCCGTACCACCCTTACCACCGGCCCCGCCGGCACCACCCACACCGCCGGCACCGGCCGTGCCACCGGCACCCGAATTGCCACCCACCCCGCCCTTACCGCCGCCGCCCCCGGCACCGCCGGCGCCGCCATCCTGCCCAGCCGTCGTGCTGGTCAGCCCCTGCACGCCCGCACCCCCGGTGCCCCCGGCGCCACCCTGCCCGCCCGCCCCGAAGCCACCGGCAACACCCGGCGCGCCGCCAGTGCCGGCCGCGCCCCCGGCACCCGCCGCGCCACCGGCGCCGCCGTCACCACCAGCGGTCGCCGCGTCCGTCGCAGTACCAGCAAAGCCCGTACCACCCTTACCACCGGCCCCGCCGGCACCACCCACACCGCCGGCACCGGCCGTGCCACCGGCACCCGAATTGCCACCCACCCCGCCCTTACCGCCGCCGCCCCCGGCACCGCCGGCGCCGCCATCCTGCCCAGCCGTCGTGCTGGTCAGCCCCTGCACGCCCGCACCCCCGGTGCCCCCGGCACCACCCTGCCCGCCCGCCCCGAAGCCACCGGCAACACCCGGCGCGCCGCCAGTGCCGGCCGCGCCCCCGGCACCCGCCGCGCCACCGGCGCCGCCGTCACCACCAGCGGTCGCCGCGTCCGTCGCAGTACCAGCAAAGCCCGTACCACCCTTACCACCGGCCCCGCCGGCACCACCCACACCGCCGGCACCGGCCGTGCCACCGGCACCCGAATTGCCACCCACCCCGCCCTTACCGCCGCCGCCCCCGGCACCGCCGGCGCCGCCATCCTGCCCAGCCGTCGTGCTGGTCAGCCCCTGCACGCCCGCACCCCCGGTGCCCCCGGCACCACCCTGCCCGCCCGCCCCGAAGCCACCGGCAACACCCGGCGCGCCGCCAGTGCCGGCCGCGCCCCCGGCACCCGCCGCGCCACCGGCGCCGCCGTCACCACCAGCGGTCGCCGCGTCCGTCGCAGTACCAGCAAACCCGGTACCACCCTTACCACCGGCACCACCAGTACCACCCACACCGCCGGCACCGGCCGTGCCACCAGCGTTCGAATCGCCACCCACCCCGCCCTGACCGCCAGCGCCTCCGGCGGTACCCACGCCGCCGTCGACGCCGGCAATCGTGCTCGTCTGCCCATTCAGCCCCGCACCGCCGGTGCCGCCCTGCCCACCTTGCCCTCCCGTGCCATACCCGGCCGCGGGACCGCCGTTGCCGGCCGCGCCGCCCGCACCGGCGGCGCCACCGACACCGCCGGTACCGCCAGCGGTCGCGCCGCTCAACCCATCGTCGGCGAATCCGGTACCCCCCTGACCCCCGGCACCGCCCGTACCGCCCACGCCACCGGCGCCGGCGGCACCACCCGCCACCGAGGCGCCGCCCACGCCGCCCTGGCCACCGACACCGCCGGTCCCACCGAGACCGCCATCCACCCCAGCGGTCGTGCTGGTCGCTCCCTGCGCACCGGCGCCACCCGTGCCACCCTGGCCACCGGTACCACTCGCGCCGCTCGCCCCGGCGCCGCCGAACAGACCGCCGGCGCCGCCGGCGCCGGCCAGGCCCCCGGTGCCACCAGTGCCGCCCGTCCCACCGACACCCAACCCGACGCCGACTCCGCCGGTTCCGCCCTGTCCACCGGCGCCACCGGCACCGCCGGCGCCGCCGAACCCGCCGAACAGCGAACGAACCTCGCCTCCAGCGCCGCCGGTGCCGCCGACCCCGCCTTGACCCCCGATGGCGCCATCAGCACCCGTGGCGCCGATTCCGCCGGCCCCGCCGGCGCCGCCGCTGCCCGCATAGCCCCCGGCCAGTGCGGAAACGGTCCCACCGGCGCCGCCGGCCCCACCCGCGTGGCCACCGGCCGCCCCCGCGCCACCGGCGCCTCCCGATCCGCCGTTGCCGAACAGCACCCCGCTGTTTCCGCCGGCACCGCCCGCGCCACCCACGCCCGTCGCGCCGGCCCCGCCGGCACCGCCGGCACCGCCGTTGCCGAAGAAGCCTGCCGTGCCACCCACGCCGCCCGCCCCGCCGGCCCCGCCGGCGCCACCGGAGCCGCCGTTGCCGAAGAAGAACGCGCCGGCCCCACCCCGACCGCCGGCCGCCCCGGCCCCACCGACGCCTCCGGTACCGCCGGCACCGAACAGGAAGGCGGAAGCCCCGCCGTCACCGCCAGCCGCCCCGGCGCCACCGGCCCCTCCGGTGCCACCGATGCCATAGAAGATCCCGGCGGCGCCACCGGTACCGCCGGCCTGGCCGGGTGCACCGGACCCGCCGTTGCCCCCGTTGCCGAACAAGATTCCACCAGCGCCGCCCGCTTGGCCGGTGCCCGCGATCCCGTCGGTGCCGTTGCCGATCAGCGGACGGTTCAGCAGAAACTTCGTGGGAGCGTTGATCACCGCCAGTATGTCGTCGATCACGGTTTGCAGCGGGTTAACGCTGGCCGCTTCAGCCGCCCCATAGGCCAGGCCGGCCTGGGCCAAGGCGAGCACGAAGTCTTCGTGAAACGCCAACACTTGTGCGCTGATCGACTGGTATTCCTGGGCATAACCACCGAACAACTGCGCGATCGACGTCGACACCTCATCGGCGGCCGCGGACACCAACCCGGTGGTCGAGTTCGCCGCCGCCGCATTGGCCCGTTGTATCGCCGCTCCGAGCCCGGTCAGGTCCGCGGAGGCCGCCGCGACGGCTTCGGGCACTGCGAACAGGTAAGACGACATCTAGGCTCCCCGGAGATTTGACGACACCAAAGTTCACGATCGTTGCGGGACTCTACGCGCGTCTGCCCAGAGCCGGTTGAATTCACCGCAACGTGCCGCGATCTGCCGCGGCGATCGCCACAGGGGCCGCCTCGGCAACGCCGACGTCACCGAACCCGGGTGAACCGGTGCAGCAGCCAGGCCAACGGGATGGTCACCACCATCGTCGCGATGAACAGGTTCAGCATCGGGCCGGTATAGACGTGCGCCCGGACGATATACACCATCGCGAATTCCATGGTGATCAAATGGATCAAGAAGATTTCATAGGAGATCTCACCGAGCCAGACCATCGGCCTGCTGGCCAGCAGCCGGGAATACCAACCGGTGTCTCCCAGCGCCAGCGGCGCGACCGCCAGCGTGGCGATCACCGCGTAGAACCCGGTCTTCCACAGCGCTTCGGGCAGCGACGCCGGTGAGGTGGTGGGGGCGCCCGCGATCGGCGTGGAGACGATGAAGTAGCAGATGACGGCAAGCGTGATGGCCGCGAACGCGTAGCAGCGCACGCCCATCTGCTGCAGCACCGTCAGCATCATTCCGCCTAGAAACCAGGCGAGGTAAGTGGGCAGCCACAGTCGCGCGCCGTCGGGAAAAAACCGGTCGATGTGCACCAGCACCAGCCAGCCGGGGCTGATCAGTGTCAACGCCGCCAGCGCTGCCAGCACCAATTTCGGTTGCCACCGTCGGCGGCTGAGCACCACCAGCAACAGGTAGGCCAGCAGCGGAAGCGTCACGTAAAAGGCCGCCTCGACCGCCAGGCTCCACATCTGGGTCAGACCCTGGTGCAGGTATTTGCCGAGGTAGCCGTCGGTGTAAATCTGCGTCAGTGTGAGGTTTCGGATCAAGCCCAGCCAGCTGTGCCCGGGGTTGGGCCCGGCCTCGCGATAGTGGTACAGCACATATGCGATCGACACCGTGACGACATAGGCGGGCATGATGCGCCGCACCCGGTTGCGGGCATAGCGCCGCACCGAAGGCCACGGCGCGCCGGTGGCTGCCGATTTCACCCACGGTCGGAACAGCAGGTAACCAGACAACACGAAGAACATCGGCACGCCGATCTCCATACGCGCACCGACCAGACCCCAGTAGCCGTGGGTGTACTTGCCGGTGGTGTAGGCCGCGTGGGTGCCCACCACCAGCAGCGCGGCGACGGCGCGGACACCGGTCAGCGATGCGACCCGGTCGACGCCAGAGGTCTGCTCGAGACCGCCCTGGGCGTCCTCGGCTTCCGATACCGTCATGCGTCGCGCTTTCGGCTCGGCTTGCCCTTGCCGCTGGGTTGCCGGGGCGTCCGGACTTTGTCGGAACGCCGGTCCGGCCGGAGGTTGATCAGCACTCCCGAAATACGGGTCTGTTCCAGCTTTTTCAGCGTCGCCCGGGGCAGCTTGGCCGGAAGTTCGACCATGGAGAAGTCCGGCCCGATGGCGATATGACCGAAATCGCTACGATGCAGACCCCCCTCGTTGGCGATGGCGCCCACGATCGCGCCCGGCCCAATCCGGTGCCGCTTGCCCACGTCGATCCGGTAAGTTGTGAAAGGCTTTGTCTGCCTTGGCCTTTCGGTACGATCGCGGTGTTCGTCGCGATCTTGGCGTCGCTCACGGCGCTCCGGTGGCGGTTCCGGTGCGAGCAGAAATGCCTCACCGTCGCGGGACTGCAACGCAAGCGCCGCCGCGATATCGGCCATCGGCACGTCGTGTTCGCGTTCGTAGTCCTCCACCAGCCGGCGGAACAATTCGATGCCCGGGCTGCCCAGCGCATCGGTGATCGAGTCGGCGAACTTGGCCACCCGCTGGGCGTTGACGTCCTCGACGGAGGGCAACTCGGCCTCGGTGAGTGTTTGCCGCGTGGCCTTTTCGATTGCCTTGAGCAGGTGGCGTTCCCGAGGCGAAACGAACAACAGCGCGCTGCCGGACCTTCCGGCCCGGCCGGTGCGCCCGATGCGGTGCACGTAGGACTCGGTGTCGTGCGGGATGTCGTAGTTAAGGACGTGGGATATGCGCTCCACGTCGAGCCCCCGGGCGGCGACGTCGGTGGCGACCAGAATGTCGATGCTCCCGTCCTTGAGGGCCGCAATGGTTCGCTCCCGCTGGCCCTGCGGGATGTCGCCGTTGATGGCGGCCGCGGAGAAGCCGCGGGCGCGTAACCTTTCGGCGACTTCCTCGGTGGCCTGCTTGGTGCGCACGAAAACGATCATCGCCTCGAACGGCTCGACCTCGAGCACCCGCGTCAGCGCGTCCATCTTGCGCGGGCCTGCCACCTGGATGTAACGCTGTGAAATATTCTCGGCGGTAGCGGTTTTCGCTTTGGACGTGACTTCCAGCGGATCGTGCAGGTATTTGGTGGTGATCTTGCGGATGGCCGGTGGCATGGTGGCCGAGAAGAGAGCCACCTGCTTGTACTCCGGCGTCTCGGACAAGATGCGGTCGACTTCTTCGGCGAAACCCATGGTGAGCATCTCGTCGGCCTCGTCGAGCACCAGGTAGTCCACCCGCGAAAGATCCAGCGTCCCGCGTTCCAGGTGGTCGATGACACGGCCCGGGGTGCCGACCACGACCTGGGCGCCGCGCTTGAGTCCGGCAAGTTGGACGGTGTACGACGAGCCGCCGTAGATCGGCAGGACGTTGAGCTGCCGCAGCTGGGCGCCGTACCGGCTGAACGCCTCGGCCACCTGCAGGGCCAATTCGCGGGTGGGCGCCAGCACCAGCGCCTGGGTCGCCTTGCTGGTGGTGTCGATTTTGGACAGGATCGGCAGTGCGAACGCCGCCGTCTTGCCGGTGCCGGTCTGGGCCAGGCCCACCACGTCCGAACCCGCCATCAGCGCCGGAATCGTCGCCTCCTGGATCCCGGTCGGGGATTCGTAGCCCACGGCGGCGATCGCGCGCACGACATCGGGATGAATGTGCAGGTCGGCGAACGTGGTAACGGGCGTTTCGGGGGGACTGTCCGGGATTGCCATCAGGAGATGAAGTCTAGAGCCTGCCATCCGGGCGGCCATGCCTGCCGCACCCCCGGGCCCGGTGACGGTACGGTGCCCGGTGTGTGGATGCTGCCCTACCGCGCCGCGCGGCTGACGGTCGTTGCTGCCGTCGCGGCGGCGACGCTGGCCGGATGCGGCTCGGGGGACTCCACGGTCGCCAAGACGCCGCAGGCCACCAAACCCACCTCCGCGGCGATGACGGCGGGCCCCGTCAATCCCTCGCCGGGCACCGCCGCCCCACCGAGCACGAGCGAACCGCCCCCGGACCCGTGCGCGCTCAACCTGGGCTCACCCACCATTGCCAAGGTCGTCTCGGAGCTCCCCCGCGACCCGCGCAGTCAGCAACCCTGGAACCCGAACCGCTGGGCGGAAACTACAACGAGTGCGCGCAGTTGTCGGCGGTGATCATCAAAGCCAATACCAACGGCGACAGTCCGACGACCCGGGCGGTGCTGTTCCACCTGGGCAAGTTCATTCCGCAGGGCGTGCCCGACACGTACGGATTCAACGGGGTCGACGCGGCGCAGAGCACCGGGGACACCGTGGCGCTGACGTACGTCAGCGGGGTCGGTCTGCCAGCCACGGTCAAGTTCCGGTGGAACGGCAGCGGGGTGGAGATCATCAGTAACACGCCGGGCCGCTGAGCGCTCCGGCGGATTCGCCGGCGCTGCCGGCGTACACCTCGCCCCCAACGCCGTGACCACCGTCGCCAGCTCAGGCCAGTCCATCATCCGTGCCGGCCGATTCGGCCGGCCGGAGCAGCAATGCCGACCATGAACAGCGCTGCAACGACGCCCAGCAACGCAACGGAGGCGGGCAGCCACATCGACTGTGCCGTCGCCGCACAGAACGGCTCCCGCAAGAGTTCAGGCAGTAGCAGGCCCGCACCGCCGACCCCTGGCACGGGTGGCACGCTACCGGACGTCACTGGCACCTCGGCGCTGATCCTCGAGGTCATCAGTGCCGCCATGCCGGCGCTCCCCAGCACCGCCCCGAGTTGACGGGTGGCGTCGTACACACCAGAACTGGCCCCGGCCAGATGCGCTGGCAGGTTGCGAGTTGCGTTGGCAGCCAAGGGAGACCAAACGAACGCGACACCGATTCCCATGGCGAGGAAGGGTGCTGTCAGCCGCCACACCGGCGTCGACGGAGACATCTCGACCGACAACCACGTCAGTCCGATCGCCACCACCGAGAAGCCGAACCCGATGACGTGCCGCGGGTGCGACCTGTCCACGATCCGGCCCACCACCGGAGCCAGGCCACCACTGACGATCGCCATCGAGGCCGTCAACAGGGCCGCGCGGATCGGCGGCAACCCGCACACCGCCTGCGCGTAGAACATCACCGGCAACGTCATCGACGTCATCGTGAACGACATCGCCGCCACGCCGATCGTGGACACGATGAAGCCCCGATCCCCGAAGATGCGCGGCGGGACCAGCGGCTCGCGGGCGTTGATCGACTGCCAGTAGACGAACACCGACATGATTGCTACGCCGGCGACGATCATGGCGAAGATCCATGACTGCCACTGGGCGGCCTGGCCCTGCTGAAGTCCGAACACGATCAGGAACACTCCAACCGTGGACAAGCCCACACCGACCCAGTCGAACCGGTGGCGTTGAGTCGGCAGAGCCGGGATGCACCTGACCGCCAACGCCAGTGCCACCACACCGATCGGGACGTTGACGAAGAAGATCCACTGCCAACCGAGGGTGTCCACCAGCACCCCGCTGGCCAGCGGCCCGACCAGGGTCGCGATCGCGGCGGTGACGCCCCACACGCTCATCGCTGCACCCCGCCGCCGCGGCGGAAACAGGCGAGTGACCATCGACAGTATCTGTGGGGCAAGCAAAGCCGCCCCGACCCCCTGCACGGCACGGGCGGCGATCAGCATGCCCACGGTGCCGGAAAACCCGCACCACGCCGAGGCGCCGACGAAAATCGCCAGACCCAGCACGTAGAGGCTCTTCTGGCCGAACCGGTCTCCGAGGCGTCCGGCGACCAGCAACGGCACCGCGAACGCCAGGAGGTAGGCGCTGGTCACCCAGATCACGGCGTGGTAGGTGGTGTGCAGCGAGGCCATGATGCTCGGATTGGCCACCACAACCACCGTCGAGTCGACCAGGATCATGAAACGGCCTACCAGCATGGTCGCCAGGATCGCTCCCAGCCTGCGAAAGTCGTTGGAGTGAGCCGTATTCAGCGCAGCCGCGGGCACGACGCCGCGCCCGCCTGACCCTGTCGTCGCCATGGCCGTCACCCACTTCGTTTCGGCGCCGATGCCGAATCCTGCGCAGGTCGCGTGATCTGCGTCACATACGTTAGGCACCCGTCGAAATCGTGGTCTAGCAGAAGCTTTCGAAGACGCTGTTGCGCACGACGCAACCGTCGCCCGCCGTCGTGTCACACTGCTGGCCTACCGTTGCAGCTGTGTTCGTCACCGCCGGCAACATCGTCTACAGCGCCTCGGATCTCGCGTCCGCCGCGCGGTGCGAGTACGCCTTGCTGCGGGATTTCGACGCCAAGCTCGGGCGCGGCCCGGCGGTGTCCGTCGAAGACGAATTGCTGGCACGCACCGCCGTACTCGGCGATGACCACGAACGCCGCAGGTTGGATCGCCTGCGCGCACAGTTCGGGGACAGGATCACGGTCATCGGCCGTCCCGCCTACACCTACGCCGGTCTCACGGCCGCGGCCGACGCCACCCGCCGCGCCATCGCCGCCGGCGCCCCGGTGGTCTATCAGGCTGCCATGTTCGACGGCCGCTTCGTCGGTTTCTCGGACTTCCTGATCCGCGACGGCGAGCGCTACCGGGTCACCGACACCAAGCTGGCCCGCTCGCCGAAGGTCACCGCGCTGCTGCAGCTGGCCGCATACGCCGACGCACTCACGGCCGGCGGCGTGCCCGTCGCCCCGGATGCCGAACTCGAACTCGGGGACGGCACGGTGGTCCGCTACCGCCTCAGTGACCTGATGCCGGTCTACCGGACCCAGCGCGCACAGCTGCAGAGGCTGCTGGATGAGCACTTCGCCGCCGGCCGCGCGGTGCGCTGGGAGGACGCCGGAATCCAGGCCTGCTTCCGTTGCCCGCTGTGCACCGAGCAATTGCGTGCCGCCGACGACCTGCTGCTGGTCGCCGGCATGCGAATCAGCCAGCGCGAGAAGTTGATTGACGCCGGAGTCAGCACCGTCGGCGAGCTGGCCGCCCGCGGCCGGCCGGTGCCCGGGCTGGGCAGCCAGGCGCTCGGCAAGCTGACCGCACAGGCCAAACTGCAGATACGGCAACGCGATAGCGGTACCGCTCAGTTCGAGGTGGCCGATCCACAGCAACTGGCGCTGTTGCCGGAGCCGAACCCAGGCGACCTGTTCTTCGACTTCGAAGGCGACCCACTGTGGACTGCCGACGGCAACCAGTGGGGCTTGGAGTATCTGTTCGGCGTCCTGGAATCCGGGCCGGCGGGACGATTCCGTCCGCTGTGGGCACATGATCGCATCGACGAGCGAAAGGCGCTCAAGCAGTTTCTGGCTCTGGTGGCCAAGCGGCGTAAGCGCTACCCGAACATGCACATCTACCACTACGCGGCCTACGAGAAGACCGCGTTATTGCGGCTTGCCGGGCGCTACGGCGTCGGTGAAGACGAAGTCGACGATTTGTTGCGCAACGGGGTGCTAGTAGACCTTTATCCCTTGGTACGCAAGAGCATTCGCGTCGGCGCCGAAAGCCTGAGCCTGAAGGCGCTCGAGCCGCTGTACATGGGCACCCAGTTGCGCTCGGGTGATGTCACCACCGCCACCGACTCGATCACCTCCTATGCGCGGTACTGCGAATTGGCGGCCGGCGGCCGGGCGGACGAGGCTGCTACGGTGCTCGAGGAGATCGAGGAATACAACCATTACGACTGTCTGTCCACCCGCAAGCTACGGGACTGGTTGCTGATTCTGGCGTGGGAATCGGGTGTGACACCGATCGGCGTTCAGCCGGTCCTCGAGCGCGACGCCATCAAAGCACACGACGAGCTGGCGGCGGCTCTGGCGACGTTCACCGGCGACGCCGCGGCCGGTGACCGCACCCCCGAGCAGACGGCCGTCGCCCTGGTAGCGGCCGCCCGTGGATATCACCAACGCGAGGACAAACCGTTCTGGTGGTCGCACTTCGACCGGTTGAACTATCCCCTCGACGAATGGTCGGACAACACAGACGTTTTCGTCGTCGAATCGGCATCCGTGGTCACCGACTGGCACACTCCGCCGCGGGCCCGCAAGCCGCAACGCCGGCTGCGGCTGCATGGTGAGCTGGCCCGCGGCGACCTGAATTCGGAGGTTTTCGCTCTCTACGAACCGCCGGCGCCGGCCGGCATGGCCGAGGATCCCGACCGTCGCGGGGCGGGGCGCGCCCAGGTCGTCGATGTCGACGACCTCAGCCTGCCTGCCGAGGTGACGATTGTGGAACGAACAGGCAAGGACGGAAACACCTTTGGTCAGCTGCCCTTCGCGTTGACACCCGGCCCGCCGGTGAAGACGACAGCGCTGCGCGAGTCCATCGCGTCGACGGCACAGGCCGTCGCCACGGCATTGCCGACGCTGCCCCGCACCGCGCTCATGGACCTACTGCTGCGACAGCCACCGCGCACCCACGGCGCTACGGCGTTGCCGCGCAGCAACGACACCATCACCGACATCACGACCGCCACGCTGAGCCTGGATTCGTCCTACCTGGCGGTGCACGGACCGCCCGGCACTGGCAAGACGCACACCGCTGCCCGGGTGATCAAAACTCTGGTCACCGAACATTCCTGGCGCGTCGGCGTGGTCGCACAATCGCACGCCGCGGTGGAGAACGTGTTGAACTGCGTGATCGATGCCGGCCTCGATCCGGCTCTCGTCGGCAAAAAGGGCAGCGCTGGCGCGCGTTGGCAGGAGATCGACGCGAGCCGGTACCCGACGTTCATCGCCGACCACGCGGGCTGCGTGATCGGCGGCACGGCCTGGGATTTCGCCAATGCGCAGCGAGTGCCGCCGGGCTGCCTGGATCTGCTGGTGATCGACGAGGCGGGTCAATTCTGCCTGGCCAACACCATCGCGGTGGCACCGGCGGCCACCAACCTGTTACTTCTCGGGGATCCCCAGCAACTACCGCAGGTCAGTCAGGGCACCCATCCGGAAAAGGTCGACATCTCCGCGCTGGAATGGCTGGTCGACGGACATCAGACACTACCCGACGACCGCGGGTATTTCTTGGATCTGTCCTTCCGGATGCATCCGGACGTGTGCGCCGCCGTCTCGGCGCTGTCCTACGAAGGCCGGCTGCGTTCGCACGCCCAGCGCACCGCCGCTCGCCGACTGCACGGCCACGACCCCGGCGTGCATGTGTTATCCGTTCGCCACCAAGGCAATTCGATCGACAGCCTCGAAGAGGCTGCGGCCATCGTGGATGAGATCGAACGTCTGCTCGGCCGGCCGTGGACAGATGAGCACGGTACCCGGCCGCTGGCCGCCTCGGAGGTACTGGTGCTGGCGCCGTACAACGCGCAGGTGACCCTGATCCGCCACCAGCTCGCGCAAGCCGGCCTGCCTGGGGTCCGGGTCGGCACGGTCGACAAGTTCCAGGGCGGGCAGGCCCCGGTCGTCTTCGTCTCCATGACGGCGTCGTCGATCGACGATGTGCCCCGAGGTATCTCCTTCCTGCTCAACCGCAACCGGCTCAACGTCGCCATCAGCCGCGCGCAGTACGCGGCGGTCATCGTACGGTCGGAGTTGCTGACCCAGTACCTGCCGGCGACCCCGGCCGGCCTGGTTGACCTCGGCGCCTTCCTGGCACTCACCGCGGCGCCGTGACATTCAGACGCGGCCGCCGACCGGATCGTCGGGATCTGGCTGGCGCGCATAATCCACCACCGGGCGCACGTCGACCCTGGGAACACCGTTGCGCCGGGGCATGGCGACCAACGGTTGCGTGCTGACGTCGTAGCCGGAGTCCGGTTCGCGGCGCAGGATGTATTCGACGTAGCCGTCGTCGTCGTCCTCCGGGTCTGCGGGCAGCACGTATCCGGCCAGTTCGTCGACGTCGCGCCGGCCCAGGGCCGAACCCACCGCGCCGACCAGGAACACCGAGGCGACGATCCCGAACAGCGTGACGAACGCCGGCAGCAGCATCGACTGCGACATCGCCGCCGAGAAGGGTTCCCGCAGGAACGCGGGCAGCTGCAGTGCCGCGTCCTCCCCGGTGGACGCCGCGGCACCCCCCGGCACCTCGGCGCCAATACGCCACGTCATAAACGCGGCCATACCCGCACTACCGAGCACCGCGCCGAGCTGCCGGGTGGCGTTGTAGACGCCCGAACCTGCGCCCGACTGCTCGGTCGGCAGGTTGCGGGTCGCGGTGGCGGCCAGCGGCGACCAGACAAAGGCCATCCCCACCCCGATCCCGACGAACGGCAACACCAGCCGCCAGACCGGCGTGCCGGGCTCCAACTCCATCGCGAGCCAGGTCATCGAGATCGCCAGTGCCGAAAACCCGAAACCCAGGACCGGCACTGGGTGAGATTTGTCGATGATCAGCCCGACGAGTGGGGCCAGCAGCCCGCTGCTGACGGCCACCGGCGCGATCAGCAGCGCCGAACGCGTCGGCGACAGGCCGCACACCGACTGGGCGTAGAAGGTCAGTGGCAGCATCATCGCCGTCGAGCCGAAGGAAACGATGGCCACTCCGATGTTGCACAGGCTGAAGTCGCGGTCGGCGAACATGCTCAGCGGCACCAACGGCGCCCGCTTGTTGATCGCCTGCCAATAGATGAACGCCGACATGAACCCGACGCCGGCCACCAATACGGCCCAGATCCACGGCTTCCAGTGCGCCGATTCGCCTTCCTGCAGGCCGAACACCAACAGGAACATGCCGACGCCGGACAACGCGACGCCGATCAGATCGAAGCCCTGCTCGCGGATCGGCAGGACCGGCACCAGCCAGATCGCCAACGCCAGGGCTATCACGCCGACCGGCACGTTGACGAAAAAGATCCATTGCCAGCCCAGGCTGTCGACCAGCGTCCCCCCGGCCAGCGGTCCGACCAGGCTGGCGACGCCGGCGGTGGCGCCCCACATGCTCATCGCGGGGCCGCGATGGTGAGCCGGGAAGATCCGAGTGAGCATCGACAACGTCTGCGGGGTGAGCAGGCCGGCGCCCACGCCCTGGACCACGCGGGCCGCGATCAACATGGCGGCGCTGCCGGATAGCCCGCACCACACCGACGCGAAGGTGAAGACCACCAGGCCGATCACATAGAGATTCCTGGGCCCGAACCGGTCGCCGAGGCGGCCGGCAACCAGCAATACCACCGCATACCCCAGCAGGTAGGCGCTGGTCACCCAGACGACCGTGTCGTATCCGATGTGCAGCGCGGTCATGATAGTCGGATTGGCCACCGCCACGATCGTCGAGTCGAGCATGATCATGAAGAAGCCGATCAGCATCGCCCACAGCGCGGCCCAGGGGCTCCCGGCGAGGCTGTCCCGGTTCACCCGGCTCGTCGCCGTGCTCATATATCGCACCTCGTTTCGGCCCCGCGTCAGGTCTCGTACGGGTCCAGCCCGCATTATTCCCGTTGCGTTCCCGACTGCGCGCTTCGGCCAGGGGACGACCCCAGACCCGACGGCCGGATTGTGCGAAGCTCTTCTGCCCGGCACTCATCTTGCGAGACGCGCGTTAGCCTGAAGAGACGCCGTCCCGAAGAGAGGCACTATGAGCGCTCGACGCAGCAAGTCGTTACCGGACCAGGAGACCGCCGGCGACGCAAGCCCCGGCGGCAAGCCCAAGGCATCCAGTCGTGCGTTGGCGCGGATCATCGAACGTAGTTCGCGCATTCAGGGTCCCGCCGCCGAGGCGTACGTGGCACGCCTGCGCCGGGCGCACCCGGGTGCCAGCCCGGCCGAGATCGTGACCAAGCTCGAGAAACGCTTCGTGGCCGCGGTGACGGCAAGTGGCGCGGCGGTCGGCGCCGCGGCGACGTTGCCCGGGATCGGCACGTTGGCCGCATTGTCGGCCGCCGCAGGTGAGACGGCGGTGTTCCTGGAAGCGACCGCACTGTTGGTGTTGTCCCTGGCGTCGGTGTACGGCATCCCCCTCGACCATCGGGAACGTCGTCGCGCCCTGGTGCTGGCCGTGCTGGTCGGCGACAACAGCAAGGCCGCGGTGGCGGAGCTGATCGGGGGTGGGCGCACCAGTGGCGGCTGGGTGTCGGAGAGCATGGCCTCGTTGCCGTTGCCGGCGGTGTCCAAGCTGAACAACAGCCTGCTCAAGCGTTTCGTCAAGAGGTTCGCGCTCAAGCGGGGCGCACTCATGTTCGGCAAGCTGCTACCGGTCGGCATCGGTGCGATCATCGGCGCCATCGGCAACCGGATGGTCGGCAAGAAGCTGGTCCGCAATTCGCGCTCGGCCTTCGGTCCGGCACCGGAGCGGTGGCCCGTCACCCTGCACGTGCTGCCGACCGTGCGAGATGCCAGCTGACGCGGATAGCGGCCAAAGCGCTTAGTCTCTCTCGCGGATCGCGGGCAAAGCGCTAGCCTTTATGGGTCAGAAACGGTCGGGACCCGTAACCGACCACCGAGGGGTGTGAGGCGCCCCGCCACCCGGGGCGCCAGCAGTCGCAGGCGTTGGCCCAAAACGCTTGCAGGACACAAGAATTGAGGCGAACAGCGGCTGTGGCCAACATAAGTTCTCCATTCGGGCAAAACGAGTGGCTGGTCGAAGAGATGTACCGCAAGTTCCGCGACGACCCCTCCTCGGTCGACGAGAGCTGGCATGAGTTCCTGGTCGACTACAACCCGGAATACTCCGGCGAGGCGAGCCAGGGCGGTCCCGCGGCCACGAAGGCCAAGCCCGCCGAGGCCAAGCCCGCCGAGGTCAAGCCCGTCGCAACCAGGCCCGCTGAAGCCAAGCCCGCGGAGGCCCAACCGGCCGCGCAGCCCAAACCAGCGCCAGAACCCGTCAAGCCGGCCAAATCCACCGCCGCTGGCGCCGCCGGCAACGGCACACCGGCCCCCGCCCCGGCGGCCCCGAAGGCCGCGCCTCCCCCGCCTGCCGAAGGCGACGAGGTTCAGGTGCTGCGGGGTGCGGCCGCGGCCGTGGTCAAGAACATGTCGGCCTCGCTCGATGTGCCGACGGCGACCAGTGTGCGGGCCATCCCGGCCAAGCTGCTGATCGACAACAGGATCGTCATCAACAACCAGTTGAAGCGCACCCGCGGCGGCAAGATCTCGTTCACCCACCTGCTGGGCTACGCGCTGGTGCAGGCGGTCAAGCAGTTCCCGAACATGAACCGCCACTACACCGAGGTCGACGGGAAACCCAACGCGGTCACCCCCGCGCACACGAACCTGGGCCTGGCGATCGACCTGCAGGGCAAGGACGGCAAGCGCTCCCTGGTTGTGGCCGGCATCAAGCGGTGCGAAGAACTGCGCTTCGCGGAATTCGTCTCAGCCTACGAAGACATCGTGCGCCGGGCCCGCGACGGCAAACTGACCGCCGAAGACTTTGGCGGCGTGACCATTTCATTGACCAACCCGGGCACCATCGGCACCGTGCACTCGGTGCCGCGCCTGATGGCCGGCCAGGGCGCCATCATCGGCGTCGGCGCCATGGAATATCCCGCCGAGTTCCAGGGCGCGAGCGAGGAACGCATCGCCGAACTGGGCATCGGCAAGCTGATCACGCTGACCTCGACCTATGACCACCGCATCATCCAGGGCGCCGAATCCGGCGACTTCCTGCGGACGATCCACCAGATGCTGCTCTCGGACGACTTCTGGGACGAGATCTTCCACGAGCTGAGCATCCCGTACCTGCCGGTGCGCTGGAGCACCGACAACCCGGACTCGATCGTCGACAAGAACGCCCGCGTGATGAACCTCATCGCGGCGTACCGCAACCGCGGCCACCTGATGGCCGACACCGACCCGCTGCGGCTGGACAAGACCCGGTTCCGCAGCCATCCCGACCTCGAGGTGCTCACCCACGGCCTGACCCTGTGGGACCTGGACCGGGTGTTCAAGGTCAACGGATTCGCCGGCGCGGAGTACAAGAAGCTGCGCGACGTGCTGGGCCTGCTTCGCGACGCGTACTGCCGTCACATCGGCGTGGAGTACAACCACATCCTCGACCCCGAGCAACTGCGCTGGCTGGAACAGCGGGTCGAAACCAAGCACGTCAAACCCACTGTGGCGCAACAGAAGTACATCTTGAGCCGGCTGAATGCCGCCGAGGCCTTCGAAACGTTCTTGCAGACCAAATACGTCGGGCAGAAGCGGTTCTCCCTGGAGGGGGCCGAGAGCGTCATCCCAATGATGGACGCCGCGATCGACCAGTGCGCCGAGCACGGCCTGGACGAGGTGGTCATCGGGATGCCGCACCGCGGCCGGCTCAACGTGCTGGCCAACATCGTCGGCAAGCCGTACTCGCAGATCTTCAGCGAGTTCGAGGGCAACCTGAACCCGTCGCAGGCGCACGGCTCTGGTGACGTGAAGTACCACCTCGGGGCGACCGGGGTCTACCTACAGATGTTCGGCGACAACGACATTCAGGTGTCGCTCACCGCCAATCCATCGCACCTGGAGGCCGTCGACCCGGTGCTTGAGGGTCTGGTGCGGGCCAAGCAGGATCTGCTCAACCACGGCGATACCGACAGCGAAGGCGAGAAGGCATTCTCGGTGGTGCCGATGATGCTGCATGGCGACGCGGCGTTCGCCGGCCAGGGTGTGGTCGCCGAGACGCTGAACCTGGCGCACCTGCCCGGCTACCGGGTGGGCGGCACCATCCACATCATCGTCAACAACCAGATCGGTTTCACCACCGCGCCGGAGTACTCGCGGTCCAGCGAGTACTGCACCGACGTCGCCAAGATGATCGGCGCCCCGATCTTCCACGTCAACGGCGACGACCCCGAGGCGTGCGTGTGGGTGGCCCAGCTGGCCGTCGACTTCCGGCAGCGGTTCCACAAGGACGTCATCATCGACATGCTCTGCTACCGGCGCCGCGGTCACAACGAGGGCGACGACCCGTCGATGACCAACCCGTACATGTACGACGTCGTCGACAACAAGCGCGGAGTGCGCAAGAGCTACACCGAAGCCCTCATCGGCCGTGGCGACATCTCCCTCAAAGAGGCCGAGGACGCGCTGCGCGACTACCAGGGTCAGCTGGAGCGGGTGTTCAACGAGGTCAAGGAGCTGGAGAAGCACGGCGCCCAGCCCAGCGAGTCCGTTGAGTCGCTGCAGATGATCCCGGCCGGCCTGGACACCTCGGTGGACAAGTCGCTGCTGGCGCGCATCGGCGACGCGTTCAAGGCGGTGCCGGAGGGATTCACCACACACCCACGCGTGCAGCCGGTGCTGGACAAGCGCCGCGAGATGGCTTACGAGGGCAAGATCGACTGGGCGTTCGGCGAGCTGCTCGCGCTGGGCTCGCTGGTCGCGGAGGGCAAGCTGGTCCGGTTCTCCGGCCAGGACACCCGCCGCGGCACCTTCTCACAGCGGCACTCGGTGATCATCGACCGCAGCACCGGCGCGGAGTTCACGCCGCTGCAGCTCCTGGCGGTCAGTACGGACGGCGCCCCCACCGGCGGCAAGTTCCTGGTCTACGACTCGCCGCTGTCGGAGTACGCCGCGGTGGGCTTCGAGTATGGCTACACCGTGGGCAACCCGGACGCGGTGGTGCTGTGGGAGGCGCAGTTCGGCGACTTCGTCAACGGTGCGCAGTCGATCATCGACGAGTTCATCAGCTCCGGTGAGGCCAAGTGGGGCCAGCTCTCGACGGTGGTGCTGTTGCTGCCGCACGGACATGAGGGACAGGGCCCCGACCATACGTCCGGGCGCATCGAACGCTTCCTGCAGCTGTGGGCGGAGGGTTCGATGACGATCGCGATGCCCTCGACCCCCGCCAACTACTTCCACCTGTTGCGCCGGCATGCCCTGGACGGTGTCAAGCGGCCACTGATCGTCTTCACGCCGAAGTCGATGCTGCGCAACAAAGCCGCGGTCAGCGACATCAAGGAGTTCACCGAGATGAAGTTCCGCTCGGTGATCGAGGAGGCGACCTACGAAGAGGGCGACGGCGACCGCAGCAAGGTCACCCGGATCCTGCTGACCAGCGGCAAGCTCTATTACGAGCTGGCCGCGCGCAAGGCCAAGGACAAGCGCGACGACGTGGCGATCGTCCGGCTCGAACAGCTCGCCCCGTTGCCGCGGCGCCGGCTCGATGAAACGCTGAACCGCTACGAGAACGCCAAGCAGTATTTCTGGGTGCAGGAGGAGCCAGCCAACCAGGGCGCCTGGCCGTCGCTGGGGCTCACCCTGCCGGAGGTGCTGCCGGAGCGGTTCAGCGGAATCAAGCGGATCTCGCGACGGGCCATGTCGGCGCCGTCATCGGGGTCATCGAAGGTGCATGCGGTGGAGCAGCAGGAAATCATCGACACCGCTTTCGCCTGACGACGATGCGCGCCGCGTGCGGCGTGCTGAGGAGTCTGGCCATCAGGCTGCGCTGATGACGATGCGCGCCGCGTGCGGCGTGCTGAGGAGTCTGGCCATCAGGCCGCGCTGATGACGATGCGCGCCGCGTGCGGCGTGCTGAGGAGTCTGGCCATCAGGCCGCGCTGATGACGATGCGCGCCGCGTGCGGCGTGCTGAGGAGTCTGGCCATCAGGCCGCGCTGATGACGATGCGCGCCGCGTGCGGCGTGCTGAGGAGTCTGGCCATCAGGCCGCGCTGACGACGATGCGCGCCGCGTGCGGCGTGCTGAGGAGTCTGGCCATCAGGCCGCGCTGACGGAGGCCAGGTCGAACGCGCGGCCGTCAGACATGACGTCCGACTTCGGGCAAGCGTCGGGCAAGCGTCGAGTCCTTGCTCCCCGGGCACGCGGCATCGTCGTTTACGCACGGCGCGTACAGGCCCACGCGGCGCGACTACGCGGCCTACGACGTGTGACGTCGGCAATTACGCACAAATGCCGATACCGCCGAAGGGCCCTAGTTGCAACAGTTGTCAATAGACATTGTTTTTAGTGGTGACATGCAGGTTCCGAAGGTGACCATCACAAGGCCCTCGTTCACGCGACCTGCTTTACCTGACCCGACGGAGGACCGGCGGCGTGGAAATAGACTATGCCATCGCGTGGCAATTCATTGACAGCGACGGAAGACCCTGGCAACTGCGATTTCGACCCAATTCGAATGCAATAGCAAATCTAGATTGTGACGCTGAAACGGGTCAGCTCATCGGCGTCATCGCTGACCCCTGCGGCCCCGACAGCCGCACCGAGACGGCCATCAGCCACCCCGACGTTGTGCGGTCCGCTATTGATGCCGCACTGGATGGGTGGCAAGACTGGGCCTCCATTTTCGATGGCGGCAGCACCCGGTTGATCGACCTGACGAAGATCCGAAACCGAATCCGATCGGCTGGTCTCGGCCCTGGTTGAACTCGCTCATACCCGCGGCATCGGACCCGGTGTCGTCGCGACGGCTCCGCGAGGGCAGTCATGCCTCGCCGCTGACCGCCTGTTGCACCAATTGCACTCGGGACGAGATGCCGAGCTTTGCATAGACGTGAGTCAGGTGCGTCTGCACCGTCCGCGGCGAGATGAACAGCCGGGTGGCCACGCCCTTGTTGGACAGTCCCTCGCCGACCAACCGCGCAACGTCTCGTTCGGTTGGGGTGAGCGACGCCCAACCCGCCACCGGTCGTTTTCGACCGGGCTGGCCTCGCTGGCCATAGCCGATCACATCGTCAATCGATAGTGACGCCCCGTCGCCCCAAGCGACGTCGAACTCCGTTGGGTCCAGCCCATCACGCATGGCCTGAATGACGGAGTCATATGCAGCTTGGTGAATGACAAATCTGACCGAACCCTGACGTTGCCGGAAAGCCTCCGCCGCACCGCAAAGTCTCGCGGCCTCGACATAGGCACCGGCGTCACAGCTCACGGCAGCGAGGCATTCGAGAATCTCTGGAATGTCCAGGTGCGCCCCGCTGTCGCCCGCAGAGGCAAGTGCGTCGCAGGCGTCGCGCTCGGCTTGTTCTGGCTTTCCTTCCGCTATCGCGACCCGCGCACGGGTGATCAGGGCGACCACCAGGTGCCGGCCACTAGTCACCTGCACCGCGTGGTCGGCCCAGCGGCGAGCCGTTTCCAGATCGCCGTAGGCAAGGGCTACCTGGGCAGGGATGGCGCTGCGGGCCGCCGCCGTCCGCGGTACGGCCATGCTGAGGAATTTCCATGCCGCCGCGCTCGCGCCTGCGGCAGTTTCCATGTCCCCGGCCGCCAGCGCCACCCGGACCAGTGCCGAATAGCCCATGCCGGCGTAGTAGCCCCCCAATTTTGCCGCCTGCACGGCACCATTGGCCGCGGCGCGCGCCGCTTCCAGCTTCCCTTGGTGCGTCAGGGCGTAGGTCAGACCCTGCAGGCTATTGGCCCGGTGCATCACCTCGTGAGCCGCCTCTGCTTCCTCGACCAAAGTGGTGAACTGTTCGACGGCCGACGCCAATTCACCTCGCATCATGGCCGACCACGCCAGACACCAGCGGCACCACATCGACGCCGTCCGGTAGCCGATGGAATCGGCCAGATCGCGCCCCTCTTCGGCGGCCTCGCCGGCGGCAACAGGACAACCTGCCATGAGTGCGTCGAGGGCTTGCAGGGTGAGAATCTGGGTCAGCCTCCAGCGATCCTGGACTGCCCGCGCGAGCTCGATCGCCTCGGCGAAGTAGAGCGCTGCGTCCTCAGCGCTCACCACGACCATGGTGATCAAGCCACGGGCGGTGAGCGCCCAGCAGTGCAGGCTCGGGTCGCCCAGTTCGCGCGCGATCTCCAGGGCAAGCTCGGCTTGCTCGATGCCCGAACGGACGTCGGAGAAAACGTCGAGCATGGCCTTGTCGGCCAGTGCGCGGGCATGCACCGCCGCGGCGACCCGATGCTGTGCCCACTGCGGGGAGTCCAGGACGCTGGCGAACCAGGCCCGTCCCTCGCCGACCCGGCCGCGCTCGATCCACACCGGCAGCAGCGAAGACGCTAGCGTCAGGGCCACCTCGAACTCGGCACGTTCGCTGCTCCACGCAAAGGCCGCCCGCAGGTTACCGAGTTCGATCTCGGCCCGAAGGACGCGCCGTGCGTAGTCAGGCTGGGCCGGGTCCTCCAGCGAGGCGGCCACTGCCAGGTAATGGTCCCGGTGCCGTTGCCGCACCAGGTCCACTTCGCCGGAATCGGTGAGTTTCTCCAGGGCGTAGTGGCGAACCGTTTCCAGCAAGCGGTAGCACATGCGCCCGCCCTTTTCCTCGGCCACCGCCAGCGACTTGTCGACAAGTAGCGTGAGCCCGTCGAGGACCTGATGCCGCTTGAAGTCCTCCGCCCCCGCCACGGCCTGCGCGGCATCGAGGCTGAAGCAACCCACGAAGACGCCGATGCGCCGGAACAGGACCTGTTCAGCCCCGGTCAGCAGCAGGTAGGACCAATCCACCGAAGCCCACAGCGTCTGCTGTCGCGGAGCTGTGGTGCGGGCACTGCCGGTCAGCAGCTGGAACCGGTCACTCAAACCGTCGGCGATCTCGGACAGGGTGAGCGCTCGCACCCGTGCGGCCGCCAGCTCGATCGCCAGTGGCACACCATCCAGGGCGGCGCAGATTTTCGTCACGATGGCGGCGTCGTCCTTGGTGGGGCGGAAATCCGGCCGAGCGCGTCGCGCCCGGTCGTAGAACAACTCGACCGCCTCGTCGCCCAGTGATAGCGGTGGCACGCGCCAGTTCACTTCTCCGGCGATCCGCAGCGGCTCACGGCTAGTGGCCAGCAAGCGCATATTCGGGCACCCGTCCAGAAAGGCAACCGCCACGGCCGCTATCGCATCGAGCAGGTGCTCACAGTTGTCCAACACCAGCAGGGCGTGACTTTCGGCGAGGTAACGCAGCGCGCTATCCAGAGTGGGGCTGCCCGGCTGGTCGTGGAGGCCGAGGGTGCGCGCAACCGCGATGGCGACCAGGTCCGGCTCGCTGATCGGCGCCAAATCCACATACCAGGCAGCGCTGAACTCTCCGGCCATTTGCGCTGCCACTTCTGCTGCGAGCCGCGACTTGCCAACGCCGCCGGTCCCGGTCAACGTGACCAGCCGGTTGTCGGCCAGCGCCAGGCGGATCTGCTCGATCTGCGCACCGCGCCCGACGAAACTCGTCAACTGCGCGGGGAGCCAGCGCGCGACACCGTCGCTGAAGCTGCGCAGCGGCGGGAACTCGACACGCACGTCCGGATGACACAACTGCACCACGCGCTCGGCCCGCGGGATGTCGCGCAGCCGGTGAGTCCCTAGGTCGGTCAACCACGCTCCATCGGGCAACCGGTCGACGATCAGGTTCTCCGTCGCGGCCGACATCACCGTCTGGCCGCCATGGGCCAGATCACGCAGCCGTGCCGTCTTGTCGACCGTGAGTCCGGCATCGTTGGTGTCGCCGCGCGCCCGAACCTCGGCGGTGTGCAGAGCGATGCGCAACGCGATCGGGCGCAACGGTGCTCGCTGCAAGTCGAGGGCGGCGGCCACAGCGTCGGAGGGCCGGGCAAACGCAAGGACGAATCGTCCGGCCTCGCCTTGATCCAGCCGCCGCACGTCCTCGTAGGTGGTGATCACATCGCAGACTGCCTGATCGAGGCGGGCGACCGCGGAATTCATGGCCGGCGCGTCGGTGCGCCACAGCCGCGTCGAGTCCGCGGCCTCACCGAGCAACCACGTCACCGTCCCGAACGGCAGCGGCTCACCTACGTTCACAGTGCTTCACCCATTACCTGATCGCCAGCTCTGTGGCGGCCGTCGACGACATTACCGCAGACACACACGTCAGTTACGGCTTCGTGAACGGGTACGCCGGCCAGGTGCCGACGCGACGATTGGGGACGTCCTCGCGAGACCGGGCACCTCACCCATCAACCGGCGGCCGGCCACCGGAGTCCGACCACCCACCGGTATTCGAGACCACCGGTACCGGCTAATCTCAACGCTGAGCTTCAGACGAGGGAGGGTGCTCATGGAGGGGTTCGCCGGAAAGGTCGCCGTGGTGACCGGCGCGGGTTCGGGCATCGGACAGGCGCTTGCGATCGAGCTGGGCCGCTCCGGCGCCAGTCTGGCGATCAGCGACATCGACACAGAGGGTCTAGCCGACACCGAGGAGCAGCTCAAGGCGATCGGTGTGCAGGTCAAGGCCGACCGGCTCAATGTCACCGAGCGCGAGAGCTTCCTGCTCTACGCCGACGAGGTCAAAGACCACTTCGGCAAAGTGAACCAGATCTACAACAACGCCGGCATCGGTCACACCGGCAACGTCGAGGTCGAGCAGTTCAAGGACATCGAGCGGGTGATGGACGTCGACTTCTGGGGCGTCGTGAACGGCACCAAGGCTTTCCTGCCGCACCTGATCGCCTCCGGCGACGGGCACGTCATCAACATCTCCAGCGTGTTCGGCCTGTTCTCGGTGCCCGGCTATTCCGCCTATAACGCCGCCAAGTTCGCGGTGCGCGGCTACACCGAGGCGCTGCGTCAGGAGATGCGGCAGAGCGGCCACCGCGTCGGCGTCACCACCGTGCATCCGG
This sequence comes from Mycobacterium gordonae, assembly GCF_017086405.1. NCBI lineage: Bacteria > Bacillati > Actinomycetota > Actinomycetes > Mycobacteriales > Mycobacteriaceae > Mycobacterium > Mycobacterium camsae. The sequence goes on from NZ_CP070973.1 coordinate 5,456,040, forward strand.
GCGGCATCAAGACGGCGATCGCCCGCAACGCCACGGTGGCCGAGGGCCTGGACCGCGACGAGCTGGCCCAGCTGTTTGACAAGCGGCTGGCCAACACCAGCCCGAAGAAGGCCGCCACGATCATCCTGAACGCGGTGCGCAAGAACAAGGCCCGCGTGCTCGTCGGACCGGACGCCGTCGCGCTTGACCTGATGGTGCGGGTGACCGGCTCGAACTACCAGCGGGTCGTAGAGCTGGTGACGGGGCGCATCATTCCCAGCTAAGTGACTTCGGCGTTGGCCACCGAGGGCCAACGCGCCAGGACTTCCAGCACCCGGGCGTGGGATCGCTCGATGTGGCCACGGATGAGTTCAGCGGCGCCGTCGGCGTCCCTGCGAACCATCGCGTCGCCGATGTCGTCCAGGTCGTCGACCCTGCGGCCGAGGTCGAGCAATTCGGATTCGATGACGAGCGTCCAGACCCGCATCACCTCGCCGATGATCTGGCGTTGGGCGGCCATGAGATACCTGTTGCCGGTGGCCTCCGCGAGGAGGTCGAAGAACTGGCTGATGGCCTCCACATTCCCGAGCACCAGCTTGCGGGTGTCCTCATCGTGGCGTCTGGTGACCTGCGCAAACTTCGTTGCCAGCAGGCGGGCTCGGTCGAACTGGTCATCACTGGCGCCGGCGATACCGCGCCGGACGAGTTCGGGTCCGACCACGGCCCAGAATTCGAACAGCTCGTTGACCGACTGGATGGTCAGGGGGGTGACCTGATAGCCCTTGCGAGGGATGGTCCGCACCAATCCCTCGTGGTCCAGACGGGTCAGCGCGTCGCGGATCGGTGAGACACCGATTCCCAGTTGGGAGGCCAAGCCCCGCTCGGTCAGTCGCTCGCCCGGGCCGAGTCGGCAGCCCACGATATCGGCCCGGAGCCGGCGATACGCCGCTTCCCCGAGCGGCAATTCGACGTCGGCTGGCTCGGGCACAGTGGTTCTGTCCTTCAGCGATCCGGAGGGTGCGAACATGCAAGTTTGTCATGACCCAGCGGCCGGGACGTGCCGGCAGGTCGCGTCGCCGGATTCGACTGAGACCTCCGGTGTCCGGCGGTGCAAGAGATCTACGTGGCGGTGGTGACCGGCAACAGGTCGCGGTAGGCGAAGACGTTCCTGGCGACACCGATCGCGTTGAGCGCCTTGGGCATTCCGCAGTAGACCGCGGCGTGACGGATGGCGTCGACGATCTCGGTCGGCGTCAAACCGACATTCAGGGCGATGCTGAGGTGCATCTCCAGCTGCGATTCACATCCACCCAGCGCGGTCAGGATCCCGATCGTGACCAGTTGCCGCTGCGGCGGGGTCAAGCATGTCGTTGCGTACACGTCGCCACACCCGTGCGCGACGACATCCTCTGCCAGTGCGGGCGCGATGTCGGCCAGCCCGTCATAGCAGGCCTGGCCAGCTCCCGCGATCCCGCTGATCTTGTCCAGGACCTCTGCGCCTCGCTCGAATCGAGCGCGCCGGACCTGCTCGGTCAGCAGTGTGTCGACGTCGTTGCTCATGAGTAACTCCGCATGAGTTCGGCGATCTGCTTGGCGATCGACGCGAACGTTTCGGGCAGGGTTTGATAGGGGACCTTCGAGTCCCGTTCGTGGTAGATCGCGGCGATGATGGTCGGAAGCGTCGGGACGACGTCAGGGTAGTCGTTCACATCGATGTGAGCTGCGGCTTCGTCGACAGGTATGCCGCGGTCGAAGAGCGTATAGGCCTCTTCATGCAGGTACGACCAGAACGCTCTGTTTCGGTCCAGGGCAGCGTTGATGCCGTCCCCGCACAGCACCGGCCCGTGACCGGCGACGATGACCTTTGCATCGAACGCGCGAATCCTGTCGAGTGCGGTGATCCAGTTGGCGATCGAACCCGACCAGACGATCTTGACGATGTTGTGCGTCAGCAGGTCGCCGGCGAACAGCACCCCGTGCTCGGGGATGAACGCGATCGCATCGCCGACCGTGTGAGCGGGTCCCAACTCGTGCAGCTCGACTTCGAGCTCGCCCACGCGGAGCGAGCGTTCGCCGGAAAAAGTGACATCTGCCGGTCGGACCTGTATCGGGTGGAAGTCAAACGGCTTGGCGAGTCCCATCGCCGCCAGCGGATGCAGCGGTGAGTCAGGGTGCTGGCTGTCGTCGAACAACGAGGCGGTCAGGTCTGCCTGATCTTGCGTCATCAACGCGCTCGCCGCCCCGGTAGCCACGATCTCGGCATCGTCGGGGAACAGCTGGTTGCCGAAAATGTGGTCGCCGTCGCTATGGGTGTTGAACACGTATCTCACCGGTGCAGACGCGGTCACCGGGGTGATCGCGTCGACCATCTCCTGGGCGTGCGTGAGGTCGTAGAGCGTGTCGATCACCAGGGTCTCGTCCTTGCTGGTGATTAAGCCTGCATTCGACAACCCAAAGGCGTCGCTGCCGGATTGAAACGTGTAGAGCCCGCCGCCGAGATCGAGTAGTCCCTTCTGGAAGGGATAGCGGCTTTCACTCAGTCCGGTCATGGCGTCCACTCCCCGTCGATAACCTGTGATATTTCACAAAGCTATTACTGATGTTTCAGTAAGGCAATAGTGAAGTTCCAGGTCCCGCCTCAGCGATCAGCGTCCCAGCGGGTGCTCCCCCAGCCATCCGTCGGCCACCACCTGCGGGTCGGCACCGGCGGCCACGCGACGGCGCATGTCGGCCAGTGCGGCGGTGTCCAAGACCCCGGCGATCTCATTGACCGCCAACAACTGTCGGATGGACAGCGCGTTGCGTCGGTACAGCGGCACCACATTCTCCGCCTGAATCAGCGAGTTCTTGCTGCCGTCGGCTAATGCGATCAGGTCCGGCGGAATGCCCGGGTCGGCCGAGGTGGCCCACGCCGCGGTTAACCGACCCGCTCGCAGCGCGGCGAACATCGTTGCGTCGTCGGTGAATTCGCGTGGTGCGGGCAACCTGCAGGCAGCTACCGTCGCCGGGACCGCATGCCCGGTCACCACACCGACCAACAGGCCCGCACAATGCCCCGGTAGCTGACTCAGATCGTTGCCGCCCCACGCCGCGGCGGTCGCCGGCGTGACGATCAGCGTCGGTTTGTCCTCGGCCGCAGTGGCGTAATCGCCCGCGGCCACGCCCTCGGGCAGGGCGGCGTTCATCGCCTGATACACCTGCTTGTCGGACAACTCCGGGGCACCGGGTTGCAACTGCCGCAACACCCGACCCGTGTACCCGGGAACGACCGTGAACGCCCCGGCGTCCAACTTGGCCATGGGGTCCGCGGCCGTCTCGGCGTGCGAGGGGAAACCGTACGACCGCAATGCCGAAACATAAAGCGCCGCAAGCACCTTGGCGTCAACGTTCGAGGTAGATCCGACCACCAGATCCGGCTGCCGGTGACCGTGGTGACCCGAGCAGCCGGTAACGATCAGCACCAGGCCGAGCAGCAGCGCGGCCAGCCTGCTGATGCTCACACCCAGTTGGAGTCTTCTGCGGCCAGCGCCACCGCGGTGGCCACGGCCTCACCGACGCGCCGGTCCAAAGGACTCGGCACGATCCGGTCTGCCGCGAGGTCTTCGCTGGCGATCGAAAAGATCGCTTCGGCCGCCGCCACCATCATCTTCTCGGTGATCCGGCGCGCGCCGACGTCCAGGGCACCCCGGAAAATTCCCGGGAAGGCCAGCACGTTGTTGATCTGATTTGGGAAGTCACTGCGTCCGGTGGCCACGATCGCCGCGTACTTGGCAGCGACGTCGGGATGGATTTCGGGATCGGGATTGGACAGTGCGAACACGATCCCGTCGGGCGCCATGGTCGCGATCAACTCTTCGGGGACCAACCCGCCCGACACCCCGAGAAAGACGTCGGCGCCGTCGAGTGCCTCGACCAATCCACCGGTGCGCCCGGCCGGGTTGGTGCGGCAGGCCAGTTCGTTCTTGACGCTGTTCATGTCGTCGCGTCCGCGGTGCACGATGCCCCGCGAGTCCAGCACCGTAATGTCCGAAACACCGCTGGCAAGAAGAAGATTGGTGCACGCGACGCCGGCCGCTCCGGCACCGGAGACCACCACCCGCAGCGCGGCCATGTCCCGGCCCAGCACCTTGGCGGCGCCCATCAGCGCCGCCAGCGACACCACCGCAGTGCCGTGCTGGTCGTCGTGCATCACCGGGCAGTCCAGCGCCTCGATGACACGCCGCTCGATCTCGAAGCAACGCGGCGCCGAGATGTCCTCGAGGTTGACGGCTCCGAACGTCGGCCGCAGCCGCACCAGGGTTTCGACGATCTCGTCGGGATCCTTGGTGTCCAGCACGATCGGGATGGCGTTCAGCCCGCCGTACTCCTTGAACAGCGCGCACTTGCCTTCCATCACCGGCAGCGAGGCGGCCGGCCCGATGTCGCCCAGGCCGAGCACCGCGGTGCCGTCGCTGACCACGGCGACCAGTCGGCTGGCCCAGGTGTAGCGGCCGGCCAGGGTGCGGTCGGTGGCGATCGCGCGACTGACCTGCGCCACACCGGGGGTGTAGGCGATCGACAGCGCACGTTTGGTGTCCAGCGGCGCCGTCAGGCCTACTGACAGCTTGCCGCCCAAATGTGCCTCGAAGATTTCCTCGTCAGCGATGACGACCTGCGGGCCTTGCTCGGGAAGGCTTTTCACCATGTCAAGCGTTTCGGACACGGCCATCAGGGTACTGCGCGGCCCCTGATGGCCCTAATCGCGAGATCGCTAGATCAGCTTGAGCTCGGTCACGGCGTTGCGCTCGTCGACCAGCTCCGCGGTGGACTTGTCGATCCGGGCCCGGGAGAAGTCGTCGATCTCCAGGCCCTGCACGATCGACCAGTCGCCGTCCTTGGTGGTCACCGGGAACGACGAGACGATCCCCTCCGGCACACCGTAGGAACCGTCGGAATAGACGGCCATCGAAACCCAGTCACCGTCCGGGCTGCCTAGCAGCCAGGAACGAGCCGCATCGACGGTGGCCGACGCGGCCGATGCCGCCGACGACGCGCCGCGGGCGTCGATGATGGCCGCTCCGCGCTTGGCGACGGTCGGGATGAAGTCGTTCTCGATCCAGTCCTGGTCGTTGACCACCTCGGCGGCGTTCTTGCCGCCGACCTCGGCATGGAAGATGTCCGGGTACTGGGTGGCCGAGTGGTTACCCCAGATCGTCATCTTCTTGATGTCGGTGACCTTGGCCCCAGTCTTGCGGGCCAGCTGGGAGATCGCCCGGTTGTGGTCCAGGCGGGTCAGCGCGGAGAACCGCTCCTTCGGGATGTCGGGGGCGTTGCTCAGCGCGATCAGCGCGTTGGTGTTGGCTGGGTTCCCGGTCACACCGATGCGTACGTCGTCGGCGGCGACCGAGTTCAGCGCCTTGCCCTGGGCGGTGAAAATGGCGCCGTTGGCCTCCAGCAGGTCACCGCGCTCCATGCCCGGCCCGCGCGGCCGCGCGCCGACCAGCAGAGCCAGGTTGACGCCGTCGAAGATCTTGTTGGCGTCGGCGCCGATCTCCACGCCGGCCAGCAGCGGGAACGCGCAGTCATCGAGTTCCATCACCACGCCCTCGAGCGCTTTGAGCGCCGGCTCGATCTCGAGTAGGCGCAGCTCGATCGGACGGTCCGGGCCGAGCAGCGAGCCGCTGGCCAGGCGGAACAACAGGCTGTAGCCGATCTGCCCGGCCGCACCGGTGACGGCGACCTTGAGAGGACTTGCGCTCACGTCGGTTCTGCTCCTTTGGGTAAGACGGGTTCGCGTCGAAACTAGCGCACCGCCGCCGCTGGGACATCGGCGGTCTCTGCCGCGGCGGGGAATTGGCTCCTGAGCACACCGTTACGTCCCTTTTTGTTGCCCCGGGGCGCGTAGCATGACCACGGCCCGCAGACCGGCGCTGCGATTGGAGGTGGACGTGTTCCCAGGGTTTGACGCACTACCCGAAGCTCTTCGACCCGTCGCTCGTACCCGTCAGCAGCACATACATCCGGTCGCCAATCCGCCGGTCCAGACGTTGGTCGACTGCGGCGTCTACGTCGACGGACATCGACTGCCCGGCAAGCTCACCCCCGCCGAGGCGCTCGCCAAGGTCCGAGACATTCAGCGCGGCGGCCAGGAGGCATTCGCCTGGATAGGGCTGCACGAACCCGGAGAAGCGCAGATGCAGGAGGTGGCCGACGCCTACGGCCTGCACCCGTTGGCCGTGGAGGACGCCGTGGTCGCCCACCAGCGCCCCAAACTGGAGCGCTACGACGACTCGCTGTTCCTGGTGCTCAAGACCGTCAACTACGTCCCGCACGAGTCGGTGGCGCGGGCCCGTGAGATCGTCGAGACCGGCGAGATCATGATCTTCGTCGGCACTGACTTCGTCGTCACCGTCCGCCACGGCGAGCATGGCGGACTGCACGAGGTCCGCAAGCGGATGGACTGCGCCCCCGATCACTTGCGTCTGGGCCCGTACGCGGTGATGCATGCGATCGCCGACTATGTCGTCGACCACTACCTCGGTGTCACCAGCCTGATGGAAGACGACGTGGACGCCATCGAGGTGGTCGCCTTCGCTCCCGGAAAGAAGATCGACGTCGAGCCGATCTATCTGCTCAAGCGCGAGGTGGTGGAATTGCGCCGGTGTGTGGCGCCGCTCTCGGGCGCGTTCCAGCGCATGCAGATCGAGAACAAGGATCTGATCAACAAGGAAGTGCGCCGCTACCTGCGCGACGTCGCCGACCACCAGACCCAGGCCGCGGAGCAGATCGCCAGCTACGACGACATGCTCAATTCACTGGTGCAGGCCGCGCTGGCTCGCGTGGGCATGCAGCAGAACATGGACATGCGCAAGATCTCGGCCTGGGCCGGTATCATCGCGGTGCCCACCATGGTGGCCGGAATCTACGGCATGAACTTCCATTTCATGCCGGAGCTGGACTCCAAGTGGGGCTACCCCTCGGTCATCACCGCCATGGTGGTCATCTGTATCGCCCTCTACTTCAGTTTCCGCCGGCGCGACTGGCTCTAGGCGCTCCGCACCCATTCGAGTGTGCAATCTGCGACGCGGCATCGGCGTAGCTGCGTCGTGGAACTCGCGGTCGGCCAGGCCCTCACCGAGGCTGCGCGGCAGGCCGGTCGGGGTCCAGCACGTCCACACAGTCGCTGCGCCACGCCTCCCGCATGGCTTCAGCGCCCTTGAGCCGCACCCAGGCCGCTTCATTTGCGGTAATGGGCGTCGCGGACAGGAACTGCACCGGCTCCCGCGGCGGATCGAGCGGCAGATCGGGAATGTCGCTGCGGCCCAACAGCACCGCCGTGAATGGGGCCCGTGACCACAACGGCGAGCCGAGATCGATCAACGCATCGGGCACCAATACCAGTCCGTCCACCGCCGGCGTGGCGGCCAGAATCGCTATGGTGCGCACCAGTCCTTTGATCGGACCGGGATCACGAAGGGCCAGCACCACTTCGGCGCGCGGCCCGCGCAGATGGTCGGCAACCAGCTCGGTCGGGTCGGTCATCGGATACCGAGAGCAACCCAGCGACGCATAGTGCACCACGGGCTGATCCCGGAACCGCAACACCTCAATGGGTTCGGCACCGAGAAATGTCACGCTCGCCGAGTCGGGCTCGGTGCCGAAGTGGCCGCGCAGCTGCGCCCGCACGCGATCGAGAATCACTGCGCGGCCGGCACCGTCAGGTTGACACCGGAGTCGGCGTCGAAGACGGCGAGTCTGGCCGGGTCGAAGGCCAGCTCGACGAGCTGCCCGGTTGTGGCCTTGGACTCGGCGGGAACCCTTGCCACAAAGAGGTTCTCATGGACTTCTGATTCGGCTGCGACTTCGTCCAGCCGGGCCGAGTGCACCTGTGGGCCGGCGGTGGTGAAGTACACGTACTTGTCGGAGCCTAACGACTCGACCAATTCGACAGTCACCTCGAAAACCACCGAGCTGATTCGCTGATAACCGTCGATCAATGCCGCGTCGTGGATGTGCTCGGGCCGCAACCCCACGATGACATTCTCCGGTTTCGGGTGTCCGGCGATCATCTGCTGCACCTCCGGTGCCAACGTCACCTCACCGAACGACAGGGTCAGCCCCATCGAGGTCAATGTGGCCGGGAAGAAGTTCATCGCGGGTGAGCCGATGAAGCCCGCCACGAAAAGATTCGCGGGCCGCTCGTAAAGTTCAGTGGGCGTACCGATCTGCTGTGCGACACCGCCGTGCATCACCACCACCCGGTCCCCCAGCGTCATGGCCTCGGTCTGGTCGTGGGTGACGTAGACGGTGGTGGTGCCCAGTCTCTTCTGCAGGCGCGCGATCTCGCCGCGCATCTGCACCCGCAGCTTGGCATCCAAGTTGGACAACGGCTCGTCCATCAGAAACGCCTTGGGCTGTCGCACAATTGCCCTGCCCATCGCCACCCGCTGGCGCTGACCACCCGACAGCTGCGAGGGACGGCGATCCAGCAGATCGGTCAGGTCCAGGATCTTTGCGGTCTCCTCGACCTTCTGGGCGATGTCCGCCTTCTTCATCTTCGCCAGCGTCAGCGGGAACGCGATGTTCTGCCGGACTGTCATGTGCGGATACAGCGCATAAGACTGAAACACCATCGCGATGTCGCGGTCCTTCGGCGCCTTCTCGTTGACCCGCTCGCCGCCGATCCGCAACTCGCCCGAGGAGATATTTTCCAGGCCGGCGATCATGTTCAGGGTGGTGGTCTTGCCGCAGCCGGATGGCCCGACCAGGATCAGGAACTCGCCGTCGGCGATGGTGATGCTGAGGTCCTGCACCGCGGTATGACCGTCGGCGTAACTCTTCCTGATGTGTTCCAGCACAATCTCGGCCATCGCGCTATCCCTTCACAGCCCCAGAGGTCAACCCGGCGACGATCCGCCGTTGAAAGATGAGGACGAAGATAACGATCGGGATCGTGATCACGATCGCGCCGGCCGCGATCGACCCGGTCGGCTCCTCGAATTGCGAACTGCCGGTGAAGTTCGCGATCGCCACCGGCGCAGTGATCGCCGCCTTGGTAGCGGTCAGCGACAGGGCGAGCAGCAGATCGTTCCAGGCGAAGATGAAGACCAGGATCGCTGCCGTCACCAGACCCGGGGCCGCCAGCGGGACGATCACCTTGACGAATGCCTGGCTGGGCGTAGCGCCGTCCATCTTGGCCGCCTTCTCCAAATCCCAGGGGATTTCCCGGAAGAACGCCGACAGGGTGTAGATCGCCAGCGGCAGCGCGAACGTGATGTACGGCAGGATCAGCCCAGGCCAGGTGTCGAACAAACCGACGGCGCGTTCGATCTCGAACAACGGTGTCACCAGGGATATCGCGGGAAACATGGTGATCAACAGGGTCATTGCGATCAGCGCACGCTTGCCGGGAAATTCCAGCCGGGCGACCGCATAGGCTGCCATGGCGCCGAGCACCACCGCGATCACGGTGGTGGTCAACCCGATTCCGATCGAGTTGACCAGCGCTGAGCTGAAGAAGTCACCACGGAAGATGCCACGATAGTTGTCCAGCGTCACCGAGGACGGAATCAACCTGCCGTCCTTGACCATTGAGCTCGGCTTGAGCGACAGGCTGAGTATCCACAGCACCGGAAGCAGTGCGTATGCCACCACCAGGATGTCGATCACTACCCAGCACGTCGCACGCCTCAACCGCTCATCGGACATCGGCGTCACTCCCGGGTGCCGACGCGCCGAACAGCTTGATGAACACCAGCGCGATGATTCCCACGCACAGAAAGATCAGCACACTGATCGCCGAACCCAGGCCCACGTTGAAACCCTTGAATAGGTTGTCATAGCCCAGAATTGACACCGAACCGGTGTTGTTGGCTCCGGCGGTCAGCACGTAGATGTTGTCGAAAATCCGGAAGGCGTCCAGGGTCCGAAACAGCAACGCCACCACCACCGCCGGCTTGATGATCGGCAGGATGATCCTGGTCAGCCGCCGCCAGGCGTCCGCGCCGTCGACCTGTGCCGCCTTCAACAGGTCCTCGGGCACCAGCGCCAATCCGGCCAGCAGCAGCAGCGCCATGAACGGTGTCGTCTTCCAGACCTCGGCGATCACCACCACGCCGAGCGACGGAATCTGTTGCGTCAGTGGCGCACTCCCGTCGGGCAACAGGTTGGCCAGGTAGCCGGTGCCCGGCGTCCAGGCGTAATACCAGCTGTACGACGCAACCACCGTGACGATGCCGTACGGGATCAGCACCGCGGTGCGCACCAGCCCCTTGCCGACCAGCGTGCGGTGCATGACCAGCGCCAGGGACAGGCCGAGCACGAACTCGAGGGTCACCGAGACCGCGGTGATCCCCAGCGTCACGCTCAGCGCGGTCCACCAGTACCGGTCGGTCAGGATCGTCTGGTAGTTGCCCAGCCCGATGAACGCCGTGTCGCCGGGGGTGGCCAGGTTGTTGCGCTGCAGGCTCAGCCACGACGCGTAACCGATCGGGTAGGCCGTCACCGCCAGCATCAGCGTCACCGCGGGTGCCACCAAAAGGTAGGCCAGCCGCCGATCCGATGACATCACGGCAGCAACCCCTTGCCGTCGATCGCCTTCTGTATCTGGGCCGCGAGTTCGTCCGCCGTACGCTCGGGGTCGATGGCGCTGATCGGGCTCAGCGCCGAGGCCATCCGGATCGACACCGCCTGATAGGCCGGAGTCGCGGGCCGCACCGCAGCATCGGTGAGCTGTTGACGAATGATGCCGTACATCGGGTACTTCGCCTGAAACTGCGGATCGGAGTACAGCGAGGTCCGGACCGGAGGCAGGCCGCCCTCGATCGCGACGTACTTCTGGTTCTGCAGATCGCGTATGCACCGGACGGCTTCGAATGCCTCGCCCCGGTGCCGGCTGGTGCTGGCCACCGCCAGATTCAATCCGCCGATCGTCACCTTGGCCGGCTGCCCCGGCGCCACCGCCGGGTAGCGGGCGAAACCGAACACCTTCTGGCTGGCCGCGTAGGCGATACCGAACTGTTCGTCGGTGGGCGCAAACGTGCCGACGCCATTGATGCTGCCGGCCAATGCGGGCTCACGGTCCAGCGGTAGGAAAGCCACACCACCTTTGGCCGCGTTCTCCAGCATGGAGGCGAACACATAGGGCCAGTTGACTTCCAGCGCCGCCTTGCCCTGTTCGACCGCCAGGCGTGCTGCGCCCTCGTCACTGCGGGTGATCGACGGGTCCGCACCCGGCGCAGTTGCCACCGACTGCAAGATCCGCAGCGCAGCCACGGTGGCAGCGCGATGTTCGGGGGTATCGGTCAGGGTGACGCGCTTGCCGTCCTCGGAGAGCACCTGCCCGCCGGCACTGACCAGCAGCGTGTTGAACCACACCACCAGACCTTCGGCCTCGTTGGCCTGCACGGCGATCCAGCCGGGATCGCCGGCGGCGTGCAGGCGGCCCGCCTCGGTCACCATGGCCGCCCAATCACGAGGCGGCTGACCTACCAAATCTGTTCGATACCAGAGCAATTGAGTGTTCGTGGTAACCGGGGCGCCGTAGAGACGACCCTTCCAATTTGCGGACTTCAGCGGACCTGGCAGCGTGTCGCCGGTGGCGTCGGACTCGGTCAGGCCGGACGGGTCGTCGGACAGCGGCAACGCCCACCCCGCTTCCGCGAACTCCGCGGTCCACACCACGTCGAGCGCCATCACGTCCAGGGTGTCGTCACGCCCGGTCAGCCGCCGGGATAGTTGTAGCCGTTGCTGGTCGGGCGATCTGGCCAGGCTCACATGCTGGATGCGGTACCGCCCACCGGCTTGTTGCGTGCAGCGCTGAGCGACGGCGGTGAACGTCGCGCCGTCGGTGGCCGGCGTGTAGAAGCTGATCACCAAGCCGTGAGCGCCCGATCCGCAGCCCGAGAGAACCGACGCGGTGGTCAACGCCGCCAGTGCGACCGCCCCCCACCGCCGCACGCGACGGTTCACCAGTCAGATCGCCAAACGCGCCAGCAGATCCCGCGCTTTCTCGGCGTTCTGGGGGTCGCACAGCACGTCGTAGCGGCCGGCAACCAGTTGCATCGTCGAGCTGAAGTCTCTCGTTCCGCGCGCCATGGCGTACGGGACCGCCGAGGTGATGAGCCCGAAGAACACGCCGGCGACCAGGCCGGTGATCAGCGCGCCCCACGGATTCGGGCTGAAGAAGCCGAGCACCAGACCGATGAACAGACCGAGCCAGGCGCCGCTGAGCACGCCACCCCCGAGTACCTTGCCCCAACTCAACCTGCCGGTGACACGCTCCACCTGCATCAGGTCGACGCCGACGATGGTCACCTGCTGGACGGGAAACTCCTGATCGGACAGGTAGTCGACGGCGCGCTGCGCCTCGGCATAAGTGGGATACGAGCCGACCGGCCATCCTTTGGGCGGCGTCGGCAGTCCGGGCACGTTGCGTCTACCCGCGGCCCCACCGGCGGGTGGTTGTCCGGGTTGGAATGGGCTAGTCATTGGTACCTCATTCTCCTCCTGCCCGCCTTTACCCAAGCCATCGTTCCATCTCGGCAATCAGGGCGCACCCTCCGCACCCTGCGGCACCGACATTTCGCCTGGCCGGGACCCTGTCCGGGTGCCCTCTGTCACCGCGATACCCGATGGCGGCACATACGCTACGTTCTTCACCATGACAGCTCCCGGCGAGGGCTCCGGCGAGGGCAACGACAGCGCGCCGCAACCCACTTCCGACCAGACGCAAGCCGCTGAGCAGCCATTACCCGATGCTCCGTGGGCTTCGCCGACATCGTCCCCGGTCGTGGAATACCCACCTCCGCTGGACTACCCGCCACCCGTGGACTACCCGCCCACCCAGACGGCGTGGCTGCCCGGCTACCCACCGAACCTGGCGGCCGGCGTCGCACCACCGAATCCACCGTCGGCCTACCCGCCTCCCGGATTCCAGTCGTACGGCGCGCCGCCCCACAGCTTCGCCCGCCCGACGCCCTATCCGTCGCCGCCCGCTACCGGCCCGTATGACTCCTATTCAGGCGGCTACTACCCAGGGCCGAACCACGTCGTCGGTTACGGCGGGATGCAACCCGGTACCAACACCATGGCGATCATCTCCCTGGTCGCCGGTGCCGCCGGAATCTTTTGCTTTATCGGCTCGGTTGTGGGCCTGGTGTGCGGCATAGTCGGGATCAACCAAATCAAGCAGACCCGCGAAGACGGCTTCGGTCTGGCAGTCGCCGGCATCGTGATCAGCGCAGCGACCGTACTGGTGTACTTCATCGCGGTGATGTTCGGAATCGTCGCACACTGATCATGTCCAAGCGATCGCCATCGCGCCCCGGGGTGTGCGGTGCAGGCCAACGCCTGCCGCACTGGCGACAACGGACACCCTCCGGGCGGCACGAGCCAGACTCAGCGGGTGCCGATCTCGGTAACCAGCCAGCGGTGCAGCCCCGCGAGCCTGCGCAGCCGCGCCGCGCAGTAATCGGTCAAAGCGCCCGTCGAGACGTCCGCGGGCAGAGGTTCGGCCCATCGGATCTGAAACGTCGCTCTGTGCCGCAACAGATCGGCAGCCGGGTGGTCGGCCGGGAATGGCGAGGGAACGCGCTTGAGGTCGGCGCCAGCGATCTCGACATCGGGCGAGGCGCGTTTGATGTCATTGATCAGCAGCGTTAGCTGCTGGCCAGCGGGTCGCTCGCCGACCACCGTGCGCCAGGTGCCTGTCGAGGCAAACAACACACCGGCGGCGAAACCGATTTGACTCGGGTCGAGCCGCAACAAGAGCGTAGGCGCGGTCTTCTTGGGCGTCCCCTCCCACCAACGGAACAACAGATGATCCTTATAGCGTGGGCCATGCGGGTCGAAACGCAGGTCGCGGTGGATGGGAGCGATCGAGCCGTTGACCTTCGGGTCGGCAATGAGACCAGGCGAGATCTGCTCGATCAGGCAGACGCCCAGGTCGTCGACGAGCTGGCGGGAGGGGTCCAACACATACGCCTGCCAGTCAGGCCGCACGGCGGCGAAGGCGGCGGCATCAAGGGTAGGCAGTCGAGCGAGCAACGAGAGCCCCGCGGGTGGGAAGCCGGCGAAACTCATGCGTGCCCACTCACGAACAGGCGGGCCTCCTGCATCAGCGCGGTCCATCGGGCCTCATTGCGATCGTCGATGAGGACCCACTCGCGGAAGGTGCGTCCAGCGGGCGCGAAAGGTTTGCCCACACCGGCGTCGATGAGTTCAGCGACCCGCTGTCGCGGCAGTTTCACGATGAGATCGCCGGTGCGATGGTCGCAGGAGGCGAAGAACTCTCCATCAACCCGCAAACAGGGAAAGCCCATCATGGTGCCCGGAGCTACGCCGGGCTCGCCCAGCGCGGTGGCTGCGACGTCGTCGAAAAAGGCAGATTGCCGCTCAGTCATGTGCGTCTCCCGGGCTTGATGCGGCGGGTGCGACGGCGCACCGGCCGATTGCACCTGCGCCACCCGCATCATAGGGCGCCGGGGACCAGTCAGCGTCGCAAGGGGCGTCGTGATTCGCAGTTCTGTTGGCCCGGGCTCGCTCCACTTCCGCTTGGCCGTGCGGCGAGCTGTCGGCATGAAGCGGTGCGGAAAACGCGTCTCCGGCATGGCCCGCACACGCAGATGCGTCCACGGGTCCGCGCGCAACGCCCGCCGTTGCTGCATGCTGATCCACCCGGGCCGAGCGCCGCTGCCTACGCTCTGTCCTATGGCGTCGGTCAACAGGGTGTATGTGGCGCGGCTGCCGCGGATGATGGTGCTCGGCCCACTCGGCGAGTCGTTCGGGCGCGTCCGCGACGTCGTGATCAGCATCAGCATCGTCCGTCAGCAACCGCGCGTGCTCGGCCTCGTCGTCGATCTCGCGACGCGGCGCAGCATCTTCATCCCCATCCTGCGGGTCGCCGCGATCGAACCCGACGCGGTGACCCTGCGCAGCGGCAACGTGTCGCTGCGCCACTTCGAGCAACGCCCCGGCGAGGTGCTGGCGATGGGCCAGGTGCTCGACACCCAGGTCAGGATCAGCGACCCCGATCTGCCCACCCTGGCTGGTGTCGACGTCGTGGTCGCCGACCTGGGCATCGAGCAGACGCGCACCCGCGACTGGGTGGTGACCAAGGTGGCGGTGCGCACACAGCGCCGGCTCGGACGTCGTGGCCCGGTGCACATCGTGGACTGGCAGAACGTCCAGGGGCTCACTCCGTCGGCCCTGGCCATGCCGGGCCAGGGCGTCGCACAACTGCTCGACCAGTTCGAGGGACGACGGGCCGTCGACGTCGCCGACGCCATCCGCGGGCTACCCACCAAACGCCGCTACGAGGTGTTCAAGGCGCTCGACGACAACCGGCTTGCCGACATCCTGCAGGAGCTGCCCGAACTGGATCAGGCCGAAGTGTTGACCCAACTGGGTACCGAACGCGCAGCCGACATCCTCGAGGAGATGGATCCCGACGACGCCGCCGACGTGCTGGGTGTCCTGAACCCGACCGATGCCGAAATGTTGTTGACCCGCATGGATCCCGACGACTCCGACCCGGTGCGCCGACTGCTCACGCACTCCCCCGACACGGCCGGCGGTCTGATGACCTCCGATCCGGTGGTCCTCACGCCCGACACCTCGGTGGCCGAGGCCCTGGCCCGACTGCGCGATCCCGACCTGACCCCGGCATTGGCATCGATGGTGTTCGTGGCGCGCCCACCGACGGCCACGCCGACCGGCCACTACCTGGGCTGCGTCCACCTACAGCGACTGCTGCGCGATCCACCGTCCGAGCTGGTCGGCGGCATCGTCGACACCGACCTGCTCACGCTTTCACCGGAGACCCAGTTGGGCGCGGTCACCAGATATTTCGCTGCCTACAATCTGGTCTGCGGTCCGGTGGTCGACGACCAGAACCACCTGTTGGGCGCGGTGACGGTGGATGACCTGCTGGACCACCTGTTGCCGCATGACTGGCGTGTGGACGTCCAGCAGCTCGATCCCGCCGGCAGGCCGCCACGGACCGGAGATGCCTTGTGAGCAAGTCGCAGACGCCGCGGCGGCTGTACACGCCGCGGACCTCGCGTCGCTACACGCCGCGGGTGGACGCCGAGACGGTGGGGCAGTTCACCGAATCCATCGCGAGGTTTTTCGGAACCGGCCGCTATCTGCTGTTGCAGACCATCGTGGTGATCGTGTGGATTGCGATCAACCTGATCGCGGTCCGCTGGCGTTGGGACCCCTACCCGTTCATCCTGCTCAACCTGGCCTTCTCCACCCAGGCCGCCTACGCCGCGCCGCTGATCCTGCTCGCCCAGAACCGGCAAGAGAATCGCGACCGCGTTGCGCTGGAAGAGGATCGCCGCCGAGCCGCGCAGACCAAGGCCGACACCGAGTATCTGGCCCGCGAATTGGCTGCGCTGCGACTGTCCATCGGCGAGGTCCCGACCCGGGACTACCTGCGCCACGAACTGGAAGGACTGCGGACGCTGTTGGCGAACATGCAAACGACCGGTCCGGATGGCGGGACCCGGAGTTCCGACGGCTCCGAACGGCGTAGTAAGAAAACCAGCTGAGATTCAAGAGGGCCATTGCGCTACTCGCGTGACGAGAGTTATGTATGGTGATCTAGTTCACGAAGCTAACAAGTGGTCAGTTTCCCGGCGGCTCACGGAATTTGAGGACGGTCGAGGTGCATATTGGGGGACGCTGGGCTGACAACCCGGCCGTCGCAAAGGTGCGTCATACAGCGGTACGTGTCACACGCACCCCCGTCTTCGGCGTCGTCATGATCTCTCCCTTGATTTTCGCCAGTGCCGTCGGCGCTGCCGCGCCTTCATTGCACGGCAAGAACCAACCCCACCGCGCGGCCATCACGCCGGTGGCCGCGGTGGGCCCGGCCCCCCACACCGACCTGTCCGGTCCCACCGTCATCTCCATCCAGCGGGTGCCCACCAGCTTCCACGTCGCAGCGGCCACCAGTTCCGCCCCGCCACCTCCCACGGTCGTGAATACCCCTGGCGCACTTGGCATTCCGATAATGGCCCTGTCGGCATACCGCAACGCCGAGCAGAAGATGGCGGCCGCGCAACCCGGCTGTGGGGTCAGCTGGAACCTACTTGCCGGCATCGGGCGCATCGAGTCTGGTCACGCGGGTGGCGGCGCCGTCGATGCCCGCGGCACCGCCACCAACCCGATCTACGGTCCGGCTCTGGATGGCACGCTGCCCGGCAATGAGGTCATCGTCCAGCGAGACCAGGGCAATCGGGTGACCTACGCCCGCGCCATGGGGCCGATGCAGTTCCTGCCCGGCACCTGGGCGCGCTACGCCGTCGACGGTGACGGCGACGGCATCCCCGACCCGCAGAACCTGTTCGACGCAACGCTGGCCGCCGCCCGCTACCTGTGCAGCGGCGGCCTCAACCTGCGCGACCCGTCGCAGGTGATGGCCGCGATTCTGCGCTACAACAACTCGATGTCCTACGCCCAGAACGTGCTGGGCTGGGCCGCCGCGTACGCCACCGGCGTGGTTCCCGTCGACCTGCCGCCGATCACCGGTCCACCGCCTCCGATCGGCGATGCCCACCTCGAGCACCCGGAGGGGCTCGGGCCGAATCTGCCGCTGAATGTCACCGGCCTGGGAATCGGCGACCCGATGGGGCAGCACATGCCGCTGATCGACTTCGGGCAGCCGCAGATCCTCTCCCAGTACCCGGCGTCCACCTTCCCGAACCCGCAGACGCCGATGTGGCCGTGGATGCCACCGGCCCAGGTGCCGCAGCCTGCTCCGGTGGCCACCCCGGGCTGCACGCTGATCTGCATCAGTTCACAAACCCCCGACTCGCTGCCGCCCGGCGGCGCGCCGATCCCCAACGGCGGAATCGTCATCGCACCCGCGGCGCCCCCGCCGGCCGCCCCAGCCTTGCCCGACCCGTTCGCCACGCCGCCGCTGCCCCCGGCCGCGCCACCCGTGGCACCCGCCCCGGCGGCGCCGGCGACACCGGCACCGGCACCGGCACCGGCAAACCGGGCGCCCAACGGCGCACCAGCGCCTAAGCCGGCCGGTCCTGCGCAGCCGAGCCCGCCGGCTCCCGGCGAACCGGTGCTGGCCCCCGTCAGCTGACCGTCAGCCGGGGCCGGGTTCGCGACGCCTACACTCGGCGTTGATGTCCGCAAACCAAGATGACGCAACCGATCTGACCAACGCTATCCGCTCGGCGCTGGGCAAGGTGATCGATCCGGAGCTACGCCGCCCCATCACCGAACTCGGCATGGTCAAGAGCATCGACGTCGCTCCCGACGGGGGCGTGCACGTGCAGATCTATCTGACCACCGCTGCCTGCCCGAAGAAGACGGAGATCAGCGAACGGGTGACCCAGGCGGTCGCCGACGTGCCGGGCACCGGGGCGGTACGGGTCAGCCTGGACGTGATGAACGACGAGCAACGCACCGAGCTCCGCAAGCAGTTGCGCGGAGATGCCGCCGAACCCGTCATTCCCTTCGCCCAGGCCAGCTCCCTGACCCGGGTTTATGCGGTGGCGTCCGGAAAGGGCGGCGTCGGCAAGTCCACCGTCACGGTCAATCTGGCCGCGGCGATGGCGGCGCGTGGCCTGGCCGTCGGTCTGCTGGACGCCGACATCCACGGCCATTCCATTCCTCGGATGATGGGCACCACCGACCGGCCCACCCAGGTGGAATCGATGATCCTGCCCCCCATCGCCCATGAGGTGAAGGTCATCTCTATCGCCCAGTTCACCAAGGACAACACCCCGGTGGTGTGGCGGGGGCCGATGCTGCACCGCGCGCTGCAGCAGTTTCTGTCCGACGTGTACTGGGGCGATCTGGACGTGCTGCTGCTCGACCTACCCCCCGGCACCGGCGACGTCGCCATCTCGCTGGCACAACTGCTGCCTAACGCCGAAATCCTGGTGGTGACCACGCCTCAGCTGGCCGCGGCCGAGGTGGCCGAACGAGCCGGCAGCATCGCGATCCAAACGCGCCAGCGTATCGCGGGCGTGGTGGAGAACATGTCCGGACTCACGCTGCCCGACGGCACCACGATGCAGGTATTCGGCGAGGGCGGCGGCCGACAGGTGGCCGAGCGGTTGTCACGGGCGGTGGGGGCCGACGTGCCACTGCTGGGCCAGATCCCCCTAGACCCCGCACTGGTCGCCGCGGGCGATACGGGCGTACCCATGGTGCTCAGCACGCCGGACTCGGCAGTGGGCAAGGAACTGGGCCGCATCGCCGACGGGTTGTCGTCGCGTCGCCGCGGCCTGGCAGGCATGTCACTCGGTCTGGACCCCACCCGCCGCTAGACCGGCGAGCAGCTACTAGGTGGCGTCCGTGTCGAACGGGGTGCACTCGGGCGCCACAGGCGGCGACGAGGGCTCCGTCGTGGCCGGCGCATCCTGTTGCTTCGCGGGCGCAGGCGCGTCGAAGTTACCGGTGAAAATCGAATCGTCCCCGTCGAGCAGGTGCTTGGTCAGCGCAGCACGCGGGGTCATGCCGCGCAACTTCTGCAGCTCGCTCAGTTGACCGCGAATGTCGTCGAACTCCGGACCCATGTCCTCGCGCAGCTGGTTGGACACCCCGCTGAGGTAATCGCGCGCCTGGCGCAGCGCGCCCGCCGTCCAGCGAATGGCGCCGGGCAACCGCTCCGGCCCGAGCACCACCAGTCCGACCACGACGAGGACCAGCATCTCCCCCCAGCCGATGTTGGCGAACATCAGGTCGGATGGTGATGACCCGCAGCGCCCGGCTGGGCCGCGCTTGCGCTCATCGGGATCGGACGGTGATGACCCGCAGCGCCCGGCTGCGCCGCGCTTGCGCTCATCACGAGCTGGTGTCGGGGTCAGGTTTGACGGTCAGCGTGACATGACGGCCGTCGCGGACCACCTCGATCGGCGCGTCCTGGCCGATGGTCAGCTGCCGCACGGCGACGACGGCCTCGTCGGAGTCAGCGACCTTACGGCCCCCGATCTTGACGATTACGTCGTTCTCCAGGATTCCGCCCTTTTGCGCCGGTCCCCCGGCCTTCACATTGGCCACCTGGGCGCCCGAGGCGATCTCGTTGCTCACCGACCGGGTGCTGATGCCCAGCGTCGGGTGCAGGATCTTCCCGTCCTTGATCAGCGTTTGCGCGACCAATTTCATCTCGTTCACCGGGATCGCGAAGCCCAGTCCGCTGGCGCTGTCGGACAGCGACTTGCCGGCGGTGTTGATCCCGATCACCTGGGAGTCCATGTCGATCAGCGGGCCGCCGGAGTTGCCGTGGTTGATCGAGGCGTCGGTCTGCAGTGCATCGATGACGGTGTCGGTGTCAGAACCCTCGCCCGACAGCGGGACCGGGCGGTGCAGCGCGCTGATGATGCCGTGCGTCACCGTGCTACGCAGACCCAGCGGAGCACCGGCCGCGATCACCTCGTCGCCGACCCGCACCTTGTCCGAATCGCCGAGCCGGGCCACGCTCAGGTTGTCGACATTGTCGACCTTTAGAACGGCCAGGTCGGTCTTGGGGTCGCGTCCCACCAGGCTGGCGGGCACTTCCTTGCCGTCGTTGAACACCACCGTCGTTTTGAACTGGCTGGGGTTGTTGGCGGCTTCGGAGATGACGTGGTTGTTGGTGACGATGTAGCCACGCCCGTCGATGACGACCCCGGAGCCCTGCATTCCCTCCTGGTCGCTCTTGGACTCGATAGTCACCACGGAGTCGGCGACGGCGGCTGCCACCTTGGTGAATCGGCCGGCCGGCTCCTCGGCGTTGCCGGCGGTCGAGAGCGTCACCTTGGACGTGGTGAACGCCTCGACCACCTCGGCCGTCTTGCGCCCGATGATCCCGCCGAGCGCACCGATCACCAGGGCGATGATCAGCAGCACGGCCAGCGCCAGGTAGGACACCTTTCCGCCGAACAGCACATCGCGAACGCCGAGCTTGCCGCTGTGGCGGAACTCGCCGTGGGCGACTACCGGCGGTAGCGCCGGGGTGCCCAACGCGGCAGCCGCGGCGGGATCGCGCCACGGGTCGTCTGGATCGTCGGGCTCGCCGTTCTTCTCAGCGGCCAGTGCCGCAGAGTCGATGGGGTGCCGCTGCAGAGTCTCGGTGCCGCCGAAGGGGCGGCCGAAGGCCTCGGCGAGCACCGGGTCAGCCGGCTGGTCGTGGGCGTGGAACTCGGACTGATCGCGAAACTTCTGCGGTCGCACGCGATCAGCGACAAATGATCCCTGCTGCCCGGGCGGGCGGCCGAACGTCTGACGGGCCCCAGGGTCGACCGGCGGCCGATAGATGGGACGCGGTGCCAGCCGTTCGGTGTCCTGGCCGTTGTTGCCTTCGTCGGAGGTCACGGTTCCTCTTCTAGATCCGTCTCGGAGCCCGGCACCGGGCCGGCCGTACGCACAGCAAAGGACCGCATGGTCCTGGCAGTCTTGTCGATGTCCACCCTAGTATCCACGGATCCCGGCCGGTCGCCACGAACGCACGCGAAGGCCGCGCGGGGACGCAAACCTCAAGCTAACGACGCTTCCGCTGATCGTCGCGCTCGGCAAGATTGTCCGAGAGCGGAAGAGCGTCATCATGCGGGTAGTGCGGTATTTCGGACAGCAACCCCAACAAAGAGCTCGGAATGCGGATCGGGTGTGAATCGCGCAGCGCCGCACGGGCGAGGCTGTGATCGTCGACTTCGGCCGCGCACTGCGCACACAGCGACAGGTGGTGCGCCGCCCGGAGATGGGCGTTCATCCGCAGCTCACCGTCCACGAATGCCGCGATGGCCTCGATGGAGAGGTGCTCGGTCGACCGGAACTGACGAGGCGCGCCCACCGGCGCGTCGCTCTGGGAGGCGAATTGGGCAGGCAGCCACGAGAACGCACGCCGGAAAACAGCTCCCCGGTCGGCCATCACCAGCTCCCTCCGCGCCCTAGTAAGCCATTTGTATCTCGAATGTAGCGCGGTGTGCTGCTTGATAACCATGATCGGCCCTTCAAACCCCGGAATTTGGGATCGGTTGGCAACCGTGCGGTGGCCGAAATGATGACTCGGCCACCCCAGGCGACTTAGCTGGCCGTCCGCATCGAACGGTCGTCGTGTAGGCCGATCTCGGGATGAGCGGCCAGGTAGTCGCGCAGCGCTTGGCGCCCACGGTGAATCCGGCTGCGTACCGTGCCGAGCTTGACGCCCAAGGTGGCGCCGATCTCCTCGTAGGACAGACCCTCGATATCGCACAGAACCACCGCGGCGCGGAATTCCGGCGGCAGTGAATCGAGCGCCGCTTGCAGATCCGGCCCCAGCCGAGAGTCGTGGTAGATCTGCTCCGGGTTGGGCTCGTCGGCGGGCACCCGGTCGTAGTCCTCGGGCAGTGCCTCCATCCGGATGCGGGCCCGGCGGCGCACCATGTCGAGGAAGAGGTTGGTGGTGATGCGGTGCAGCCAGCCCTCGAAAGTACCGGGCTGGTAGTTCTGGACAGACCGAAAAACCCTGATGAAGGTCTCTTGTGTCAAGTCCTCGGCGTCGTGTTGATTGCCCGAGAGGCGGTAGGCCAGCCGGTACACGCGGTCGGCGTGCTGACGCACCAACTCATCCCAGGAGGGCATGGTGGCCTTGTCGCCGGTCGCGTCGAAAATCGCGGTGCCAAGCAACGTGTCAGATGGTTCCACCCAGTCGTCATCGGCAACCTGTTGCGGGTGCGACATGGTGGTCGGGCTCAAAGTGGTGATTTTTTGTTCCTCCGGTTTTCCCCTGCCATCCAGGGTCGGCATTTCTTCACTCGCCGAAACACGAAGTTCCCACCGTGTATTCCCGTGATCCTCGCCCCAGAGCGCGCCGCGTTCCATACGGCCTACCGTCGCGTACCCGAGTGTGGGCGAGGTATGAGCAGTCTGAGCTTTAGCTGAGAAACCATACTGTTACCTGCATCTTCCAGCAGTTATTGAGTTTGCTGTGACCTCTGTCCGGCCACTCTTCTCGGGTGTGTCGGTGTCCGGCCCGACGGGCGCGCCTGAGCGACGGGTGCACCGGTTGGGCATACTCTGCGGACATGGAGGGCACGTCTGACACCAGCGACGAGACCGGTCACACGACGCGCAGCAGGGCGGATTCGCTTGTGGCGCACGCCGAAGGGTCGATATCTGAGGACGCGGTCCTTGCCGGTGCCCGGGAACGCGCCGTCGACAGTGGGGCCGGCGCCGTCACACCCGCGGTCGGCGCGCTGCTGAGCGTGCTGGCCAAACTGAGCGGCGGCAAGGCGGTCGCCGAGGTCGGCACCGGGGCCGGAGTCAGCGGGTTGTGGTTGCTGTCGGGCATGAGTGACGACGGCGTCCTGACCACCATCGATATCGAACCGGAATATGTTCGGCTGGCCCGGCAGACCTTCGGCGAGGCGCATATCGGGCCGTCACGCACCCGGCTCATCAGCGGACGCGCCCAGGAAGTCCTCACCCGCCTCGCGGACGACTCCTACGACCTGGTGTTCATCGACGCCGACCCGATCGACCAGCCGGACTACGTCGTGGAAGGGGTCCGTTTGTTGCGATCCGGCGGGGTCATCGTCGTGCATCGGGCCGCTTTGGGCGGCCGCGCCGGTGATCCTGAAGCCCGTGACGCCGAGGTGGCGGCGGTGCGCGAAGCGGCGCGGTTGATCGCCGAAGACGAACGCTTGACGCCGGCGTTGATACCGCTGGGTGACGGGCTCTTGGCCGCCGTCCGCGATTAGGTCAGGAGCCGAGCTGGGTTTCGGCGATCGCGAACGGGAAGTGCACGGTGGCGGTGGTGACCTCCCGAACACCGTCGCGTACCGCGTTGACGATCGTCGCCGGGTTTCCGGTCAGCACGGCGGTCCCGATGTCGTAACCCGCGTACTGCGGCGCCGCAATGAAGTTGCGCAGGTCGACGAACAACTGGGTCGGCAGACTGGCAGGTCCGACGGGCACGCCGTCGTAGCTCACCATGGTCCAGCCGGTCGCGGGACTGCCCTGCACCACGACGACGCCGGTGTTCGGCAATGAGCGGGTGATCAGGAACAGCGGGTTGGGGTTGTCGACCATCATCATCGTGCCGGTCTCGATGGTCAGTGCGCTGGAGTAGGCGACCACGGCATGGCTGGGTCCTGCGGCACCGACGTCGTACATGGTCTGCACCGCGTTGTTGAATCCGGCGGCGAAATCCAACCCGGTGGGGTTCGTGGATAGCGGGGCCAGCATCGGGAAAGCGGGCAGTCCGAGCGTCCATACCAGCGGACCGCCCAGATACAGCAATCCCGCCGGGATCTGCGGCAAGTCTTCGAACAGGCCGGCATTGATCTCGTTGAGACCCGCCAGTGGCAGCTGAATCGGCATCCCCAGCAGGGCAGCCAGGGGTGCGGCGGTCTGCTGTGTCCTGATGAGCTGGGATTCGAAGATTCCCGCGAACGGGCTTTGCGGTGCGAGCACGTTGGCGATGTTGAGGGCTTGGGTCCGGCCGAGTGCGGTGAGCGGCGGCCCGGGTATCGCCGTGTCGAGCAGGTTGGCCGCGTTGCTCGCCGTCTGGCCGTGCCGGACGAACTCGATGGTCACCAACTGATCGTTGCGGACCGGAACCGTGGCACCGCCCAGGCCGACGAACAGGCCAGGGAAACCGCGGGCCCCGGTGGCTCCGATGGTGCTACCGCCGGCGCCCCCGTGCCGACGGCCCAACCGTTACCGCCAGTGCCGCCGGTACCGATCAACCCGGCGCTCCCGCCGGTTCCACCCGTCAGGGCCAGCAATCCGCCAGTCGGGGAATGGCCGGCTCCACCGTCGCCCAGCAGGAATCCGCCGGCTCCGCCGTTGGGGTGGGCCGCTGTTCCCGCGACGCCGTTGCCGATCAGGTCGCGGCCGAACAACGCCTGGGTGGGCGCGTTGATGATCGGGTCGACCACCTGGCCGAGGGGGCTGGCGATCCATGCCTGCCCGGCCTGGTGGACCGGCTTGTAGATGAGCGTCTGAAACGCGCCGGCAATGAATTCGTTCAGCGCTTCCACAGGAGCGGCGGCGAACCCTCCCCCGAGCAGGGTCGCCTCCAGCCGCGCCGGAATCGCCGCTTCGGCACCGCCGTAGGAGGCCGCCGCCGCACCGAGGTTCTTGACGAACTCCTGGTGGTAAACGGCCGCCTGTGCCGCTGCCGCCCGGTAATCGGTGGCGTGCGTCCCGAACAGCGACGCGATCGCGACGGACACTTCGTCGGCCGCCGCGGCGGCCAGCTGAGTCGTCGGGATCACCGCACCCGCGGTGCCGGCGCCGACCGCCGCTCCGATCTGCGCTGCATCCGCCGACGCCGTTTCGATCATGTCCAGTGCCGCCACCACAAATGACATTTCGCGACTCATCGATGCGTAATGAAGCCCGGCCGACATCTTGGCACCATGTGCAGTAAAACGGCGCGAAACCGCGAGTTCGCCTGCCGTCAGAAAACGCACGCAACGCCGCGACGGACCGAGGTGATCTCCGGCGGCGATATCGAGAAATTCATCACGCCCCTGAAGCGCCTAGCCGACCACTGCCGGACGATGCTGAGACCAGACTCACCCCCAGGCAAAGCAGACCGAAAAGGTCAGCGGTGCAGACGCTTTCGCGCCACTTCGGCTGTGCTGCGCCTGCGCCGGAGTCCGAACTTCTGCGCGGCCGACGTCGCCTTTCGGGTGGCCCTTGACGATCCACTGAACATGCGTTTAGCATTCTGAACATGCGTTCAGCCGACCTGACTGCGATGGCCCGGATACGCGACGCGGCCATCGAGCAGTTCGGCGAGCACGGATTCGGGGTGGGCCTGCGCAGCATCGCGGAGGCCGCCGGGGTCAGCGCAGCGCTGGTCATCCACCATTTCGGTTCCAAGGACGGTTTGCGCAAGGCCTGCGACGACTACGTCGCCGAGGAGATCCGCACCGGCAAGTCCGAGACGATTCGGTCCAACGACCCAGCGACCTGGCTGGGCCAGATGGCCGAAATCGAGTCTTATGCGCCGTTGATGGCTTACCTGGTGCGCAGCATGGTGTCCGGTGGCGAACTCGCGAAAATGCTGTGGCAGCGAATGATCGACAATACGGAAGCGTATATGGAGGAAGGCGTACGGGCCGGCACCGTCAAGCCGAGCCGCGACCCGCACGCCCGAGCCAAATACCTGTCGATCACCGGCGGCGGCGGCTTCCTGCTCTATCTGCAAATGCACGAAACCCCAAACGATTTGCGCGCAGTATTGCGCGACTACGCCCGTGACATGGTGCTGCCCGCCCTCGAGGTCTATTCCGAGGGCCTGCTGACCGACCACACCATGTACGACGCGTTTCTCGCCAGAGCGGACCAAGGAGGGTCACATGACGATTAATCAGCAGGCGCCTATCGATGTTCGTGGTCTCACCAAGAATTTCGGCAACGTCCGGGCGCTCAACGGCCTCGACCTCACCGTCCACGAAGGAGAAGTCCACGGCTTCCTGGGCCCCAACGGCGCAGGCAAGTCCACCACCATCCGCATACTGCTCGGGGTGGTCAAAGCCGACGGCGGCAGCGTGCGACTGTTGGGGGCGGACCCGTGGGCCGACGCAGTTCAGCTGCACCGCCAGATCGCTTACGTGCCGGGAGATGTCACGCTGTGGCCATCGCTCACCGGTGGTGAGACCATTGACCTGCTGGCGCGGATGCGCGGCGGAATCGACACCAGCTTGCGGGCAGAATTGATCGAGCGCTTCGAGTTCGACCCGACCAAGAAGGTGCGCACTTACTCCAAAGGCAACCGCCAGAAGGTCTCCCTGATCTCCGCGTTCTCGTCGCGGGCCAGGCTGTTGCTGCTCGACGAGCCGACCAGCGGGCTGGACCCGTTGATGGAGAACGTCTTTCAGCAATGTGTCGCCGAGGCGCGGGCCCGTGGTGTAACAGTGCTCCTGTCCAGTCACATCCTGGCCGAGACGGAAGCGCTGTGCGAGCGGCTGACCATCATCCAGGCGGGCAGGACCGTCGAGAGCGGTTCCCTGGAATCCATGCGGCATCTGAGCCGAACCTCGATCAAAGCCGAATTGATCGGTGATCCAGGCGATCTCACCCGGATCAAGGGTGTCGCGGACCTCAGCATCGAAGGCAACACGCTGCGCGCCCAGGTCGACAGCGACAGCCTCGGAGAACTGATTCGGGCGCTCGGTGACGCCGGGGTGCGCAGCTTGGTCAGCCAGCCACCCTCCCTTGAGGAGCTGTTCATGCGCCACTACAGCACCAACGGCCCACGGGACGCGAAGGAGGTGGCGGCACGATGAGCACTACGCTGCTGGATCGCCACGCGGTTGCGCCGCAACGCAGTTCGCATCTCGCTGGGACGCTGGGGCTGCTGCGGCTGTACCTGCGCCGCGATCGGGTCTCCCTGCCGCTCTGGGTACTGCTGCTGTCCGTCCCGCTGGGCAGCGTCTACATCGGCAGCATCGAAAAGGTCTATGCCACCGATACCGAGCGGGCCAGGTTCGCCGCCACCATCATGGCCAGCCCCGCGCAACGGGCCCTCTACGGCCAGGTCTACAACGACAGCCTCGGCGCCGTCGGCATCTGGAAAGCCGGAATGTTTCACGCCCTGATCGCGGTGGCGGTCATTCTCACCGTGATCCGGCACACCCGTGCCGACGAGGAGAGCGGGCGCGCCGAACTGATCGACTCGACCGCGGTCGGCCGCTATGCCAGCCTCACCGCCGCGCTGCTGTTGTCGTTCGGGGCGTCCGTGGCCGCCGGGTTGATCGGTGCTGCCGGTCTGCTGATGACCGACGTTCCTGCCGGCGGATCGCTGGCATTCTGCGCGGCGCTGGCCGCTTCCGGACTCGTCTTCACGGCCGTGGCCGCGGTGGCCGCGCAGTTGTCGCCGAGCGCCCGGGTCGCTCGGGGGGTTGCGTTCGCGGTGCTCGGCGCCGCGTTCACGCTGCGCGCGGTCGGCGACGCGGGCTCCGGCGCCTTGTCGTGGTTGTCGCCGCTGGGATGGTCACTGCAACTTCGCCCGTACGCGGGTGATCGCTGGTGGGTGCTACTGCTGCATCTGGTGACGACGGTGGTGCTCACCTTCGTGGCGTACCGGTTGCTGGCAGGCCGCGACGTCGGTTCCGGGTTGTTCGCCGAACGCACCGGACGTGGCACCGCTTCCGCGGCGCTGGGCGGCGCTTTCGGCTTGGCGTGGCGCCTGGATCGCGGCGCGCTCGTGGTGTGGACGGTCGGACTGGTGCTGTACGGGCTGTTGATCGGGAGCGTCGCGCACGGTGTCGGGGACGAGTTGGGCGGGGCGGCCGGTCGCGATGTCCTCGCGCGACTGGGCGGCACCAGCGCCCTGGAGCAGGGCTTCATCACCGTGGGATACGTCATGCTGGCCATGATCGCGGCGGCATTTGCGGTCTCGCTCTCGCTGCGGGTGCATCAGGAGGAGACCAGTCAGCACGCCGAAACCCTGCTGGCCGGGTCGGTCTCGCGCTCCCGTCTGCTGGCGAGTCATTCGCTGATGGCGCTGGGCGGTTCGACGTTTGCCATCGTGCTCTCCGGGTTGACCGGTGGGCTGGCCTACGGCGTGGCAGCCGGTGACGTATCGGGCAAGCTGCCCACGGTCGTGGCCACCGCGGCGGTGCAACTGCCCGCCGTGTGGCTGGTGTCGGCGGTGACAGTCGTATTGTTCGGTGTGACACCGCGATTGACACCCGTCGCGTGGGGCGTGCTGGTCGGGTTCGTCGCGCTGTATCTCCTCGGCTCTCTCTCGGGATCGCCGCAGTGGTTGCTCGACCTCGAACCGTTCACGCACATCCCGCGGGTCGGCGATGAGTTCACCCCCGTTCCACTGCTCTGGCTGCTGGGCCTTGACTTCGCCTTGATTGCACTGGGCGCCATCGCCTTCCGCCGACGGGATCTGCGATCGTGAAAACGGCTCTGAAGATCGTCGCGTCGCTGCTGTACGGGGTGGTGCTATACAGCGTGCTGGTGTTCGTGCCGGCGGGAACTTTGCACTACTGGCAGGGGTGGACGTTCGTTGCGATCGCGATGGGCATCACCACTATCTCCACCGTCTGGCTGGGCGTCACCAACCCAGCAGCGCTGCGACGACGCATGCGCGCCGGCCCTCGCGCCGAGGGCAGGACCGTGCAGAAGGTACTCGTCACCGCCTTGTTTGTGACGGCCATGGGGGCAATGGCTTTCAGCGCGTTCGACCACCGGATGGGCTGGTCTTCGGTCCCGGCGTGGGTGTCGGTGGCCGGGGAGGTGATGGTCGCGGTCGGGCTGGGTTCAGCCCTACTGGTCGTCGTCCAAAATAGTTATGCGGCAGCGACTATCACGGTCGAGCAGGGCCAGACGGTGACGACCGACGGACTGTACGGGTTGGTCCGGCACCCGATGTACAGCGGCTCGCTGCTCATGATGGTAGGTATTCCGCTGGCGCTCGGTTCCTACTGGGGCCTGTTGTTCGTCGCGGCAGGCGTGGTTGTGCTGGTGCTGCGAATCCTCGACGAGGAGAAGTTGCTGACCACCGAGCTGGCGGGCTACCGCGAGTACACCCAGCGGGTGCGCTACCGCCTGGTCCCCTACCTCTGGTAACCCGTTCCGGGCGAGCAGACGCAAAATCACCCAGGAGCGCTTGTTCCAGCGGGATTTTGTGTCTGCTCGCGCAAGGAGGCGGGGCGCGTTTAAGGTAACGGCGTGGCGCGAGACCCGGCACCTGCCCTGGACCGGCCCTGGCGACGTCCCGGCGCGGCACGGTATGCCCTGGAGCGCATTCGCCGTATCGCGCGGCCGCCGGTGACGGTGACGGACCCGCCGACGGACATCATCGTCGACCGTGATGTCGAAGTGCCCACCCGCGACGGGACCCTGTTGCGGGTCAACATTTTTCGCCGCGCCGGGTCCGTGGCACAGCCCGTCCTCGTCGGCATTCACCCATACGGCAAGGATAATCTGCCCCGGCGGGGACGTAACCGTTGGCGAATCTCGCCGCAGTTCCGCGCCCTGCGCCAACCCGGACCGCTGAGCTTCTCTGCGCTGACCGGATGGGAGGCGCCCGACCCGGCATGGTGGACCGCACAGGGTTTCACCGTCGTCAATGCCGACTCGCGCGGCTGCGGCCACTCGGGTGGCACCGGAAAGTTGTTGTCCCAGCAGGAAGCCGAGGACACCTACGACCTGGTGCAGTGGTTGGCCGAACAGCCCTTCAGCGACGGCCACGTCGTCATGCTCGGCGTGTCCTATCTCGCAATCAGCCAGTACGCCGTGGCCGCACTGCGGCCCCCGGCGCTGTCGGCAATCTGCCCGTGGGAGGGCTTCACCGACGCCTATCGCGACCTGACCTTCCCCGGGGGCATCCGGGAGTTCGGCTTCACCAGGTTGTGGTCCCGGATGGTGAGCCGAACCCGGCAGACCTACAGCTTGCAGGAGGTGCAGGACGAGCACCCGCTGCGCGACGACATGTGGCGGTCGCTCGCGCCCGATCTGTCGGCGATCAGCGTGCCGATGCTGGTATGCGGCAGCTTCTCGGACAACAACTTGCACAGCCGAGGCTCCGTCCGGGCGTTCACCTCGGCCGGATCCCGCCATGCGCGTTTGTATACGCACCGCGGCGGCAAGTGGGAGCAGTTCTACTCCCAGAGCGCGCTGGCCGAACAGCTGCAGTTTTTCCGCGCTGCGCTTGGCGGTGCGCCCGTGTCCCGCACCGTGCGCCTCGAAGTTCGTGAGGACCGCGACACCGTGGCCTCGGTCCGTGAGGAGACCGAATGGCCCTTGGCCCGAACGCGCTGGCGGCGCCTGTATTTGACGGGAGCCGGAGCGCTGGCGACCGGACCGCCGACCACTGCCGGCAGCATTACTTTCGAAACCCATGCACGCGCAGCAGCTTTCAACTGGACCGTGCCGGAGGACATCGAGTTGACCGGGCCCATGGCCGCGCGGCTGTGGGTCCAGCTCGACGGCTTCGACGACGCAAATATCTTCGTCGGGGTAGAGAAGTGGCGAGACGGGCACTACGTCGGGTTCGAAGGTTCGTACGGTTACGGCCGCGACCGCGTCACCACCGGCTGGCAACGAATGTCGCTGCGCACGCTGGACACCCGGCTTTCCAAGCCGTGGGAGCCGGTCCCGGCCTGTGATCGGCCGCAGCCGGTACGTCCCGGCGAGGTGATTGCGCTCGATGTGGCGCTGGGTCCCTCTGCGACGTTGTTCCGCGCGGGCGAACAGTTGCGGCTTGTGGTGGGTGGGCGATGGCTGTCGCCACGCAACCCGCTGACCGGCCAGTTTCCGGCGGCCTATCCCGCCCCTCCGCGGGGGCTGGTCACGTTGCGTTGGGGCCCGCGCTATGACGCCCACCTGCTGATTCCCGAGATCCCCTAGTCGGTGCGCCGAGCAGACCGCTAGATCCAGACGCCCTTGCCGACCGCCACCACACCACCGGCGCTGATCGCGAAACGCTCGCGATCCTTTTCCAGATCGACCCCGACCATCTCGCCCGGCCCGACGACCACGTTCTTGTCCAGGATCGCGTGGCGCACCACCGCGCCGCGGCCGACTCGCGCGCCGGGCATGATCACACTGCCTTCCACAATCGCGCCGTCGTCCACCACGACGTTCGATGACAGCACCGAATTGCGTACCGACGCCGCCGAGATGATGCTGCCGGCACCCACCACGGATTCCTGGGCCGAGCCGCCGTTGACGAACTTCGCCGGCGCCAGGTTCTCCGACTCCCCCCGGATCGGCCAGCGCTTGTTGTACAAGTTGAAAACCGGGTGTACCGACACCAGATCCATGTGCGCGTCGTAGAACGCGTCCAGCGTCCCGACATCGCGCCAATAGGCGCGGTCGCGGTCCGTGGCGCCCGGCACTTCGTTGTCGCTGAAGTCGTAGACGGCGGCCATCCCGTCCTCCACCAGTCGCGGAATGATGTCGCCGCCCATGTCGTGATCGGAGTGGTCATCGTCGGCGTCGGCGCGAATCGCGTCGATCAGCACCTTGGTGGTGAAGATGTAGTTACCCATCGAGACGAACGTGCTCGAAGGATCGTCGGGGGTGCCCGGCGGGTCCAACGGCTTCTCGACGAAATTGCGGATCCGGCCCGACTCGTCGGCGTCGATGCAGCCGAAGGCGCTCGCGTCGGTCCGCGGCACCCGGATACCGGCCACGGTGGCACCGGCTCCGCTGTCGATGTGAAACCGCACCATCTGCTCGGGGTCCATCCGGTAAACGTGATCGGCGCCGAAAACCACGATGTAGTCCGGATCTTCGTCGTGGATGAGGTTGAGCGACTGGTAGATCGCGTCGGCTGAACCGGTGTACCAACGGGGGCCGAGGCGCTGTTGAGCCGGCACCGGGGTGATGTACTCGCCGGCCAAACCCGACAGACGCCAGTTCTGGGAGATGTGGCGGTCCAACGAGTGCGACTTGTACTGCGTCAGCACGCAGATCCGCAGATAGCGGGCGTTGACCAGGTTGGATAGCACGAAGTCGATCAGCCGGTAGGCCCCGCCGAAGGGAACCGCAGGCTTGGCGCGGTCGGCGGTCAAGGGATAAAGCCGTTTGCCCTCACCACCGGCCAGCACGATGCCGAGCACGTGCGGCGCTTCCCTCATGGCTCAAACCTATCGGCAGCCACCGAGCGCTGCCACCGGTAGGCCCCGATTGTCCAGTCGCTAGACGACCGGCTACTTAAGTATGTTGGTGCAGTTAGGACGCTTCCCGTCCGCCGGTGCTCCGCAATCTGGGGGAACCCCTCAGTAGCCCGATATGCGGGCCGCCTCGTCGCCGGCACCGGTTGGACTGTCCGGCTCCTCAGCAGCCCGATATGCGGGCCGCCTCGTCGCCGGCACCGGTTGGACTGTCCGGCTCCTCATCAGCCCGATATGCGGGCCGCCTCGTCGCCGAACTACCGTTCGGGTATGCGGGTGGCGATGATGACTCGGGAATACCCTCCGGAGGTCTACGGCGGAGCCGGCGTACACGTCACCGAACTGGTATCCCAATTGCGCAGGCTCTGCGCTGTCGACGTGCATTGCATGGGAGCTGACCGCCCCGGCGCCGTCGCCCATCAACCCGACCCTCGCCTGCGGGGCGCCAACGCCGCACTGTCCACGCTGTCGGCCGACCTGGTGATGGCCAATGCCGCCAACGCAGCCACCGTCGTGCATTCGCACACCTGGTACACCGGCATGGCCGGCCATCTGGCCAAGCTGCTCTACAACGTTCCGCACGTGCTGACCGCCCATTCGCTCGAGCCGATGCGCCCGTGGAAAGCCGAACAACTGGGCGGCGGCTATCACGTGTCCTCCTGGGTCGAGCAGACCGCAGCGCTTGCCGCCGATGCGGTGATCGCCGTCAGTTCCGGCATGCGCGACGACATCCTGCGCGTCTATCCGACGCTGGACCCGAATGCGGTGCACGTGATCCGCAACGGAATCGACACCGACTTCTGGCATCCGGCCGGCCCGGTTCACACCGGTTCGGTGCTGGAAGAGCATGGTGTCGACCCGAACCGGCCCATCGTCGCGTTCGTCGGACGTATCACTCGGCAGAAGGGCGTTCCACACCTGGTGGCGGCAGCGCACCAGTTCAGTCCGGACATTCAGTTGGTGCTGTGCGCGGGCGCGCCCGATACCCCCGAAATCGCGGAGGAAGTGCGCTCGGCGGTCGCCAGACTGGAGCGCAGCCGGACCGGAGTGTTCTGGATACGGGACATGCTGCACAAGACGAGGTTGCGCGAAATATTAACGGCGGCAACGGTATTCGTGTGCCCATCAGTGTACGAGCCGTTGGGCATCGTAAACCTGGAGGCAATGGCGTGCGCGACGGCGGTCGTCGCCTCCGACGTCGGCGGCATCCCCGAGGTGGTCGCCGACGGCGTCACCGGGTCATTGGTGCATTACGACGCCGATTATTCGGACGCCTTCGAGGCACGGCTGGCCGAGGCCGTCAACGCGCTGGTGGCAGACCCCGCCAAGGCGCAACAGTACGGCCACGCGGGACGGCAACGCTGTATCGAGGAATTCTCGTGGGCACACATCGCCGAGCAGACGCTCGACATCTACCGGAAGGTGTGTGCTTGACGCAGACGGATTGCCTGTCTGCGGGTTAGCTGGTGACACCCTTCAGCTCGTCGCCCAGCGCGGCAGCCTCGTCCGGCGTCAACTCGACCACGAGGCGTCCGCCACCTTCCAGTGGTACCCGCATCACGATGCCGCGCCCCTCTTTGGTTGCTTCAAGTGGACCGTCACCGGTCCGGGGCTTCATCGCCGCCATCGAGTGCTCCCTCCAGATTCGAGCTGGCCCGCAAGCGCGGACCTGGCTGGCGCCGAGCATGCCCCGCCAGTGAATTTCCAGCCATACCCGACATTGAACTGCCAAATCACCCCCCCATTGTTCCCTATCCGGGAGACCAGGTGCACAAAGACCCGCTTGTGAGGCCAACCTGACGCTTAATCCCGGCGGCGTGCACGTATTCCCAGCGCGCCCTATTCCTCGGGACTAACGACACCACCCTCCCGTTGCGAACACATGTGCGATTCCGATGCCCTGCTCATCGGAGCCGGCTCACCTGCGCTTGCCCCCCGTTGCGACGTACATTAATTCCATAGTGCGTTCGGCTTCGACATACCATTCGGTTTGTTTTTCCGGCTCGCCCCGAGGTCGTCGCCAAGCTGCAGTAGCGCAACGGTGAAGAGTGGGAGCAGATCGTTGGCGACAATCGGTAGCGATGACCGCAGGGTGGTGCGTCGCACTCAGGCGCAGCGGACAGCGGCCATGCGGACACGGCTACTGGATGCGACTGTCGAGTGTCTGGTCGCGCACGGTTACGGCGGCACGTCCACGCATCGTGTCGTGGAACTCGCCGGCGTCACCCGGGGAGCTCAAGTGCACCACTTTCGGTCGAAGGAAGATTTGGTGGTCGCCGCGATCGAGCATCTCGCCGAGCAGCGGGCACGGGACACCATTCGCGAGCTTGCGCGCGTGAAAGCCACTCCTGACCCCGTGTCAGCGGCGTTGGATTACATCTGGGAGTCGCACCAAGGCCCGACTTTTTCTGCGACGGTGGAGCTTTGGGTCGCAGCGCGTACCGATCCGGTGCTGGCACAGCACGTCGATCGGGTCGAGCCGGTCGTTAACGCCGCTCTTGTCGGCGCGATTGCGCAACTGCTGCCCGAGCGGTCCGGGCAGAAGGAACTCCGCGACATTATCTATACGGCGATGGACGCGTTGCGAGGCATCCTGGTGTCGAGTTTCGGCGATCCCGATCCGAACCGGTCGCGGCGCCGCTGGGATCGCGTGTGCAGACATGTGCGGATGCTGCTCAAGGTCACCTTCGGTGATGACCAGCCCTACTGACCCGATGGGACCGGTCTTCCGCCCACTCTTCTGAATCGCCCCTGGGGTGACCGCTGCCGCCGGACGGGGCGGCGGCATGCCTTCATAGCGGCTGGTGAAGTGTCCGGGCGGTAGGCGCTGCTTGTACACTTACAATCCAATTGGTATGTTTTTGCACACCGAGGAGGCAATGTGACGCAAAAAGTGTTTGTCGTCGGCGTGGGTATGACGAAGTTTGAGAAGCCGGGCAGCCGCGACGGCTGGGATTACCCCGACATGGCCAGGGAGTCTGGCAGCAAGGCGCTGTCGGATGCCGGGATCGAATTCCACAAGATCGACGAGGCCTACGTCGGTTACGTGTACGGGGAGTCGACGGCGGGCCAGCGGGCAGTGTACGCGCTCGGCTTGTCCGGCCTGCCCGTGGTCAACGTCAACAACAACTGTTCGACGGGGTCAACCGCGCTGTATCTGGCGGCGCGGGCGATCCGCGGCGGGCTGGCCGACTGCACGCTGGCGTTGGGCTTCGAGAAGATGCAGCCGGGCTCATTGGGCACGACGTACGACGATCGCGCCCAGCCCATGGAGCGTCACATGCTGGCCATGGCAGAGATCTCGGAGGTGAGATTTCCCCCTGCGCCGTGGATGTTCGGCGCCGCCGGTCGCGAGCACATGCAGCAATTCGGCTCGACGGCAGAGCATTTCGCGAAGATCGGTTTCAAGAACCACAAGCACTCGGTCAACAACCCCTACGCGCAGTTCCAGCAGGAGTACTCGCTCGACGACATCCTTGACGCCAAGATGATCTACGACCCGCTGACCAAGCTGCAGTGCTCACCCACCTCCAACGGTTCCGGCGCGGCCATCCTGGCCAGCGAGGCGTTCGTCGACCGACACGACCTCAGCGAACAGGCCGTCGAGATCGTTGGGCAAGTGATGACCACGGACTTCGAGAACAGTTTCGACGGATCCTGCAAGAGCCTGATCGGCTATCACATGAACGTCGATGCCGCTCAGCGGGTGTACGAGCAGTCGGGGTTGGGCCCACACGACTTTCAGGTCGTGGAGCTGCACGACTGCTTCTCGGCCAACGAGCTGCTGCTCTACGAGGCGCTGGGGCTGTGCGAGGAAGGCCAGGCCGCCAAGCTCATCGACAGCGGCGACACGACCTACGGCGGCCGCTGGGTCGTCAACCCCTCCGGGGGGCTCATCTCGAAGGGGCATCCGTTGGGCGCGACCGGCTTGGCCCAGTGCGCCGAGCTGACCTGGCAGCTGCGCGGAACCGCCGACCAACGTCAAGTCGACGGGGTTACGGCGGCATTGCAGCACAACATCGGACTGGGTGGCGCCGCCGTCGTCACCGCCTACCAGCGCGCAGACCGCTGAACCGTCCACCACCAACGCAGAAGGAAGTAGACGTCATGGGACACATCGAAGCAACGAAGGATCTCGCCGTCGGGGCGGACGAGCTGTGGGCGACCGTCAGCGACCCTCATACCTGGGGCGAGTGGTTCACCGTGCACGACCGCTGGCTCGAGGAGCCGCCGGCGGCACTGAGCGCGGGAGCCAAACTGACCGCCAAGATCGTCATGCTCGGCATGGCCAACAAGATCGACTGGGCGGTGGAAACCGTCGAGGCGCCGACGACTCTGGTGCTCGCCGGAACGGGCATGGCCGGCGTGAAGGCGCGGTTCGCGTTCACGATCACCCCGAAGGTCGACGGCTCCACAATCGCGGTGGCCGGTGACTTCGAGGGCGCCCTGATCAAGGGCGCCATGGCCAAGGCGGTCGAGAAAGACGGCGCCAAGCAGCTCGACACCAGCCTGGACAAACTCCAAGCCCTCGCGGCGGCCGCCGCGTGAGCGCCGCGAACGGGGTGGCTTCAGGTCAGGAGCTGGTGTTCGATGACAGCGGCCTGGATACCTGGACCGAGGAGGATCGGTTCGAGGTCACCGCGCCACGGCTCGCCGAGTACGCCGCGGCGACCAACGACCCCATCCCCGCACACCGCCGAGGTGAGATCGCTGCGCCGGTGTTCGGCATCGTTCCGGTCTTCGAGTCGCTGCTCATGCCGGCCATCGACGTCCTTCCCGTGGAGCTGATCCCGCGAGTCGTCCACGGCGAGCAGGACTTCCATTTTCACCGCCCGATCCGTCCGGGCGACAAGCTGATATCGCGCGGCAAGATGATCGGCTACGAGGGGCTGGACAACGGCACTCGGGCGGCGATAAAACTCGAATGCCGCACGGAGGCAGGCGAACTCGTCAATGAGCAGTATGCGACGACATTCGTGCGCGGCTTCCAGGCCGGGAGGTCGGTTGGGGTGCTCAGCCCGTCGCACAAGTTCGACGAGGCGCTGCGCGGCCAGCAGCCGGTGGCGACCGTCGTGCAGCACGTCGACGAGGATCAGACGTTTCGGTACTCGCAGGCGTCGGGGGATCCAATGCCGATCCACCTGGACGCGGAAGTTGCCAGGGACGCCGGGTTACCCGGCATCATCGCGCACGGTTTGTGCACGATGGCATTCACGTCATGGGCGCTGCTCACCCAGGTCGCCAAATCGGACGTCAACCGGCTCAAACGGTTTGCGGTGCGGTTTTCCAAAATGGTGCTGCCCGGCGATGACCTCGAAACACGCCTCTGGAAGCGGGATACCCGCGATGGGGTGAGCACCTACCTGTTCGAAACCACCAGGGTGGGCAGCGATGGCGAGAAGGCCATCACCGACGGCCTGGCCGAAATCAAGGAGGCCTGATGAGGATGGGCGCACTGGACGGCCGCGTCGCCGTCATCTCCGGCGCCGGCCGCGGCATCGGGCGCGAACACGCCCTGCTGTTCGCCGCGAAGGGAGCCAGCGTCGTGGTCAACGACCTTGGCGGCAGCAACTCCGGAGACGGCACTGACGCCGGTCCCGCGCACGAGGTGGTCGAGGAGATCCGCGCCGCGGGCGGCGCCGCGGTGGCCAACACCGAGAACATCGCCACCTGGGACGGTGCGAGGTCTCTGGTCAATCAGGCGGTCGAGGAGTTCGGCCGGCTGGACGTGGTGGTGAACAACGCCGGCATTTTGCGTGATGGCTTCATCGCCGGCCTGTCCGAAGCGGACTGGGATGCCGTCATCGCGGTACACCTGAAGGGACACTTCTCGGTGCTGCGTCACGCCGCCGAGTATTGGAAGGGGCAGTCGAAGGCCGGGGATCAGCCGATGGCGTCGGTCATCAACACCGCATCCGGCTCCGGGACGACGATTCCCAACGCCGGGCAGGTCAACTACGGCTCGGCGAAGGCGGCGATCGCGGCCATGACCCTGGTGGCCGCTGACGAATTGCAGCGCTACGGAGTGCGGGTCAACGCCATCGCGCCGATCGCACGAACCCGACTCACCCTGGCCACGCCCGGAATGGGTTCGCTCATGAGCGAACCGGAACCCGGCGAGGTCGATCTGTTCGCGCCGGCCAACATCTCCCCGCTTGTCGCCTATCTCGCGACGGAGAAGTGCCCGGTGACCGGGCGGGTGTATGCGGTGCAGGGGGGCGCGATCTCCCAACTCGCCGGATGGCACGACGTCAAGACGATCGAAACCGATGGTCTCTGGCAAATTCACGACATCGAAGACAGGCTCCCCCGCTGATGTACGAATGGTCTGCAACCGACATCCTGATGCGCGACAGTATGCGCGCGTTCATCGATCGCGAAATCCGCCCGCACCTGGACGCGCTGGAGAGTGGCGAGCTATCGCCATATCCGTTGGCGCGCAAGCTGTTCAGCGAGTTCGGTCTGGACGCGATGGCCGCCGAGGCAGTCAAGACGATGTTGGACAAGGAGCGCGCCAAGCGGGATGGCGCCGTCCGCGAGGCCGAGAAGAAGATGGATGCGGGCGGCTTCGGTGCTCAGGCGTCGATGGCAGTGGCGATGGTGTCCGAACTGTCCGGGGTCAGTATCGGCCTGTTAAGCACGGTCGGAGTGAGTTTGGGACTGGGGGCGGCGACCATCGCCAGCCGTGGCACGTTGGCGCAGAAGGAGCGATGGCTGCCAGAGTTGATGACGCTGGAGAAGATCGCGGCCTGGGCGATCACCGAACCCGATGCCGGTTCGGATGCGTTCGGCGGTATGAAGACTTACGTCAAACGCGATGGGCAGGATTATCTGCTCAACGGGCAGAAGACGTTCATCACCAACGGCCCCGACGCCGATGTGCTGATCGTGTACGCCAAACTCGCGGAAGACAATGCGGGCAAATCCGACCCGCGTGACCGCCAGGTGCTGACGTTCGTACTCGACGCGGGCATGCCCGGTCTGACGCAGGGCAAGGCGTTCAAGAAGATGGGCATGATGTCCTCGCCCACCGGCGAACTATTCTTCGATGACGTGCGGCTCACTCCCGATCGGCTGCTGGGAGAGACCGAACAACACTCAGGCGGGGACGGGCGTGACAGCGCGCGCGCCAATTTCGTCGCCGAGCGCCTGGGCGTGGCGGCGATGTCACTGGGCATCATCAACGAGTGTCGTCGGCTGTGCATCGATTATGCGAAGTCCCGCACGCTGTGGGGCAAGGAGATCGGGCAGTTTCAGTTGATTCAGCTCAAGCTAGCCAAAATGGAAGTGGCTCGGATCAACGTGCAGAACATGGTCTTTCAGACCCTGACGCGACTCAAGGACGGCAAGCTGCCGTCGCTGGGCGAGGCATCGGCGGTGAAGTGGTACTCCTCGGAGGTGGCCACCGAGGTGGCGATGGATGCCGTGCAGTTGTTCGGCGGCAACGGGTACATGGCCGAATACCGCGTCGAGCAATTGGCTCGCGACGCCAAGTCGCTCATGATCTACGCCGGTAGCAACGAGGTACAGATCACCCATGTCGCGAAGAGCCTACTGAGGGCGTAGCACCGCCCGCGCTCGCTGACGGCGCCCGGGAAGACCGAGGCGCGGATTACGCAGCGCCACGACGGCAGATCACAAGTCAACGCCCACCGGAAAACTCGGACGCAAGGCGATCACCCTTAACCGCGCGTCCGACATCGACGATATGTACGCCTCCACAACGAAGAAGGCCGGGCACCAATGACACGACAGCACATCGACATTCACCGAACCGTGGCCATCACCGGGGGGGCGCGAGGGATCGGCCTGGCGATCGGCGCCGCGTTCGCGCGCGCCGGTGCATCGGTGGCCCTGGGAGACCTCGACGCCGCACTGGCCGAAGAGTCCGCGGCTGCCCTGTCCGCCTCAACCGGAGGCACCGCGCACGGCCTCCCGCTCGACGTCACCCACCGGGAGTCCTTCGATGCCTTCCTCACCGAGGCCGAGTCGCGACTCGGCCCGCTGGACACGCTGGTCAACAACGCCGGCATCATGCCTACCGGGCTCTTGGTCGACGAGGACGACGAAATCACCGACAAGCTGATCGCCATCAACGTCGGGGGTGTGATCACCGGCTGCAAGCTCGCCATAGCGCACCTGTCTGCACCCAATGCCCGCATCGTCAACATCGCCTCATTGGCGGGGGTGAGTGCCCACCGCGGGGTGGCCACCTACTGCGGCACCAAACACGCGGTAATCGGATTCTCCGACGCCTTGCGAAGGGAGCTGGTAGACAAAGGAATCGGTGTCACCGTGGTGCTACCGGGTTTGGTGCGTACCGAACTCTCGGCCGGCAACAGCACCCCGAAATGGCTACTCCCCGTTAGCGAGGTCGATCCTGACGACGTCGCCGCCGCGGTTGTGGACGCCGTAGAACGCGAACGCGACCGGGTCGTCGTTCCGCGGGCACTGGGGGCCATGCTGGCGGTGATGGCGCTGATTCCCACGGGTCCGCGGCAGCGCCTGGAACGCGCGGCAGGCCTGGACACCGCGTTCACCGCGACCGACGTGGCAGCCCGTGCGCGCTACCACGCCCGTCTGCGCAACGACGTGCGATGAACCTGCTGGTGAACGACGCGGGCCGCTCCATCCGGCGCGCGTGTCCGAGAGCGCGGCTGCACGGACCTCAAGCGCGTCATGGCGGTCAACTTCTTCGACATGATCAACCTGACGTGCCACTGGTCGACGCGTTAGTCACCACGAGCCCGTGAAAGCGGTGGGGCGCTGATATCAGGTACCGGTAGCCGCCAAGTGGTGTTTGACCGGCAAGAGGAAGTGACGGGCGTATTCCTCGGGGCCGTCGGGCTCGTCCAAGCTCAGGACAGTGGACGGGATGAGGATCAAGGTGTGGAAGGCCCGTGC
Source organism: Mycobacterium gordonae (assembly GCF_017086405.1). Lineage (NCBI taxonomy): Bacteria > Bacillati > Actinomycetota > Actinomycetes > Mycobacteriales > Mycobacteriaceae > Mycobacterium > Mycobacterium camsae. The sequence continues at coordinate 5,497,478 of NZ_CP070973.1, forward strand.
CACGTGCTCGGCGAACTGCGCCCGCGCCCGATCCGGAAGGTCACCGGCAGGAGTCATGGTGTCGACGAAGGAGCGGCCCAGGTCGAGTGCGTAGCTGTGATCAGAGATGACATAGGGCAGAAGCAATTCCGGGTTGAGCCGCAGCACCGGACCGACCGCCCGATGGTCACGCAGCAACCGGTAGGCGTGGGCGAAGCCGTGCACCAAACGGTCGTCGGGATCCCTGTACCGCTCGACGGTGACTTGGACGTCGGCGAAGAACTTGGCGAGTTGGTCGCGCACGAACGCTTCGATCAGTGCGTCGCGGCCGGGGAAGTACTTGTACAACGTGGCGCGGCCGACTCGTGCGCGTTGGGCCACCTCGTCCATCGACAGCTTGCGCAGGCCCGTGGCCCCCGCCCACGACAGCACCGCGTCGAAGATCCGGGCGCGGGCATCGGCGGTCTTATCGGCGACCTTCTCCGAGGCGGGCGATGTCATCAACACAGAATAAAGGTAGACGAATAGACATAAATCGTCTATTCTTCCATCCAGGTAGGGTCGCCGCTCCGTCGGCGACGCCACTCACCTGCCGGTCGAGAAGGGGGAATGGCGATGACGACAGCGGATGTGCGGCACGACCACACCGCAACACGCGATCGGGCGGCGGATCGGCTGATCGCGGGTTCACTGCGGCGGTCCTACGACTCGGCGGTCGACGTCGACTGGGACGCCCCGCAGGATCCGGATCTGTTCTACGTTCCGCCGGAGGCCATTTCGCTGTACGGCACTCCCCTGTGGGAGAGCATGTCCCACCGCGAGCGGGTCGAGTTGTCGCGACAGGAGGCCGCCAACACTCTGAGCCGGGCGGTGTGGTTCGAGAACACGCTCAATCAGGGCCTGCTGCGCGCCATGCTGCACCAAGACCCGACCTCACGACACGTGCACTACGCACTCACCGAACTCGGCGACGAGACCCGGCACATGATTATGTTCGGCCGCGGAGTGTCCGCGATCGGCGCACTGCCCTACCGGCTGTCGACGCTGGAGGCGATGGCGGTGCAGCTGTTCCCGTTCTTCTATCGCGGGCTGCTCCTGTGGGTCGCGGCGCTGTGCGGCGAGGAACTGATCGACGACATGCAGCGCAATTACCTCCACCACCCGCAACTGCAACCGATCATGGCGCAGATCATGCGGATTCACGTCACCGAGGAAGCCCGGCACATCCGCTACGCCCGCGAAGGCGTACGCCGCCGCGTGCAGCGCGCGCGCTGGTGGGAACGCCAGCTCGTCGCCACCGCTAATGGCGGCGCCGGCTTCATCCTGCGCCGCCTTAGCTACGACAAGAAGGTGTACGCCCGCTGCGGGCTCGACGTCGCCGAGGCGATGCGGCAGGCCCGCGCCAACGAACAGGTCAACGCCCGGCGCCGAGAGGCATTCGAGGGCCTTTACCGCTTCCTCGACGAGAACGGTCTGCTCAACGGCATATCGCGCTTCCTGTGGCGGCGTTTCGGCTTCCTCGGATGAACGCCGACACCACATCCCCAGAAGATCTCGACGTGGACGTCGTCGTCATCGGCGCCGGGTTCGGCGGGTTGTGCGCGGCGATCACCCTGCGTGAAGCGGGCATCGACGATTTCGTCGTTCTGGAGAAGGCCCACGACGTCGGCGGCACCTGGCGGGAGAACACCTATCCCGGCGCGGCATGCGACGTGATGTCACTGATGTACTCATTCTCCTTTGCGCCCAACCCGAACTGGACGCGCGGATACGCCCGCCAACCCGAGATCCTCGATTATCTGCGGCGCGTCGCCGCCCGATACGACCTGCGGCGCTCCATCCGCTTCGGCATCGACGTGGTGTCGCGCGAGTTCGATGACGACAGCGACACCTGGACACTGACGGACGCCGACGGGGCGAGAACCGTGTGCCGGGCGGTTATCGACGCGACCGGACCGCTGCACATTCCCAACATCCCAGAACTGCCCGGCAGCACCGCCTTCGGCGGCACCGCCTTCCACTCGGCCCGGTGGGACCACGACACCGACTTCACCGGCAAGCGAGTCGCGGTGATCGGCACCGGCGCCAGCGCGGTGCAGTTCATCCCGCACCTCGCCGAAAGTGCCGCGCACCTCGACGTGTACCAACGAACCCCGGCCTGGGTGCTGCCCAAATTCGATCGCCCCATCACTCGCGCAGAGCGCGTCGCCTACCGCGCGATCCCCGGACTGCGCAGGCTGATCCGCGCGGGAATCTACGCCAGCCACGAAGCACTCGTCGGCGCATTCCTGCACCCGCGGTACATGCGCGCGGTTCGCGCCGTGGCGACCGCACATCTGTGCCGACAAGTCGGCGACGCGGACCTGCGGGCCCGGTTGACGCCGGACTACGAAGTCGGCTGCAAGCGCATGATCATCGATAACCACTACTACCCGGCGTTGCAGCGCCACAACGTAGCGTTGATCACCGATTCCATCGACGCGATCACGCCCACCGGCATCCGCACTCCCGACGGGGTTGAACGGCCGGTCGACGTCATCGTCTACGGCACCGGCTTCAAGGTCACCGACAAGTGGGGCGACCACACCCAGGTCGGCACGTCCGGACGGACGATTCAGCAGGTGTGGCGGGATGGACCGCAGGCTTACCTCGGCGTCGCCACGCACGCGATGCCGAACCACTTCATGGTGATGGGCCCCAACTCAGGTGTCGGCAACCAGTCGATCGTGTTCATGATCGAAGCGCAAACCCACTACATCGTGTCCCTGTTGCGCGCCATGCGTGACCGGGGTAGCACCAGGATCGACGTGAAACCCCATGTGCAACAACACTTCAATCGGGAACTGCAACGCCGGTCGCAGGGCACGGTGTGGACCTCGGGCGGGTGCCGCAGCTGGTACCTCGACGGACAGGGTGTCAACCGCGCACTGTGGCCCGGTTCCACTGTGTCCTACTGGCGCCGCACCCGCACACCGGCACTGACCGACTTCGAATTCACCCGCGCCGTAGACCGCGAGCGGGCGGACGAGTATCACGGCCCCGCGCTACTCATCGAACACGAAACCGAACTCGCCGTAAGGGTCCACCTCGTGGCGGTGTATCAACCCGTCGACAACCAGCTGCACTGGTCGGGACGCATCGATCCCACGGACGCCCTGGACCAGGCATACCGGCACGCTAACCAACCCGTCCGCCTACGCATTCCGGGCGGCGAACCCGTCGACGCCTGCCTGATCGACTCCGACCCGTGGGGCGGTGTCCACATCACCGGCTACGGCCGCGCGCCGTATCCGCGCGAAGCCGACCAGGCGCCCACCATGGCAACCCCGCAGCCACGCCATGCGTGACGCACTCTCGGCGACGGTTCGACGCTGCGCCGGGTCGCGGTCCACGGCCGCCTCTCCGGGACGAGCGAAGCCGAACTCGAACGGATCACCGCCGCACCCAAGGACGCGAATTACTGCGCCTCGATATTCGTAGTACGCGGCTTGTCCGAGTTCTCAACCCAAACCCTCTGCCGCGCAAGGATTCCTCATGGCCTACGTCATCACCCAGAACTGCTGCAACGACGCCTCCTGCGTCGCCGTCTGCCCCGTGAGCTGCATCCACCCGTCACCTGACGAGCCCGCCTTCGAGTCTGCGGAGATGCTCCACATCGACCCCAACACCTGTATCGACTGCGGAGCCTGCGCCGACGCCTGCCCCGTCGACGCCATCCGACCCGCCACCGCGCTCTCCTCGGCGGAACGGCCGTTCATCGAGTTGAACGCCGACTATTACCGAGATCACCGCACGCCGAACGTATTTCGCCGCGTCCCCGCACCGCAGCCGCTGATCACCAGCGACGCACCGCTGGATGTCGCCATCGTCGGAACCGGGCCCGCCGGTCTCTACAGTGCCAAAGCCCTACTTCGCCATCCCGGCGTCCACGTCCACATGTATGACCGGTTACCGACCACCGGCGGCCTCATCAACTACGGCGTCGCACCCGACCATCCCGCCACTAAAGCCGTCGTCGGGCAGTTCCAGTTCATCGGTGACAAGAAGCGACGACTCCACACCCACCTGGGCGTCGACGTCGGGACCGATCTGCACCATGCCGATCTGCAGACGAACCACGACGCGGTCATCTACGCCCACGGAGCCTTCAATCCACGCCGCCTCGACATTCCGGGCAGCGAACTGCCGGAATCCGTAGCGGCCACAGCGTTCGTCGGCTGGTACAACGGACACCCCGACTACGAGCACCTCAACCCGCAACTGACGGGGCGACGCGCGGTGGTCATCGGCAACGGCAACGTCGCCCTCGACGTTGCCCGCATCCTCCTCACCGACCCCGATGTCCTGGCCCGCACCACCATTTCCCCCCGCGCTGTTAAGTCGTTGCGCGCCAGCACCATCGACGAAGTGATGCTCATCGGTCGCCGCGGCGCCGAGCACGCCTCGTTCACACTTCCGGAGATACTGGCCCTAGCGCACCGCACCGACATCGACATCATCGTCGATCCCTGCGACATCGCTGCCGCCGAATCGACGGCGCACGGGCCCGACACCAACCGGAAGCTGAAACTGCTTTCCAGGATCGCGGCGAACCCGTCAACATCAGGTGCCAAACGCCTCGTGCTGCGCTTCCACGCCACCCCGGTCAGCATCCAAGGCACACGACGCATCATCGGCGTTACCCTGTCGAACGGAGAATGCGTCGATGCCGACATCGTCATCCACGCCATCGGCTCTCGTGGCCAACAGATCCCCGGTGTTCCGTTCGACCTCGCCTCTGGCACCATCCCACACGCCGACGGCCGAGTCCTCAGCTCACCCAGCGGCGCACCCGTGACCGGCGTCTACACGACCGGGTGGATCAAACGCGGTCCGTCGGGTGTGATCGGGACAAATCGCACCTGCGCCGAACAAACCGTCGCTGCCCTGCTCCACGACCACGCGGCGGGCCTACTAGGGCCGCTTCCGAAGAATGGCGCTTCGGTCAGCGCAGGTGACCGAAGCGTCCAATCCGATAAGGGCGATGTTCCTGCCGCCGCAAAGCGGCAAGCCACAACTCTTTAGACGTTTGCCGAACCGGCTGGCGTCGACCGGCCTGCGCGGGGACCTCTCCTAAGCGCTCCAATCATCGGGCGCTGGTGCACTGCGTTGTCACGTTGTCACGTTGTCACGTTGTCACGTTGTCACGTTGGCGCCCGCGGCCAGCGACGGATCGACGACGAGGCAAGATTCTGAACCATATTCACGCATATGTGCAGCAGAAGCGATTCCGCTCGTTCTACGGAGTCTGCTTGGAACCACTCGTCTGGACCCAGCAAGCGCTGATGTGGTCGTCGACCATGCCGGTGGCCTGCATCAGTGCGTAGGCAGTGGTCGGTCCGACGAAGCGGAAACCGCGGCGCTTCAGCTCGCGGGCCATGGCCTTGGATTCCGGACTGGTGGAGGGGATATCGGACAGATCAGCAAACCGGGGGCGGGGCGGTGGCGCGAACGACCACAGCAGGTCAGACAGGTCTTGCGGGGAACCCAGATCGAGAACCGCACGCGCGTTGGCAACCGTCGATTCGATCTTGGCCCGGTTGCGCACGATGCCGTCGTCGGCCAGCAGTCGCTGAACGTCGTCCTCGGTGAAGCGGGCGACCTGCTCGACGTCGAAACCGTGGAACGCGCGGCGGAAATTATCCCGCTTGCGCAAAATGATCAGCCACGACAGCCCGCTCTGGAACGCCTCCAGGCTCATCCGCTCGAACAACGCGGTGCCGTCTTTGAGCGGGTTACCCCACTCCTGATCGTGATAGTTGCGGTAGAGGTCGGCGTCGGGCCCGGGTCGAACGACGGCCCAGCCGCAGCGAACCAGACCGTCGTCACTCATGTGGGCCCGGAGCGGTCTGCCGCGACGGCATCGACATCTGATGACTCGATGTCATCACCAGGTTGTGCCTCCGTGCCCGAGGCTTGCAGCGCCGCTATCTGGCCCCGCAGCGTGTCCAGCTCGCGGCCCAGGCGGTCCAACACCCAGTCGACTTCGCTCGTCTTGTATCCACGCAGTACCTGGGTGAATTTCACGGCCTCGACGTCTGCGGCCGTGACGCCGTAGGCCGGCAGTACCGTCGCCGTCGTCGCGCGCGGCAGCGGCGGCAACTGCTCACCGCGACCGAACAACAGGCTGGCCACGCCGAACAAAACGACTGCCACCAGGGTCAGAACCACCAGGTAAAGCAACACCAACGCCACGAGAGTCGATCTTGCCCTACCGCACCGACATGCCGCGATCAGTGAGGCCTGAGCACGCTCATCGGTGGGCGATCCGACAGCGACACCGGCACGATGTGCTGGGCGTACCCGTCACCGACGGGGAAGAACTGGGTCAACCCGACTCCGGAATCGGGAATGCCGCAGCGGGAAAGGAGCGTCGCGATCACCTGACGACTCATGGCGCCAAGCTCTTCCAACGGCCTATTGCGGTGGGCCCGCACACCCAGGTTGACCTGGGCGATCGCGTCCAGGCCCAGCCGGTCGAAGGTGTCGATCAGCAGGCCGATTTCCACGCCGTAGCCCGGCGCGAAGGGCAACGACGTCAGCAACTCCCGAGTGGCCGCGTATTCCCCGCCCAGCGGCTGCAACACCCAGCCCAACTCGGGACGTAGCGCTGCCAGCAGCGGTCGCGCCACCAGTTCTGTGACCCGGCCACCACCGGTGGATCCGGCGTCGCCGCTGGCGTCGCCGACGCCGAGCGGACGCCGGTAGAAGCCTTTGACCAGGTGAATGCCGTCCCCGGTGAGTAGCGGACCGACCAGATTGGGCACGAACATCGGATCCGGGTCGATCAGGTCGGAGTCAATGAACACCACGATGTCCCCGGTGGTGGCAGCAAGTGAACGCCATAGCGCCTCGCCTTTGCCGGGCCGCGCCGGTAGCTCCGGCACTGCCTGCTCGCGGCTCACTACTCGGGCGCCGGCGGCGATGGCCCGGATTTCGGTGTCGTCGGTGGACCCCGAATCCAGCACGATCAGTTCGTCGACCAATCCGTCGACCAACGGCGAGATGCTGTCGATCACCGATTCGACAGTGTCTTCCTCATTGAGCGCCGGTAGCACGACCGAGATCGTCCGGCCCGCTTTGGCCGCGACGAGTTCGCTCACGGTCCAGCGCGGACGGTTCCAACTACGGTCGGCCAGGTCACCGACGAGGTCGGCCGCGACCAGATCGGATGCGGTCATCCCAGCCCCCTTACGGTGCGCGTCGGCGGCCGGATCCCCTGAATCGAGGCCACCATCTCCAGCACCCTCCTGGTCGCCGCGACCTGGTGGACGCGGAACATGCGGGCTCCGGCGGCCGCGGCCAGCGCGGTTGCGGCCAGCGTTCCCTCGAGCCGTTCGGTCACGTCCACGCCTAGAGTCTCCCCGACGAAGTCCTTATTACTCAAAGCCATGAGCACCGGCCACCCGGTCTTAACAAGATCGGCCACGTGTCGCAACAGCACCAGCCCGTGGAAAGTGTTCTTGCCGAAATCGTGGGCCGGATCGATGAGTACCCGGTCGCGGGCTACCCCGGCCGCGACTGCCCGCTCGGCGGCGGCTGTGACCTGGGCAATCACGTCGTCCACCACGCCGCGGGTAGACGTACCGTAACTCACCCGGAAGGGCCGGGTGCGTGGTAACGCTCCCCCGGTGTGCGCACACACCAAGCCGGCGTCGAACTCGGCGGCCACCTCTTGCAACTGCCGGTCCACGCCGCCCCAGGTGTCGTTGATGATGTCCGCCCCGGCCGCGCACGCCAGCCTGGCCACCTCCGAGCGCCAGGTGTCGACGCTAATCAGTTGGTCGGGGTAGGCGCCGCGCAACCACTCGACAAAAGGCACCAGCCGGGCAATCTCGGTCTCGGTGTCGACGTTCTCCCCGGGGCCCGCCTTGACCCCGCCGATGTCGATGACGTCGGCGCCCTCGGCCACAGCGCGGTGCACGGCCTCGCGGGCAGCGTCGTCGGCAAAGGTCGCGCCCTTGTCGTAGAACGAGTCCGGGGTGCGATTGATGATCGCCATGATCAGCGCGCGGTCACCGGCGACGGGGCGGCCGCACAGGGTTGCCTGCACGCTTCCATAGTGCCTGCTGCCTTCGTAACTGCCGCCGGCTGCCAGTACCGATCGCGAAGCTGCCTACTCTGCGATGTCGCCGGACGCGGCGCCGCAAACTCCTGTTCGCTTAGCGCGAATGCGATCCGGCGAGCTTGGAAATTTGACCGCTGCCGACCCGCCCACCGCCTTTAGTGGTGGTACCGCCGCTGGCGGGCCCCACAGGTCTTGCCGCGGCAGTAGTCGAAACCGCGTCACCTGTCTGTGCGCCACCGTTGCATTCCGCAGATCGTGACTCCCATGGGTGACCAACGCAGCCGCGTCGCCGCCGCTAGAAACCGCACGGCCCGGCGCCACCGCCACCCCACTAGGATCTCCACTACCCGGCGCCACCGCCACCCCACTGCCCGGCGTTACCGCCACCCCACTGGGGTCCCCACTGCCCGGCGTCACCGCCACCCCACTCGGATCCCCACCAGAAACCCCACTACCCGGCGACACCGCCACCCCACTGGGATCCCCACTACCCGGCGTCACCGCCACCCCACTCGGATCCCCACCAGAGACCCCACTACCCGGCGTCACCGCCACCCCACTCGGATCGACCCCACTACCCGGCGTCACCGCCACCCCACTCGGATCCCCACCAGAAACCCCACTACCCGGCGACACCGCCACCCCACTCGGATCCCCACCAGAGACCCCACTACCCGGCGTCACCGCCACCCCACTGGGATCCCCACTACCCGGCGACACCGCCACCCCACTGGGGTCCCCACTACCCGGCGTCACCGCCACCCCACTCGGATCCACACCAGAGACCCCACTACCCGGCGTCACCGCCACCCCACTCGGATCCCCACCAGAGACCCCACTACCCGGCGACACCGCCACCCCACTCGGATCCCCACCAGAAACCCCACTACCCGGCGACACCGCCACCCCACTCGGATCCCCACCAGAAACCCCACTACCCGGCGACACCGCCACCCCACTCGGATCCCCACTACCCGGCGCAACCACCACCGAACGCGGGTCCCCACCAGCGGGCGCGACGGCACTGTCTGCCTCAGACACACGCCCCTCCGATGCTTGCGATCCGTCACTCCCACCACCAGTGACTGTTGGTGAATCGGCCGTACCGTTGCCACGACCGGAAGACACTTCGCTGGCGGCCGTCCCGTCGCCGCCACCTCGCGTCACGCCACTCGGTGAGGCGGCCGAATCACTTCCCCCAGTTCCCCTCTCACTCGGGCCACTAGTCGGGGTATTGACAGGACTTCCTTCGCTTACGGCACCGCCGCTGCTGGGCTGCTCGCCCGAACCGGTACCGATGCCCGGATTTGTAGGTGTATCAACGCCACTACCGCCCGATGTAGGAGTGCCTCCACCCCCGCTGTAAGGGGGAGTTGAGCCAGTGCCGCCAGCTGGTTGGGCACCACCAGTGCCAGCGGGTGAATCGAACCCTCCAACGGAATGCCCTACCGCGGTGTCCCCCGGCACCGCCTCCCCCCCGGCCGAGCGACCACCCGAAGCCAGACAGGCCGCATTGTTCAGGTCCGCCGCGTTGTAGGCCGACGCAACGCGGCCCAAAGTTTGCACAAACTGGTTGTGAAACGAACTCGCTTGCGCACTGATCGCTTGGTAGATCCGCCCATGGTTGGCAAACATGCTGGCAATAGCGGATGAGATCTCGTCTGCCGCAGCCGGCAACAACTCCGTAGTAGCTCCCGTAGCCGCCCGACTAGCCTCGCTAATGCCTGCGCCGATTCGCTCCAGGTCAACTGCCGCCGCAGCAAGCATTTCCGGGGTTGCTACCACAAACGACATCTAGATTCCTCTCAAAATGACCGATAACCGCGATGCACTTGATATTTGGTGCTGAGCACCGAGGTGTCCTATTGGTTGCATCGGAGCGCAATACAGACATGTAGAGGAATACTTGATCACTACCCATTTGGAAAATTTGGATCAGGTCCAGTTTCCGCGTTTCGTCTTCGACGTAGGACGGTCTTGACCGCCTCATGGTGCCTCGAACTTGGCGCCGCCTATCCGACAAGACGATCTATTCCCAGCCTGAACTGGGCAGAGGCTCGTGAATCTCACAGAAAAATTGCACAAGTCATCGCGGAATAGTCTTCTAAAATGAGATAAAATCATGCCGAGTAAAACTCTCTAAATCCGGTCGTGGCGCAATCAACGACTCTGATCACAAGCAGAATTACAAATTAGAACTAGCCTTCAAAATAAATGTAAGCATCATCTTCGCAAAGGTTGAATGCGACTCGACTACATGCGATTTTGGAAGCACCGATGGCCGGCAGCAGCGCCCAACCCAGCTCCGCTCGAATCGGCACAGAACGGAAGGTCGCGGCCTCTACGCCTTCAAGGTTCCGCGTCCATTCCCCGCCGGCGCATCAAATCGCTGCAAGAGCCTTGCTCGAATCGTCCTCAGCCGAGAGTTGACCTATGCAGCACTCTGTTACGACAGGATGCCGGCCCTAGTCCGCGATGATGACCGCGACGTTAATCGATGTTATTCATTTTCATGTGAGCACAGATCCCGGATGCATAGCCCGGATTAACTCGAATGATCATATGGCGATTTTGCGAATGAGCGCAGAGATGAACGGTCGCCGGCGGCATCGAAAAAGATCGGGACTGCACCACGGAGCGTCTTCAGATTATGTCAGTTGAATGAGCAACGTGCGCTGTCGTCGTGCAATCCGGGGACCCAATTATCGACATTCGACGGGTGCCGTCGCGCGGTTCTCTGTTGGCCTCGCATTCGCAGCACCGGCAGGCAAATCCGAGACGGCTGAACATAGGTCAGCCCCGGTTTTAGATTGGCCGAATCCGGCTTTGATGAGTGCACCGTGTGGTGCGTCGAGTAGCGGATGAAGCGGTTTGCCACAGGGCGGATGCGAACCCGGATTTACCGAATGCGTCGTCACCGCGCTTGCCGGAGCACTGGTCATCGATCGTCGTCCAAACGGGTGCACTTGGACTGACCGACGACACCAAACATCGGCACCAAAAAGGACACCTCCGACTTCACCTTCCATGCGCCGTCGCTCGATTCGCCCGCTTGCATTCGGCCTACCCTACCGAATCGTCAGACGATCTACAACAAGATCGTCCGACAATCTAGATTGGCGCGACCAGGAGGAGCTACGCTGGTCCCCGCAGTCAGTCGCCTTCGGCCACAGGTGCGAGGAGCAGGGGGATCATTCATGGGTGAGACGACGGGTGCCACCAGCAGATTGGCCGAGGCACTTCGCGCCCAGATCGTCGCTGGCGAGCTCGCCCCTGGCTCACGCCTGTCCGAAGAACACGTCCGCGAAGCCTACGGAGTTTCACGCAGCACCCTGCGTGAAGCATTCCAGTGGCTGATTCGCGAACGTCTGCTCGTACACGAACTCAGCCGGGGTGTGTTTGTGCGCCAGCTCTCGCGCGACGACATCGCCGACCTCTACGAAGTGCGGCGAGTCGTCGAATGCGCGGCGCTCAGGCATAGCAAAACACTGACCCCCAATGGTTTACGAAAGCTCTCGGCCGCAATCGAGGAGGGTCAGGCCGCTGCCGACGAGTGTCACTGGGACGCTGTGGCCGCCGCGAGCATCAAGTTCCACGAGTCGCTCATCGACCTCGTCGAGAGCGATCGGTTGTCCTCCATCATGTCCGGTGTGCTGGCTGAATTTCGGTTGGCTTACGCTCACATGCGAGACACTCAGCTTTTCCACGCTGCGTTTCTGAAGCGGCATGAAGAAATTGCCGGCGCGTTGCGTGCCGGCGCTACAGAGTTGGCCGCTGACCTCCTCGAGAAGTACTTGAACGACGCCGAGGACGCCCTATTACGTTCTTTCGGCGTCTGACGATCGGAACCCACGCCACACCACGAATCGTCTGATTATCTCTTGAGACACTCGCCTCTGGCGCCCTGGGATCGCGAATCATCCTTCGCGCCAACCTAATTGGCGATACCGAACGAGGCGTCGGATGCTGGCCTCGTCCTTACAAAGCAGGGCTTTCAGCCCTGCTGTCGCTTACCCGCCGCGACCTCGAGACTGGAGCTGCAAACGCTATCGCTGCTCGGCCCGCAGCTACGCAGAATGTCGACGGTGCTGGAACAGACACCACCGGGCTTGGCTACTGATCCGGCAAGTGACACTCCGACCATGGTGATCGCGAGATCGGTGAGCGTAGAGACTCTCCTGGCGATACGAACCGCGGTGGCCATCCGTTTCGGCCGAGTGGCCGACGACGTCGATCACACATGTACTCATTTCGCGAACGCTGAGGCGGACCGGTCCGCACCGGTCGCTGCTGCGGACCGTAAACCGCCTTCTCGGTGATCGTCGTTTTCACTATGATCGAGCGCGGCTTCGGAGCTAGCGGTTGACGGTGACACGCAGCCAGATCGACGCGGCACGGCCGGATTTGGTGTTGGAGTGGATCCAATCTCGGCGAAACACCGTTAAGGATTTGGAGACCCATGCCGACGAATATGTCCAGCTTATGGAGAAACCCGGCGGGCAACCGTGGTCGGGACGTTTCGCCGAGGCCGCTGTGACGGCTGCGCACGCCGATCGTAGGACCATCGTCCACAGCTCCGATGCGATCCAGACGATGGCGATCCGAGCGTTTCGTGACCTGACGGAGTCGGTAGAGCCCAAACTGACGAACGCGCGGGCGATGATTGACAATGCCGAACGGCTCGGCTTCACGGTCAACGACGACCCGTTGTTGGCGACGGTTGAAAGTCCGGCCACTCGCAACGGTTGAAAAGTAGGCCACCCAATCAGATTGGATGGGTGATCTCCTTGGAAGACTGGGCGTTGATCCGGCATCTTCATCGCAGCGAGGGTTTGTCGCAGCGGGCCATTGCACGCCAGCTCGGCATCGCGCGTGACACGGTGGCCGGGGCGCTGGCCGGCGATGGTCCACCGAAGTACGAGCGAGCTTCGGCGCCGTCGGCGATCAGCGAGGTGGAGCCGCGGATCCGGGCGTTGCTGTCGGCCTATCCGCAGATGCCGGCGACGGTGCTCGCCGAGCGGGTCGGGTGGACGGGTTCGATCTCCTGGTTCCGCGAGCGGGTCCGAGCGATCCGCCCGGAGCACCTGCTCGCCGATCCGGTTGACCGCCTCGACCATCCTCCGGGGCGAGCGGTTCAGTGCGACCTGTGGTTCCCGGCACCCAGGATCGCGGTCGGGTTCGGCCAGGAGGCGATGCTGCCGGTGCTGGTGATGGTCGCGGCGTTCTCCCGGTTCATCGCCGCAATGATGCTGCCCTCGCGTCAGACGATGGACCTGGTGGCCGGGATGTGGCAGCTACTCTCGGGCAGCTTCACCGCGGCACCCCATGAGTTGTGGTGGGACAACGAGGCCGGGATCGGACGCCGCGGTCGGTTGACCGATCCGGTCACCGCGTTGATGGGCACGCTCGGGTCGCGGCTGGTGCAACTCAAACCCTATGACCCCGAATCCAAGGGGATCGTGGAGCGAGCCAACCGCTATTTGGAGACCTCGTTCCTGCCGGGGCGCAGCTTCACTTCGCCAGCGGACTTCAACACTCAACTGGGCCAATGGCTTCCGACCGCCAACGCCCGTCGGGTGCGGGTCCTCGATGGTCGTCCGGTCGACTTCCTCGACGGCGATCGAGCCCAGATGCTGGCGTTGCCGCCCGTGGCGCCGGTCACCGAGGCGGTGACCTCGGTGCGGCTGGGGCGCGACTACTACGTGCGGGTGGCCGGCAACGACTACTCCGTGGACCCGCATGCGATCGGACAGCTCGTCGAGGTGAGGACCACCTTGAATCAGGTGGTGGTGACCCGAGCGGGGCGCCAGCTGGCGGCTCATGACCGCTGCTGGGCGGTACGACAAACGCTGACCGATCCCACCCACGTCGCGACTGCCGCAGCATTGCGTCGACAGTTCCAAACCGGCCCACCACCGGTGGTCGGTGATTACCTGGTCCGTGATCTGGCCGACTACGACCGCGCGTTCGGTGTCGACTTCACCACGGCAACAGTCACTTCCGACGGGGAGGTGGCGTGATCATGGCCGAGGATCCGATCAAATCCGTCCTGCATTACGCCCAGGCCCTTAAGGCGCCGCGCATCCGCGACGCCGCCGCCCGGCTCGCCGAGCAAGCCCGTGACGCCAACTGGACTCATGAGGAGTATCTGGCGGCGGTGCTTTCCCGGGAGGTCGCGGCCCGGGAAGCCTCCGGTGCGGCGACCCGCATCCGCTCGGCGGGGTTTCCGACGCGCAAGTCGTTGGAAGACTTCAACTTCGATCACCAACCGGCCTTGAACCGGGACATGGTCGCCCACCTAGGCACGGGTGCGTTCCTGGCCAGGTCCCGCAACGTGGTGCTGCTCGGCCCACCGGGAACCGGCAAGACTCACCTCGCCATCGGATTGGCCATCAAAGCCGCCCAGACCGGGCATCGCATCGCGTTCGCCACCGCGGTGGACTGGGTCGCTCGCCTCAAGGCCGCCCACACCGCGGGGCGACTGCCCGTCGAGTTGGCCAAGTTGCGCCGCATCGGCCTTCTCGTCGTCGACGAGGTCGGATACATCCCCTTCGAACAGGACGCCGCGAACTTGTTCTTCCAACTGGTCTCCAGCCGCTACGAACACGCCTCGCTGATTCTGACCTCGAACCTGCCCTTCGCCCGCTGGGGCGACGTGTTCGGAGATCAAGTCGTCGCCGCGGCGATGATCGACCGCATCGTCCACCACGCCGACGTCCTGACCCTCAAAGGCTCCAGCTACCGGCTCAAAGACACCGGAATCGACACCCTGCCCTCCGCCAGAGCCGACAACACGGCACAATAACCACCGACCACGTGGCCTACTTTTCACCGTCGTCTGTGGCCTAGTTTTCGACCGTCGTCAACACCCGTCGCTGTCCTGGTCACAGCCAGCAGCGATGGGCGAAGCGATGGCACAGAAGTATCGGCAAGCCAGCTTTCGGTTCTCCAGGGAGATAAAGACCGCCGCCCAAGACTGGTGGGAAGCCGAGCAGCCGGTATCTGCTCAGATGAGCCGAGACCGAGACGCGGTTCGGATGCCCTTCGGCAGCTCGGCAGGCGATCCACGCAAAGGCGTCCACTCTGTTGATTACCGCGTTCCGCTAAGTCCGGGCGGCCCGTTCGCGCAGGACCCGCAGCCAGGACCATCGATGACACGCGAGCAGGCGAAAGCCGGCCCGCGTGATATTGACGCCAGAATATGGGAGCACAACCGTGTCGAAAACCACTTATCGAGTCGCTTTCGCCCAATCACCCAAGACGGGCCGATTTTAATGTCGACACCGAGCGGCTCAACGCAGAAAAGCGGCAATATCTGGATGTCTTGTTTCATCAACATCCGCCAGAGAGTGTGATCGGCCCTCACAACTATACTCTCCCTGGCGCGCGACTGGGAGCCAGTGCTATCGGACCCACAGATTCTGGAAAATGTTGGCTTTTTCCTATGCAGCCCGGACAGTCCTTAATCGATCCGCGTGTTACAGCGATCCGTGTCATGGAACCCACAGTCCAGTACCCAAATGGATATACAGTATCTATGAACGAGATGGGCAGACAGTCAACCCGATCAACTGGCGGCCAGTGCCGACTTCAGATGACTATGCACACATTCCTTTGTCATAGTAAGGGAAGACCACCGTTGTAAAAGCTATTTTCCATACGCCAGCTCTACGAGTCGACTCCTGACGTCGGATCGTCAGTGAGCCGACGACGTAATCCACTGGTATTCACCGGGGGCCTTCGATGAAGCCGAGTTCATCGACATGCGTTTGTCGCCGCAGCGATCCGGATTGGCATCTATATGCTATTCGCTGGTGTCAGGATTTTGCAAATTGCAATGCCGCGTTAGGTAGTGTTGACGGGTGTCGGAAACCTCTGTTCGTCCAATGACGATCAGGCACGGACGCTCCCTTGGCATGCCCGTTACCGGAAACTAGAATCCAAGCGGTCCCACGTGGTCGGGAGTGCCATTTCTACCTTGGAATAATTCTCGTCAGAATGCCTGGGCGTCAAATGTCCAAGAAAATACAGATCAACCGGAGACACTTACCGAACCGTCAGATAAGCGACATGAGACATGAGATCCGCAAGATGCGTACGTACTCAAATTCGGCCAATTGTCAGTGTCGGGAGCCGCCGCTCAGATCTACGTTGGGCATATTCAGGGATTGGACGGGTGCCCCACCTGACATGAACGAACTATCTGACGCGGAAATCATCAATAGTTTTCCACAATGGTCATCAGCGACGGAAGTCCGCGAGCATCACAAATTTGTTGGCTTGGCGAATGGAAATTGTCATAAGCGTGGCGTCGAAGACTGCCTCCGCAGTAAGACTTCAAGCTCTGCAGTGAAACTTCAAGAGCATCATCTGCAACCGGGTCAAGCGAACAACGGATCGTCATGAGCCAGTTCAGCCCTGCGGCCGCTTACCCGCCGCAACCTCGCCCGGATACTCGTCATAGAACGGCACATAGCCCTCTTTGCGGCCGGCCAACACGTACAGCGGGTCTTCGACGTCAGCACCATACGCCTGCTTACGCAACTCCACCTTGCGGCTCTTGAACGTCGTGGTGTGCTCGAGCGACTCCACCAACCGGACGAATAGCGGCAGCGCGTAGGAGGGCAGCTTGTCGTACACGGCGCGGGCCAACGACTGGCCGTCGAATTCGGTGCCCTCTCGCAACTTGATCGCGGCCATCCCGGCCCGCCCGCCGGTGTCGGGCACCTCGACGCCGAACACCGTGCACTCCTCCACCGGCTTATCCGCGGCCACCGCCGCCTCGACCTGCGTGGTGGCCACGTTCTCGCCCTTCCAACGGAACGTGTCGCCCAACCGGTCGACGAACGCCGCGTGGAATAAACCCTGCGGGCTCATCACGTCACCAGTGTTGAACCAGCAGTCGCCCTCTTTGAAAGCGTTGCGCACCAACTTCTTTTCACTCGCCGACTTGTCGGTGTAGCCGTCAAACGGCTGCAGCCGATTGACCGGACTGAGCAACAGGCCGGGCTCGCCCGCGGGTACCCGGCGGACCCGCCCGTTGTCGTCGCGAACCGGTTCACCGGTGTCCGGGTCGTATTCGACGTAAGCCAGCGGCATCGGCGAAATCCCGGTGCTGCGAGGCACATTGAAGACGTTGATGAACGCGGTGGTGCCTTCGCTGGCGGCGTAGAACTCGCAAACCCGGGAGATGCCAAAGCGTTCGGTGAATTCGTCCCAGATGTCCGGGCGCAGGCCGTTGCCGGCGATGACGCGGATCTTGTGCTTGCGGTCGGTCGGCTTGGCCGGCTGGTTGAGCAGGTATCGACAGACCTCGCCGATGTAGATGAACGCGGTGGCGCGGGCGTCGATCACCTCGTCCCAGAACCGCGACGCCGAAAACGATTTCCCCAGTGCCAGTGTCGCCCCGGAGTTGATCACCGACGACACCGCGACGGTCAGCGCGTTGTTGTGATAGAGCGGCAGGCAGCTGTACAGCGTGTCGGAGCTCCGCAACCGCAACCCCAGCCCGCCGAACGCGCCCAGCGCCTTCAGCCAGCGGTAATGCGTCATCACGCTGGCCTTCGGATAACCGGTGGTGCCGGAGGTGAAGATGTAAAACGCGGTGTCCTTGGCACGCACCGCCGTCGACGAGGCCGGGTTTGTGGCCGGGGCGGTGGTGGCGAATCGTGCCAGGTCTTCAACGGTGAGCACGTCACCGACCGAGCCGCCGGATTCGCTGATGGCACTGACCAAGTCGGACTCGGCGATCAGCACCTTGGCGTCCAGCAGACCCAGGCTGTGTGCAAGGACGTCGCCGCGCTGGTGGTAGTTGAGCATGCCCGCGACCGCCCCGCACTTGACCACGGCCAGCATCGTCAGTACTGCGTGCGGCGAGTTGCGCAGCATGACACCGACGACGTCTCCGGGGCCGACCCCGCGCGCAGCCAGCACGGCGGCGTACCGGTTCGCCGTGGCGTTGGCTTCGCGGTAGGTGAGCTGTTGATCGCCGAACCTCAAGAAGACGCGGTCCGCATACCGGGCGGCCCGGTCCTGGAACACCGAGGCGATCGACGTTTTGGAGCTGGGGCGGGCCAGCAGGCCACCCACCCCCCTTGCGATCGACGGCGCGTCGGCGATGAGGCCGGGCACCTGCATGGCGATGTCGGTGAGCTTGACTCGTGCGCGTGCGCCTCGATCGGACACGTGATCCCTCGCTTCGTTAGTTCCCGCTGGGCCCGTCAGTCGGGCGCGCACGCCTGTAGCGCATCGCCGACTTTATCGACCACGATCAGCCGGTCGACGGCGGCCTGTGAGATGTAGCCGCTGTCGATCAATCCGTAAACCCAGGCGCGCACACCGTCGTAGTGACCCCACGGGTCCAGCAGCACGATGGGCTTCTCGTGTACGCCCAGATATCCCTCGGTCCAGGCGCTCAGCAATTCGTCCAGGGTGCCGACACCGCCCGGCAACGCGATGAAAGCGTCGGCCCGCTCCTCCATCACCTGCTTGCGCTCACGCAGCGTGTCCGTGACGATCAACTCGTCCGAATCGTGATCGGCCAGTTCGCGTTCCAGCAACATGGTGGGTATTACCCCGACGGTCCAACCGCCGTGCGCCCGGGCCGCCGAGGCCACCGCCCCCATCGCCGACACGTGACCGCCGCCCCACACCAGCGTCCAGCCCCGCTCGGCAATCGCAGCACCGAGGGCCGCCGCGAGCTCCAGCAACTCCGGGTGCGTCGGCGACGCGGCGCAGTACACCGCGACCGTCCACCGGCCACTGGTTGCAGAAGGCATATCCGAAACGTAGACCAACCCTGCACCGACTGCGTACCGAACCAGGGCCATAGACTCGCAACGGTGCCGATTCGTTGGAACGTCCCCCAGCACACGGTCGCGCTGCAGCGGCTCACCGCCGCCTTGGCCGACACGGGTGGCGCCGTGGTACTCGGACCCGACGGAGTCGGCAAGTCCACCTTGGCGCGGTTGGCCGCTGAAGAGTTCTGCGCTCAACACCCCACTACGACAACCCGTTGGGTGATCGGCACTCCGGCTGAGCGCGTGGTTCCGTTCGGGGCCTTTGGGCATCTGGTCGAAACCGCCGACATCGGCAAGCCCGCCGCGCTGTTGCGCGCCGCCCGCACCTCGCTGGTCCGTGCAGCCGAGGAGGGTGATCTGCTGCTCATCGTCGACGAGGCCCACGACCTGGACATCCTGTCGGCCACGCTGGTGTACCAGATGGCGCTCACCCACGCGGCCCGGATGATCGTCACGGCCCGTGCTGATGCGGCACCGCAGGCGATCGCGGCGTTGTGGACCGACGGCCTGCTCGACCGTATCGATCTCGAACCTCCCGGCGGGGCGACGACTGCGGCTGAGGTCGACGAATTCCTCGGTGAGTTGCCGGCGCCGGCACGATCCGTGCTGGACTATCTAGCGATTGCCGAGCCGCTGTCGCTGGCCGATCTGACGGCCCTGGCCGGCGACGGAGCGGTCAGCCTGGCCGAGGAACTGGGCGCCGCGGAAATCCGGCTGCGCGGCGGTGATTCCGACGAGCCCATGGTGTACACCGCGCACCCGTTGTTCGGCGAGCGCGCGGCGGCGGCGATGGGCCCGGACGGTGCTCGCCGGCGCCGTACCGAACTGGTCAATCTGCTCTCGCAGCATCCGTCGGAACACCCCAGCGCCCGGCTGCGGCTGGCGTCGCTGGCGCTGGACTGCGACGCCCCCCAGCCGGTAAGCGAGGTGGCCGCCGCCGCGCAGCAGGCGCTGCGCCTGGGTGACCTGCTGCTCGCCGAACGGTTGGCGCGCGTGGCCGTGGACCGGTCGGGCGCACTGGATGCGCGCCTGGTGCTGGGACAAGCACTGGGATGGCAGGGCCGCGGCCGCGAAGCCGGTGCCGTGCTGGCGGCGGTGAATCCGGGCGAGCTCTCGGAATCCGACTTGATGGCGTGGGCGGTGCCGCGGGCCGCCAACCAGTTCTTCATGCTGGGCGAGCCGGAGAAGGCCACCGCATTTCTGCAGACCACCCGCGGTCGGCTCACCGATCCGGCAGCACGCACCGTCCTGGACGGGTTGAATGCCACGTTTGCGATGAACGCCGGAAACCTACGGCGCGCAATGACTCTGGCGACCGAGGTGCTGTCGGGGTCGTCGGCCGGTGACATGGCGGTGTCGTGGGCGGCCAGTGCGGCCGTGTTGTCCTCGGCCCGGATGGGCCGCTTCGGTGATGTCGAACGACTGGCAGTGCAGGCGGCAGCCGCCGAGCATCCCGGGCTGTTGCGGTTCACGGTCGGGCTCGGCCAGATCACGTCACTGTTGATGGCGGGCGAGGTGGCGCAGGCCCAGACGCTGGCCCAGCAATTCACCGACTTCGCCGAGCTGCAACAGCCCGGACGGGCGATCGGTGAAGTGCTGACCGCTTACGTGCTCCTCGTCAAAGGTGAATTCGGCACCGCGGCAGCACTTTTGGAACCAGCCGCGGCCGAGTTGGAACACACCGGCTATTCCTGGGGCCCGTTGTCGCTGATGTTGTTGACGACGTCCATCGCCAGGCAGGGCGATATTCCCGGCTCGGCGAAAGCGTTGCGGCGCGCGGAGTCCCGGCACGGGACGAAGTCCGCCCTGTTCGCGCCCGAGCTCGGGCTGGCGCGGGCTTGGACCCGGGCAACCGCCCGGGACGACACCGGCGCCGTCACGGCGGCGCGGGAGGCGGCCAGATCCGCCGAGCGGGCCGGGCAGTCGGCGGTGGCATTGCTGGCCTGGCATGACGCCGTCCGGCTTGGCGACCGGCGGGCGGCCGACCCGGCCACCCGGATCGCATCCGAAATCGACTGTCCGGTAGGCCATCTCATCGTCCAGCACGTCCGCGCCCTGGTGGCCGGCGATGCGGGCGAACTCCTGGCGGTGGCTGACGAACTGGCTGCGATCGGGATGGGTGCCGCTGCCGGGGATGCGCGCCGGCAAGCCCAGCAGTTCGGTGCTTAACCGCTGAGGTAACTCCGCAGCATGTCCACCGCGGCGCTGATCGCGGCGACCGGCACCCGCTCGTCGCGCTTATGCGCCAGATTGGGGTCGCCGGGCCCGTAGTTCAGCGCGGGGATTCCTCGCGCCGCGAACCGCGAGACGTCGGTCCAGCCGTACTTCGCCCGCACCTGGCCCCCCGCGGCCTCGACGAGAGACTTGGCGGCCGGCGCCGCCAGGCCGGGTAGCGCACCGGCCGCGGAGTCGGTCAGATCAATGGACACGTCGAGCCCGTCGAGCACCTGGTGGACGTGCTGCAGAGCTTCGCCGGGCGAGCGGTCCGGCGCGAAGCGGAAGTTGACCGTGACCGAAGCTGCATCCGGAATCACGTTTCCCGCGATGCCGCCGTCGACCCGTACCGCCGACAATCCCTCCCGATACACGCAGCCGTCGATGTCGACGCTGCGCGCCGAGTAGCCCGCAAGTCGATCAAGCACGGCACCCAACTTGTGAATAGCGTTGTCTCCCAACCAGGAACGGGCAGAGTGCGCGCGGGTTCCGGTGGCGCTGACGACCACCCGCAACGTGCCCTGGCAACCAGCCTCGATGAACCCGCCGGTGGGCTCGCCCAGGATGGCGACATCGGCTGCCAGCCAATCTGGCAGCTCACGCTCCAGTCGGCCCAAGCCGTTTGCCGCGGACTCGATCTCCTCGCAGTCGTAGAACACCAGGGTCAGGTCGTGCGCCGGTTCGGCGACCGTGGCCGCCAGGTGCAGGAAGACGGCGTCGCCGGATTTCATATCGGAGGTGCCGCAGCCATGCAGGTCGCCGTTCTCGATGCGGCTGGGCAGGTTACCGGCCACCGGGACGGTGTCCAGATGCCCGGCCAGCAGCACCCGCGACGGCCGGCCCAGCGCCGTGCGCGCCAGGATCGCGTTGCCATTGCGAATGATCTCGAACCCCGAGGCCTGGTCACGCAGGGCCGCCTCGACTTCGTCGGCGATGCGGGCCTCGTCACGCGACTCGCTGGGGATATCGACCAGCGCCGCGGTCAGCTCGACCGGGTCTCCGCGTAAATCCAGCACGTCCCCAGTATGCCGAGGAGACACGGAAGCACCCTTTTCGTCGGCGTGTCGGGTGCTTTTGTGTCTGCTCGGTCAGGAAAGTAACCTGACCGCCGTGACTGGAGCTGCAGGCATTGGCCTGGCGACCCTTGCCTCCGACGGATCTGTCCTCGACGCATGGTTCCCCGAACCCGAACTGACCGAATCGGAAACCACCGCGACGACACGGCTGGCGTTGTCCGACCTGCCCGCGGTGCTGGGCACGCTCGTCGGCCGCGACGACGACCGCCAGACCGAGACCATCGCGATCCGCACCGCGATCGGCTCGCTGGACGATGCGGCCGCCGACGCCTACGACGCCTACCTGCGGCTGCACCTACTGTCGCACCGCCTGGTGGCACCGCACGGGCTGAACGCCGGCGGCCTGTTCGGGGTATTGACCAATGTGGTGTGGACCAACCGTGGTCCCTGCGCGGTCGAAGGTTTCGAAGCGGTGCGGGCGCGGCTGCGCCGACTCGGACCGGTGACCGTCTACGGCGTCGACAAATTCCCGCGGATGGTCGACTACGTACTGCCGTCGGGAGTTCGCATCGCCGATGCCGACCGCGTCCGGCTCGGCGCCCACCTGGCCCCGGGCACCACCGTGATGCACGAGGGCTTCGTCAACTTCAACGCCGGAACCCTGGGCGCCTCCATGGTCGAAGGCCGCATCTCGGCGGGCGTCGTCGTCGGTGACGGCTCCGACATCGGCGGTGGTGCCTCGATCATGGGCACGTTGTCCGGAGGTGGCGCACAAGTCATCTCGATCGGCAAGCGCTGCCTGCTGGGGGCAAACGCCGGACTGGGCATATCGCTGGGCGACGACTGCGTGGTGGAAGCGGGCCTCTACATCACCGCGGGCACCAAAGTGACGACGCCCGAAGGGGATTCAGTCAAGGCACGCGACCTGTCCGGCGGCAGCAACCTGCTGTTCCGCCGCAATTCGCTGACCGGTGCGGTCGAGGTGGTGTCCCGCGACGGTCAGGGCATCGCACTCAACGCCGAACTGCATGCCAACTGAGCGGGTTTCCCCGCTGGCTCGGCGAGCGCGACACCGTTGGTCTCGGGCAGCAGATAGGTGGCCCCCAGGCTGACCAGTGCCAAAGTCGCCATCATGAGCCCGATCGCCCAGCTGCCGTAATGCTCTAACAGCGGGTCCGCGATCAGCGGCGGCACCGCCCCGCCGATGACCCCGGCGGCATTGACCGACAGCGCCGTCCCGGTGTACCGGTAACGCGTCGCGAACAATTCGGGGACGAACACGGAGACGGGCCCGAAAACGGCCCCGTCGACGGCGAACAGCCCGGCAAGCGCCAACACGAACAAGCCGACGTCGCCCGAGTCGACCATCGGCATCACCAACAGCGCCCAGGGCACGGCCAGGGCCCAACACACCAACAGGACACGACGGCGACCAAACCTGTCGCTGAGTGTCGACGTGAGCGCCGCCGCTGCGATACAAGTCAGGCCACCCAACGCGCCCACCAGCAGGATGACGTTGCGCGAATACCCGAGATGGGTGTTCGCGTATGCGGTCAGGTAGGTGCTGGCCAGATACACCAGACCGAAGCAGCCCAGCGCGCAGCCGGCGGCCAGCACCACCTCGCGTCGTTGCCGTCGCAGCACCTGGACGAACGGCGTTCCCGCAGCGGCGTTCTGAGACTCTTGCTGTGCGAACACCGGGGTTTCCCCGATATTCAGCCGCACGTACAGCGCGATCGCGATCAGCACCCCGCTGAACAGGAACGGAATACGCCAGCCCCAACTCATGAACGCCGAACTGCGCGCGCCGATGGTGAAATTCACGCCGAGGAAAGTCAGACTGGTCAGCACCAGGGCGATGCCGCCGCCGATTACGGTGAACATCCCGTACCGCCCACGTTTTCCTGGCGGGGCCGTCTCGGCGCTCAACAGCGCCGAACCCGCCCACTCACCGCCCACCGCGAAACCTTGTAGAAGCCGAAGGGCGACCAGGATCAACGGAGCCGCGCCACCCACCGTCGCGGTAGGAGGAACCAGGCCGACGGTCACGGTGGACAGCGCCATGATCAGCAGGGTCGCGACCAGAGTCCGCTTGCGCCCCAAACGATCTCCGAAGTGCCCGAAGACCACCGCACCCAGTGGCCGGGACAGGAATGCGGTGGCGAATGTGCCCATCGACGCGACAGTGGCCATGGTGGGACTCAGCTGCGGATAAAAGACGGTCGGAAACACCAGTGCCGCCGCGGTGCCGTAGATGAAGAAGTCGTAATACTCGACCGTCGAGCCGACCAGACAGGCGAGGGCAATCCGCCTCATGGACGACGCGTGGGGGTCAACTTCTGATCGGCGCACAGCGAGCGAGATTACGGCGTCAAACCCGGTGAGCGCCGTGAACAAGCTGGAAACATCCTGGGTCCTGGGCGCGCGTCATCCCCACAGCTTGGGCGACTTGTAGACGTTGGTGGGGTCGTAGTCGAATCCGGTCGTCGACACATCACCAACCTCGTGCAGTAGCCGCCGCAACTCGGCCAGACCGGCTTCGCCCACGCGTTCGGCGATCGCGTGGTCGAGTGCGGCGGCCGCGCGCCGGCGTGCGGTGACATACTCGACTGCCTTCGGCGTCAGTACCACCACTTTCTCGCGTTGGTCATTGGGCGAGACCTCGGTCTCCACGTAACCGTCGCGGCGCAGTTCGCCGACGAGTTTGCTGGCCGCCTGCCGCGAGACGTCGAATTGTCGCCCCATGTCCGAAATCGTCATCGGTCCGGGCTGCGCGTAGAGGGCGAAAACGTAGTTCATCGCGAAGCGCCGTTCCGGGAATCCGGCGGCTTCCATGTCGTTATCCAGCCTAGTGACGTAACTCCACCAGGCCATGCGCATGCCCTGACCGAGCTCGGTCTGCGGCGATCGCGGCCGCTGCTCGTCAACCATTATTGACAAGGTACCCGACCGGTCGTAATGTGAGTAACTGTCAACCAGAGTTGACAGTTACTCGAAGGGAGTAAGAAATGTCGAAAATCCGCATCTTGTCGGCGGGGGTGTTGTGCGCCGCCGGACTGTCGCTGGCGGCCGGCCTGGCTGGACCGGCAGTCGCCGCGGCCGCCCCCGGTCAGCCTGACCTGGGTCCGATCCATGCACCGATGGCGCCGCTGCGGCCGACCCCGCCGCCGACGCACCCGATCTACCACTACACCGACGATTTGACTCACCCGGTCTGGTCGGTCACCCATCCTTTCTGGGCGATGGTGCCCTGAGCCCCCTCCCGCCGCGAGGGAGCGCGAAAAACCGGCGGCTACGGCTGTCCTCATACATTCGTGCGCCCTCGCAGCATCGCCCCTCGGGGGTAGGCGCTACCCGGCCGCCGGGCTACGCGGCATGACGTACGCACGAGGGGGCACGCGCAGCACGTTGCTGAGGCTCAACCCGCTGCCGGCCCGGCCACCCAGCTGGCCGACCGGAAGCCCGCTCGGCACGTGCTCCGGCGCGGCATCGACGGCACCGGCACCGGCCACGGTGGTGAGCGCCCGGGCAGCGGGTGTGACGGCCTGATTGGCCGCGGCCCAGCCCTGCGGCACCGACAATTCCCCGACGGCGGCGGCCCGCCCGAGGCCGGCCACCACGCCCGCACCGCCCGGAGCGCCCACCCCATTGCCCAGGGTGCCCATCGCCCGGGCGCCGCTGTCGACCGCTCCCTCCACCGCTTTGGCCGCTGCGGGCACCATCCCCTTCATGAAAGAGCTGGTCGTATTCGTCATCGACACACCGGAATTGAGCATCGAAAAGTTGTTGTTGACCATCGAGATGATGTTGCTGATCGGCGACAGATGCGGGCTGACGGCCTTCCAGGTGCCACTCAGCCACGACGTCTGCGTGGAACCCTGCTGAGTGGGAGTAGCCAGTTGCTGCAGCGCCTGCGGGACGTTGGACATCAGCTGGGTGGCGGCCGCGGAGTCGGTTGCCTGCTCCACCGCAGACCCACTCAGGACCTCCTCGGCCACGCCTCCCATGGTGGTGATCTCTGGAGCTTCCTCGAACACCGAGAGCGTCTCCGTCGCGGCGGCCGCGATGCCCGCGTAGCCGTACATCGCGGCGGCATCCTGTGCCCACATCTCGCCGTACTCGGCCTCGGTCACCGCGATCGCGGGAGTGTTCTGACCCAAGAGGTTGGTCGCGATCAGCACCATCAACTGGGTGCGGTTCTCGGCGATCACGGGGGGCGGCACGGTCATGGCGAACGCGGACTCGAAGGCCGCCGCAGTGGTCCTGGCCTGGTTGGCGGTCAGTTCGGCCTGCGCGGCGGTGACATTGATCCAGGCCAGATACGGGGCTGCCGCGGCGGCCATCAGGGCGGCGGACGAACCTATCCACGGCCCCACCGTCATCCCCCAGACCACCGACTGCACCGACGACGCCGCCGAATACAGATCCAGTGCCAGGATCTCCCACATCTCCGCGGCGACCAGCAGCGAACCGGCACCGGGGCCGGTGTACATCCGCCCGGAGTTGACTTCTGGTGGCAACGAACCGAAATCCATCTCTTCGATACCCCCGGCTCAGTGAGCGGCCGCCGCGTTGGCGGCTTCGGTGCTCGCATAGGAACCGGCGCTGCTGGCCAGCGTGGCCACGAACCGGTCGTAGATGACGGCGGCCCTGGCGCCGACCGACTGGTACATCGCTGCGTGGGTGGCGAACTGCGCCGCCGTGAGCAACGACACCTCATCGGCCGCTGGAGGTAAGACGCCCGTGGTCGGTGCGGCCGCGGCCCCGTTGCTCGCGGCGGTGGCCGCACCGATGCTCTGCAGTACGTCGGCGGCGGCTGCCAGCATCTCTGGTTGTGCCGTGACAAAGGACATGCGTTCAACTCCTCAAGAATGATTCGGCGATGTGGTGCTCGTCACTGACTGCTTTGGTGGTGACGGAAACTGCTGCACATCATTGCCGCGCCGCGAGAGGCCGCGATAGGCCAATAAATCCCAATCACTTTGAGCCGAAGTGCAGTGTGCACCGTTCCGCGCCAAGCCAGGTTGATTTTCCCCAACGGGTCACCGGAGATGGTGCAAACTGCACCTCCGAACTTTCAGCAACCGCCTCTGGTGCGGCGGGAGCGGTAGGGCTACCATCCGCCGACCTTCCGACATGCACTGTGCTGCAAGTCATTCTATGCAATGGCTGCGGGTGTGCTATGAGCGGACAATGCGGAACCGGAACCCGATTTCGATTCATCCCGATTGCGAATATGCATGCGGCGCAGCAGGTTAAATCCCGCCGAACAGTTAGAACGCAAAGTGCGCACAGCGCCGCGCGCCCTTAAAATCAGCGCGTGGCATGGCAACAACCCTCGCCGCGCATTCGTGAGCTCATTCGCGAGGGAGCGCGCATCGCCCTGAATCCGGGCGCAGAGTGGATCGAGCAACTCGATCGGGCCACCATCGCCGCCAACCCCGCGGTCGCCGCCGACCCGGTACTGGCGAAGGTGATCCAGAAAGCCAACCGGGCCAACCTGGTGCACTGGGCAGCGGCAAACATGCGCGACCCCGGCGCCCCGGTGCCGGCCAATCTCGGCACGGAGCCGCTCAGGATGGCGAGGGACCTGGTGCGTCGCGGACTGGACGCACTGGCCCTCGATATTTACCGGATCGGCGAGTACATGGCCTGGCGGCTGTGGATGTCGATCGCGTTCGACCTCACCTCCGATCCCGACGAGCTACGCGAGTTGTTGGACGTCTCCGCCAAGTCCGTCAACGAGTTCATCGAGGCCACGCTGGCGGGCATCGCCACGCAAGTCCAGCAGGAGCATGACGAGCTAACCCGCGGCACCCATGCCGAGCGTCTCGAAGTGGTCGGGCTGATCATCGATGGCGCCCCGATGAGCCGCGAGCGCGCCGAAGCGCGGCTGGGCTACGCCCTGGCCCGACACCACACCGCTGCCGTCATCTGGAGCGACGAGCTCGACGGGGACCACGGCAACCTCGACCGCGCCGCCGACGCGTTCTGCCGCGCCACCGGTTCGGCGCGACCACTGACCGTCGTCGGTGGCCTGGCCAGCCGGTGGGTGTGGGTGTCCGAGGCCGCAAGCCTCGATGCCGACGCCGTCCACGCCGCGGTTGCCGACGCACCGGGTGCCCGCATCGCGGTCGGAACCAGCGCGTTCGGGCTCGAGGGTTTCCGGCGCAGCCACCTCGAGGCGCTGACCACGCAGCGCACTCTGGCGCGGCTGCGCTCCAATCAGCGGGTGGCGTTCTCCGCCGATGTGCAGATCGTCTCGCTGATCACCCAAAACGGCGATGCGGCAACGGCGTTCATCACCAGCACGCTCGGCGAACTCGAGGCGGCCAGCCCCGAGTTGCAGGCCACCCTGCTAGCTTTCATCAACGAACAGTGCAATGCCTCGCGCGCGGCCAAACGCCTCAACACACACCGGAACACCTTGCTGCGCCGACTCGAGTCGGCACAACGGCTGCTGCCGCGACCACTGGATCACACATCGGTCAACGTGGCGGTTGCCCTGGAAGCGCTGCAATGGCGCGGCACCAAGACCAGCGACCGCGACAACAGCGTGCCCGCCTGACATTCAGCCCTCGGCGAGCAGCTGCTTCTTGAGCACCTTGCCCAGCGCGTTGCGGGGCAGCGACTCGACGAATCGCACCTCACGCGGTCGCTTGTGCACCGAAAGTTGTTGAGCCACATAGTTTATCAACTCATCCGAATCGGCGGAGCCGACCACGTACGCGACGATCCGCTGTCCCAGATCCTCGTCCGGCGGCCCGACCACCGCGACCTCCGCCACGCCCGGATGCCCGAGTAGCACCGTCTCGATCTCCCCCGCGCCGATCCGGTATCCGCCGGACTTAATCAGATCGACAGACTCGCGCCCGACGATCCGGTGCATACCGCCGCCGTCGACCACCGCGACGTCTCCGGTGCGGTACCAGCCATCAGGGTCGAATGCCTCGGCGGTGGCCTCGGGCCGGTTCAGGTAGCCGTCGAACATCGTCGGACCCCGAACAAGAAGCTTGCCGACTGTTTCGGCGTCATGCGCGACCGGCTCACCGTGGTCGTCGATCAACCGGGTCTGCACGCCGGGCAGGGGCAGACCCACCCAGCCGGGACGGCGTTCGCCGTCGGCGCGCGTCGACAACGTGATCAGCGACTCCGAAGCGCCGTAGCGTTCGATCGGCCGGTGGCCGGTCAACTGCTCGAGCCGCTCGAACACCGGCACCGGCAGCCCTGCGCTGCCGGACACCAACAAGCGAGCCGGGCGCAGCGCCTCGGCGGCCGCGGCGTCGTTCACCACCCGCGACCACACCGTCGGCACCCCGAAGTACAACGTCCCGCCCGCGCCGGCGTATCCGGCCGGCGTCGGCTTCCCGGTGTGCACGAAGCGATTTCCCACTCGCAGCGAGCCGAGCAGGCCGAGCACCAGACCGTGGATGTGATACAGCGGCAACCCGTGCACCAAAACGTCGTCCGGTGTCCACTGCCAAGCCTCGGCCAGCGCGTCAAGGTCGGCCGCGATGGCTCGCCGGCTGACCTGCACGCCCTTGGGCAATCCCGTGGTACCCGAGGTGTACACCACCATCGCCAACGAATCCGGCGCCGGTTCGGCGTAGCGGTGCCACGAGCGGGCGTGCAGCCGTACCGGAATGTGCGGCAGGCCTTCCGGATCGTCGGGCGTCGGACCCAGCCACGCCTGGGCCCCGGAATCAGTGAGCATGTGCCGGCGTTCAGCCACGCCGACATCAGCGGGCACCGGGACGACCGGCACCCCCGCGATCAGGCACCCGGTGATCGCCAGCACGGTCGACGCCGTGGGCGCGGCCAGCACCGCGACCCTGCTGGCGCCAGCCACCCGCTCTGCCACCGAAGTCGCGGCACCGACCAGGTCGCTACGGCTCAGTGTGCACCCGTCGATGCTGACCGCATCCGGGATGTCGGTGGCGGCAGCGGCCGAAGGATTCAGCGAGGTCAGCAACACCTTTGGGAGGTTACCCGTGCGGCGTCGGGAACAACGGGCGCAGTGCCGCCGGCGGCCGGAATGGAGCCCAGCTGTCGGCCGGCTGTGCGAGTCGATCCGCGATGGCCCAGATGGTCGCCGGGTGATGGCCGTAGCCGATGTGACTGCTGAGCACCGCGATGTTCTCCGCGCGCTCGGAAGTGGCGTCGATACACGTCTGCCATGCCACCATGCCGTCGTAGCGTGAGTAGATGGACGTCGCGGGCACCGCCAGCGGCTCGCTTTCCATCGACAGCGGCAACTCGTGCCGCTCGGCGTGCAGGCGCGCGAACAGGTTGAAGTGACGGGCGGCGCGGGACTGGCCCTCGTGCTGCATCCGGTACGGGCTGCCCAGGGTGATCACCTGCCGCACGGCCGCGGGATTGCGGCGAGCCAGCCGGCGCGCGAAGATGCCGCCCAGGCTCCAGCCGATCAGACTGACCGGGGCGTCATAGCGGGTGTGCATGTCGTCGAGAAGCGCGGCCATGCCCGCGACCACCTTGGTGGTCGGCCCGATGTTGACGCCGAGCCCCCACCCGTGCGCCCGATATCCGAGGCGGGTCAGCAGGCGGCGCAGTGTCCAGGTGGTGCTGTCGCCGGCGAGCAGACCGGGCAACACCAGCACCGGATGCCCGTCGCCGGTCGGGAGCTTGCGGCGCAGCGGCAGCGCGGCAACCAACTGGCCGTACTCGATGACGGCGCGCGGGACGTCGGTGAGCCAGAGTCCGACTCCGGGCGCAACCGCGGTGGCGTGGACCGGGAATACGGGACGGTCCATACCCGCTTCGGTGGCTTCGGCCAGCGTCATCACGCCTCCTCGTCCCAAACTTTCATCAGGGTGGCCAGGATCTCCTCGCCGCGGCCGAGCCCGGCGAGGTGGCTCTCACCCGGCAGGTGAAACAGCTCCGCGTGGGGCAGCCGGGACACGACGTGCTCCCCGTGCGAGAACGGAATGATGTGGTCGTGGTCGCCGTGCCACCAGCGGATCGGGACAGTCACCTCCTCGAGCCGGAATCCCCAGTCGCGGGCGAAGACGATCACGTCGTTGAACGGCGCGGCAAGCTGCTTGCGGCTGCCGTTGAGCAGATCGTCGAGGAACATCGCCTTGAACTCGGGCCGGGCGAGCAGATGACGGTCGGCTTCGGGTGAGAGCAGCGCGTAGACGTCCAGTGCCGGGGAGGCGATCGGACGGGCGGCCCGGATCATCAGGCTCGCGCCCAGCCGCAAAGGGGTGCCGCCGATCCGCAGCAATGGCGCGACGCGCAGCCCGAGGTTCATCAGGCCGCCGCTGATCGCGTCCGGTCCCTGGGTCGGCGCCACGCCACCGAGCACACCGGCCGCGACCACGCGATCGGCCAGCCCGGCCGCACAGGCGAGGGCGTACGGGCCCCCGCCGGACAGTCCGACGACGGCCATCTTGTCGATGCCCAGGGTGTCGGCGATGGCACGCAGGTCGTCGGCGAATGCTAAGACGGCCTCGTACTGATAGGGCGTCGACGAGCCGATGCCGGGCCGATCGACGCCGATCAGGCGAATGTCGTGGTGGTCGGCGTAGACACGGGCCTCGGTCGGGATCTGCCGGCGCGCCCCGGGGGTGCCGTGCAGCCAGAAAACCGCGCGTCCCTGCGGCGCGCCGAATTCGGCGAAGCCGATCTGCCGGTCTTCGCCGACGGCGATGCTTCCTTCGATCTTGGGACGGGCAATCGCGACAACCATGCCGTGCAGCTTGTCATGCGAAGGGGCCGCGACGCACTACTTTCCCGCCGTTTCAGAACGTGATATCCGATACATTCTCGCATCGGATAACGGAAAGGCGCAGTTCAGCGAGGTTCAGTCGTTGGCCAGATAGACGACGCGGTACCACCGCCGGGGCGGCTGCACGCTGATGTCGGATTCGTCGAGCGGGGTCGCCGCTGCCAGCCGGATGTCGGTCAGCTGGGGGTTGTGCATACGGATGTAGTCCTCGAGCTGGGCGTCCCGGGCGTCGTCGCCAAGGGCACTGTCCGCGATGGCTCTACCCTCGCACCTCTTCCACGTCACCCCGCAACGGTAGATCCTCAGCCGTGCAGCACCCGCTCCCCGATCACCCGTTGCTCACGCAGGACGGCCAGTTCGTCGTCGGACAGACCGAGGCCGCGCAGGATCTCGTCGTTGTGCTGGCCCAGGGTCGGCGCACCGGTGCGGTGGTGACTCGCCGGCCCGGGGGTGATGCGAAACGGCCAGCCGGGATACCGTCGCGGACCGGTGACCGGGTGGGTGAACTCTTCGTAGAATCGCCGCGCGCCGAGTTGGGCGAACTCGTACATGGCGTCGCCGGTGGCCACCTGTTCAGCCGGAACACCCTGCGCCCGTAGCTTTTCGACGGTAGCTGCGGCGCTCTGGGTGCGAGTCCAGCCCGCGACGAGTTCGTCGAACATGTCAGGGTCGAGCGCGCCCTGGTCGGGCACGGACACCGCAACCCAGACGTCCTCTTCGCTCGTCGGGTAGACGCCCTGCAGATACCCGCGGGCCCGGTTGCCCGAGCGGGGCGCAACGATACCGTTCATCGAGTATCCGATCACCGGTTCCGCGGTGAGGCAGGCGGCGACCTCGATCTGGGCGATCTCGACCAGCTGGCCCTCACCGGTGCGGCGCCGATGCTCCAATGCGGCCAGCAGTGCCACGGCGGCGTGCACGCCGACGACAGGATCGGCCGGACCCTGCAGGTTGCACGGCGGCCCCTCGGCGTAGCCGGTCGCAGCCGTCATTCCGGAGGTCTGTTCGATGTTGAGCGCCCAGCCGACGTAGTCGCGCCACGGACCTTCCAGCCCGAAACCAGGCATCCGCACCGCGATGACGTCCGGCTTGATCGCCACCAGCGACTCGTAGTCCAGACCGAATTGTTCGACCACGCGCGGGGAGAAGTTCTCCACGACGACGTCGGCGTCGGCGGCCAGTCGGCACGCGATCTCGCGTCCGCGCTGCGAGGTCAGGTCCAGCGTGAGGTCTTTCTTGTTGAGGTTCGTGGCCTGCCACAGGGCGCTGCGTTCGTACCAGTCCCGGCCTTCGAACGGGAAGGCGCCCGAATAGCGGTGCCCGTCGGGACGCTGAATGGACTCGACCTTGACGATGTCGGCGCCGAACGCCCCCAGATAGCAAGTGAGATACGCGCCGGCCCAGAAGGTGGACAAGTCCAGCACCCGCAGCCCGGCGAAAGGCATGCAACCCGGCACCGGTGACCAGGATGCGGCCCGAGTGGACCACTCGGTGCGCGTGCCGAGCCGTGGTGCCGGCCGCGGTGATGCCACGGGGGTTTTCGACAGCCGGAACGGCGCACCGGGACGCCGAAAGCCTGCAGTCTCGATGAAGAAGCCGCGCTTGGCGTACTGCGGGCATTCCAGCACGGTGGCACCATCGTTGACCGGTGCGGCCGGGATGCGCATCGCCTGGCAGAGTTCGACGGTGTCGGCGACGGAGCGCCCGGCCAGCAGCGGCTCCGCCCTGGCGAAGAACTCGGCGCGTTCGGGACCGCCGAGCATGATGGCGACCTGGTGCTCGCCGTACTCGGGCAATCCCAGCATGGCGCACACATCGAGCCAGTGCTGCCCGGTCAGGCAATTGATGCCCACCCAGCCGTCGGCCGCGGCCACCACGCCCAGCATCGGCGCCGACCGCACATTCGGCGGCAACCCGAGGCTGCGCATCCGCTCGGACATCAGCATCGGATACGGCAGCGTCGACAGCAGCGACTCGAACTCGGACACGTCGACCACGCGGCCCGTACCACCGAGCCGTAACGCCGTCAACGCCCCGAGCGCGGCGTAGGCTCCCGCGACGTACTCGGATATCCGGGCACCGGCCTGTACCGGCGGGCGCTGGGGATCCCGGGCGCTGATCCATCCCGACACCGCCTGCATGGTCAGCGGGGTAGCGGCACGGTCCCGCCACGGTCCCGCCTGGCCGAAGTGAGAAATACTGACCTGCAACGTTTTAGCAACCGCCGGAGTCAGTCCGAGGGCCCGCAGAGTTCCGGGCGGCAGGTTCTCGATCAGCAGATCCGCGCCGGCGATGAGCTCACGGGCAGCCGCCTGCCCGGTCGGTGCGTCGAAATCCACTGTCGCACCGCGCTTGCCGGCATTGAGATACTCGAACAGGCCACCCGGTTCACCGGGTACGTCGCCGGGGAGCGGCCCCCATCGCCGCAGCGGACCGCCCTCGGGCGGTTCGATCTTGATGACCTCGGCACCAAGATCGACGAGAAGCTTTGCGGCATAAGGACCGGAGATCTGGGTGGCGATTTCGACGACGTGGAGCCCCGTGAGGGGTCCGCTCACGCGGGAACCCCGATCGCCATCTGCTCCATGTACTGATAGACCCCGCCGATCCCGCCGCCCTCCCGGCCCAGACCGCTGAGTTTGAAGCCTCCGAAGGGGGCGGCGCCGGCCCCGCACCCGTTGATTGCGACCTGACCGGTCCGGATACGGCGGGCTACGCGCACCGCGCGATCCACGTCACCGCCCCACACCGACCCGGACAGGCCGTAGCGGGAGTTGTTGGCAATGGTGACCGCATCGTCGTCGTCGCGATAGCGCAGCACGCTCAGGACGGGTCCGAACACTTCCTCTTGGGCGATCGTGGAGTCCGGTTCCACGTCAGTGAGAATGGTCGGCTCGAAGTAGAAGCCGGTGTTCAATGCGGCAGGCCGACGGCCGCCGGTGGCCAGCCTGGCGCCCTCGTTCAGCGCCGCCGCGACGTGCGCCTCCACCCGGCCGCGTTGCGCATCGCTGATCAGCGGTCCCATCTGCACATCGAGATCGGTGGGATCGCCGACCTTCACGGCCCGCGCCAGCGTGACCAGCCGCTCGACCACGTCGTCGTACCGGCTATCGGGCAGCAACAGGCGGCTCTGCAGAACGCAGGCCTGCCCGGAATGCATTGAGCAACAGTCGAAGAGCATCTGTTGCAGCATGTCGTCGGTGACTTCGGCGTCATCGAGAACAATGCACGCCGATTTTCCGCCGAGCTCCAGCAGGAGCCGTTTCATCGTGTCCCCCGCGGCGGACATCACCTGGCGGCCGACGACGGTGCTGCCGGTGAAGCTAACCATGTCGATCCGCGGATCGGTGGTGAGCAGCTGGGCCCCCTCCATGCCCGACGGCGTGACGACATTGATGACCCCGGGCGGGAAATCGGTGTGCTCGTCGATGATTCGCGCGAGGGCGAGCCCGGCCAGCGGTGTCAGCGGCGATGGCTTGAGGACCACGGTGTTGCCCGCGGTCAGCGCGTGGTTCAGCTTCATCACGTTGAGCAGGTGGGGAAAATTCCACGGCGTCAGGACGGAGACCACGCCGAGAGGCACGTGCCGCAGCACCGTGGTGCCGGCGCCGATCCCGGTGACGGACTGATCGGCCAGTTGCTTGGCGAGCTGCGCGGCATGCATGGACATGAACGCGGCACCGTCGATCTGCATCATGCGCTCGTTCGCGGTGCAGCCCCACTCCACCTGGGCCAGCGCGAAAAAGTCATCGGCGTACTTGGCCAGTGCGTCGCCGAGCTGGCCCAGGCAGTTCCCGCGCTGCTCCGCGCTCATCGCGGCCCACGGTCCGTCGTCGAACGCCCGACGGGCGGCGGCCACCGCGTCGCTGACCTGCCCGACGCTCGCGTCCGGCGCGGTGGCGATGACCTGCTCGGTGGCCGGCGAGATGTCGTCGTAGCGACCCTCTTCGGGTTCCACCCAACGGCCGTCGATGTAGAGCTGGTATGTGTCGATCAGTCCGGTGGGCGGTAGTTCGGCCATCTGCTTCCTCACCCCAAAATGTCGGTCATCTATCAACCTGGTGTACACCCGTCGAGATCTGGGGTCAATCATCGCCCACGATGAATCACCCACTATTCCATTGCTTTGTCCTTGTGTTGACAGCGGTACACGACTCGGAGTAAACACGGTCCACAAGACACTTCATGGCAATGTGTCGGATCGCAGGGAGGCGTGCCGTGCTCACCGATGCTCCGCTACACTCCCCCGACTTCTATGCAGGCGACCCCTATCCGACCTATCGGGAGCTGCGCGCGACGTCTCCGGTGCACTGGAACGACGTCACCGGATTCTGGGCCCTGCTGAAATACGAAGACATCCGCTACGTCTCGAGCACCCCGGCGCTGTTCACCTCCACCAAAGGCATCTCGATACCGGATCCCCAGGTGCCTAATCCAGTGCAGGCGGGCAACCTCATCTTCACCGATCCGCCGCGGCACCGGCAGATGCGCAAGCTGATCAACGCGGGTTTCACCCGGCGTCGCGTCGCCGTGCTCGAGCCGAAGATCCGCGAGATCGTGCGCGGGATCCTCGACCAGGTGGAGCCCGGCTCGGTGCACGACTTCGCCGAGGAGCTCGCCGCCCCCTTGCCCACCCGGATGATTGCCGAACTGATCGGCGCCCCGGCGGAGGACTGGGAGCAATTCCGCGCCTGGTCGGACGCCGCCACCGGCACTGCCGATCCCGAGATCGAGCTCGACGCATTCGTAGCCATCGGACAGCTGTTCGAGTACTTCCAGAAGCTGATCGCCGTCCGGCGCGTCGAACCGCGCGACGACCTGCTCTCGGTGCTGTGCGCGGCGGAGATCGACGAGCACCGGCTGACCGACGAGGATCTGCTCAACTTCTCCTTCCTGCTGCTGGTCGCGGGAAACGAGACCACCCGCAACCTGATCGCGCTGGGCACCCTGGCCCTGATCGACCACCCCGATCAGTGCCAGTCACTGATGCAGAACCCGACCTCGATCCCGGGTGCCGTCGAGGAGATGCTGCGCTGGACCAGCCCGGTGGTCAGCATGTCGCGCGTGGCGACGGCCGATACCGAGATCCGCGGCCAACTGATCCGCGAGGGTGAGGTGGTCACCATGTTGTACGGCTCGGCCAACCGGGACGAGGACGTCTTCGGCGCTGATTCCGAGGAATTCCGCGTTACCCGACACCCCAATCCGCACATCGCGTTCGGGTGTGGCGAACATTCCTGCATCGGAGCGCAATTGGCGCGGTTGGAAGCGACGGTGTTCTTCGAGGAGTTGTTGCGCCGCTTTCCCCGGCTCGAACTCGTCGGACAGGTCGACCGGATGAAAGCCACCATGGTGCCCGGGGTGAAGCGGATGCCCGTGCGGCTTGGAGCCTGAGCCGGTGCACCTCGAATACAGCCCCGAACAGGAACGGCTGCGCGCCGAGATGCGCGCGACGCTGGAGCGGGTCATGACGCCCGAGCGCACGGCGGCGATCGGCGACAACATCGAGGGTGGTCCCGCGGTGCGGGACACCGTGCGCGCGCTGGCGCAGGCCGGCCTGCTCGGCGTCGGATGGCCCGAAGAATATGGCGGGCGGGGCTTTTCGGCGATCGAGCAGTTCATCTTCTCCGAGGAGGCCCGCCGGGTCGGCGCGCCGATCCCGTTGGTGACACTGAATACGGTGGGCCCGACGCTGATGCAGCAAGGTACCGAGGAGCAGCAGCAACGGTTCCTGCCGGCCATCCTGGACGGCAGCGTCGAATTCGCCATCGGCTATTCCGAACCTGGGGCGGGCAGCGATCTGGCGTCGATACGCACCACCGCGGTCCGCGACGGGGACGAGTACGTCATCAACGGCCAGAAGATGTTCACCAGCGGCGCAGCCTATGCCGACTACATCTGGCTGGCGGTCCGCACCGACCCGGATGCCAAGAAGCACAAAGGCATTTCGATCCTGATCGTGCCTACCTCGTCGCCCGGCTTCTCCTGGCAAACCCTGCACACCATGCCCGGCATATCCACCTTCTACACGTTCTACGACAACGTCCGGGTGCCGGTGAGCGCGCTGGTGGGCGAAGAGAACCGGGGCTGGCAGCTGATCACCACCCAGCTGAACTTCGAACGTGCCG
This sequence comes from Mycobacterium gordonae, assembly GCF_017086405.1. Classification (NCBI taxonomy): domain Bacteria; kingdom Bacillati; phylum Actinomycetota; class Actinomycetes; order Mycobacteriales; family Mycobacteriaceae; genus Mycobacterium; species Mycobacterium camsae. The sequence goes on from NZ_CP070973.1 coordinate 5,535,469, forward strand.
CGCTGGGCAACCTCGGCGCGCTCGAGCCGCTGTTCGATAAAACCCTGCAGTGGGCCACCACCACCGAACTCGATGGGGGCCGGGTCATCGACCAGCCCTGGGTGCAACTCGCGCTGGCCCGGGTCGAAGCCCAGGTCGCCGCCTACAAACTCGTCAATCTGCGGGTGAACGCCGCGATGTCCAAAGGCATCCTGGACATGGGCGAAGCGTCCGCGGCCAAGGTATTCGGCACCGAACTCACCCAGCAGGTGGCCCGGCAGCTACTGGAGGTGTTGGACGGCAACGGGATACGCCGCGGCGCCCAGGCGCCGCTGCGGGGTGCACTGGAAACGGCGTACCGGCACGCGGTCATCAACACCTTCGGTGGCGGCGCCAACGAGATTCAGCGTGACATCATCGCCATGGCCGGCCTGGGCATGCCACGGGCACCGCGTGATCTGCGAGCAACCGAGAAGTCAGGAGGAGGATCTGCGTGACAGATGCTGAGCTGCTAGCCAAGGTACGGGCCTTGGTAGGCCAGCCCACCGGCGGAACCGGGAAGCCCCAGCTGGCACCCGATCCGGTCAATCAGCCGATGATCCGGCACTGGGCGCACGCGCTCGCCGATTTCAACCCGGTGTACCTCGACCCCGAATTCGCGGCGACGACACGGTTCGGCGGCATCGTGTCGCCACCGGTGATGTTGCAGACCTGGATCATGCCATCCCCGAAACTCGAAGGAATCGGTGAGCGGGGTGGCGCCCCGGTCGAAATCAAATCCAACCCAACGGCATTCCTGGACGAGGCCGGCTACACCAGCACGGTGGCCACTAACTCCGAGTTCGAGATCGAACGCTATCCCCGGTTGGGCGACGTGATCAGTTCGACGGCGGTCTACGAGTCGGTCTCCGACGAGAAGACGACCGCTCTGGGCACCGGATTCTTCCTGACCTGGTTGACCACCTATACCGATCAACACGGTGAAGTGCTGGGCCGCCAGCGATTCCGCGTCCTGCGCTTCAGGCCGGCCAACTGATGGCCACCCGGCTGCCGCCCACGATCAGCCCCGACAGCGAGTTCTTCTGGAACGGGTTGCGGGAGAACAAGTTGCTGATCCAGCGCTGCGGCGGCTGTGGTGAGCTGCGCCACCCGCCACGGCCGATGTGCCCGCACTGCCGCTCACTGGACTGGGACACGGTCGAGTCGACCGGTCGGGGCACGGTCTACAGCTTCGTGATGCCACACGAACCCCGGTTCCCGTTCTTCGACTACCCCTACGTCGTCGCACTGGTGGAACTCGAGGAAGGCATCCGGTTGGTCAGCAACCTGACCGACATCGACCCCGCCGATGTGACCGTCGGGATGCCCGTCGAGGTCTACTTCCAGAGCTTCAACGACGACCTGGTGCTGCATCAGTTCCGGCCGGGTAGCTGACCATGGACTTCACCTTCACCGACGAGCAGGAGACGATCGCCAAGCTCGCCCGCGAGCTGTTCGAGCGCCGCGCCACCCCGGCGCGACTCACCGAACTCGAATCCGCAGTCCGTTATGACGAGGCTCTGTGGACCGAGCTTGCCGCTGTCGACCTGCTCGGCACCGCACTGCCGGAATCGATGGGCGGTAACGGCGGCGGCTTCGTGGAGCTGGGCGTCTTGCTGGCCGAGGTGGGGTGGGCGGTGGCCCCGGTTCCGGCCTTCGCCACCTTGGTGCTCGGCGCAGATCCTATTGCCCGGCACGGTGATCCAGAACAACAGCAGCGCTACCTGCCCGGCGTCGTGTCCGGCGAGCGCATCCTCACCGCGGGGCTGGCCGAGCCGGGCCGCTCCGATCCCCGGTTTCCGAGCACGTCTGCCCGCCGCGACGGAAGGACCTGGCGCCTGGACGGTGTGAAGGAGCTCGTGCCGGCCGCGCAATTGGCCGACACCGTGCTGATTCCGGCTACGACGGACGACGGTGAGGTGGGGCTGTTCTTGCTGGCCGCCGATGCTCGCGGTGTCGAGGTGCGGCCCGTTCCGACCACCAACCGCGAACCGCACGCAGACGTATTCATCGACGGTGCAACGGTTTCCGATCAGGAACGGCTGGACGGTGACATCGAGTCGCTGCACACCCGCGCCCTGGTCGCGCTATGCGCCATTCAACTCGGCGTGGTCGACCGGGCCTTGCACATCGCGGCTGGCTATACCAGCGAGCGTGAACAGTTCGGCCGGGCGATCGGCAGCTTTCAGGCCGTGCAGCAGCGGATGGCCGACGCCTTCATCGACGTCGAAGCGATCCGGTGGACCACCTGGCATGCGGCCTGGCTGCTGGCCAACGGACGTCCGGCCGAGCGGGCAGCCCGCATCGCCAAATTCTGGGCCTGCGAAGCGGGGGCCCGCGTCGCCGCCACCGCCCAGCAGGTGCACGGCGGCATCGGGATCGACACGACTTATCCGCTGCACCGCTATTTTCTGTGGGCCAAGCACAACGAACTGACCCTGGGCCCGGCGTCTCAACAACTTGCCCAACTCGGCGCAACATATGGCGCGAGGTATTCGGAAGGACCCGCATGACCACCACCGACAGCCGCACCACCACCCTGAGATGGCAGGACATCTCCGAGGGCGACGAAGTCACCCCGCTCGAAATCCCGATCACCACAACGATGATCGTCGCCGGCGCGATCGCCTCGCGCGACTTCATGCCCGTGCACCACGACCGCGATTACGCCAACAAGCAGGGCTCGCCCAACCTGTTCATGAATATCCTGACCAGCAACGGCTACTGCGTGCGCTTCCTCACCGACTGGGCCGGGCCTGAGACGATGATCAAGAAACTGTCGATTCGCCTTGGTGTGCCGTGTTTTCCGGACGACCCGCTGCGCTTCACGGGCACGGTGACCGGCAAGACCGAAGGCAGCTCGGCCGATCTAGCAGGCGAGAACTTCGTCGAAGTGACGTTCCGGGCCGCCAACAGCCTCGGCGACCATGTCTCCGGCACCGCGGTGCTGAGCCTGCTGGACGGGGCCGCGCGATGAGCAGCACCCTGCCAGGTGCTGCGGCCATCGTGGGAATCGGCCAAACCGAGTTCTCCAAGGAATCCGGGCGCAGCGAACTGCAATTGGCGTGTGAGGCGGTCAGCGCCGCGCTTGACGACGCCGGGTTGGCGCCCGGCGATGTCGACGGCATGGTCACGTTCACGATGGATTCCAGCGACGAGATCGAGATCGCCCGCAACGTGGGCATCGGTGACCTGAGCTTTTTCAGCCGGGTTCACCACGGCGGTGGTGCGGCGGCGGGCACCGTCGTGCATGCCGCGATGGCCGTCGCCACCGGAGTGGCCGACGTGGTGGTGTGCTGGCGTGCCTTCAACGAGCGCTCTGGGTTCCGCTTCGGCGGCAGCGGACGCACCGACCTGGGGATGCCGCTGTTCATGGCGCACTATGCGCCGTTCGGCTTGCTCACCCCCGCGGCGTGGGTGGCCATGCACGCGCAGCGGTACATGTCGACCTACGGGGTCACCAACGAAGACTTCGGCCGTATCGCCGTCGTCGACCGCGCCCACGCGGCCCGCAATCCCGACGCCTGGTTCTACGAGCGTCCGATCGCGCTGGAGGACCACCAGAATTCGCGGTGGATCATCGAACCGGTGCTGCGACTGCTGGATTGCTGCCAGGAGAGCGACGGCGGTGTCGCGCTGGTGATCACCAGCGCCGAACGCGCGCGCGACCTGCGTCAGCCGCCGGCCATTATCACCGCGGCGGCCCAAGGCGCGGCCGCCAACGGCGAGATGATGACGAGTTACTACCGCGACGACATCACCGGGTTACCCGAGATGGGTGTCGTCGCCGACCGGCTGTGGCGGGATTCCGGCCTCAAGCCCGCCGACATCCAAACCGCGTTCATCTACGACCATTTCACCCCGTTCGTATTCACCCAGCTGGAAGAGCTGGGCTTCTGCGGCCGGGGCGAGGCGAAGGATTTCGCCACCATCGAACGGCTCTCGCTGGGCGGCGACTTCCCGATCAACACCAACGGCGGGCTGCTCGGCGAGGCGTACATCCACGGCATGAACGGCATCACCGAGGGCGTCCGTCAGATCCGGGGAACCTCCTACAACCAGGTGCAGCACGTCGAGCACGTTCTGGTCACCTCGGGTACCGGGGTGCCCACCAGCGGCCTGATTCTCGCCGGCGCCGGCTAGGTGGGGTCATGACCCAGGCATCTGCGTCGACCGACACGCGCGAACTCATCCTGGACTCCGCCTATGCGTGTTTTCGCAAACACGGGCTGCTGAAGACGACGATCGTGGACATCGCGCGGGCGGCCAACGTCTCCCGCAGCACGATCTACGAGTACTTCCGCGACAAGGGCGCCATCCTTGAAGCCTGTGCCGAGCACGCCTCCGAGCAGTTCTACCGCGAGATGTCACGCGCCATGGACCGCGGCGGCTCACTGGAGGAAAAGCTCTCCAACGCAGCGGTTTTCGTCACGCAGGCGCGGCGCGCCATCGCCTCCGAGGAGTACTTCGACCAAGACGCGATCAGTCTGCTGCTCACCAAGGACGCCGCGGTGCTGCTGCGCGAATGCATCGACTTCTTCGCGCCCTACCTCTCGGCTGCCAAGCTCACCGGCGAGGTCCGCAAAGACCTCGATGTGCAGGCGGCCGGCGAGTGGTTCGCACGCATTCTGTTCTCGCTATTCAGCACGGCGTCGCCGATTCGGGACATGGACGACCCTGCCGTCGTCGCTGAGTTCGTCGGCGCGCATGTGGTGCGCGGCTTCGCCAACGACTCCTCGCGACCGGGCCGCGGCGCCTCACGTACGCGCTGACAGCGCCCGCACGAAGAACGCGAGATTCGCCGGCCGCTCGGCCAGTCGGCGCATGAAATAGCCGTACCACTGGGTGCCGAACGGCACGTAGACCCGAACCGCGTTGCCCGTCGCCGCCAGCCGCCGCTGTTCGGCGTCGCGGATCCCGTAGAGCATCTGGTATTCGTAAGCATCGCAGCCGAATTCGCTCGCCAGGGCAGGTACCGCTGCGATGATCGCCGGGTCGTGTGAGGCCACCATCGGGTATCCACCGCCGGCGAAGAGCACCCGCAGGCAGCGCAGATACGAGTCGGTAACGTCGGCGGTGTCCCGGTAAGCCACGGAAGCGGGCTCGTCGTAGGCGCCCTTGCACAGTCGGACCCGTGCTCCCTGAGACGCCAGCTCGGCGCAGTCACCGTGCGTACGGCGTAGGTAGGCCTGCAGAACCGTTCCGAGCCAGGGGAAATCGACCCGCAGGTCCCCGGATATCGACAACGTCGAATCGGTGGTGGTGTGGTCCTCGGCGTCCACCGTCACCCAGGCGCCGATCGCCTGCGCCCGCTCGCAGATGGTGCGGGCGTTCTCCAGCGCGACCTTCTGACCGTCGCGATCCAGCGCCTGACCCAGCGCCGACAGTTTGACCGACACCTCCAGCGGCCGAACCCCGTCGAAGGCGCAGTCGTCGCGGCGTCCCAGCGCATCGAGCAGACCGAGGTAGGCCCGCACCGTATCCGCCGCGTCGTCTGCGTCGGTGACATTCTCGCCCAGGTAGTCGCTGCTAATATAGCGCCCGGAATCACGCAGCGCCACAACGACTTCCACAACTTCATCGAGGCTGTCCCCTGGTACGAACCTGCGCACCACCCGGCGGGTCAGCGCCGAGCGATCCGCGGCGCGGCGCAATCGCTCGACCCGACTGGCCGCCAGCAGTGCCGGACGCAGGGTGTGCGCGAACAACCCGGCCATCAGTGCACCGCCATGTGCGGGTAGGTGTGGTCGGTGGCCGGGACGAACGTCTCCTTGAGGGTTCGCGCCGACGTCCAGCGCAGCAGGTTCAGCGGTGAGCCGGCCTTGTCATTGGTGCCGGATCCGCGCGATCCGCCGAACGGCTGGCGTCCCACGACGGCTCCGGTCGGCTTGTCGTTGACGTAGAAGTTGCCGGCGGCGAAGCGTAACCGTTCCTGTGCGGTCAGCACGGCCTGGCGTTCGTCGGCTATCACCGCTCCGGTCAACGCATATCGCGAGCCCGTGTCGATCACGTCGAGGATCCGGTCGTACTGGTCATCGGGATAGACGTGCACCGACAGCAGCGGCCCGAAGTATTCGGTGGCAAACGCCTCGTCGGTCGGGTCGTCGGACAGCAGCACGGTGGGGCGCACGAAATAGCCTTCGCTGTCGTCGTATTCGCCGCCGACGGCGATGGTGACGCCGTCCGCGCCCTTGGCCCTCTCGATGGCGTCGACGTTCTTGGTGAAGGCGCGCCGGTCGATCACGGCGCCACCGAAGTTGGAAAGATCGGTGATGTCTCCGTAGCGCAACGTGCCTACGGTGTCCAGAAAGTCGTCGCCCATCCGCTGCCACACCGAATGGGCGATGAACGCCCGCGACGCCGCAGAACACTTCTGGCCCTGGTAATCGAAGGCACCCCGAATCAGCGCGGTGCTCAACACATCCGGGCGCGCCGACGCGTGCGCGAGCACAAAGTCCTTGCCGCCCGTCTCCCCCACCAGCCGCGGATAACTCTGATAGCCGGCGATATTGGCGCCCACTTGCTGCCACAAGTGCTGGAATGTCGCCGTCGATCCGGTGAAGTGAATGCCGGCCAACCGCGGATCACGCAGCGCCACATCCGATACCGCCAGACCGTCCCCGGTCACCAGGTTGACCACACCGGGCGGCAGGCCGGCCGCCTCGAGCAGCTGCATGGTGAGGTAGGCCGACAGCGTCTGCGTGATCGACGGCTTCCACACCACGGTGTTGCCCATCAGGGCCGGCGCCGTCGGCAGATTGGCCGCGATGGACGTGAAGTTGAACGGGGTGATCGCGTAGACGAAGCCGTCCAACGGGCGGTAGTCACTGCGGTTCCACTCCCCCGGACCGCTGATCGGCTGCTGCGCCAGGATCTGGCGGGCAAACGCGACATTGAACCGCCAGAAGTCGATCTGCTCGCACGGCGCGTCGATTTCTGCTTGATACGCCGACTTGGACTGGCCCAACATGGTGGCGGCCGCAATCTTTTCCCGCCAGGGCCCGGCCAGCAGGTCGGCCGCCCGCAGGAAGACCGCGGCGCGCTCGTCGAACGGTGTGGTGGCCCACGAAGCCTTGGCGGCAGTGGCCGCCTCGACCGCGGCTGATGCGTCCCGATGCGTGGCGTTGGTCAGCGTGCCCAACCTCGCGGCATGCCGATGCGGCGCAACCACGTCGATGTGCTCACCATCGCCCATGCGGTGTTTGCCGGCGATCACGTGCGGTAGGTCGACCGGGCGGTCGGCCAGGGCTGTCAGTGCCGCACGCAGCCGCGTGCGTTCGGGTGACTGCGGAGCGTAGTCGTGCACCGGCTCATTTGCCGGCATCGGCACCTGGGTGATCGCGTCCATTTCGTCAGGATGCCCGCCGAGACAGGCCCATCGGTTGGCCGATCAGACAAGATCGCAGCTTTTGACTAGTAGAATCCGACAACATGGCGGGCGTCGGTCTGGGGCAGTTGCTGCTCGCACTGGACGCGACCATGGTCGCCCTGGTTCAGGCTCCCCGCGGTCTGGATCTGCCCGTGGGCTCGGCAGCCTTGATCGACCCCGACGATGTGCGCCTGGGTCTGGCACGTGCTGCCGGCTCGGCCGACGTGTTCTTCTTCGTCGGGGTCGGCGACGACGACGCGGCGCGCTGGATCGGTAAGCAGGTCAACCACCCGGTGGCGGTGTTCGTCAAGGAGCCGTCGGATGCGCTCGTCAGCAAGGCGGTGCGAGCCGGTGCCGCGGTGGTTGCCGTCGAGCCACAGGCACGCTGGGAACGGGTCTATCAACTGGTCAACCACGTCCTGGAGCACCACGGGGACCGCGCCGATCCACTGGAAGACTCGGGCACCGACCTGTTCGGCCTGGCCCAGTCCCTGGCCGACCGCATCCACGGCATGGTCAGCATCGAAGACGCCCAGTCACACGTGCTGGCCTACTCGGCCTCCAGCGACGACGCCGACGAGTTGCGGCGCCTGTCCATCCTGGGTCGTGCCGGTCCGCCCGAGCACCTGCAGTGGATCGGCCAGTGGGGCATCTTCGACGCGCTCCGGGCGGGCGGTGACGTGGTGCGGGTCGACGAGCGACCCGAGTTGGGGCTTCGCCCGCGGCTGGCGGTCGGCATCCATCACACTCGGCCGCCGACGTTCGCCGGCACCATCTGGGTGCAACAGGGTTCGCAACCCCTGGCCGACGACGCCGAGGAGATGCTGCGGGGAGCCGCGATATTGGCCGCCAGGATCATGGCCCGGCTGGCGGCGCGGCCATCGCCGCATGTCCGACAGGTCCAGCACCTTCTCGGACTGGACCAGGGCGAGCCTGGCGACGTCGCAGCCATCGCGGGTGAGCTCGGGCTGCCGGTCGACGGGACCGGCGCGGTGATCGGTTGGGACACCATCGCCGGAACAACACGCCCGAGCCGTCTTGCCGATGTTGTGGCATTGAGCGCCAGCGCTTTTCGATATGACGCGCAGGTGGCGTCGAACGGTTCACGTATCTACGCGTTGTTTCCGCGGATCTCGAAGACCCGGTCGGTCGCCTCCTGGGTGCGCGGCACGATCGGCGCGCTACGGACGGAGTTGAACGTCGAGTTGCGGGCTGCCATCGCCGCGCCGGTCAACGGTCTGGCCGCCGTGGCGGCGGCTCGCATCGAGGTGGACCGGGTGCTGGACAGCGCCGAACGCCATCCGGTCTCGTTCGGCCGGGTGACGTCACTCGCCGAAGCGCGCACCGCGGTGCTGCTCGACGAGATCGTCACCCTCGTCGGGGCCGACGAGCGGTTGATCGATCCACGGTTACGCGAGCTGCACGCACGGGATCCGCTGTTGACCGAGACGCTCCGGGCCTATCTGGACTGCTTCGGCGACGTGGCCGCCGCAGCGGGCTGGCTGCAGGTGCACCCCAACACCATCCGCTACCGGGTGCGCCGCATCGAGAAGCTGTTGACCACTTCGTTGACGGATCCCGATGTGCGACTTCTCTTTTCGCTTGGGCTGCGAGCCACCGAGCGGCCGGCTTAGCGCCGGGCGCCGGAGGTTTGGCCACAACCGGGATTGCGCAGAGTAGAGTTTGTGGCGCTCAACGCGAGCACTGGTTGCGAGCCGTGGAGGTAGCCGTGACGGAACAACCGCCCAATTTTCCGCCACCGAACTATCCACCACCGTCCCCCGGCGGGTACGGCTATCCGCCCCCGAACCACCCGGCGTCCCCCGGCGGGTACGGCTATCCGCCGATGTATTCGACACCCAGGACGAATGCACTGGCCATCGCATCGCTCGTCGCCGCGATAGCAGGGATCTTCACGTGCGGAATCGGGAACATTCTCGGGCTGATCTTCGGTGTGGTCGGGCTGGGTCAGATCAAACGCACCGGCGAAGGCGGCCGCGGTCTGGCGATAGCGGGAATCGTGATCAGTGGCCTCACATTCGCATTCCTGTTGGCCGCCATCATCTTTGGGTCGATCCACCGGCACGACCACGAAGAAGACAACTACAGTTCTCAGGGCACCTCGATCAGCGCGCAGGCTTGACCGCAACCATCCTCCGACGACGACACCCGGTTGCAACCCTTCCTCGCCAGTGAGCGTCGATCACTCCGGCCCTACACCTGTGACCACCTCCCCATCGGCCCTGAGATTCTCGGGCGAGATGCCTGACAGGCCCCCGGCGGACACCCGGAACTGACTTGACGACCAGCGCACACCCCGTGCTGAGGCATCGGACAGGTCACTACTTGCACTTTCCAACAGCGTCCTTGCAATTCAGGCACTGGGCACCGCGGCGCCGGAAGGCACCCGGACGATCGCGCGCACCTCGACACTCGGAAAGTCGAGCGACAGCCTCATTTTTCCCTATGACAACAGCGCCCTAAGATTGAAGAACCCCGTCAGATCGGAGCCGGTATTGAAGAAGCCCGAAGTCACCCCGCTGAAGAGGGGTCGAATGGAGCTCGGGACTCCCGTATTACCGAATCCGGAGATCAAGCCGGAACTATTCAAGCCGCCGGTCGCCGAATTGTTGAAGCCCGACATCCGCCCGTTGTTGTAATAACTTCCCGACGCCGTATTATTGAAGCCAGAGATGTACCCGTTGCTAGTGCTGCTCGTGCCGCCTGAAGCGGAATTGTTGAAACCGGAAATCAACAAGCCGGTATCCGTCGTTTCACCGAACCCTGTGTTCACATTTCCCGAATTCCAAAACCCAGTGTTCGCGTCGCCCGAATTCGCGTTGCCAGTGTTGTAGCCACCCGCATTCCACAGACCAGTGTTCACCGAGCCCGCGTTCCCAAAGCCGGTGTTGTAGAGACCACCATTGCCGAAACCGGTGTTGCCCGAACCGCCGTTACCGAAGCCCGTACTGCCGCCTGCATTGCCAACGCCAAAGCTTCGAGTGCCCGCGTTACCGATGCCAATGCTGTTAAGGTGGCCCGGCTGCAACGCGTTGCTGCCGGTGTTGAAGACGCCCACATTGCCGTCGCCGGAGTTGAAAAATCCAATGTTGTTGGCACCGGAATTTCCTATGCCAATGTTGCCAGTACCGGAGTTCAACAATCCGGCGAGGTTGATACCCATCTGATTGTCTCCGGTAAGGCCAATCCCGATATTGTTGTTCCCGGTGTTTCCGAAGCCAAAGTTGTTGCTGCCCGTGTTGCCCGCACCGATGTTGGAGTTGCCGAAATTACCGCCGCCCGTATTTGCGTTACCGCGATTTCCGAAGCCGAAGTTGCGATCGCCGAAGTTCCCCATACCAACGTTGTAGCCTGAGTTAGGGCCACCAAACGTACTCCCCCTATTTCCCCAGCCAATATTCCCGCTCTCCCGGTTTCCGCTGCCGATATTGTTGGAGCCGAAGTTTCCGCTGCCGACGTTGCTGTCGCCGTCGTTCCCAAGACCGATGTTGGAGCTGCCGCGATTCCCGCTGCCGAAGTTGTCGTTGCCGGTGTTGCCGTTGCCCAGGTTGCCGTTGCCTTTATTGCCAATACCCAAGTCGGGCAAGGCTTGCAAGAACTGCCGCAGATTTTCCGGCAGGGAACCCAGTTCTGCAGCAGCCGCCGAGACTCCGGCGTGATAGCCACTCATGGCCGCCACGTCGACGGCCCACATCTGCTCATATCCACTCTCGGCGGCCATGATCGCCGGCGCGTTGAGCCCCAACCAGTTGGTTCGCACCAGCTGCACGAACGCCTGGCGGTTGGCTTCGACAGCCAATGGATCCACCATGGACGCCTTTGCAGCCTCGAACACACTTGCCACTGTCCCGGCGTTAGCAGCCGCAGTCGCGGCCTCCGTGGCGGCGGCGTCCAGGAATCCCGCGTAGGGGGCCGCCGCCGCTGCCATCGCCGCCGATGCCGAGCCCTGCCAGGCCTGGCTGGTCAGGGCTGAAGTAGTAGACATAAAAGACGATCCGGCCGCCGACAGCTCGCGAGACAGACCGTCCCATGCCGCCGCCGCCTCGAGCATGGGGGCCGGACCGGCACCACTGAACATCAGTAACGAGTTGATTTCCGGCGGCAACACCGCAAAGTTCGCCATAGCCTCTTCCTGTCTGATCCGTCGGCTCGGTGAGCACCCGGCCGAACCAACTGAATTTTTCGTCAAGACTGTATCTCGGATCCAGGATGTTGGTGAGGTTTTCTTCAAAAAGTTCCGGGCTCCTTTTCTCAGCAGTGTGACGAGCGTTCGCGTCCACCTCGCGTCAGGCGCAGATCGGCCTTCGTCCGGAGCGCGAATGGACCGCTGGCCTGCGGCTGGGCCGTGCAGGGTTGCGCGCTTTCACCATCTCCGGCGCCTTCTGGATGTGCGCGGGTTCGCCCTACTGGCCGGTGGCGCCGAGGGCAAACGCAGCCGCTAGGGGATAGCGCGCAACTGCCTCGCCGCTCCCGGCGTATGACCTTTCGCCCACCTGAACACCCCGTTGACGGTCTGGCCAGTCGCCCAAGCGCCACCGGCGCGGAACCAGCAGCCTCCTCATGGGGCGGTATTCGTTGCGCCGCAATGGTTACCCTCACCGTGAAGGTAACCGCAAGTGTTGCACCGCATTTGCGTGCGTGCGGTTAGGCTTCGTTGGTGGCCGATCATCCGTCGTCGTATCTGGTGCTGGCATCCCAGCGCAGCGGCAGCACGCTCCTGGTGGAATCGCTGCGCGCGACCGGTGTGGCCGGCGAGCCTCAGGAGTTCTTTCAGTACCTGCCTACCACCAGTCAGTCCCCGCAGCCCCGCGAGTGGTTCGCCGGGGTCGAGGATGAATCGATCCTGAATCTGCTGGACCCGTTGGACGAAGGCAAGCCCGACCTGGCACCGGCCGAGATCTGGCGTGACTACATCCGTACCGTCGGTCGCACCCCCAACGGCGTGTGGGGCGGAAAGCTGATGTGGAATCAAACGCCGCTGCTGTTGGACCGGGTGGCGGGCCTGCAGGAGCGATCCGGCGAGGGACTGTCGGCCGCGATCCGAGACGTGGTCGGCGAAGATCCGTTACTCATTCACATCCACCGGCCCGATGTCATCTCGCAGGCCGTGTCGTTCTGGCGAGCGGTGCAGACCCGGGTATGGCGGGGCAGGCCGGACCCGGTGCGCGACGCCAGGGCCACCTATCACGCCGGCGCGATCGCGTACGTGGTCAGGATGCTGCAGGAGCAGGAGGCTGGCTGGCAGGCCTGGTTCGCCGAAGAGAACGTGAAGCCCATCGAGATCTCCTATCCCGTGTTGTGGCGCAATCTGACCGAAGTGGTCGGTGACATCCTCGAGCGGCTCGGCCTGGACCGGCGCCTGGCCCCTGAGCCGGTGCTGCAACGTCAGGCCGACCAGCGCTCCGACGAGTGGGTGGACCGCTACCGGGAGGATGCCGAAAGAGAGGGGCTGCCAACATGAACCGAGCCGGCGACGATGCAGAACGAAGTGATGAGGAGGAGCGGCTCCCATGAACCGAGCCGGCGACGATGCAGAACGAAGTGATGAGGAGGAGCGGCTCCCATGAACCGAGCCGGCGACGATGCAGAACGAAGTGATGAGGAGGAGCGGCTCCCATGAACCGAGCCGGCGACGATGCAGAACGAAGTGATGAGGAGGAGCGGCTCCCATGAACCGAGCCGGCGACGATGCAGAACGAAGAGATGAGGAGGAGCGGCTCCAATGAGTGCAGTGCCCGACACCACGCACGTCGACGAGTTGCGTCTGCTCGAAGCCGAGGCGGTGCACATCATCCGAGAGGTGGTCGCGGAACTGGAGCGGCCGGTGCTGCTGTTCTCCGCCGGCAAGGACTCGATCGTTCTCCTTCGCTTGGCGGAGAAGGCTTTTCGACCGCTGGCACTGCCGTTCCCGGTGATGCACGTCGACACCGGACACAATTTCCCCGAGGTGATCGAGTTCCGCGACCGCCGGGTGACCGGCCAGGGGCATAGGCTGATCGTCGCTTCGGTACAGGAGTCGATCGACAAGGGACGGGTGCCGGATCCGGGTCCCAGCGCGTCGCGCAACCGCGCCCAGACGCGCACATTGCTCGACGCACTCGAAGAGGGCGGCTTCGACGCGGCTTTCGGCGGCGCCCGGCGCGACGAGGAACGCGCCCGCGCCAAGGAACGGATTCTGAGTTTCCGCGACGAGTTCGGCCAGTGGGATCCCCGGGCGCAGCGTCCGGAACCGTGGAGCCTGTACAACGGCCGGATCAAGAAGGGTGAACAAGTCCGGGTATTCCCGCTGAGCAACTGGACCGAGATCGACGTCTGGCGCTACATCGAACTGGAAGACCTGGAGATTCCCTCGATCTACTTCGCCCACGAACGCGAGGTGTTCGAGCGGGACGGCATTTTGCTGGCAGTCTCGGCATATGCCGGCCCGCAGGACGGCGAAACCGCCGCGGTGGAGTGGGTGCGCTACCGGACCGTCGGCGACCTCACCATCACCGGGGCGGTGCGGTCGGAGGCCACCGACATCACCCGGGTCATCAGCGAAATCTCGGCGGCGACGGTGTCCGAGCGCGGCGAGACCCGCGCCGACGACCGCACGTCGGCGGCTGCGATGGAAGACCGCAAGCGAGAGGGGTACTTCTGATGACGACGACCGACGAGGCCGCAGCAGTGGCGTCTGGCAAGGGCGTGACGCGCCAGTTGCTGCGCATCGCCACGGCGGGGTCGGTGGACGACGGCAAGAGCACCCTGATCGGTCGGTTGTTGCACGACACCGACAGCCTGCCGCTGGACCACTTGGAAGCGGTCACCGACGAGGAGGGCATCGCCGACCTGGCGGCGCTGTCCGATGGGCTGCGCGCCGAGCGCGAGCAAGGCATCACCATCGACGTCGCCTATCGCTTCTTCTCCACCCAGAACCGCAGCTACATCCTGGCCGACACTCCCGGGCATGAGCGCTACACCCGCAACATGTTCACCGGCGCCTCCAATGCGCACGTGGCAATCCTGCTGGTCGACGCGCGTGCCGGCGTATTGCGCCAGACCCGCAGGCATGCACGGATCGCAAAACTCCTGGGCATCAAGCACTTCGTCGCCGCGGTCAACAAGATCGACCTGATCGACTTCGACCAGGCCGGCTTCGCCAAGGTCGAGGAGGAGCTGGGTCATGTCGCGGCGCGCCTCGGCGAGGTCGACCTGACGGTGATCCCGTTGGCCGCCAAGCTCGGAGACAACGTCGTGCATCGTTCCGACCACACGCCGTGGTATAGCGGACCCACCCTGCTGGAGTATCTGGAGAAGGTGGAACTGGTCGCCCCGCAGGCACAGGCATCCTGGTTGCGGCTGCCCGTGCAGTGGGTGTCGCGCCCCACCGCCGAGGTGCGTCGCCGTTACACGGGGCGGCTCGCGGCCGGCACACTGAGTGTCGGCGATCCGGTGATCTCGCTGCCGGCCGGCACCCGCTCCACGGTGACCGCGCTGGACACCCTTGACGAGGCGCGAACGACAGGCGTTGCGCCGCTTTCTGTTTCGATCGAACTCGCCGACGACATCGACGTCGGGCGCGGCGACGTCTTCATCAGCGGCGCCGACGATGCGGTACCGCCGGTGCTGGCCCGCGAGCTTGACGCGATTGTGTGCTGGTTCGTCGACTCCCCGCTGCGTGCCGGTGACCGGCTCGCCCTCAAGCAGACCACCAAGAGCGTGCGGGCGACCGTGCAGGAGTTGCACTCACGGCTGGACCCTGAGACCCTCGACGAGCTCGACGGACCAGTCGAACTGGTGCTCAACGACATCGGCACCGTGACGCTGCGAACCAGCTCGGTCGTCATCGCCGACCCCTACGACGAGAACCGCGACAGCGGAGCCTTCATCCTGATCGACGAGGCGAGCAACGACACCGTCGGCGCCGGCACCATCGTCGAGGCACGGGAAGTGAAGCCGGGCAGCCACCAGCGCACCGACATCCGCTGGCACCCGTCGGCGTTGGATCGCAAGCACCGCTGGACCGCTACTGGCCAACCGGGCGCCACCCTGTGGTTCACCGGGCTGCCGGCGTCCGGCAAGTCCACGGTCGCGGTGGCCGTGGAACGTGCTCTCGTCGAATCGGGCCGGGTCGCGTACCTGCTGGACGGCGACAACCTGCGCCACGGTCTCTCCGACGACCTCGGCTTCTCACCCGGTGACCGCACCGAAAACATCAGGCGGGTAGGACATTTGACGCGACTACTGGCCGACGCGGGGGTGGTGGCGCTGGCATCGCTGGTATCGCCGCTGAAGTCGGACCGCGAAACCGCCCGGGCGCTCAGCGAGGCCGCCAAACTGCCGTTCCTGGAAATACACGTCGCCACCTCACTGTCCGAATGCGAAAAGCGCGACCCCAAAGGGCTTTACGCGCGAGCCCGCAGCGGCGAACTCAAGGGCCTGACCGGAATTGACGCGCCCTACGAGCCACCGGAGAACCCCGACCTCGTGCTGGACACCACCAACGCCGACATCGACGAACTCGCCGCTCAGGTCATCAGCCTGCTCAACGACGTCAGTCCTCGCCCGCCGCGCTAGCAATTCCGCGAGAACCGCTGGTTGAGCGGTAACGTCGGTGGCAGCGAACCGCGGCCGTCGACGGGAGAAACCATGATGAGGTACGGCATCGTCGGAGCAATGGCTGTCCTGCTGATGGCTGGGGGGCTGATCGGGTCGGCGCCGCCGGCCAACGCCGGCTGCCTGTACGGAGGTCCCTTCATCAGCAAGTGCGACGGGCCCGTTTCGCCCGACGGCACCTGGCAACGCTGCGTGGCGGTCGCCCGCCTCGTTCCGAACGGAGCCAGTTCGTATCTGGTGCCGGACAAGCGCTGCGACCTGATGGGTCCCGGTCAGAACCCGGGGGACTTCGCCTTCACCGATCCCCCGATTCACATCGACGACTGAACCGACCCCGGCCCGACGCGTCGGCTATCCCACGCGTCGGCCATCCCGCGACGCTCCTGCCCGGGCGCGGACGTAGACGTCGGCCAGGAACTGCTCGACGGCCACCGCGGTGTGCGCCGCGCGGACCGAGCCGAAGATGTCGAAAGCGTGCTGGGCCCTGGGTAACTCGGCATAGACCACGGGGTTGCGGCTGACCTCCCGCAGCCGCGCGGTGAAGCTGCGCGCCTGCTCGACCGGAATCAGCGAGTCGTTGGTGCCGTGCAGGACGAAGAACGGCGGCGCGTCCTCGGAGATGTGGGTGATCGGCGAGGCGAGCCGCAAGGGCTCGACAATCTCGTCGCGGCCCAGTTTGAACACCCGCTTGGCCATCATGGCCGGCATCATCGGATGCACCGCGTCGTCCCGGGTGAAATCGTAGAACCCGTAGAACGGAATGGCTGCCTGTACCCGGGTGTCCGCCTCCTCGAAGCCCTTCTGAAACAGCGGCTCGTTAGGGGTCAGCGCGGCAAGGGAAGACAAGTGTCCCCCGGCCGAGCCACCGGTGATCGCAATCCAATCCGGGTCGCCGCCGTACTCCGCGATGTTCTCCTTCGTCCAGGCGATCGCCCGCTTCACGTCGACGATCTGGTCGGGCCAGGTCGAACGCGGGCTGAGCCGGTAATTCACCGACACGCAGATCCAGCCCAGTTCGGCCAGGTGACTCATCAACGGATGCGCCTGCCCCCGTTTGTTGCCGACCATCCAGGCGCCGCCGTGCACCTGCAACAGCACCGGTGCCGGTTCGGCGCGGTCGAGGTCGGGCCGCCGCCAGATGTCGAGATGGTTGCGCGAGCCGAACTCTCCGTAGCTGATGTCGACGTCGTGCGCGTAATCGCGCCAGATGCGCAACATGCGCGCCGGACCGGGCTTCTTGGCGGTGGCACCGTTCGCGGCCGGCCGCTTCCACAGGTCCCCGGCCTCGGTGCGCCGGTTTGGACCCAGCCCCTCCTCCAACGCGGCAGTCAGCACCTCGTCAGCCGCCCGGCCGGTGCGATGCAGCCCGAGTAGCCCCAGCCCGGATATCGTGGCCAGCAACCAGCTGACCAGGCGCGTGCGACGCGGCACCCGGGGAGTCAGCGCGGCGAGCGCGGAAAACTGCGCGGCGAGCGCCGGCACCGGAAGCTCGGTAGCGAAGAGACCGTACCCGAACGCGTGCCCTGCCAGGTAGCCGCGCTTGCTGACCGGGCGATAGCCGTTGACGACGAACAACACCCCAGCTAGAGACACGAGTATCGCTGCTACCCGCTTCATCGACTTCCCCTCCCGTCGACCTCGGCCGTCGTCGGCCGGTTGCGTCCTCAACCAAACTAACCGCCCGCCTCGGGCCCCTCTCAACCAGTTTCCCCCGCCTCGCCGGAACCGCCGGCTTCGTCGGTCTGCTGCGGCTGCTGCAGCACCCGATAGACGGGGTCGACCATCGTGATGGGGCGGTTTCCGTTCTGACGGGCCTTGCCGGTGATCCGCAGAACTTGTCCAGGTTGGATGTCGGCACCGCCGTGTCCGGCACGAAAGGTGACGGTCAGATCGCCGCTCTCGTCTCCGACGACGACCCGCCGCGCCGTGCGCCGACGTTCGCCGATGTCCTCGACCTCGCGAACCCGGCCTTCGATCGTCGTGCGTTGTCCCGGGATCAGTCCGGCCACCGTGATCACCGCTTCCGGTCGCTCAGGGTGTTCGTAAGCCTCGACGTTGCGGTCCTCGCCCTGGGAGACCCAGGCTTCGAGATTGTCGAGTTTCCGCGCGATCCGCTGCTCGAACCGGTCGGGATATGCCTCCTTGACCCGCGATTCCACGTCGTAGGGCACGATCGTGGCCGCGGCATCGGGGATGAGGCTCACCGCGCGGGCGATCTTGTCCGCGGTGCGGTCGTGCAGCAGTCGGCCCAGCAGCGGCGCGTAGGTGCGGCGCGGCAGCAGCACGGTGACGTTGGTGTCCGGATGCTCCTTGCTCGTCTTGGCGACCAGTATCTGCGCGGCGCGGTTGATCCGCCGGTCGGGACAGTCCACGATGCGCAACCGGGTGTCGAGACCGAAATCGTCCCACCGCTTTCGAAGATGCGCGGCGTGCGCGGCGTCCACCATGAAATGCACCGCGATCAGTTCGTCGGCCCGCAATCCTCTGCCGTACCGCAGCGCCTCCATCACCGCGAGGTCGACCGAGTTCACGAAGATGTACACGCGGTGCCGCGCGTACTTCACCAGTTCGGGCCGGTCAGTGCGGAACATCTCGAGAATGGCTGCCTCGGCCCGGTATTCGCGATTCAGCCGGATCAGCATGAACACC
This sequence comes from Mycobacterium gordonae, assembly GCF_017086405.1. Classification (NCBI taxonomy): domain Bacteria; kingdom Bacillati; phylum Actinomycetota; class Actinomycetes; order Mycobacteriales; family Mycobacteriaceae; genus Mycobacterium; species Mycobacterium camsae. The sequence continues at coordinate 5,554,121 of NZ_CP070973.1, forward strand.
AGCAGCGGGAAGACCACGACCACCAGCCAGGCCCCCTCGGTGAACTTGGCCACCGCGAAGATACCGACCACGATCGTCGACAGGATGCCTGCCGACAGGTTGATCGCCAGCCGGTGCCGCCAGCCCGGTTCCCGGTGCGTCAGGTGATGTTTGGTCATCCCGTAGCCAGCCATCGAGAAACCGGTGAACACACCGATCGCATAGAACGGCACCAGTGCGTTGACCGAACCGCCGGTCGTCACCAACAGCACCACAGATAGCGCGGTGAGTGCGATGATGCCGTTGGAGAACACCAGACGGTGCCCGCGTTTCATCAGTTGCCTTGGCAGGAAACGATCTTCGGCCACAAAACTGGCCAGCGCCGGGAACCCGTTGAAGCTGGTGTTGGCCCCGGTGAACAGAATGGCCGCCGTCGACGCCTGCACCAGGATGAAGAAGACGTTGCCGATCGCGCCGTTGCCGAACACCGCCCGACCTATCTGGGACAGCACCGAGGGATATTCGGTCAGGTACGGGGTGGCGTGCGTGGCGTAGGCGAGATAGGCGACGCCGGCCAACAGGAAACCCAGGATGCACGCCATGGCGGTCAGCACCCGACGCGCGTTGCGGCCCTGCGGTTTCTGGAACAGATCCACGGTGTTGGAGATCGCCTCGACCCCCGTCAGCGACGAACCGCCGTTGGCAAAGGCCCGCAGCAACACCAGGATCGTCGCACCCATCACCAGACCGTCGCCCTGATGCACGGGCACCGTCCCGGGCAGGTGGCTGGGATCGTAGACCGGTAAACCCCAGAACAGATGGCGGACAACGCCCACCACGATGGTGCCGGCGACCATGACGATGAAGAAATACGTCGCGGCCGCGAAAGGCGTTCCCGCCTCCCGCATTCCGCGCAGATTCAGGTAGCAGATAAGGATGACCACACCGACCGTGATCTCCAGGCTGAACGGCCCCAGAACGGGGACCGCCGAGACGACCGCGACCGTCCCGGCCGCCGACTGCACGGCAACCGTCACCACATAGTCGATGAGAAGCGCGGCGGCGGCGACCTGCGCGACCCGGGGCCCGAAATTGTCGCGCGCAACGATGTAAGAGCCGCCGGCCCGGGTGTATGCCATCACGACCTGCCGGTAGGACGCCGCCACCAGCAACAGAATCAGCAGGATGACGCCGGTGACGGGCAGCAGCAACGCGAATGCCGCCAGCCCGGCGTTCGGCAGCAGTTCGATCAGGATCTGCTCGGGACCATAGGCGGTCGACGAGATGGCGTCCGGCGACAGCGCGCCCAGCGCCACCCGGTTGGACAACCGCTCACCGGCCAGCTGCTCGGTGATCAGCGGCTTGCCCAGAAACACCCGCTTAAGGACGTCGCCGAGGGTCAGCGGGATCCGCAACCTGCTCACCGACCTGGCCGCCGGACTTGCCAAGACCGCACCCCCTGCCTCGTTCCTCGCCGAGCAGACGCAAAAGCACCCCGAACACGCGGATTTCGGGTGCCTTTGCGTCTGCTCGCGGTAAGAAGGCTAGCTCAGCATTCGGGCGGCGGCGGCGTGGATGCGTTCGTCGGTGGCAGTAAGCGCGACACGGACGTGCCGAGCGCCGGTGGGACCGTAGAACTCACCGGGGGCTACCAGGATGCCGCGCTCGGCCAGCCACTGCACCGTCTCTCGGCAGCCCTGTCCGCGGCTGGCCCACAGATAGAGTCCGGCCTCGGAATGGTCCACCGAGAATTCCGCGGCCCGCAGTGCCGGCAGCAGCACAGCCCGACGCTGCGCATACCGCTCGCGTTGCAGCTTCTCGTGCTCGTCGTCGTCCAGCGCGGCCACCATGGCGGCCTGGACGGGCGTCGGCACGATCATGCCGGCATGCTTGCGCACGGCCAGCAGTTCGGCGACCACATCGGGGTCACCGGCGACGAAACCGGCCCGGTACCCGGCCAGCGACGAGCTCTTCGACAGCGAGTGCACCGCCAACAACCCGGTGTGGTCGCCGTCGCACACCGACGGGTGCAGCACCGAGAGTGGCTCGGCGTCCCAGGCCAGCCCCAGGTAACACTCGTCGGAGGCCACCAGCACGCCACGCTCCCGGGCCCACCCGACAACCTTGCGCAGGTGATCAGGACCCAGCACCCGGCCAGTGGGGTTGCTCGGCGAATTGAGATAGATCAACGCCGGGGACTGCGGGCCGAGCTGCGTCAGCGAATCCGCCCGCACGATCTGCGTCCCGGCCAGCCGCGCACCCACGTCATAGGTGGGGTACGCCAGTTCCGGCACGACGACCACATCGGCGGCCCCCAGCCCCAGCAGACTCGGGAGCCACGCGATCAATTCCTTGGTGCCGATGACGGGAAGCACCGCGGCCTCGGACAGGCCGATGACGCCGAAGCGGCGGGCCAGTGCGGCCACTACCGACTCCCGCAAGCGTGCGGTGCCCGCGGTGGCCGGGTAGCCCGGCGCCGAACTGGCGCCTGCCAGCGCCTGCCGTATCAGTGGCGCGACTGGATCTACCGGGGTGCCGACCGACAAGTCGACGATGCCGTCCGGATGCGTCGCGGCGACAGCTTTCGCCGCTGCCAGAGTGTCCCAGGGAAACTCCGGCAGCGCCGCCGACACCCGGCGTTGCTGCCGCGTGCTCAGTCGTCCTCGCCCTGCGGCGGCAGGTCCTTGACCACTTGGGGGTCGTTCTCGGTCATGCCGACCTTCGCCGCGCCGCCGGGCGAGCCCAACTCGGCGAAGAAGTCGGCATTGATCTGGGTGTACTGACTCCATTGGTCAGGCACATCGTCTTCGTAGTAGATCGCCTCGACGGGACACACCGGTTCACAGGCTCCACAGTCGACGCACTCGTCGGGGTGGATGTAGAGCATCCGGGCGCCCTCGTAGATGCAGTCGACCGGGCACTCTTCGATGCACGCCTTGTCCTTGATATCGACGCAAGGCTGGGAAATCACGTACGTCACGGACGTCTCCTCAACGTGTCCTCCATGAACGGGCTGCAGGTCGCATCACCCCAGGGGCTTCGAGGGTGAGCGTTCGGTTACTGATACTAAACGTCGCAGATACAACTCCGGCAATTGGCACACCCGTCGGCCAGGTAACGGCTATGAACTTGGTTGCATATGACCCGCTGCCCTGTCTAGGGTGCCGAGGTGGCACTGCCTCACGCCATCTTGGTCTCGCTGTGCGAACAAGCCGGTTCAGGTTATGAATTGGCGCGCCGCTTCGACCGCTCGATCGGCTATTTCTGGAGCGCCACGCATCAGCAGATCTACCGGACGCTGCGCGACATGGAGAACAAGGGCTGGGTAGGTGCCGAAACAGTGGCCCAGCACGGCCGGCCCGACAAGCGCGTCTACACCGTCTCCGCCGGCGGACGTCAGGAACTGGCCCGCTGGATCGCCGAACCACTCCGGCCGACCCGGCCCGGGCGGGGTAGTGCGTTGAGCGACAACGGCACCCGCGACATCGCCGTCAAGCTGCGCGGTGCGGTCTACGGCGACATCGCCGCCGTGCGCGCCCAAGTCGCCGCCTTGCGCACGCAGCGCGCCGAGTCCCTGGACACCTACCGTGGACTGCAGCAGCGCTACTTCCCCGACCCGGCCGCATTGCGCGATGCCGCGTTGCACCAGTACCTGGTATTGCGCGGCGGCGTCCGCGCCGAGGAAAGCGTCGTCGAGTGGCTCGACGAGGTGGCCCGGGCACTGCAGGAGAAACCGTGACGCCGTACCCGAACCTGTTGTCTCCGTTAAACCTTGGCTTCACCACCCTGCGAAACCGGGTGACGATGGGTTCGATGCACACCGGGCTGGAAGACCGGGCCGGCCACACCGACCGGCTCGCCGAATACTTCGCCGAACGGGCCCGTGGCGGCGTCGGACTCATCATCACCGGCGGCTACGCACCCAACCGCACCGGATGGCTGCTGCCGTTCGCAGCGCAGCTGCTCTCTTCGGCCGACGCCCGGCGGCACCGGCGGATCACCACGGCGGTGCACGACGAAGGCGCGAAGATCCTGTTACAGATCTTGCACGCCGGGCGCTACGCCTACCACCCACTGTCGGTCAGCGCGTCGTCAATCAAGGCGCCTATCAACCCGTTTCGGCCTCGGGCTCTGAGCGGCCGGGGCGTTGAATCGACCATCGCGGATTTCGTGCGGTGCGCACGGCTGGCCCGGGAGGCCGGCTATGACGGTGTCGAGATCATGGGCAGCGAAGGGTACCTGATCAATCAGTTCCTGGCGCCGCGCACGAACCGGCGCACCGATGCGTGGGGCGGAACGCCGGCAAACCGACGCAGGTTCACGGTGGAAATCGTGCGCCGCACCCGCGCCGCCGTCGGACCCGACTTCATCATCTGCTACCGGATGTCGATGGCCGACTATGTGGAGCAAGGCCAGAGCTGGGACGAAATCGTCTCACTGGCAGTCGAAGTGGAGGCTGCCGGCGCCACCATCATCAACTCCGGGTTCGGCTGGCATGAAGCGCGGATCCCGACGATCGTCACCTCGGTGCCCAACAGTGGCTTCGTCGACATCAGCAGCGCGTTGGCCGAGCGGGTCAGCGTTCCGGTCATGGCGTCCAACCGGATCAACATGCCGCAGGGTGCCGAAAAGATCCTGGCTGAGACTCACGTGCAACTGATCTCGATGGCCCGACCGTTGTTGAGCGATCCAGACTGGGTGCTCAAGGCGCGCTCTGAGCGCGCGGATGAGATCAACACCTGCATAGCCTGCAACCAGGCTTGCCTGGACCACGCCTTTGCCAAGAAAACGGTGTCATGCCTGCTCAATCCGCGGGCCGGACACGAGACGGTGTTGACGTTGTCGCCGACGCGGCGGGCGCGTTCGGTGGCCGTCGTCGGAGCCGGACCGGCCGGACTGGCCACCGCGGTCGGCGCGGCCCAGCGCGGGCACCGCGTCACCCTCTTCGACGCCAACGACTTCATTGGCGGCCAGTTCGACCTCGCCCGGCGCATCCCCGGCAAGGAGGAGTTCAGCGAGACCCTGCGCTACTTCGCGACGACGCTCGACAGACGCGGCGTCGACGTCCGGCTCGGCACCCGAGCCGCCGCCGCCGACCTCACCGGGTACGACGATGTCGTGCTGGCCACCGGCGTCCTGCCGCGCCGGCCCCGCATTCCAGGGATCGACCACCCCAAGGTGCTGACCTATGCCGAGGCAATCACCGGGGTCAGGAGGGTCGGCCGATCCGTCGCGGTGATCGGTGCCGGAGGCATCGGATTCGACGTCAGCGAGCTGCTGGTCACCGATCAGTCGCCGACGCTCGACATCAAGGAATGGAGAGCCGAGTGGGGCGTCCTCGCCCCAGACCTCGATCCCGGTCAGGCACACCCGGCGCGCGGCAGCCTGACGACTCCGCAGCCCCGGCCGCCGGCCCGCGAGGTCTACCTGCTGCAGCGCACCAAGGGCCCGCAGGGAGCACGGCTGGGCAAAACCAGCGGGTGGGTGCACCGGGCGTCGCTGCGCGCCAAGGGCGTCCGCCAGCTCTCCGGAGTGAGCTACGAGCGCATCAGCGACGATGGCCTGCACGTCCGCGTCGGCGACAATCGGCCCCAGCTGCTACCGGTGGACAACGTGGTGCTGTGTGCCGGCCAGGAGTCGGTGCGCGACCTCGACAGCGATCTGCGCCGCCTCGGCGTGGCCGCACACGTCATCGGCGGCGCCGCGTTGGCTGCCGAACTCGACGCCAAGCGCGCCATCCGACAGGGCACCGAACTCGCGGCCCGGCTGTGACCGGAGCCTGGGCGCTGGATTTCGCTCACCGCGAAACCCTGGTTTACAAGCTCCTGACCTGGGCATAGTTACATTCGCACACTGCCGTGCGATAACAATTTGCGTAGTAGCAAGTCCAGGGGGCCTGGTAGCCTTGACCGCAGACGGCAACCGCTGGGCAGATGTCGTCGCCGTTGAAGCTAGCGGTGCAATAGTTGGGGAAGGTGTCCACAATATGAGGTTGTCGTTTATCGGAATGGGTGTCGCCGCTGGCGCCGCCGCCATGTCTTTGGGTTTGGGAGCCGGCGTCGCCTCGGCAGACCCGTACGACGGAGTAGTCAACACCACCTGCAGTTACCCGCAGGTGATCGCCGCGCTGAACGCGACCGACCCTGGCGCCGCCGCGGAGTTCAACTCCTCGCCGCTCGCGCAGAGCTACCTGCAGCGCTTCCTGGCGTCGCCGCCGCCCGCCCGGGCCCAGATGGCCGCGCAGCTGCAGGCCATGCCAGGGGCTTCCAAGTACATCGGCGTTGTCAGTCAAGTCGCCGGCGTCTGCAACAACTACTGAGTTCGACCCGCGAGCGTAACGCCGCGGCGTGATCCTTCGGGGTCAAGCCGGCGTTGCGCTTGCGGCTTTTTGCGCCCATCTCGTCCCTCGGGGCGCCCGCCTCCCGGTGAATCCGTTTCCACATGAGGCGGGTGCACCCATCGAAAAGAAACCTAGGCGACCAGCGTCGCGTAGGTCGTGGTCCGTTGGCGCGCGGGTCGCCCGATTCCCTCCGCGATGGCGGCCAGTTCGGCCGCCGACTTCGCCGAGCCGTGTTCGGAGCCGGCCATCCGCGAAATCGTTTCCTCCATCAGGGTGCCGCCCAGGTCGTTGGCGCCGCCGGTGAGCATCACCTGGGTGCGCTGCACCCCCAGCTTGACCCAGCTGGTCTGAATGTGCGCGATGCGCCCATGGAGCATGATCCTGGCCAGTGCGTGCACCGCGCGGTTGTCGCGGTGGGTGGGCCCCGGCCGCGCGGCACCAGCCAGATACAGCGGCGAGTTCTGGTGCACGAACGGCAACGGCACGAACTCCGTGAACCCGCCGGTGCGGTCCTGAATGCCGCGCAGCACATTAAGGTGCCCCACCCAGTGCTTCGGGCTGTCGACGTGGCCGTACATCATGGTCGACGACGACCGCAGGCCAACCTCGTGGGCCGTGGTCACGATCTCGACCCACAACGAGGTCGGCAACTTGCCCTTGGTAAGCACCCACCGCACCTCGTCGTCGAGAATCTCGGCGGCGGTGCCCGGAATGGTGTCGAGTCCGGCCTCGCGCAGCCCGGTCAACCACTCGCGAATGCTCAACCCGCTCTTGGTCACGCCATTGGCGATCTCCATCGGGGAGAACGCGTGCACGTGCATCGACGGCACCCGAGACTTGACCGCCCGCACCAGATCGGCGTAACCGGTCACCGGCAACTCGGGGTCGATGCCGCCCTGCATGCAGATCTCGGTTGCCCCGGCCGCGTGCGCCTCCCAGGCGCGGTCGGCAACCTCCTGCGCCGACAGCGAGTACGCGTCAGCGTCCCCTTTGCGCTGCGCGAACGCACAGAACCGGCAGCCGGTGTAGCAGATGTTGGTGAAGTTGATGTTGCGGTTCACCACATAGGTCACGTCCTCGCCGACTACCTCGCGGCGAAGCGTATCAGCAAGTGCGGCAACGGCTTCCAACGCCGGTCCGTCGGCTGTAGCCAGTGCGAGATATTCGTCGTCGGTGCAGCCGCCCGGGTCGCGTTCCGCCGAGCGCAGCGCGGCCAGAACATCGGTGTCGATCCGTTCCGGTGCGCGGGACGCCAGTTCGTCCACGCGCGAGCGGATGGATTCCCAGTCCCCGAAAGCGCTGTCGAGATCGCTTCGTGCCTCGCTGTTGCGGCCCTCGGTGTCGATCGCCGCGCCCAGGTCCACCCGACCTGAGGACGTCACCTCGTCGGGTTCCTGCCACGGCTTGCCCACCGGATTGACGTCGCGGGCGAAACCGGTAGCCGGATCGGCTAGCGCCACAACGTGTCCGCGCACCCGGGGATCGATCCATGCCGCGCCGGCCTGCACGTACCGCGGCTGCGCGGTCAGCCGCTGAACCAAGTCGTACCCGGCCTGCGCGGTGACGGCGGCCAGGTCATCCAACGCCGGCCACGGCCGTTCGGGGTTGACGTGATCGGGCGTCAGCGGCGAGACACCACCCCAGTCGTCGACGCCGGCCGCGACCAACGCCAGGCATTCGTCCCGGGACACCAGGTTCGGCGGCGCCTGGATGCGCATGCCAGGTCCGAGCACCAGTCGGGCCACCGCGACCGTCGCTAGGTAGTCCTCGATGCCAGCGTCGGGGACGTCGGCCATCGCGGTGTGCTCCTTGGCCCGGAAGTTCTGCACGATCACTTCCTGGATGTGCCCGAATTCCTTGTGCGACTTGCGAATCGCGTGCAACGTGTCGGCCCGCTCGGCCAGCGTCTCACCGATACCCACCAGCAGGCCGGTGGTGAACGGAATGGACAACCGTCCGGCGTCGGTCAGCGCACGCAACCGCACGGCCGGGTCTTTGTCCGGGCTGCCGTAGTGCGCCAGACCCTTGGTTTCGAACAGCCGCCGCGAGGTGGTCTCCAGCATCATGCCCATCGACGGCGCCACCGGCTTGAGTCGGGACATCTCCGACCAGGTCATGACGCCGGGATTCAGATGCGGCAGCAACCCGGTCTCTTCCAGCACCCGGATCGCCATGGCGCGCACGTAGGCCAGGGTCGAGTCGTAGCCGCGCTCGTCGAGCCATTCCCGGGCCTGGGGCCACCGGTCCTCGGGCCGGTCACCGAGAGTGAACAGCGCTTCCTTGCAACCGAGCTCGGCTCCGCGGCGGGCGACGTCGAGGATCTCGTCGGGCTCCATGTACATGTCCATGCCCCGGGAACGCAGCTTGCCGGGAACGGTGACGAAGGTGCAGTAGTGGCAGTTATCCCGGCAAAGGTGGGTGACCGGGAGGAACACCTTACGCGAGTAGCTGATCGGCAACTGTCCGGTGGCACCGCGACGCCCGGCCGTTTCCAGGCCCGCGTCCCGGACACGCGCCGCACTGGCGCACAGATCGGCAAGATCGTTTCCGCGTGCGCTCATCGCGACGGCGGCCTCGTCAAGGTTCAGGGCGACCCCGTCCCGGGCCCGGCGCAACACCCGGCGCAACGCCGAGCTACTGACTCTGGGTGGCACGACGGGATTGGGCAATACCGTCGGCTCCGGTGGCCCCGGTGTTACTGGCACGTTGGTGTAACTTCCCCACTCTCCGATTTCATCCGCGCGTCCCACCTGGTGGGAACGATCCGCGCCGCGGGAAGCGGGCACCCCGCTCCCACCTCCGCAACAGTAGCGGCAGGCGGCGACCGGCACGCGACTGACAGCATGCATACTGACGACCCATTTCACCAAGTACAGCCACCACCGGCCGCGACCACGATAAAATCGAAGCTTGTCCGCCGGCCGGAGCAAGGCTTGGCAGATTTCGAACCGACTGGCCGAATCTGATATTTAAAGGGGGTGAGCGAGATGGCTTTTCTGCACGCGTCGCCCGAGGCGCTGAAGGCGGCCGCCTCCAGCATCGCCGGCATCGGCTCGGAGATCAGCTCGGCCAACGCGGCGGCGTCGCTGCCCACCACCGGCCTGGTAGCGGCCGCCGCCGATCAGGTTTCCGCCCAGGTCGCAGCGCTGTTCTCGTCTCATGCCCAGGGATACCAGCAGCTCAGCACCCAGGTTGCGGCGTTCCACGAAAAGTTTGTGCAGGCCCTCGGCGCAAGCGCCGCGTCCTACGCCAACACCGAAACCAGCGCGGCACGGACCCTGGACAGTGCGGTCAGCGCGCCGGCGCGGCAACTGCTGGGCCACCCGCTGATCGGTCCGGGCGCCCCGAACCTGGTCGCCGCCGCCGCGAAGCAGGTTCAGAGCGCATTCCAAGGTGCCGGCGCCGGCAACCTGCTGAGTGCGCTGCGACTGGCCCCGACCGGCGGATCGGGCGGCGTGGCCGCCAGTGGCGCCCTGCTGGGGCCATTGGCTGCGCAGGCGGCGACGGCGGCGGTGATCCCCGTCTCTTGGGCGACCGCTATCGAGGGTTTCTACAACGCGGTTGAGCCCTATGTGGCTTACGGATTCAACCTGGCTTCGTACTTCGCGGGCTGGTTGCCGTACGTGGGGATTCTGGCCCCGCAGATCAACTTCTTCTACAACCTCTTCGAACCGATGGTCCAGGCTGCCCTGTTCAACTCGCTGGACTGGTTGAGCGGAACCATCACCTTCAGCCAAGGGCTGTCCAATTTCTGGTCGGCGACGTCGGCGTCGATCAACCAATTCCTCTACACCGAGTGGTACTGGATCCGGAGCTTCTTCCCGCCGCTGCCGCCCTGGCCGCCGCTGTAACGCTCAGGCGTGGGCTCGCCGTCGCCACAGCACCCATACCGGTGGCGCGACGCCGAGCACGATCAAGACCAGCGCCGCGTACGCCATCGCCCCTTGACCGCCGAGGATGATGTCGCCACCGGGACCACCCAAACTGGCCACCGCCACGGTGAGCAGCCAGGTCCACAACGGGAGTGCGGCCATGCGAGGCGAGGTGGTCCAGCGGCTCGCTGCCCATACCAGGGCGGCGTTGACCAGACCGCTGATCAACGCGCTGATCGGAAAGGGCATCGATCCGATATAGGAGGGCAACAGTAGCGCCCCGGCCAGCGCGGAAAGCACCCCGTCGACGGCCAGCAACGCCAAGACAACAAACCGGATGGCCGGATCCGTCGCGCCGGTCTCCTCAGTCGAGACGACGCGTGGCTGTGTGTCGGTCAGGTTGGAACGCTGTCGATCTGCGAGGCGATCGAACCGAGTACCCACTGCAGGCTGTCGAGTCGGTCCTGCCAGTGCTGCAGATTAGGGTCCAGGTCGGGGTCCATGCGAGTTCCTTCCTCTTCCTTTCGAGGCGGCCTGTGTCAAAGCCTAGTTGCCCGGGCCGGTGATGCCCAGACCGGCAAGCAAATCCGTTTCCCAGCCGCGTTCGTCCCGCTCCCCTGCCGAACCCGCGACCAGAATGTAGTGCTCCTGCGAGACGATGGGCAGTGCAAGGTTATTGGACAGGGCACAGGCCCGTCCGGTCGCGCCCACGGTGAGTTGGGTGGCGTGCGCGGCGAGCGCGGCGACCTTTGCTGCGTGTGCGTCCGCACCGGCCTCCACGACGGCGTTGATGTCCTCGTCGAGGAAGGCGAAGGGGATGTCCTCGGGCGGCAGGATCCATTCGGGACGCAGGTCTTCAGGTACCAACGATCGCAGGCCGGCGACCATGGCGTTCCGGCCCAGGACCGTCCAGTAGAACTTCGGCACCGGCCACGGGTCACCGGGGAAGTCGTCCGCGTCGCCGGCGGCAGCCACCGCCGAGGTCGTGACGGCGTGCGTGCGGATGTGGTCCGGATGGCCGTAGCCGCCGTTGGGGTCGTAGGTCACCACCACATGCGGGCGCAGTTCGCGGATCAGCGCGACGAGGGCGCCGACGGCTTCACGCTCGTCGGCATCGACGAATCGGCGCCGGCTGCGCGGCTCGGTCCCGGCCATGCCGGAGTCGCGCCAACGGCCCGCTCCGCCAAGATAAACCGGACCGTCGACACCCAGTGCGTGCAAGGCCCGGCTGAGTTCGCTGATGCGGTAACCGCCGAGCTGATCCGCGTGGTCGACGGCGAGTTGAGCCCACCGGTCCCCGACAACCTCACCTTCCTCCCCGAGGGTGCAGGTCACGACATGGACCTGCGCACCGCGTGCGGTGTAGTGCGCGATGGTGGCGCCGTTGGCCAGACTCTCGTCGTCGGGATGTGCATGGACGAACATCAGCCGCGGCGTTTCATGCATGGACGAACCCTACCGCCGACCGGTCAGCGGCCGGAAAATCCGCCTTCAGCGAACGATAGGAACGCTAACGGCTACTATCGACCAATGTCGCAGGGGACCAGGACCACATCGAGCGCCAGCCGCAGCCGCCGGCGCGGCGAAGTGCTCGAACGTGCGCTCTACTCGGCAACCTTGGCGGAGCTGGCCTCCGCCGGGTACGGCGGTCTGACCATGGAGGGCATCGCGGCCCGCGCACACACCGGCAAGGCGGCGCTATACCGGCGCTGGGCAAGCAAGCATGACCTGGTACAGGCCGCTATGACCCACAACGTGCCACCGCTGCCGGAGCCGCGCGCCGGCCGCTCGGCCCGGGAGAATCTGCTCGCGGTGTTCACGGCTCATCGTGACGTACTGGCGGGCAAGACCGACTTCCCCGGCCTGGCGATCATCAGCCAGCTGATTCACGAGCCCGAATTGCGGGCGATCTTCGTCGACGCCGTGGTGGTCCCGCGGGTCAAGATCGTCGAGTCGATCTTGAAAGCCGCGGTCCACGATGGAGATATCGATCCGGCGACGATCACCCCGTTGACTGCGCGCATCGGATCGGCTCTGATCAACCAGCACTTCATGCTCACCGGCACACCGCCGACCCGCCGGGAACTGGCGCTGATCGTGGATACCGTCATACCACCCAAAAGCAAGGCAGCGCATGTTAATTGACATCCGCTGCAACGTCGCGCCACTCAGCCGCCGGTAATCAGACCAGCCAGATCCAGCCCGGCCGCCAAGCGCCGGTCGAAAGCAGCGAACCACCAATGGCGCCGCCGCTGAAGACCCTGTGCACGGCTGCCCGTCGACCGACTTTACGTGAGGTTCGCTGGAACTTGCTCACCCACAAGCGCATTGACGGCATACCCGCCCGAGTCCGCCGGTGCCCTGCCCAGATCGAACCTGCACGTGAGCACCCCGTCTAGAGCCTTGCCAGAGCCGAAGATTGCTTGCTCTCAGCCGATCTCGTCGAACACCAGATTCGAATCGAAGGCGATCTGCGCCTGCCGCCGCCGATCGAATGGCCTGCACAAACTGGTCGTCAAACTGTGGCGCCTGTGCGTCGAGGGCCTGAAAGGTCTGCCCGTACGTGCCCGAATAGTGCTGACGTAGCGGCGAATACCTCGTCCGCGCCAGCGGGCTACCCCGAGGTCGTCGCCGCTGCGGCGGCCGAACCGGCGGCTCCGGCCAGCGAGCCGATGCTGGCCAGATCAGTTGCCGCAGATGCCAGATAGTCCGGCACGACCCCCAAATGGGCACGTCTGCCCGTTTCCCTGCTCGGCAACAGCACTCCCCTGTGCCGATATCCCGGGAGCTAGCCGAAACAACTGTTCGCGACGGGGATATCGCTTCGCCCAGCGAACTCGGCGGCGAATCCGATCGGTCCGCCACCGGGTAGATGACGGGCCGATCAGGGGATGTACCGTGCGCAGCGGCTAGAGGTCCCCGCCGATTTCACCACCGACGCCGACACCGACGGTGCCTCCGATCGTGCCAGTGCCGGTGAGTACGCCCGTCAACGTCGCGTTGATGTTGGCGAGCAGGCTCGGCAACCCGCCGGTGAGGGTCACCTGGATCGGCGACAAGAGACTGCTCAGCACCGCCGCGTCGAACAGCCACTTCTGCTCGAACGCGCCCAGTAAGCCACCGGCGGTGACGCCGCCGAACACGTCTCCCGGAGCGCTGACCAGCAAGCTGCCGGTCAGGTCGACGGCCGGGGCGCCCAGCAGGGCGTTGACGACTCCCTGCGGTGTGCCGACCAGCAGCAGGTTCAGCCCGTTGAAGGCGTTGTTCACCGCCCCGTTGAGAGCGCCGCCCGTCCCGAAGACCATTGTCTGGAACAACTGCTCGTTGGCGACCAGGTTGGCGTTGAATGCCAACTGGCTGTCCACCAAACCCTGCAAACTGGCCGGCGTGAGGTTCAGCTGTGTCAGCAACGACGTGTCGAGACCTGGTATGCCGCCCAGCGCCGCATTCAGCGAAAGCAGTTGGTGGGCAACACCGGTCAGACCTCCACCGATCGGGAATCCGGGCGCCTCCAGCGCGCCGTTGACGATCAAGCTACTCGTCAGGCCCGCGGCCGGCGCGCCCACCACAGCGTTGACCAATTGCTCACCGGTACCCACCAGCAAGTTCCCCGCGTTGACGGCGTAGCCAAGAGGTCCGGCCAGCGCCGGTGCGCCGAACAGCGCGATCTCGTTGGCGACAAGTGCCTCGTTGAAAGCGATTTCGTTGCTGACCAGACCGCCCAAGATGCCGCTCTGCAATTCCTCGAAGCCAGCCAACCCCGTCGTCGGCAGCGCCGCCACCGCGTTCACCAACGCGTTCAAGCCCGCCGTATCGCCGTTGACTGCGCCGCTCAGTGCCGCACTGACCTGACCGCCCAGCGCCGGCAGGCTGACGTTCAGGTTGGCCAGTCCGGCACTGAGGTTGCTCGCCAGGGTGGCGCCGGCCTCGGTGAACGCGGCGAAGTTGGGCACTGCGAAGTTGAAGTTCGGCAGCGCGAAGTTGAAGTTCGGCAGCGCGAAGTTCCCCGACAAGGCGCCGTTCAGTGCGGTGCTGAGCTGAGCGCCGAGTCCCGAGAACCCGCCGGTCAGATTGGCAACCAGCCCAGGCAGATTCGCGGCGAACCCACCCGTCAGCGCCGGCAGGGTCACCTCGAAACTCGGCAGCCCGGCCAAGGCAGCGCTGATGTCGGCCGCGAATCTGCCACCGGTCTGAGCCAACCCGGCCAGGCTGGAACTCAGGCTGGTCGTAAGCATGCCGCCGGTCTGAGCCAGACTCGCAAGGCCGCCATTCACGTTGGCCGCGAACGCATTACCCAGAGCGGCGAAGTCCGGCAGCCCGCCACTGAGATTGCCGGACAGGGCAGCGTTCAGTTGTGCGCCGAGGCCGGAGAGCCCGCCGCTGAAGGCACCGGTGAGCAGGCCGGGCCCGAAGTTGGCGTCGAGGGCGCTGTCGATGACCAGGCTGGTATTGAAGTTGGCCGGAACCTGTGCTCCGAGAAGCAGATTGACGGCCTGCTGTCCCCCACCGACAAGTGAGTTGGCGAAGTTCAGACCGACGTCGGCAGCATTGGACAGTGCGTTGCCGCCACCCAACAAGGCCTGCCGCAGCGCCACCTCGGCGCCCACCAGCGACTGGTTGAACGACACCTCGGCATTGACCACATTGGCGGTGAAGCCCGCCCACGCCTGGCCAAACCCTTCGAGCGACAACGACGGCGCCGCCAGCCCATTGACCAACGCTTGCACGGTATTTGCTTCAGCCGCCGCGTAGGCACCGGCACCCGCCGTCACGGCCTGCACGAAACGTTCGTAGGACGCCGCGACCTGCGCGCTGACCTGTTGATACCCCGCGGCATTCTCCGAGAACAGCGCGGCTATCTGCACTGACACTTCGTCGGCGGCCGCGGCTAGCACGCCCGTGGTTGACGCAGCCGCTGCCGCATTGGCGGCGCCCAGCGCCGACCCGATACCGGACAGATCTGCGCCGAACGCCGACATTATTTGTGGCTCGACAAAGACAAATGACATGGACCGACCCCTGACCGCAGTGATTGCTGGCTTACCCCGGCCCGATCAGGTGCCCTCTACCCCCGACCGAAGCGTATCGCGGGGGTTGACCGGAGCGTGCGATTTCTAAACGTGGATTTTTGTAACAATTTGTCGCAGTCCCAATTGGTGGGTCCGCACGAAGCCCCGCGGCATGCTCGCAGTTTCGGGAAGATGACCAAATGATTTGGATCGCATGAAATTCGGGCTATTGCCCGACTTTGACCCACTGCCCGGCGTCGCCGACGATGCCGACCGGGACCGCGCCGGTCAGGCTGACGTTCTGCACACTGGGGCCGGCTCCCACGATGGTGGTGTCCTGCAGGATCGGTAGCACCGTCGCCATGTTCCACAGCCGTGGCTCCACCGCGGTGATCACGTCATTGATGTTCTTGGATCCGTTGAGGGCGGCGTCGATGTTCGATTCGATACTGCGGTCGCAGATTCCAGTCAGGTTCGACGGTGCTTTCACCAGGGCACCCGGCTCGGGCTGGCGGCTGGGGGTCGTCGGGGCCGACGTGGTGTCCGGTGCTGCCTGCGTCGTGGCACCGGAGGGCGACGGGGATGTCGCCGCGGTTGTCGTCGGGTAATGGAAGTATTCGGGGCGGGCACCTCGGTCGCCTGCAATGCGGGGCACCCGAACCGGGAAGCCAAGGAAGTGGCCAGGTTTCCGCCCGCCTGATGCCAACCCACCAACGCGTCCACCTGGTGGTTGTTCAGCGCGTCGCGGTACAGCGTCACCGGGTCCAGCGCCAGCACGCTGGCGGCGATACCGACGTTCCGCAGCTGGTCAGCGGCGGTATTCGCGACCGCAACCGACGTCGGGTCGTTCACCGCCACCCCGATCACCAGCGATAACTGCTTGCCGTCCTTGCTGATTCGGCCGCGGATGACTTCCGGCGGTCCGGTGCTCACCGGCGCCGTCGAAGTGGGCGCCGTCGAAACCGATGTGCTGGTTTCGATTTGAAAGCCGGCGGCCTCCAGAAGTCCCATCGCCGCCATCGTGCTCATGGCCGGCGGTGCGGTCGGCACATATCCCGGATCACTGGGCGAACGAATCTGCGCCTGGGCCAGGGTGACGGTGTTGTCACTGCCGGCTCCCACCGCGGCGAGCAGGTCGACGTCGACCAACCCCAGGATCGCCTTGCGGACCTGGGAATCGGCCAGCTTGGGCTCGTTCGCCCGTAGCGTCAACTGCATGACCCGGGGGGTCACGATGCGGGCGGTCCGGACATCGGGGATCGCGGACAGCTGGGCGAAGGCTGCCGACCCGCCGTGCACCTGGGCCACCTGGGTGTCGCCGTTGCGCACCGAATCGGCCAGGGCGGCCGGGGCGCCGGCCCGCCGGAACTGGATCAACGCCGGCTTGGCGGGCGGTCCCCAGTATCGGTCGTTGCGGGCGATCAGGATCTCGTCGCGTTGCGGGTCGATGTTCTCCACCCGGAACTGCCCACCGGTGACCGGCAATGCCCGCGCCAGGCCGGAGGCGAACCCACCCGGCACGTCTTTGACGATGTGCGCGGGCAGCAGGTTGTTGAACAACTCCCGCCACGCCGGGTAGGGCTGCGCGAAGGTGACGACAGCCTGTTTGCCGCCTTCGAGCGACTGCACAGCAGTAATGAGGTCATAGCCGGCCGGGTCCACCACCCCGGGCTGACTGACCATCTGCCGCCACAGATACCAGAAGTCGTCCGCGGCGATCGGCGCGTTGTCCGTCCACTGGGCTTCGGGCCGGATCTTGTAGGTCACCGTGAACGGGTTCTCGCTCGTCACGTCGGCCGCCACCAGCAGTGTCGGGTCCATCTCCCACCGCGAACCCGTCGAGGAGTTGGGATCGGGCACCGGACGGAAAGCACTGGGTAGCACCAGGGCGCTGATCGCCGCGTTCACCGGGGACAGGTCCGAGAGCAGGTGCGGGTTGAACCCCGCACCGATCGAGTCGATACCCATGATGATCTGGGTGGGGTGCTGCGGCGGTGGCGGCGCGTTGTGCGGGGTGTCGGTGCTCTGTGGCGCCGGCGGCGGACTCACCGTGCATCCCGACAACACCAGGCCGATAGCCGCCACCAACACGCCGATCGCCACCAGGACGTGGCGGGCTCGGTGCAGCACGCCAATCAGGGTATCGAGGCGCACGCGGCCTACCCGCGAGCCTTGGCGCGCGAGCGGCTGCGGGCGCGCGAGGTGGCGTCCAGCTCGACCTTGCGGACCCGCACGATCTCGGGAGTCACCTCGACGCATTCGTCCTGGGCGCAGAACTCCATCGCCTGTTCCAGGTCCAGCTCGAGCGGCTTGGCCAGGGTCTCGATGACGTCGGCGGTCGACGACCGCATGTTGGTGAGCTTCTTTTCCCGGGTGACGTTGACATCGAGATCCTCGGCCCGCGGATTGATCCCGACGACCATGCCCTCGTAGGTGTCCTGGCCGGGTTCGACGAAGAACTGGCCTCGGTCGGCGAGTTGGATCAGCGCGAACGGCGTGATGGCGCCGGCGCGGTCGGACACCAGCGAACCGGTGTGCCGGGCGCGGATCTCACCGGCCCATGGCCGGTAGCCGTCGAACACGGCGTTGGCGATGCCGGTCCCGCGCGTCAGGGTGAGGAAGTCGGTGCGGAAACCGATCAGGCCGCGGCTGGGGACGATGAAGTCCATCCGGACCCATCCGGCAGCGTGGTTGGTCATCTCCTCCATGCGACCCTTGCGGGCGGCCATCAGTTGCGTGATGGCGCCAACGAATTCCTCGGGGCAGTCGATGGTCATCGCCTCGAACGGCTCATGCAGTTTGCCGTCGATGGTTCTGGTGACCACCTGCGGCTTGCCGACCGTGAGCTCGAATCCCTCCCGTCGCATCGTCTCGACCAACACGGCCAGCGCGAGCTCGCCGCGGCCCTGGACCTCCCACGCGTCGGGCCGGCCGATGTCGACGACCCGGATCGAGACGTTGCCGACCAACTCCGCGTCCAGCCGGTTGCGGACCATGCGCGCGGTCAGCTTGTGGCCGGACACCTTGCCGGCCAGCGGCGAGGTGTTGGTGCCGATGGTCACCGAAATGGCCGGCTCGTCGACGTGGATACGCGGCAGCGCATGGGCGTGGTCGGGATCGGCCAGTGTGTCGCCGATCATGATCTCGGGCAACCCCGCGACCGCCACGATGTCCCCCGCCGCCGCCTCCTGCGTCGGACTGCGCTCCACGCCCTCGGTGGCCAGCAATTCGGTGATCTTGGCGTTGGTGATGACGGGCACTCCGTCCACCTCACGCATCCACGCCACCTGCTGGCCCTTGCGCAGCTTGCCGTTGTAGATGCGGATCAGGGCCAGCCGGCCCAGGAAGGCCGATGCGTCGAGGTTGGTGACCAGCGCCTGCAGCGGCGCCTCCGGGTCTCCCAGAGGTGCCGGAATGTGCTCCATCAGCACCTCGAACAGCGGGTCGAGGTTGTCGCCGGCGGGCACCTCACCGTCGGCGGGTTGCTCGGTGCTGGCGATGCCCGCCCGCCCGGAGGCATACAGCGTCGGCAGGCCCAACGCATGCTCGGCCGCGGCGGCCGCTTCCGGGTCGAGGTCGGAGGCGACGTCGAGCAGCAGATCGTGGCTGGCGTCGACCACCTCGCCGATCCGGGCGTCCGGCCGGTCGGTCTTGTTGACGACGAGGATCACCGGCAGATGCGCCTGCAGCGCCTTGCGCAGCACGAAGCGGGTCTGCGGCAGCGGGCCCTCCGAGGCGTCGACCAGCAGAAGCACCCCGTCCACCATGGACAGGCCGCGTTCCACCTCGCCACCGAAGTCGGCGTGACCGGGCGTGTCGATGACATTGATCACCGTCAGCGTTCCGTCCGCGTTGTGACGGTGCACGGCCGTGTTCTTGGCCAGGATGGTGATGCCTTTTTCCTTCTCCAGGTCACCGCTGTCCATGATGCGTTCCTGGGTGTCGTCACCACGGTGGGTCAGCGCACCGGATTGTCGCAGCATCGCGTCGACCAGGGTTGTTTTGCCGTGGTCGACGTGGGCGACGATGGCGACATTGCGGAATGGCACGTCGGTGATTGTGGCAGCGGGGGACCCCCGATAGCGAACTGGCGGCGAATTGGCCAGCTCACGACGTCTGTGCCTGAGTAACATCCCCGCTATGGACGAGGTGGCGTTCGGGCGCTACCGGCTGATCGAGTTGATCGGCGAAGGCGGCATGGGCCAGGTGTTCCGGGCGAATGACACCGTCATCGGCCGCGAGGTGGCGATCAAGGTGCTGCCGCCGGAAATGGCCGGTTTGCCCGGTTACCGGGAGAGATTCCGCCGCGAGGCGCAGATCGCGGCCCGGCTGACCGAGCCGCACATCGTCCCGATCCACGACACCGGCGAGATCGACGGCCGCCTCTACCTGGTGATGCCGGTGATCGAGGGCGTGGACGTGCAGACACTGCTGGCGCGGCAGGGCCCGATGGACCCGGCGCGGGCGGTGCGGGTGATCCAGCAGTTGGCTGCGGCACTCAGCGTCGCCCACCGCAACCGGCTGGTGCACCGCGACGTCAAGCCGTCCAACGCGCTGTTGACCGCTGACGAGCATGTGTACCTGATCGATTTCGGCATCGCGCACGACGCCTCGGCCACCCGGATGACCCAGACCGGCATGATGGTCGGCACCTTCGCCTACATGGCGCCCGAGCGATTTCTGGCCGGATCCGTCGATGCCCGCGCCGACGTCTACGCGCTGGCTTGCGTGCTGCACGAATGCCTCACCGGTGCGAGGCCCTTCCCCGGCGACAGCATGGAGCAGCAGATCGCCGGACACCTGACCATGGATCCGCCGAAACCCAGCAAGCTCAACCCCGCCGTTCCCAGCGCGTTGGACCACGTCATCGCCCGCGGGATGGCCAAACAGCCCAACGAGCGGTATCAGACCGCCGGGGAGCTCGCCGCCGCCGCTCACGACGCGATCAGCGGTTCTCCCCCGACACCGCGACCACCGGCGCCCCCGGCGCCCCCGTCGCCCGTCAGGCCGGTTGCCCCGACCATGCCCGGCACCCAACAGCATGCCAACCTGCCCACGCAGCAAGCCGTCACCCTCGTTGCGCCTGCCGAGTCCCGACCGACCATCGGCGCAAGCAGGCTGGGGTGTGCGCTGGCCGGTGTCGCCTTGCTGTCGCTGGCAGCCACGTACCTGCTCGTTCCATGGCGGAGTGGCTCGTGGCAACTGATCCGCTACCTCGTGCCGAGCGTGCTGATGTGGCTGAGCTTTCTCGGCCTGATCCCAGGCCTTGTATTGCTGGCGAAGGGCCGCGGTCGCGCCTTTCCCGATCGGACGATCGTGGGTACCGCTCTGGTCACCACCGGTGTTGGGACCGCGTTGTGCCGCGTCCTCTTCCCCGGCGACCTGGTCGCCGTGAGCGCTGGACTGGGCGTCATCGGGTCAGTGCTGTTGGTCGGCGCCCTGTTCCCCGCCCCCACCCGCTCACTTGCCCGCGCCTACGTGATGTGTGGTTCCGCTGTCTTGGCTCTGGGCTTTTTCGACTTGGCCGAGGCGCCCCTCAAAGGGGTGAACTTGCATGCGATGGCACTGTTCTCAGGTGTCGCGATGGGCCTGGTCGTGACGACTGCCGGCGGCCTGGCGAGTCAGTGGCTTCGGCGACAGGCACCGCAACGGCCTGCCGAGCGTGCGCCCGCCACCGGGGCTCTCGCTGCTGCACTGATCGGTGTCTCCGCGCTCGCCTTGGCAGTCGCTGCCCTCATTGCGCCGTGGCGCGGCCACTTCAAGCTGAGTTACTACCTGCGGGACGGGTACACCTATTCGAGCATTCTGGTCTGGATGCTGCTGCTGGGCGTGATCCCGGGAGTCGCGTTGCTGCTGGCCGGACGGGGGCGGAGGTACGCCGACCTGACCGTCGCAGGCTGGGGATTACTCGTGCTGGCACCCGCT
Source organism: Mycobacterium gordonae (assembly GCF_017086405.1). Taxonomy (NCBI): domain Bacteria; kingdom Bacillati; phylum Actinomycetota; class Actinomycetes; order Mycobacteriales; family Mycobacteriaceae; genus Mycobacterium; species Mycobacterium camsae. The sequence continues at coordinate 5,575,246 of NZ_CP070973.1, forward strand.
CCGCTCCTGCTTCATTGGACAGTCGTGGTGCCGCCGACGGTGGCTCTGCTGCTGGCCTTGGTCGGCTCGCTGCTGTTGGCAATTCCCGCCTATGTTTACCCTGGCCGGGCGCTGGCCCGCACTTGTATGTCTTGTGCCACAGTTATTTTGGCCTTAAGCCTGATCGGCTGGACCGGTTACATCGGCCATTGGACGAACTTCGATGCGCTGAACTACCAGATCGCCAGTGGTGTCGGCGCCCTGTTGCTCCTCGCCGGCGCCTTCGCACACGTGCTCGCCCGGCGGGTCGGCACCGCTGCGCCGAAACGCTGACCGGTCAGCTCAGCGCCAACAACAGGTCCGGCAGCCACTTGCGATCGGCCGGCACCCAATTCACGTCGGTGAGTTCTGCCGGGGCGACCCAGCGCAGCGCCTGGTGATCACGTGGGTGTGGTTCTCCGCGTGACAACTCGACACGGTAGGCGCGCAGCGTCAGCGTGTCGTTCAGCGTGATGTCCTCACCTAGGCGTTCACCGACCCTGACCTCCACTCCCAACTCCTCGGCCAGCTCGCGGGCCAGCGCCTCGGGCTCGGTCTCCCCGTCGGCGACCTTGCCGCCGGGCAGCTCCCACAAGCCGGCAAGGTCGGGCGGCCGGCTGCGCTGCGCCACCAATACCGACGACCGGCTTATGATGGCGCCCGCGACGACGATCTGGGTCGGCATGGCCAGTGACGGTATACCGTCGGTGTCATGGCTGTTCTCACCGATGAGCAAGTAGACGCCGCACTGCCCGAACTGGACGGCTGGGAACGCGCCGATGGTGCGTTACGCCGCTCCATCAAATTCCCGTCATTCTTGGCCGGTATCGACGCCGTGCGCCGGGTGGGTGAGCGAGCGGAAGCCAAAGACCATCACCCCGACATCGACATCCGTTGGCGGACAGTTACTTTCGCGTTGGTCACGCATTCCGAGGGCGGGATCACACCGAAAGACGTCGACATGGCGCGCGACATCAACGGCATCGTCGGGGACGCCTCGTCCGCGTAGTCGAGCCGGTCGGCCTCGACTCGCCTCGCCGGGCAGCACGCCGCGCGGCGGTCGATGCCGAGCGTCACGCCTGTGTGGCGCGACCCGCCGACCGCGTCGCGGCGATCCACCCCAGCGTCGCCATCGCCGCCACCACGTAGACCAATCCCGCCCAGGCCAGATACCACGGTCGGCTGATCACCCAGATGGTCGGCTGCGCGAAACTCAGCAACCACGGCACGCCGGTCACGGTCAGCAGCAGCCAGCCCCACCCGAGGACCTTTGCCCCGAGCCGCTCCCCCAGCGGCCCGTGGATCAGCCAGACCATCAGCGGCACCAGCCAGACCCAGTGGTGTGTCCAGGAAATGGGTGAGAGCAGCAGGCCGAACAGTTCGACCACCAGCAGCCTGCCCAGCGCGTCGGACTCCGCCAGCGCCCGCCAGGCCAGCACGGCGACGACGGCGGTGACGACGAGGGCGGCCAGCACCAACGGCCCGTAGCCGGCGTCGTAGCCGACGATTCGAGAGATCGCGCCGCGCCAGGACTGGTTGAACGAGGTGGCGATGGGTCCGACCCGGTGCGCGTCGCCGAGCAGATCGGTGAAGTAGTAACGGGCCTGATCGCCGACCACGAAGAGCGACACCCCGATCGTGCACAGGAAGGTCGCCAGCGAGAACAATGCCGCAGACCAGCGGCGCGCACCCAACAGGTAGATGCCCGCGACCGCGGGAGTCAACTTGACGGCCGCCGCCGACCCCACCAGCAACCCGGACAGCCACCACCGGGTGGTGTACACCGCATACAAGACGGCCAGCACCAGGAACACGTTGATCTGGCCGTAGTCGAAATTGCTGCGCAGCGGTTCGATCCAGATGCCCACCGCGGTCCACAACATCGCGGCCCGCCGGTCCGCGGCGGTCCCGATCAACCGTTGACTGACGCGCACCACGGCGTACAGCGCCGCCACTATCGCGACGTGCCACAGGAAAGCCAGCACCCCGAACGGCACCAAGTGCATCGGGTAGAGGACCACTGCAGCAAACGGCGGGTAGGTGAACGGCAGCGGGAAGTCCGGCGTCTGGTCGGCGTAGACATAGCTGTACAGGGTGCCGGGATGATCCAGGGCAGCGGCGCCACCGACATAGACATGCAGGTCGACGAAGTTTGCGCCGTTCGGCGCCAGGTACGTCCAGGCGAAGCGCGCCGAGATGCTCAGGATCAACAGCGGCAGCGCCAGCTTGTGCAGCAATGCTCCCCGCCGCCCAGCGGCACGTGCCGCCGCAGCGGCCGAAGTGGTGTCTATCGGACCGACTTTACCGACGGCCTTGCCGACAACTCGGCCGGCGCTGCGCGCGTCCGGCCCTTTGATAACGGTGCGAACACGATTCCCAGGTCGGCGGTCACCGCCTCCGCTCGTATCGGTAACGATCCCATAAATGCCACACGTGTCACTTGAGTCACTTCTGTACCAAGATAGCTTCGGCTCTGGGACCAGTCATCGAACAATCAGCAATCAGGGAGAGCCATGCCAACCATCTGGACTTACGTCCGAGCCGCCGCCGTCCTGGTCGGTTCGTCCGCCGCGCTACTCACCGGCGGCATTGCCCACGCCGACCCCGCGCCCGCTCCGGCGCAGCCCAACATCCCCCAGCAGCTGATCGCGTCGGCAGCCAACGCGCCGCAGATTCTGCAGAACCTGGCAACGGCTCTCGGTGCCACTCCGCCGGCACCCCAAGGTGTGCTGCGCGCACCCGACCCGGCTCCGGCCGCACCCGGCGGGTTGAACCTGCCGTCGGTGCTGCCAGGGGCGACCGCTCCGGCCCCCGCCGCCACCGCTCCGGCGGCAACACCATCCATCCCCGGAGTGAACGCACCGCTGCCCGGTCTCACCCCACCCGCCGCCCCGGCAGCACCCGCCCCGGCTTCGGTTCCGTCGATTCCCGGAGTGAACGCACCACTCCCGAGCCTGGCGGCCCCGGCTGCCCCGGCCGCACCGGCGCCGGCATCGGTTCCGTCGATTCCCGGAGTGAACGCACCGCTGCCGGGCCTCACCGCGCCGGCCGCTCCGGCGGCACCCGCCCCGGCGTCGATTCCGATCCCCGGGGTCAACACACCGATCCCGGGTGTCACCGCTCCCGCGGCGCCGGCCGTGCCCGCCTCCCCGGCGGCGTCACTGCCCGGTCTGGCGAGCTCGATTCCAGGACTCGCCCAAGCGGCGCTGCCGGCCATCACGTCGGGGATTCCGGGGCTCTCGGGCGCCGGCGCACCCGGGGCGAGCGGTCCGCAGACGTTGCTCGCCGCGCTGCCCTGAGCTCAGTCACCACCGACGGCTGACCTACTACCAACAAACCGGGAGAAAACACCGTGGCAAGCACTTGGAATCTGTCCAAAGGTTTGGCCGCAGTCGTCGTCACTTCGGCTGCCGCGCTCATGCTCGTTCCGAGCGCGGCAGCCGACCCGGCGACACCGCCGCCCAACCCCACTCAACAGCTTCCGGGCCTGCCGGCGTTGACCGAGTTGAGCCCGATAATCCAGCAGGCAGCCGGAAATCCGGGGCAGGCGACGCAGCTTCTGATGGCCGCCGCGCAGGCCTTCACCCACAATCCGACAGCACCCAGTGAGGCCAAGAACGTCGCCTCGTCGGTCAACCAGTTCGTGGCCGACCCCGCTGGCACACCGCATCTGAGCAGCCAGGTACCTCCCGGTGGCACCCCGCCCGAAGGGGCGGCGGTGCCGCACGTGCCGCCGCCCGGCGTCGAACCCGGCACGCTCCCGCATCTGCCGACGGGCGTCGACCCGAGCCACGCAGCGGGTCCCGCGGCACCGGACGCGGTCCCCTCGGTGGTCAGTCCCCGGCCGGTATCTCCGCCCCCGCCCGGACCGGAACCCGCCCCCCGTGCGCTACCCGCACCCGCACCAGCCGCCGCGCCCGCGGCGGCGCCCGCACCCGCGGCGGCGCCCGCGCCGGCTCCGGCTCCCGCACCAGCCGCCGCGCCCGCGCCGGCTCCGGCCCCAGCCGCTCAACCAGCGCCGGCTCCCGCTCCGGCACCGGCGCCGGCTCCCGCTCCCGCTGCCGCACCGGCGGCCGCCGCTCCGGTATTCGGCCCTGACGCCCCGCCCACCCAGGACTTCATGTACCCGTCGATCGGCACGAACTGCCTCGGGGACGGCACCAATGCCCTGGCCACAGCGCTATCGGTGGCCGGGCCGGCCCCCATCCCGACGCCGGGTCCCGGACCGGGCCAGACCGCCTATGTGTTCACCGCCGTCGGTACCCCCGGGCCCGCGGAGGTGCAGCGGCTGCCCCTGAATGTCACGTGGGTCAACCTCACCACCGGCAAATCGGGCAGTGCCACCCTCAAGCCGCGCACCGACATCAACGGCGAAGGTCCGACGACGCTGACCGCCATTGTGGACACCGGATCGGGCAGCATCATGTCGACGATCTTCGGGCAGGTCACCACGAAGGATCGTCAGTGCCAGTTCATGCCCACCATCGGCTCGACGGTGGTGCCCTGATCACCTAGCGTTGCCGCGAGCACGCGCATGTGTACACCGGCCACGGCGTGGCGTTGTCCACACGCGCGTGCTCGCGCGCGCTACGTCAGTAGGCCATGAACAAGATGGCGTCCCGGTCGTAGTCCAGACCGGGGTGAACGCTGGCCAGGTGAGCCTGAGTCATTTCGACCAACTCATCCTCGTCCTTACCGACGATGGCTTCCCCGCACGGGCACGTTATGTGTGTCTTCACGTTGCCGCCTTTCCTTTCGATGCCGCTTTCATCTGCTTTTTGTACGACCGCACCTGTCCCAGTGACTCAGCATCGACGATATCGGCGATAGACATGTGCGTGCCCGCTTTGCCGTACTCTCCCGCGGCCGCCCGCCAGCCCGTCGGCGTCACGCCGTACTGCTTGCCGAGCAGTGCAAGGAAGATCTTGGCCTTCTGCTCGCCGAACCCGGGAAGCGCCTTGAGCCGCTTCAGCAATTCCTTGCCGTCGGGGTCCCCGGCCGTCCACAACGCCGCGGTGTCCCCGTCGTACCGGTCGACGATGGTCTGTGCCAGCGTTTGGATGCGCTTGGCCATCGATACCGGAAACCGGTGAATCGCAGGCTTTTCCGAGCAGAGCGCGGCGAACTTGTCGGGGTCGTGGTCGGCGATCTCAGCGGCGTCGAGACCGCCCATCCGATCGGCGATCTTCTTGGGGCCGGCGAAGGCCGTCTCCATGGGAATCTGCTGGTCAAGCAGCATCCCCACGAGCAGCGCGAAGGGGTTGGACTCCAGCAACGCGTCGGCGGCGCGATCTTGAACAAGCTGCAGTTTCGGCACGATGTCAGTCTAGAATGATCACGTCGCCGCACCGTGTCAGCGTCGACTCAGCGCCCAAAAGAATTGGTGCACAATCTTTTTAGACGGCTAGCCGCTCTTACGACGGAACTCCCGACGGTTGCCGGCGGCACCGTGAGCCCGCGACTGCTTGCCGCCTCCCTCCCGGTGGTCGGAGCCGCCCGAGGACTTGGCCATCTTGCGTTCGAGGGCTTCGCGGAACTTGCGCTTGTTGTCGTCCTCCGGGGTTTCGGACGATTCCGGGGGGTTCGTGTCGGCCATACCGGCAGCCTATCGGGTGACGCAGCGGGCCGGAACAGATCTACTACCGCCTGCCGGGCGGCATGCCGTACACATGCGAAATCGGCATCGTCAGCAGCACCCGGCGATCGGTGACCATCGCCTCACGGTATTCGTCCCAGTCCGGATGCTCACCAGCGATGTTGCGGTACAAAGCAATCAGAGCCTCGACGGTGTCGTCGTCGGGCGCCATCGCGGGCGGAGTCAGTTCGGCCACACCCTCGGCGACCGCGTAGGACCATCCGTCATCGGCATCGACCAACAGCGAGGCACGCGGGTCCCGGCGCAGATTACGGGTTTTGGCGCGCGGCTCGGTGATCGACACCTGCAACACCAAACCCCGCGCATCGAAGTAGTACGACACGTTGGACAACTGAGGCCGCCCGTCTCGTTTGATGGTGGCCAACACTCCGATCTTGTTGCAACTGATCACGGCCAACAGCTTGTCGTCGAAGACGTGGCGTCCCATGCCGAAAGCCTACGTCGCGTTGCGGCCTTCTCCGACGGGCTGATGAAATCAGGTCATGACCAAGTACGCGGCATTCCTGCGCGGCGTCAACGTCGGGGGGGTCAATCTTAGGATGGCCGAAGTGGCCGACGCCCTGACCGACGCCGGATTCAACAACGTGCGCACCATCCTGGCCAGCGGCAATGTGCTTCTGGAATCGTCCGCGAACGTCGCGACAGTGCGCAAGAAGGCCGAGACCGCGTTGCGCGAACGGTTCGGCTACGACGCCTGGGTGCTGGCTTACGACCTGGACACGGTGCGTGCCGTCAACGAGGCCTATCCCTTCGATCGCGACGTCGACGGCCAGCAGTCCTACGTCACCTTCGTGACCGACGCCGACATTCTCGACGAATTAGCACAGCTTCGCCCCGGCCCGGACGAGAAGATTGAGCGCGGCGAGGGCGTCATCTACTGGCAGGTGCCCAAGGGCGGCACCCTGGACAGCACTATCGGCAAGACGATGGGCATGAAGCGCTACAAGTCCTCGACCACGTCGCGCAATCTGCGCACCCTGGCGAAGGTGCTCTCGTGAGCAAGACCCCAACACATAAGGTCGCTCTCACCGGCGTCTCGGAGACCGCTTTACTGACGCTCAACGCCCGTGCCACCGAGGCGCGCCGGGGCGACGATCGGCTCATTGACGACCCGATGGCCGTCGCGCTGGTCGACTCCATCGATTTCGACTTCGCCAAGTTCGGCCCCACCCGCCAAGACATTGCAATCCGGGCGCAAGCCTTCGACGCCGCCGCCCGCTCATATCTGAGCACGCACCCGGCGGCCACCGTGGTGGCGTTGGCCGAAGGTCTGCAAACCAGCTTCTGGCGCCTGGAAGCCTCTCTTCCTCAGAGTCAATTCCGTTGGCTGACAGTGGATTTAGCACCCATCATCGACATCCGCAAGCGCCTGCTGCCGTCGTCACCGCGGATCTCGGTCCTGGCCCAGTCGGCGCTGGACTACAGCTGGATAGACTCTTTGGATCCCTCGAACGGGGTGTTCATCACCGCCGAGGGGCTGCTGATGTATCTGCAACCCGAACAATCGCTAGAGCTAATCGCCCAGTGCGCGAAGCGATTTCCGGGCGGCCAGATGCTGTTCGACCTGCCGCCGCGCTGGTTCAGCCTGTGGAGCAGACTGGGCATCCGCACTTCGCTGCGCTACAAAGTGCCGGCCATGCCGTTCAGTCTTTCGGTCGCTGAGGCGGCCGATCTCGCCCGAACGGTGCCGGGCGTCACCGCGGTTCACGACGTGCGGCTACCGAAGGGCAGGGGGCTGATTTTCAACACCGCGCTGTCGGCGATATACCGCGTACCGCTGCTGGACCCGCTGCGCCCGAATCTGACGCTCTTGAAGTTCTAGTCGTCCGGCACATTGGTGAGATAGCGCATGGCGTCGGACTTGGTCAGCCCCAGCGCCCGGGCAACCTCAACATACTCCTTGGCCGCCGCCGCCATCGCGGCATCGGTCGGATCGAACCGTGAGATGAAAGTGCCGAAGCGTCCCCGCGTTTCGACTATTGCCGCGGACTCGAGCTCGCGGTAGGCCCGCGCAACTGTGTTGGCGGCGACGCCCAACTGACCCGCCAGGTCGCGCACCGTCGGCAGTCGGGTGCCCGGCGGCAACGAACCGGCTCGGACCCCGTCGATCACTCCCGTTCTGAGCTGGTCGAATATCGGTTTGCCCGCCTTCACATCGACCTTCAACAAATCGCGCAACTCCACATGACCAGTATTGCCCACACGCGGCTATCTTTGTGGGATGCGAGTGACGGTGCTGAGCGGCGCGGGGATCTCGGCGGAGAGCGGCGTCCCGACGTTCCGTGACGACAAGAACGGATTGTGGGCCCGCTTCGACCCGTACGAGCTGTCCAGCGTCCAGGGCTGGGAGCGCAATCCCGAGCGGGTGTGGGGCTGGTATCTGTGGCGCCATTACCTGGTTGCTGACGTGCAACCCAATGCGGGCCACCGCGCGATCGCGCAGTGGCAGCAACACGCGGAGGTCAGTGCCGTCACCGTCGTCACGCAGAATGTCGATGACCTGCACGAGCGTGCGGGCAGCACAGCGGTACACCACCTGCACGGCAGCCTTTTTGAATTCCGCTGCGCGCGTTGTGGTTTGCCATATACCGACCCGCTGCCGGTGATGACGGAGGCCGCAATCGAGGTGGAGCCGCCGGTGTGTCACTGCGGCGGCCTGATCCGGCCCGACATCGTCTGGTTCGGCGAGTCGCTGCCGCAGGGTCCGTGGCAGAGCGCACTCGATGCGACCGAAAACGCGGATGTGGTGGTGGTGGTCGGAACTTCGTCGGTCGTCTATCCGGCAGCCGGGCTCCCCGAGCTGGCATTGGCCCGCGGCACCGCAGTGATAGAAGTCAATCCCGAGGACACGCCGTTGTCGCCACACGCCACACTATGTGTGCGCGAGTCGGCCAGCCAGGCGTTGCCCGGGCTGCTGGAGCGGTTGCCCGCACTGTTCAACTAGCCCGAACAGCGCTACGGGGACGAGCCTGCGCACAGATCGTATTTCGTCCACAGTAGGGCCCCGCTGTCGCCGGATCGGTCGACTTGCATCCTGACCATCGGTAATGCTGCGGCTCGTGATGCGAGCGGAGCCGTCTTTCCCATTCCTCGGCAGCGAGGCAGTGACGAGCGGGAAGCTGCGGCGACACCAGTTGCGTTCTCGCTACCGTGCGGTCCTGCCCGACGTCTACATCCCGCGCGACGAAGTCCTTACGTTGCGACAGCGCACCGTAGCGGCTTGGTTGTGGTCACGCCGCGAGGGTGTGATCGCCGGGCTCTCGGCGTCCGCCTGGCATGGATCGAAATGGGTGGATGAACATCTGCCGATTGAGTTGATCTGGCGGAATGCGCGGCCACCTCGCGGAGTCCGTACCTACGACATGCAGCTGCTGCCCGGCGAGGGGGCCTTTCTGGCGGGCTTACCGATCACCACGCCGCGACGCACCGCCTTTGACATCGGCCGTCGTACGCCGCTTGGCTCGGCGGTCGCCAACCTGGACGCCCTGATGCGTGCCACCACCATCACCGCCGATGAGGTGCACACCGTAGCCGAGCAGCACCCGGGCGCACGGGGACTCAGACAGTTGGAAACGGCGCTGGGGCTCGTCGACACGGGCTCCCAATCACCGAAGGAAACGTCGTTGCGGCTGTTGCTCATACGCGCAGGGCTACCACGCCCAGCCACCCAGATTCCGGTGACCATGCAGGAGGGCAAGGTGTACTACCTCGATATGGGCTGGGAGGACTTGATGGTCGCGGTTGAATACGACGGCGAACACCACCGCACCGACCGTTGGCAGTACACCAAAGACAACCACCGGCGGGAGACTCTGGAACGGCTGGGATGGATCGTCGTCCGGGTGACCATGACCGATCGTCCCGACAACATCATGGGCAGAGTGCGCGACGCACTGGAATGTCGGAAGTCGAATCTGCGCTGACGGCAACGAGACTGCTGTGGGATCGCGCAAAACGCCGGAACGGCGCCCTCAGCGCAGGCCCGACGCCCTCAGCGCAGACTCGACGCCCTCAGCGCAGCCCCGACGCCCTCAGCGCAGACTCGGTGCCGAAACTAGGGCCGGTGCGCCCGACCCAGCGCCAATTCGGATACCGGAAGCGGTGCCCACGCCGGCAACGTCCACTCCCGCCGCGCGGTGCGCACCTCGAAACCGGAGTAGACGATCGCACGCTCGGTGTCGCGATGGGTGTGGCAGTTGCCGAACATTTTGGGCCAGATGGTCGCATCGGCGATCCGCTGCAGGCGGCCCCGCGCGCCGGCGCTGGCAATATGCTCGAGGTAGCGCAACTCCCCGCCGGGCCGCAGCAGTGAATGCAAGCGTCGCAGCACGCCCCCCTGATCTTGCACCGAGCACAACACCAGCGAACAGACCACGGCGTCGAACGGCTCCACGTCGCCGATCTCTTCAGCGGTCTCGTGGGTCACCACTACCGGAATCGGCGCAACGGCCGCCGCCGCCCTGGCCAGATCCACCAACCGCGGCTCGGGTTCGACGGCGAGTACGTGGGTGACGGCGTCGGGATAGTAGGCGAAGTTGGTTCCGCTGCCGGCCCCGATTTCGAGGACCCGGCCCGACAGGCCGGCCAGGTTCTCTCGACGCAGCGCGCGGACCGACTCGGCTTCGTGGGTGGCGAAAACGGGCCAGACCCGGGCAAAGAAGGGGTTGTCGACGCTCGGGGTCATCACTACGCCTCCTGCGCGGGGCGCTGTTCGAGCACCCAATCCACCAACCGCTGGGACGTCGCGTCGGCGCCGACGAGCCCTGCCACCATATGACCGCACAGTACCGCGCCCAGAACCCGCTGTGCGAACGTCTCGACGTCGCCGAACGGCAGGTGCGGCTTGGCGATCAAAATGGCTGCCACGCCGTGCGCGGCGGTCCACAACTCCAAGGCGATCCTGGTCGGATCGTCAGTCAGGTAGACGCCCTCATCCATCAGCGACTGGACCGAGGCACGCATGTGCCGGAACGCCGAACTGTCCAGTGCCGTATCGACATTGCTCCCAGAGCGCCACTCGCTCATGGTGGCGAGCCGATACAGTTCCGGAGTCTGCAGCGCGAACCGCACATAGACCATCGCTTGGGCACGGAGGACCTCAACGGTGCCGGCGTGCCCTACTGCGGCCCGCTCCATCGCCTCGTCGAGTCGGGCCAAATACCGCGCGCACACCGCATCCAGCAACGCATTCTTGTCCTGGAAATGCAGGTAGATCGACGGTGATGTGACGCCGACGCGTTGCGCGACCGATCGAATCGAGACGGCCCGGGCCTGCCCGGTTTCAAGAAGCAATTCCGTTGCTGCATCCAGGATTTCGTGACGCAGCCGGTCACCCGAGCCGCGTGGGGCGCGCTGGCGGCGCAGCCCGTGCACCGAGACGTCAACCACGGCGCGTCACCGACGCGTGGACGTCGTGTCCATTGCGCTGCGACGGCATTATGGCGGTGTCGGCCTCACTCGGCACCCGGTGGCCGGCAATCCCGGCAGGCTCTTCGCTGGAGCCGCCCTCACTGATGCCGAAGCGCTGGTGTATCCACACCAGGGGTTTGGGCGCCCACCAGTTCCACCTGCCCATCACATGCATGAACGCCGGGACCAGGACCATGCGCACCAGGGTGGCGTCGGCGATTACCGCGAGCGTCAGGCCCAGACCGAACATGCGCATGAAGGACACGTGCGCGGCGATCAGTGCCGCGAACGACATCGACATGACCAGCGCTGCCGCGGTGATCACCCGACCGGTACGAGCCACCCCCAGCGCCACGCTTTCGTCGTTGGCGGCGTGCGCCTGCGCTGGACTGGGTTTCGCGGGCCGGGCCGCCCCGGAGGCCAGCCAGTACTCCCGAATACGGGAGACCAGGAACACCTCATAGTCCATCGACAACCCGAAAGCGATACAGAACAGCAGCACCGGCATGTTGGCCACCAGCGTCCCGCTCGGGGTGGTGCCCAGTGCGCCGAGGTGGCCGTCCTGGAAGATCCACACCAGCGCGCCGAACGCGGCGCTCAACGAGAGCATGTTCAGCACCAGCGCCTTCACCGGCAGCACCACGCTGCCGGTCAGCAGGAACAGCAGGATGAAGGTCACCGCGGCCATCAACCCCAGGACCAGAGGCAGCCGGTCGGTCACCGCGTCGACGCTGTCCCGGTTGACCTGCGCGACGCCGGCCATCTCAACGCTGCGCCCGCCCGGCCCGGCCACCTGATGCAGCCGTTTGAGCTGGTTGTCCGAGGCTTGCGAGAACAGCGGCGCGGTGCTGCTCACGGTCAGCAAGGCGCTGCCGTCGGTGATCCCGGTGGCCGCGACCGGCGGGCCCGACGGCCGGCCACCGATGAACGTCCCCGTTGGGGCGGAGACCGCCGACACGTCGGTTACCAGGGACAGGCCGGCCGCGTACCGGCTGAGGTCATCCGACGTCAGGCCGCGGGCGTCGGGGACGACGATGGGCACGGCGGTCGCCGAGTCGCGCGCGAAGTTGTCGCGCAGTTGGTCGCCCACCTGATGCGCCGACGCCGAGGTGGGCAGCACCCGGTCGTCCGGAAATCCCCACTTCACCGAGAAGAACGGCAGCCCGAGCAGGAATAGCAGCGCGACGACGGCCGAACCGATCGGCAGCCAGTGGCGCATCACGAACTTGCTGGAGCGGTACCAGAACAACTGCTCAACCGGCTTGTGCACCGGTTCGGAGCGCCGGAAGACCCGGCGCAGCAGACGTCGCACATCGAACGCGTCGATCCGCGAACCCATCAGCACGATGGCGGCCGGGGTGACCACGATCGAGGCCGTCGCGACGAAGGCCACCGTCGCCACCCCGGCGTAGGCGAATGACTTGAGGAAGTACATCGGGAAGGCCACCGTCGCGGCCATGGACAACGCCACAGTGACAGCTGAGAACAGCACGGTGCGCCCGGAAGTGGCCATCGTGCGGATCAGCGCCTGTTCGCGGTCGCAGCCCTCGGCCAATTCGTCGCGGTAGCGGCTGATGATCAGCAGGGTGTAGTCGATGGCCAGCGCCAGTCCCAGGGCGGTGCTCAGGTTCAGCGCGAAGATCGACACTTCGGTGGTGAAAGTGACCAACCGCAGCACCGACATCGATCCGACCACCGCCAGAGCGCCCAGGGCCATCGGTAGCGCTGCTGTCAACAACCCGCCGAACACCCACACCAACACCAGGAAGCTGAACGGGATCGCGATCATCTCCATGACCAGCAGGTCGGCCTGGTTCTGCTTGTTGATCTGCGCGTACTCCATGGCCGAGCCACCCGCGCGGACGGTGACACCGTCGTGGTCGTGCACGAACTGATCGGCCAGGGTCTGGGCATTCTTCTGCGCGTCGTTTTCGCCGCCCTTGAGGTTGACGACGATCAGGCCGGACTTACCGTCCTTACTTATGAGGTCGGCGCCGGCTTCCGGCGGCGCCGTCCAGGCCGAGGTGACGTTGAACACCAGCGGCGACTTCTTGAGCTGGTCGACGAGGTCGGTGCCCGCGCTGCGGGCCTGATCGCTACTGGCTCCCCCGGGCGCGGTGACGAGGATCAGCATCTGCTGACCGCTCTGCCCGAACTTGTCGGTCAGCAGCGTGATGGCGCGCGCCGACTCTGAGTTCGGGTCCTGAAAACCACCCGGGGAGAGGCTGTTGGCAACCGGGATGCCGAAGATTGCGGCAGCGACAAACACCAGCAGTGCGATCCCGATGATTCGTCGTGGGGCCGCGATGGCCAGTCGTGCGATCCCCTGCAGCATGTCGTGTCCCCCTCCGGCCGCTGGCCGCGCGCCATCCCGGGCTATCGCACAGCTATCGGCGCTAACTTAGCAACGCTAACTTACAAGTGTCAAACAAGACCCCAGCAGGGATACGAGTGCAGGTGGGAGATGGTTCAACGGGGCGCAAATCGGGTATCCCCGCGCTTCGCGGCGCACCCTACCCACCGGTAAGAATTGCCACCATTTTCCGAACCGTGACTCACGGATTCCTTAATGCAGGCTCTTACGCTCAATGTCATGTGGATCGACGACTCGAGTGCCGACGTCATCAAGGCTGACTTCGAAGCTCTCTACCACGGCGACATGCTCGTCGAAGGTGAGACCTCGGAGCAGTTCGAAGACTGGCAACCCCTGCCGACAGCAAGCTGAGGTAAACACCATGGGCGTAATAGCACGACTACTGATGGCCGAACCCACCGTCTCCCGATGGTTTCGTCGATAGCCACCTAGTGGTTCCGATGTAAGCCCCCCGCGATTGCGGGGGGCTTCTTCGGTTTTTGGGACTGGGAGTCTCGGCAGTCGCCGAGCCTGAAAATCTGCAGCGAAAGTGCGACGAAGTAAGCCTCTGACCACAATGCAGGCTCGGCGAGGGGCTTTCAGCGCGGCGCCATCCGGATGGCGCCGTCCAGTCGGATCACCTCACCGTTGAGCATCGGGTTCTCGATGATGTGCACGGCGAGCGCGCCGTACTCGTCCGGGTCACCCAACCGGGCCGGGTGCGGGACCTGCTTGCCCAGCGACTTCTGCGCTTCTTCGGGCAGGGAACCCAGCAGCGGGGTCTTGAACAATCCCGGCGCGATGGTCACCACGCGAATGAGCTCGCGCGACAGATCCCGGGCGATCGGTAGCGTCATGCCCACGACGCCGCCCTTGGAGGCCGAGTACGCGGCCTGGCCGATCTGGCCGTCGAAGGCGGCGACGGATGCGGTGTTGATGATGACGCCCCGCTCTCCCCCTAGCGGCTCGGTCTTTGCGATCCGCTCAGCGGCCAGGCGCAGCACGTTGAAGGTGCCGATCAGGTTGACCTCGACCACCTTCTTAAAGCCCTTCAGCGGGAACGGCCCGTCTTTGGACAGCGTCTTGATCGCGTTGCCGATGCCGGCACAGTTGACGTTGATGCGCACCGGGCCCAGGGACTCGGCGAGATCCAGCGCCTTGGCGACGCCGTCCTCGTCGGTGACGTCGGTCTGCGCGAAGTGCGCCAGGTCGCCGAGGGCGGCCACCGCCTCTTCGCCCCGCACGTCCAACACCACGACGTGCGCCCCGGCGTCGAGCAGCCGTTTGGTGGTGGCCAGTCCCAGGCCGGATGCCCCTCCGGTGACGACTGCGACGGCGTCCCTGATCTCCACGCGAGTATTCCTTTCATTTCCCAACCTACTGGTTGGTTGGGACTATACCCAGTCCGCGAGGATCGCTTCGATGTCGCCCACCGGTTGCGCCGAGCGGGGCGTATCGGCCGGGGTGCGGGAGAACCGCGGGGCGGGCATCGGCTGCAGATGGCCGTCCACCTCGTACAACGTGTTCCGCTCGGCGATGTGCGGTTCGGTGTGCGCTTCGCCGAACGCCAGGATCGGCGTCACGCACGCGTCAGAGTCGGCAAAAACCTTGGCCCAGTGGTCGCGGTCGCGGCTGCCGAACGCGTCGACCAGCAGCGCCCGCAATTCGGGCCAGCGCGTGACGTCGTTCTGCGGCGGCAAGGCCGCGGCGTCCAGCCCCAGGCCCGCGATCATCGCGGCGTAGAACTGCGGCTCGATCGCGCCGACCGCGACATAACGACCGTCGGCACATTCGTAGGTGTCGTAGTACGGCGCACCACCGTCGAGCATGTTGGTGCCGCGCGCATCGGTCCACAGGCCCGAGGCCCGCATCTGCCACATCATCTGCACCAGCACGCTGGACCCGTCGACCATCGCGGCGTCGACCACCTGCCCCCTGCCCGAGCCGTGCCGTTCCCACAACGCCGACAGAATGCCGAGAAGCAGGAACATCGAGCCGCCACCGAAGTCGCCGACCAGGTTCAGCGGCGGCACCGGCCGCTCATTCGCCCGGCCGATGGAATGCAGAATGCCGTTCAGCGAGATGTAGTTGATGTCGTGACCGGCCTGCTGGCTGCGAGGGCCGGTCTGGCCCCAGCCGGTCATTCGTGCGTAAACCAGGCGCTCGTTGACCTTCGCGCAGTCCTCCGGGCCGAGACCGAGCCGCTCGGCGACCCCTGGGCGGTAACCCTCGATCAGCACGTCGGCCTTGGCGACCAGCTTCAGCACCAGCTCGCGGCCCACGTCGGACTTGAGGTCAGCCGAAACGATCCGGCGGTTGCGGCTCATGGCGTCCTTCACCGGACCGCCGGGACCGGGACGGTCCACCCGCACCACGTCGGCGCCGAGGTCGCCCAGGATCATGGCGGCGTGCGGGCCCGGCCCGATCCCCGCCAGTTCGACGACACGTAAACCTTGCAGCGGTCCCGCCATGGGTGCACCGACCTTTCGTCCGCTTTGACGCCCTAACAACCGGTTGATTGCATCTTCGCAGCCACCACAACCGCCCACGCAATCCGGGTCGCCTCCCCAGGCTTACTGTAAATCGCATGTCCGAATCTGGAATTGCCGCTCTCGCCCGTGTCCCGGGGCTCGACGTCGCGCTGACCGACGGCGTGCTGTCGCTGACGATTAACCGGCCCGACAGCCTCAACTCGCTGATCACTCCGGTCCTCACCGGCCTCGCCGACGCGATGGAAGCCGCCGCCACCGACCCGGCCGTCCGGGTGGTGCGACTCGGTGGCGCCGGACGAGGATTCAGCTCTGGGGCCGGCATCAGCGCCGGCGACACGGCCGGCAGCCGAGTCACGCCGGACGAGATCATCCTGGAGATCAACCGCCTCATCCGGGCGATCACCACGCTGCCGCGCCCGGTGGTTGCCGTCGTGCAGGGGCCCGCGGCCGGCGTGGGGGTGTCCATCGCTTTGGCTTGCGATGTCGTGTTGGCTTCGGAGAATGCGTTTTTCATTCTCGCGTTCACCAAGATCGGCTTGATGCCCGACGGCGGGGCGTCGGCTCTGGTCGCCGCGGCGGTCGGCCGCATCCGGGCCCTGCGGATGGCGTTGCTACCCGAGCGGCTCACGGCCACCGAGGCGCTGTCATGGGGCCTGGTGAGCGCGGTCTATCCTGCCGAGGAATTCGACGCCGAAGTGGAGAAAGTAGTTTCGCGATTGCTGACCGGACCAGCGGTGGCATTCGCCAAGACCAAGGCTGCCATCAACGAAGCCACGCTGACCGAACTCGGTCCCGCCCTCGAGCGGGAATTGAGCGGGCAACGCGACCTGTTGCAGGCGCCCGACTTCAAAGAGGGAGTCAGAGCGTTCCAGGAACGCCGCGCCCCCGATTTCACCGACGCCTGACAGGATTACCAATCCGTTCTTGCGTCTACTCCGAATAATTGGTCAACGTGAACGAACGGGGTGCTGTGGCCGCTGAACCGATTCATTGCCTGGTGACCGGAGCGACCGGTTACATCGGCGCGCGGCTGGTGCCGCGTTTGCTGGACGAAGGACATCGCGTGCGTGCGCTGGCACGAAACCCCGGCAAGTTGGACGGGGTGCCATGGCGGCCGGACGTCGAGGTGGCGCGCGGAGACCTCGGCGACGTCGAATCCCTGATCGAGGCGTTCGACGGGATGGACGTCGTCTACTACCTGGTGCATTCGATGGGTGGCGGCGCGAAAGACTTCGCCGCCGAGGAGGACCGCGCGGTACGCAATGTCGTGACGGCCGCGCGCCAAGCCGGGGTGCGCCGGATCGTCTACCTCAGCGGCCTGCATCCCGAGAACAAGGAACTCTCCCCGCACCTGCGCTCGCGCAAGGCGGTCGGAGATCACCTGATCGAATCCGGGATCGAGACCGTCGTGCTGCAGGCCGGCGTGGTCGTCGGGTCCGGCAGTGCGTCGTTCGAGATGATCCGGCATCTGACCGACCGGCTGCCGGTGATGACCACCCCGAAATGGGTGCACAACAAGATTCAACCGATCGCGGTGCGCGACGTGCTGTACTACCTCGTCGCGGCCGCCACGGTGCCCGTCCCGTCATCGCGCACCTGGGATATCGGCGGTCCCGACGTGCTGGAATACGGCGACATGATGCGGATCTACGCCGAGGTAGCCCGCCTGCACAAGCGCTATCTGATCGTGTTGCCGTTCCTGACACCGACGATCGCGAGCCTGTGGGTGGGCACTGTGACGCCGATCCCGCCAGGTCTGGCCCGGCCCCTGATCGAGTCCCTGGAGTGCGACGCGGTGATGCACAACTCCGACATCGACTCGATCATCGAGCGACCGCCGGGCGGGCTGACGGGTTACCGCCGTGCCGTCGCCGTGGCACTCAGTCGCTCGTTCGCCGGATTACCCGATCCCACCTGGGAGTCGCTGGAGTCCGAGCCGGCCGAGCTGTTGCCGAGCGACCCGGACTGGGCCGGCGAGATCATCTTCGACGATGTACAGACAGCCGTGACCTCGGCCGCGCCGGGCGAGTTGTGCAAAGCGGCGGAGCATGCCGCGAACCGAGGCCGGTGGTACTCGTTCCCGTTGGCGCCGCGGCGGCGGCAATCACCCACCCGGTGGAGCGTGGCGCAGAGCGAGCCGGGCGCCGAACTGCGGCTGCGGTCCGAGGTGCGCGCGCCCGGGCAGGCGTGGCTGGAGGTCACGACGACGCCGTGCCCAGACGGCACGAGCGAGTACAGGCAACGGGCGATCTTCTACCCCCGAGGGATCCCCGGCCGGTTGTACTGGTTCCTCTTCCGCCCGCTGCACACCGCTGAGCTTCGTAAGCTGGCCCGCGACGTCGGCAGCGGCCTTTAGGGGCCTAGAGGACTCCAAACATCGGCGGCAGCGCCAGCACCATAATCAGACCCCACACGAAGTGTGTCAGCATCGGAGCGAGCACACCGCCGGTGGCGCGCCGCGACAATGCGTTCACGGTTCCCAGGATCACCCCAGCGAAGCCCAGCATCGGGTTCCCGCTGGCCATGGTCGCCGCGACGTACAACACCGTCGAGATGGCCACCGGGTGATGCCGGCCCAGCGCGGTGTAGAGCGCGCCGCGGAAGAACACCTCTTCGGTGACCCCGTTGACCACCGTGATCAGCACGATCAGCAGGAACGGCCCCTGGTGTGCGTACTGCAGCACACGGCTGATCCATGCGTCGATGGGTTGGATCTCGCGGACGATCATGCCGCCGACCACGAAGATGCCGCCGAGGATCAGACCGATCGTGGTGCCGGTGATGACGGGGCGCTGGTTGCGGCCGCGCCAGCAGATCCCACCCAGATGCAGCGGTCCGGAGGCGAACGCACCGAGCAACCAAACCGCCGCAAGCGACAGCGTCAGCCAGTAGAAGCTGGCCTCGCCCGGCCGGGTCCGTAGCGAGACGCCCAGGATCGCCGCGCCGAGCACCAGCGTGATCGCGACGACGATGCGCCGGCGCAGCACCACCCCGGGTGGTTCGTGATGCGGCACGGCGACGTTGACCATCGCGCGGCGGATCTCGTGAAAAGCGCTGGTGCGTTCTGGGGTGTCAGTTTGGGTCATGCCGTGCGGATCCTCGGGGTGAGCGTTAGCAGGATGTCCAGGCTGGTACGCAACGCACCGGCAAGGGGGCCGGGGACGATGTTAACCAGTCGCAGGGTGGGCCGCACGATAGGCGGCGTGACAGTCCGAGCGAGCCGCCGGATGCGCAACGCGTCCCCGCCGGCCCAGACCGGATCGGTGTCGGCGAGGTGATGCGGGTCGGCCAGCGCGCTGACCGGGCGCGGCGGGTGCTCGGTATGTCCGGACAGGGCCAGTGAAATCGCCTCGTCGATGCCCATCGGACCGCCCAGCGGGTCCGGCACCGTGTTCTGCAGGCCACTGCCCGAGGCCCGCATCGGATGGTCCAGCGACTCCACCAGGTCGCCGGCCAGTCCTCGGGGAACCGGCAGCGCTAGCGCCGCGAACAGCGACGCCATCGAGGTGTCGATGCCTGGGACGCGACATGCGGCGTGCCACCTGCCGGAGATGCGCGCGTATCGCTTGAGCAGGTCCCGGTACGACGTGGTTTCGGGACCGCTGATGTCGTAGGCGCCGGGCGGGACCAGGGCCGGGTCAGCCGCGGCCACCAGGTAGTGCAGCACATCGCGGATGGAGATCGGGTCGAGGGGGTTGTGCATCCAGCTCGGCATCGGCATGAAAGGGAACCGGTCGCCGACGTAGCGCAATATCTCGAACGAGGTCGACCCGGCTCCGATGATCAGCGCCGCGCCCAGCCACACCAACTCCGGACCGTCCGCCACCATCAGGGATTCGGCCACTTCGGCCCGGCTGGTCAGGTGTTCGGACAGCGTTCCGTCGTCGGGCACGAATCCGCCCAGGTAGACGATGCGGCGCACGCCGGCATCGCGAGCCGCGGCGGCGACGTTGCCGGCCGAAGCGTTGTCGGCTTCGCGGAAATTGGCCTGGCCGATGCCGTGTACCAGGTAATAGACCACGTCGACCGGCCCGGCCGCCTCGAAGCCCGCACGCGCCGAGTCCGGATCCGAGGCGTCCAGCTTGACCGCCTTGACGTCATCTGACCATCCAAAGCGCTTGAGGCTATTTGGGTTTCGGCTGGTAGCCACCACCTCGTGGTCATCCTCGAGTAGCGCCGTGACCAGGCGTGAACCCACATAGCCGGTGGCGCCTGTCACCAGAATTTGCATAGTTTCAACCTAACTGTCTTGGGGCGACTCACGGAACACACAACTGCGCAGCAGCGGAGCTGTCATCCGGGGGTACCCAATATGCAGTCACTACGAATCGGCACGCTTCGTCAGCTAGCTAGAGCCTGGGAGATTGAAGGCCTGCACGGCGTCGAAGACGCGCCGTCAGCGGATGCACAATTCCTGGCCTCGCGATACGACCCCTTCTTACTCGAAACCGGTGCACTTCCCGCACGAAGGCCACCCCAATAGTTGCAGGAAAGACAACATTATGTTCACAACCTTGTACTGGACGCTGCCACTCCTGGCTGCGTAACGTGCTTTTTATTAGCCGGGGACCATGTCGAAAGGAAACCAAACGCGCCTTTGCTCACTGCGATGTGATAGTGACGAGTTTGACCCATCCCGCAGCATCCTCAATGTGAAGAACATGGAATTCCGAACGCGGCAATATCGTCAACATTCACCGTAACGCCAACCGAATCGCAGCGTAGAAGTCGGATGGCCCATCGGCGGATTTCGGCCGTTCAAACTAAGTCATGCCCAGCGTGACATTTGCATCGCAATTCGGCTGGTCAACGCTTGCTTGGCAATTCGGCTGGTCAACGCTTGCTTGTTAGCTTCACCGAATTAACAATGATTCTAAGCCGGTTCAAAAAAGACGCATACATACAAGTCTTGATGTAACGATCGAATCGCGAAATCGACGCAAAGACGGAGGTTGTAACCGTGATATGGCACGCGATGCCACCAGAGCTGAACACCGTGCGGCTCATGGCAGGCGCAGGCCCAGCACCAATGTTGGAAGCCGCCGCCGGCTGGGAGACCTTCGCAGCGGCGCTCGACGCTCAAGCTCTCAGCTTAGCCCGACACCTGCATTCCCTCGGCGAACTCTGGATTGGGTCGAGCAGCGAACGCGCGATTGCCGCCGCGATGCCGATGGTCGTTTGGCTAGAAGCCGCCTCAACACAAGCGAAACTGCGGGCGAAGCAGGCCGCGGCGCAGGCCACAGCGTACACACAGGCGTTGGCTACAACGCCGTCGCTGCCCGAAATTGCGACTAACCGCATCACTCACGCGATCCTCAGTGTCACTAACTTTTTCGGTATCAACGCGGTGCCGTTGGCACTCAAGGAAATGGACTATTTCGTCCACTTGTGGAATCAGGCCGCGGCGGCAATGGAAGTGTATGAGGCGGAAACCGCTGCCAACACGCGCTTCGAGAAGCTTGAGGCGATGCCGCAGATCGTTGCGGGCGGCACGGAATGGAATGGACTGGTCGGCGCTGTTGCGCAGATTGCGGCAGCAGCGCCTAAATCCGGTATCGCGGATAGCGCGTTGCCGCTCGAGCAAGCGGCAACCCAGATCGCCTCGCAAGCCGGCTGTTCAATTACGCAGCTGATCCAGCCTCTTCACGAAGCGGGATCAATGTCCAGCCCGGTAGTCAACTTCGGTGGCGGCCATGTTGCACAGGAAGTCGCGCAGGCGGGCATGCTCCAGGTCAGTCCGCTGTCCAACCATCCCTTGGCTGGTGGAGCGGGCCCCAGCGTGGGCGCCGGACTGATACGCGCGGACTCTTTGCCTGGCGCCGGCGGGTCGTTAGCCCAAACATCGCAGATGGCCGACCTGATCAATGGGTCGGCTAGGTCCGAGGTAGCGCCTGCCGCCGCCAGCGACGAGTCGGCTGCGGTAGGCGCCGCAGCCCCACTCGGCGTTAAGGGCCACTCCCCTCATTCCAACGCTTATTCCCGCCCGGTAATGGCGTTACCCGAACAACTCGACGACGCGCCAAACGACGCAGAACAGTACTTAGACGATCGCTACGAGGACTGGTAACCGCCGCCACTTGAAAAACTTCGCGGCCATCCGCGCCGGAAGACTCACCGTCGCATAGCGACATCACACCTAGAAATAAAAGAAGGGAGTCCAGCATGGCAGAGCTGACAACGGATGCCGCGGTCCTCGCTACGGAGGCAAGAAGCTTCGAACGCATCTCCAGCGACCTCAAGAGCGTGATCGCGAGGGTTGAGTCGACATCGAGTTCGTTGGCCGGCCAGTGGCATGGCCAGGCGGGTGCCGCCGCGCAGGCCGCTCTGCGTCGCTTCCAAGCGGCGGCCATCAAGCAAATCGAAGAGCTCAACGAAATCTCGACGAACATTCACGCCGCCGGAAGGCACTACGCCGCAGCCGACGACGAACAGCATCGAACGCTCGCCGCACAGATGCAGTTCTGATCCCTCCGCAGACAGACAAGGTCAAGCAATGACAACTCAGCACTGGAACTTCGCCGGCATCGAGGTAGGCGCAAGTGAAATCCTCGGATATTTTCAAATGGCCCAAGGCCTGCTCGAAGATGGGAAGAAGTCACTCACGAATCTCGCTGCAGCCTGGGGTGGAACCGGTTCAGAAAGCTATCAAACGGTCCAGCAGAGATGGGACAATACCGCCAACGAATTAAACTCCTCTCTGCAAAGCTTAGCTCGAGCGATTAGTGAATCGGGCCAAGCGATGGCGCAAACCGAGTCAGCGGTAAGCGCAATGTTCACGTAGCTTGGCGGAGAAGATCCGGGCGGGAGTGGCGGTTGCTCGCTCCGTTTTTCAACTCGTATCGTCCGCCAGGCAATACCACTTTTCACGCTAGAGTCGCATAGGAGACGTGAGATGACGACAGTCCTATCCGTTGATACTTCCGCTCTAAGCGCCGCGGCAAATACTTTAAAACGCATGGCTTTCCCGGTTGCTCCGGAACCCGCGGCAGTGACCGGAACGCATCCGGCTGCTGCGGCGATCGATTCTGTCTTGCCGAGTATAGAATCGCCGGTGACTGACGGGTTGGCTGCCGCCAGGAAGGCCTTTGAGGAGGCGGGATCAAACATTTCTAGCGCGGCCGCCATATATGCCGGAATTGATCAGAAGCTGGGGCATGCGCTCAGTCAGCTGAACGCCGCGTCGCCGCAACCCGGCAAAATGACAGCCGAGTGCTCCCAGATGGCATCGCAGCTTGGTTCGTCGTCGGCGCTTCCGGCCACCGCGGTCGCGGCAGTCGTTCCTCTCGCGCAGAGCTTGCCCCAGTTCATGCAGGCCGCCACGAGTAGCCTTTCGGGTAGTGGCCATTTACCGACGCAGCTCGGTATCGATAGCAGCACGGGCCCGCCTCCGGCTCCAGAGACGTCTGTCAACGACATGAACGCGGGTGATCGGGATCTCCAGTCCCAGAGCCAGGCCCGAACCCCCGACGAACGCACCTCCCTGGGCAGCCGCCTCGGTCTAGGCGCCCCAAATGCAATACCGTTCAGTTAGTGTGAGCAGACGGTGGTGTGGGGCGGGTGCTGTCAACGGATCGTTGCAGCAGACCCGTCGAGTACGGCCCAGCTGAAGCTGAATCAGCTGGTTTCGCCGGGGAAGCGGCCGATAACCTTTGTGCAGCGGCGAGTTTCACCGAAGGCGCGTCCGATGAAGTTCGAGTGCCGAAGTACGGCGCTGACGTTAAGGGCGGGAACCGCAGGTAGGCGGTCAGGTCTGCGCGATCAGTTAGCAGGTCTTCATCGCCGCAGGGTAGGTGGGCGGGCCGCGAACGCGGTCAGTCGGACGTCGATGAGTTCGACTTCGCGGCTGCGGGCCAGTGCCATGAACACGAAGGTCAGGTAGGCCTCAACGGCATCGCGGGTGCTGCCCGATAAGCCCGGCCGCAAGGTCGAATCTAGGGCGTTGACCCTGAGTTCAAGGGCGGGCGTGAAGGTGCTACTACGCCGCTGTCAATGGTGGCTGGCCGCGCCGGTCTGCCAAGCTGGCTATTCGTGTCGGGCCCAGCACCCTCAAGGTCCCCCGTCAGAGCAGCCGCGTCATGGGGATCGACCCCCGCCGGCGCCCCCGGCGCGGCAGCAGTCCTGGCAGCGGGTGCTGGCACGTGACCCTTACCCGCCATGGCAGCGACCAGCCCCAGCGGCGCACCCCCCTGGTCGACCGCCTTGCCCGGCGGGCCCCCAGACCCGGACACACCGCTCGCCTGCCCCGCGCGCGTCACCGCCGCCACCCCGGGGGCGACAGGCCAGCTCAGCCTCGCGCCCCCCGGCACCGGCAGCCCGGGCCACGCGGGCACCGAGCCGTCTCCCACCCCGGCACCATCCCCGGTCAACGCACCCAGCGTGGCGCGCTGCGTCACCGTAGAGCCCTGGCTCGCCATCCCCGAGCCAGCCAACACAGCAACACTGGGCATCGCCGACTCACCAGACCCACCCTCCGCCACCGACCCGGCGCTACCCACACCGGACTGCACAGCCGCCGGCCCCTGCACAGACCCCGCAGCCTTGGCCAACCCGCTCGGCGACACCACACCCGCAGCCGTGACGACTTCACGATATTCGCCGGCCAAACTGTCAGCCTCACGCCCATTGTTCACCGAAAAATTAACCAAAGCGCCAACCATACCCAGCACAGTTGACATCGCAAGCGCAGCAACGGTAAGCGCGAAAACCCGCGCGACCACCGGGCCAGCCCACGGCGAAAATCCCAGAACAAACGTCAACAGGAACGCCGCGACAAGGATGTCCTTCACCACACCCATCGCCAACCGGGTATGCACCACCCAATCGGCCTGATCTTTCACCAACCCAGCAAACGCATGATCCAACTCCGCCAACCGCTGCGCAAGATTTTGCAGCAGCGTGTCCTGAGCAGCATAAGCTTGCGACGCCGAACCCTGCCAACGCGAATCCGGAAGAGCCGACTTCAACTGCCCACAAAGCGCGCTGAATTCTGCCGAACCAGCCTCCACGTCACCCCCATCGGCAGGCGGCCCAAACCCCGTCATCAACTCCAACACATCAACAACAGCAATAACTTTCAGGATGATCTCACCCGCTTGCAGAAAGGAATCTATTTGGTCTTCTGACAACGCGTCTATGTGCTCGAAATACGGGCCCGACAGGCCATCCATGATGTCCAAGTACCAGAATTTTCCAGCCGGATATCTTAACACGTCGCCGATCATACTGGTCTGCATCGATGCGTAATATTCATCACTCGATTTCCCACCAATACCAGCGGCGCCGAGTCCTGCGCCAGCGAATTGCTGCCCCACCCCGACCAAATTGCCAATCAGCTGCAGGGCTTCACCGAGAACCACCTGTGCTTCCTTTCATCAGAAATTTCCGCAACAAGCGAGCCAGTGAGCAATTCTTCTCGGCGCACAATACTCAATCAGCTTGCACCTCCACAGTCATTTGTTTCTCTGATATCGGACGGCAAACAGTTCATCTTGAGCGACGGCAGCCTGCTCAGGTGTCCACGCCGCGACGCCAGTGGCAATAAGCTCATGCAAGACCTTGCAGCCGTCTAAAGATTCCAATTCACAGAGGGCTTCCGGGAGCGAATCCTCGTCGGAGAGATAGGCATGCTGACCGGCCAAACCCTTGTGCCGGGCCAGAACCGCGAGAACGAGAATTTCGTCAGCAAGCTCGGATTCATTCATGCTCGTCGCCTCCGGTGCAAGATCGACCTGGTGAATCCGGCCGTCTAGACCCGCCGAGACGCAAACAGTTTCGCGGGGATTGGCTACCGTGAACAACGCCACGGGATCCTCGTCGTCTGAGTTCTGGTCCTGGTCAGAGTCGAATCGGATCGCGGCCAAGTCGGTTTCACAATCTTCTGGCTCCGTCAGTGCGTAGGCGCGCAACGCATCAGCGGTCAGTCCTTCGTCGTCTTCTCTATCGGCGTGGGAAAAGTTCAGGGCGCCGAGGTCCTCGTGGTCGTCGTCGCCTCCGGGTAAGCACTGCCGCATGGGCCCCCTCTTCTGATCATGTACTGCAAAGGACGGCTTCTTTGGGAAGCTTTCTATCCGGCCAACACCGGTCCTCGCGGGGTATCACCAAACCGACATTCCCGCACCAACACCGCACCATCAGCGCTCTGGCATTGATATTGGCCACACCGACCGCGCCGACCAAAGCCGGTGTAACCAGCGCCAGGCCCGATCAAGACGAAACCACCTGCTGGTCGATACTTGCCCGCGTCTGTTCATCGGTGCCGTGGTAACCACTTTCGGCGGCCCGCAGCTTTGCCGCGAGGTTGATCGAGGCCTGCTTCATAGCCTCACCCGCTGCGCGGCGTACTTCCTCGGCACCGGTGAACGCAATGTTGGATGCTCCGCAAATCACACCGTGTGTGACCCACACCTCGGTCTTGATCCCCGACGCTGCATCGGCCGCGGATCCGGCCGCGGTCGCGGCCTGGTCCTGCATGGCAGCTAGTTGTTCCAAGTAGCCTGCTGTGACAGTTAAGTCCGGCACGAGTTGGGTTCCTTACTTTTTCTGGCGATGGTGTGGCTGTCTGCGATCGTGACGACGTGAGCACTTCTCACCCGTTGCATGGTGCGGGGTGTGGCTGCTGCGCCGTTCCGCCACCGCGCGCACCAGCCTCGATCGGCGCCCGCTCGCCAAGCTGGCTATTCGTGTCGGGCCCAGCACCCTCAAGGTCCCCCGTCAGAGCAGCCGCGTCATGGGGATCGACCCCCGCCGGCGCCCCCGGCGCGGCAGCAGTCCTGGCAGCGGGTGCTGGCACGTGACCCTTACCCGCCATGGCAGCGACCAGCCCCAGCGGCGCACCCCCCTGGTCGACCGCCTTGCCCGGCGGGCCCCCAGACCCGGACACACCGCTCGCCTGCCCCGCGCGCGTCACCGCCGCCACCCCGGGGGCGACAGGCCAGCTCAGCCTCGCGCCCCCCGGCACCGGCAGCCCGGGCCACGCGGGCACCGAGCCGTCTCCCACCCCGGCACCATCCCCGGTCAACGCACCCAGCGTGGCGCGCTGCGTCACCGTAGAGCCCTGGCTCGCCATCCCCGAGCCAGCCAACACAGCAACACTGGGCATCGCCGACTCACCAGACCCACCCTCCGCCACCGACCCGGCGCTACCCACACCGGACTGCACAGCCGCCGGCCCCTGCACAGACCCCGCAGCCTTGGCCAACCCGCTCGGCGACACCACACCCGCAGCCGTGACGACTTCACGATATTCGCCGGCCAAACTGTCAGCCTCACGCCCATTGTTCACCGAAAAATTAACCAAAGCGCCAACCATACCCAGCACAGTTGACATCGCAAGCGCAGCAACGGTAAGCGCAAAAACCCGCGCGACCACCGGGCCAGCCCACGGCGAAAATGCCAGAACAAACGTCAACAGGAACGCCGCGACAAGGATGTCCTTCACCACACCCATCGCCAACCGGGTATGCACCACCCAATCGGCCTGATCTTTCACCAACCCAGCAAACGCATGATCCAACTCCGCCAACCGCTGCGCAAGATTTTGCAGCAGCGTGTCCTGAGCAGCATAAGCTTGCGACGCCGAACCCTGCCAACGCGAATCCGGAAGAGCCGACTTCAACTGCCCACAAAGCGCGCTGAATTCTGCCGAACCAGCCTCCACGTCACCCCCATCGGCAGGCGGCCCAAACCCCGTCATCAACTCCAACACATCAACAACAGCAATAACTTTCAGGATGATCTGGGCAGCGGAGCCCACAGCCGCCGAACCCGCGCCTTGCATTCCAGTGGCAACACTCAAATATCGATCAACCAATGATGTGGTGAGAGATGTGGCCATGCGTTTCGCAAAAGGAGCCAGTGCGTCTCCGGCAACGCTGGAAAACACTGAAGCGTAATATTCACCGCTTGCGCTGCCGCCCATACCGGCGCCACCAATTCCTGCACCGGCGGCTTGCTGACCAATGCCAGCCAGATTAGCAATGAGGCGAACGGAATCAGCAATCATCTTTGCAATTCCTTATTTTGGGTTACACACTCGTTACGAGCGCGACGGAAGGGCCTTTGTCCTAGTGGTCTTTCGGTCAGTTTGCGCATGGAACATCCGCAGTACTAGGTAGCAGATTTCAGGGTTAAATTTAAGCCCTTCTGTAGTTCACTTACTATGTCCGCAAGTGACGCACTCAGCCGCTGGTCCTGCTCCCTAAGCGTTGCGGCCGCGTTCGCTTCCGCGTCGCGCAGCGCTGCGTTGATGCGCTGTGCTACCAATTCGGCACCGTGCTTCAATAAGCCATCCTGGATGTACAGATCGGTCAACCAATGGCGCCAATCGAGTGTTACTTTGACGGTCTTGGCTTCGTCGGTTCCCGCGAAAGACGCAGTATTCGCTTGGCGTTCCTCATCTTCGAGCGCTGATTGAATCCGCCTCATCTGCCTGAGTGCCTCTGCCACTTGGGGATGCATTTCGGTCGTCATCTAGAGTCCTTGCGGTCTGGGATGGCATTGGTTGGAGGAATACCGATGAGTCCCTCGGTCCACGGCCTGTCTTCGGTGTAGAGCGGCTCGTCGTCTTGTTGCGCGCGTGAGCCCTTGTTAGCCCCGCCCTGGCTCGCACCCGGGGCTCCGGTGGGCGCCAACCCGGTGCCAACACCGCCCGGTGCGTTGCCTGCGGTGGAATTTGCGCCGGGCATGCCGAAGCCCTGACGCACGGCGCCCTGGGATGTTGCCTCACCGGCTCCCGGGGCCGGCTGCATTGGTATCGACGGCATTGCACCACCGCCTCGGATCGACGCAGGAGTAAGTCCCGTTCCGGGCGAGCCTCTGGCCCCATTGCGGCTCGTCGAAGCTTGGGCCGGCATCGCACTAGCCGGCATGCTTGGCGCGCCGCCGAACGGCATAGGAGGCAATCCAGCCAGGTTGGGAAGCGTCTGGGAAGGCGGGACTCCGCCACTGACAGTGGGGGCAGGGCCCAGGTTGAGGCTGGGCGAAGGATCCGGATTTACCGGCGGGTGGTCGGAGGGCGGATCCAGTGCGTAAGCGGTGGGAGGACTCGGCGGATTCAACGGCGGTAGCGGCAGGCCCGCTCTCTTTGGGTATTGGGCTATCACGTCATCCGATTTCTGTTGCAATTCTGCAACGACTTGCAGGAATAAGCGTCTTGGATCAGGCATCAGATTAGGAGGAAGAGGCCGGCTTAAGAACTCGACTAGGTCCTTATAACCGACTCTCCCATCCTTGTACAAAATATGTTCCTGGTAAGCCCAGCGTTGTGTTGCTGCGAGGGCTCGAGCTTGCGAGACCATCGTTCCGCACAGTTCCGCAATCTGTGCGGACCACGCTCTTTGTTGCCCAAAGTTTGCCTCGACAGCCTCGGCCGCGGCGCCATCCCAATTTAAGAAAGGTCGAAATCGGTAAACAGCCCGCTGCAACGCTTCTTGCGTCGCCTCCCATGCATCAGCAAAGGCGTCTAACGATGGCCCATTATCACCTTGCTCTATATCAAACGCCCGCTGTTCAAGATCCTGGTACTGCGACGTGGGTCCCGTCGCCGCTAGCTGTGTGGCGCCGAGCGGCGGTACCGCCTGAAGATCCCCGCCGGTAAGACTGGGCATCACCGGCGCTACCGAATTGCTGCCCGAACTCAGGGCCTGGGCAGCGCCCTCGTCTACTTGTTCATAGGCTTTGGCCGCGTTTCGGAGCGACTTAGCCAATATTGCCCACTCCCGTTGCCCTGCGGAGATATAAGCCCGCACGTTGTAGGCGGAGAATTCAAGTTGCTCCACCGCCTTAATCGCCATTGAGAGGTTAGACGGCGCTTGGATTTTGTCCTCATAGAGTTGTCCGATGGAGACCTCTAATTCCTCGGCTCGGGACAAGAGTTCCTGTAACTCCACACTCGATGCCTGGGGTTGCGTCATTGGGTGGCCCCTCTTCTGTGGGCAGCCCGTGCCACGCTTGCGGCAATGGCCTCCCTCCCCGCGGAGGGTTCACTAATCAAGAGACACCCCACATCAACGCCAGATGACGCCAGCGTGACCGACAGCGCCGTCACGTTCGCCAAAGAGATGCCCCTCACTTGTCGAAGGCCGACTTGACCGCAGTCCGCAGGACGCGAATTGCGAAATCAGTTATCGCCGCGAAGCCCGCACCCGTGCGGCTGAAACCCCGCGAGAACCGTCACGAGAAAAGCTATGCGTGCCGCACACAGGCGTCTAGAAGAAGATTGCGAATAAATATTTGCGCCGCCCGCAAGTTTTCCTGCCACCAACGTGCAGCGCTGAACATTGAGACGTCGTCTCTGCCCGTCCTTGCGTTGGTGTTGCAGCCACTGAGCGCAGTGTTCCAGCCAGCGGACCTATCCACGCATTTGCGCCGGCGCCCGACGACGCCCGGGTCGCTCCCCTGGAAGGATGCATTCCCCCAACGGCGGCCTTTACCATCCGACGGACGCCCGAAGATGAGCTCTGGAAAGCGTGTGAGAACAGCCGACTAGTGCGCGCCGTCGACATAGATCACTTCCGCTACGCAACGTTCACGACGCTAGCCTCCGATTTGCCGCCCGTGAACGGACTTCACATCGATTACCTTCGACATCATGACACTGCTCGTCGCCAGCTGAGTGACTGAGGTGAACTACGCGGATTCCGGCGATAGAGGAGGAATGAACGGTGGGAATTTCAAGGCCGACAGGTAGCCATGTCGACCAGATGGTCG
The DNA here is from genome assembly GCF_017086405.1 of Mycobacterium gordonae. Taxonomy (NCBI): domain Bacteria; kingdom Bacillati; phylum Actinomycetota; class Actinomycetes; order Mycobacteriales; family Mycobacteriaceae; genus Mycobacterium; species Mycobacterium camsae. The sequence goes on from NZ_CP070973.1 coordinate 5,605,880, forward strand.
GTCAGTCCGGGTGGCCGGACGTCGACGAAGACACTTTCTATGACCGGAGGCGGGCCTTTATTGAGGTCCTGCGAGAGACCAGCGATGTCTTCGCGACCAGCCGGCGCCAGCAGGCTGAGATCTTCGACGGCGGTATCTGGTCAGGGGGTGCCGCTGACGCGGCCAATAGCGAACTCGACAGACACATACGGCTACTAACAACACTGCAAGACGATCTCGTCACCGCGATTACCTGGCACGAATATATCGCCGAGGCGATCGTACAGGCCAAATCGCACGTCAGCGACAATGTGGAGGCTGCTCACCGCGAGATCAACGCATTGGAAATCAACCGCACCATGGACCCGGCTCAGCGAACTTCCGCCATCAATGCTCTGGTAATCGCGACACGCAGTGCCAATGTCAGTGTAGTCGCCGACTTCGTCGAGCAGGTTCATGAAAGCCGCACCTGGATGCCTCCAAACAATGCATTAGCGGAACTGCTCGACCAGAAAACACCGCCGGCGAGCCCACTTCCAGTCAATTCTCATGTCTCATCGAACCCAGAAAAGCCACTCGTCGGGGAGGGGATTGAGCACCAGCCCGACCCCATTTCATGTGTCCCAACGATTGCTTCGTCCGTATCATCTGGATGGCGTCCGACGCCAACAGGGACGACCACACTGAACGTGACACCCAACCTGACCCCACAGACACCTACACCACCTGCGAAGCCAACTGAATCGTCGCCACCGATCTCCAGCAAACCCGGTTCTGCAGCGTCGAGTGCGCCGCGGGGTGAACCTGCCGTTCCGGTGACTCCGGTCGCAACGCAGCGGGCATCTTCAACGGGGCGGGCTGAGGGGCTGAGCGAGGCATCGTCGGCACAGCAGCCTGTTGGTCTTTTCCATGCGCCAGACTCGTCGATGCCGTTCGCGCCCATCGCCTCGACCGGCACGCCGCCCACCACTATGACGCCGGCCGGATCGAGTCCCGTCGCGAGCGGCGCGGTGGCAGGGTCCGGTGCCGGACCGCGGCCCTCGGGCCGGCTACCCAACCATGCCGCGACCACTCGCAGTCCCGGCGCCCCTGCCCAAAGCGAGTCCGCTGTGCGCCCGAAGGCGGCAGATCACACTCCGGGGCCGGATTCTGCTGCGGCACCGATCCCGGTTTCGGCGGCGCGCGCCGCACGCGACGCTGCTATCGCGGCCTGCACGGCCAATCCGCCGCGCGGCAAGAGCGGTGGAAATGATCCGTTGATCTTGGCGCGACGCATCGCGGCCGCCTTGCATGCGCCCGACCAGGATGAGGGAAACTACGGTTTCTACTGGCTTGCTGCGGTAACCAACGACGGTGCGATCTTGGTGGCTAACAGCTATGGACTGGCCTACATTCCCGAAGGATTGCAACTACCGGAGTGTGTGACCATGGCTAGCGCCGACGCGCGCATCCCCGTCGCCGAGCGGGCACGCTGGTCCACCCAGCCGCTGTTTGCGTTGCAATGCTGGGTCAGCCACCACAACACACACCTGCGTGCAGTCATCGGAGCAAAGGAGCGCTTCGTCGATTCCGACCCTGGCGTGGCCACGGTGGTGCTCGAACCGGAAGACATCCCACGCAAAGGCGCGATGCTCGGCCGTTCCCGGTTGGAGGTAGTCGACCCCGCGGCAGCAGTTCAGCTCGCAGGCACCACCGATGGGCGATTAATCGACCTGTTGCCGCCCGCCCCGGCATATCCCGCTCCTGCGCGTGAACCGCGTCCAATGCCCGAAGTGGTGGATGCTAAAGGAGCTGATGAGCTCAGGAAAGCCGGCGGTCTGCGCGACCTCTTCACTTTGTTGTGGCCGACGTCTGCAAACGCCGATCCGCCGGCCGACCGCGGTTCCAAATTATGGTTCGAGGTGATGAAACCCATGACCAGCAACGCCCCCGGCCACGAAAGGGCTCATTTTCGTGCATTCCACGCCTACGCTGCTTACGCGCGAGAAGTCGCCGTCAACGAGGCCTACGCCGCTACCAACCCCGCCGCCCAGCGCTCTGCCCTAGCCAACTTTCTCTACTGGAAACACCTTGATGTCGCCATGGGCGAAGCACTTTGATCCGAGCGGATTCGCTTGACATGGTGTCCAGGTACCCCAAGCACCTACGCTGCAGCAGACGCTGAGATCTCCCTTTAACCCGCTACTTTTCGAGCGGAGCCAATCTCAAGTAGCGAGTAGCGCAACGTCATCCCAGTCAGAGCGTCAGAAGACGGTCAGCTGCTGGGTCGCTGGCAGACTCGAGTCGGTGCGGGCAGCTTGTACAGCAGCCTCAAGTTGTGGGCGTATCTGCAGCGCCAGGGCATCCGCGGTCGCCGCCATCACCGCCGACCGCGGATACTGCGAGAAAGGCGTCGACGACGCCCAGCACGACCTAGGCGTACGCACGGTAGTGATACCTCGCAAAGGCAAACCTTCCCAGGTGCGACCAGCCAAAGAACACCGGTTAGCTTCAGGCAAACCGTCACGTAGCGCAACGGACGTGAAGGCCGCATCTAGCACCCTCAAACGTGGCTACGGTGACGTGTATGGGTTCAGGACATCGTTGACCGATCGTCACCAGGACATCGTTGACGGGCAATCCGTGGCTGGTGGAGGTCAATCCAGAGATTTACGAATCAGATTCCGATGTTGCGGCGCGCGTCACGATCGAGGTCCGCCTGCGCGCTGTCACTGAAGTCAGCGACGGTGCACCCGTTGGTGAGGTCGCTGAACGCTATGGCGTCACGCGCCAGACGGTCACTGCCTGGCGCAAACGCTACGAGGCCGGCGGCTTGAAGGCTTTGGCCGATCAGTCCCGTCGCCCGCATTCCAGCCCGGGCCGCATCGCCGCCGATGTTGAAGCGTTGATCTGCGAGATGCGCCGGCATCATCGGCGGTGGGGAGCGCGACGAATCGCTTATGAGCTGAAGCGTGAAATCGGCGGACAGGCTCCGTCGCGTTCGACTGTGCATCGGGTTCTGCTGCGCAACGGTCTTGTGAATACTCAAGAGCAGCAACATAAACGGGTCTACAAGCGGTGGGCGCGGGAGGCGCCGATGCACCTGTGGCAACTCGACATCGTCGGTGGGGTCTTCTTGGTCAACGGACGCGAACACAAAATCCGCCATCGACGACCATTCCCGATTCGTCGTCGCTGCCACCGTGTTGCCGCAGCCGTCCGGCCCTGCGGTATGTGAGGCGTTCCTCGCGGCGATCAACCGCTGGGGTGCACCCTTTGAGGTGCTGACCGATAACGGTAAGCAGTTCACCGGAAAATTCACCCGGCCACTGCCCGTCGAGGTGCTCTTCGAGCGGATCTGCCGCGAGAACGGCATCACGGCTCGTTTGACCAGACGTCGTTCGCCGACGACCACCGGCAAGGTCGAGCGCTTCCACCGCACACTGCGGCGCGAATTGCTCGACGAAGTCGGTGCGTTCGAATCCATTGAGGCGGCCCAGGCCGCGATCGACGAATGGGTACATGCCTACAACACGGTCCGCCCACACCAATCGCTGGACATGGCCACACCGGCCAGCCTGTTTCGAAACCGGGCTGGCGAATCCACACTCACGCCGTCAGACGAGACCCATTCCGCCGACCAGACCACCAATGCCGCACCGCTGTTGCAACCCACCGACATCCGCGCCTGCGGACCCATCGAGATGGACGTCCGCGTCCCCTCCTCGGGTGTCGTGGCCATCGCCGGCCTGCAGCAACTCTGGGTCGGCAAGAACTACGCCGGCCTGACGGTGACCTTATGGATTGACCTCGCCCGCATCCATGTCGTGCCTGGCGACGAGGTCATCAAAACTGTCCCATCCCGAGTCACCACCGCTGGCCTTAAGCACCTGTCGCTGCGCGGTGTCCGCGCCGGGCGAGCAGACCCGGTTGAGCCCGCCGCGACAGGCGTGTCCGCGGGTAACCGACCTGGACCCATCGAAATCGACCGCACAGCAAGCCGCGACGGCATCGTTGTGGTCGCTGGTCGCGACCTGGCCCTGGGTACGGGTATCGCCGGCACCAGAGTGACGTTGAGATTAGACGGTGGCCTCATCCACGCGACTGCAGGGAACATGTTGCTCAAGACACTGCCAAACCCATTCAGCAGCAATGAAGTCCAGCAGCTCAAGGGGGTCAGACCCGCAGCATCGCCGCTTCCGCCGCCCCCACCGTCCGGCCCCCAAAGCGTTCAGCGGCGAGTCCCCAAAGACGGCGTAATCATGATCGCCGACCAACGTCTGCGTGTCGGCAGAACGCATGTCGGAACGATCGTCACCGTCGTAGTCGATGACCACCACTTCCGCGTGCTGGACGGCACTACAGAGCTATCACTGCACGCACGGACGTCAACCAAACCCATCCGCAACTTCAACGCCCACCGCCCCCGCCAACGGTAACCATGTCCCGACGACAACAGGTCGCGTATGTCTTGGGACCTCACAGGTCAACGGCTGGGATCGGCCCCGCATCGACGGCATTGAAGGAACCCGATCTGGACCGGACACGGCGGGTTAACCCACAACCTCATCAAGATCAGCGCCCTCACCGAGTGATCGACAGCGCCCAAGCTACATTCATGCCCCACACTGGGTACGACCCAACGCAACCGCTCAGCGCACCGCCGCGGCTTCCTCATGTCGACGTAGGTAAGCTGAGCCACGGTCGGTTAGGGTTAGGTTGTTTAACTATGCAGCACGAAAATGACCGCGTGGCGAATCCCATAAGTTCGTGCCTTCGGCAGGAGCCCGGCAGTGATGGTCTAACCATTATTCTGTCGGCCAATCGGGCGAGCATGACCGAAGGCTTACCGCAGGAATTAATGCGCAACGTCCTTGCCCACCCTGGGTTGGCGCGTCAGGATGTGCCCAACCCGGAATGCAAACCCGGCTGGCCCTGGGTGATCGAGGCGGTCGAAAGCGGGTTAGGTGTTCCTGCCCGCGGCAATCGACGAAGCCCGAGAATCGTCGCTCAGCCATGGCAACATCTTGCCGGTGGTGCTGGATGCGCCTAATCCCACAACTTTTCTGCCCGCCACCAAGAAGTTCGATCGAACTGATCGCAATCGTGTCGGCGTTCTGCTCGGAGCTGGTGCCGCTGCAATGCTAGTTCCCTATTACCTGTTGATCCTGGCGGTCGTGTTGGAACGCCTGGCCGAGCTGGTGGTGTCGCGGCGCAACGCCAAGTGGTCGTTTGCCCAGGGCGGCAAGGAGTTCGGCCGGCCGCACTACGTCGTCATGGTCATCTTGCACACCGCTCTGCTGGTGGGCTGCCTGGTGGAACCATCGGCGTTGCACCGCCCCTTCATCCCGTGGCTGGGCTGGTCGATGGTCGTGGTGCTGGCGTTGAGCCAGGGCCTGCGCTGGTGGTGCATCACGTCGCTGGGCAAGAGGTGGAACACCCGGGTGATCGTGCTGCCGCACGCGCCGCTGGTGAAGAAGGGTCCCTACCGATTCATGCACCACCCGAATTATGTTGCGGTGGTGGCCGAAGGCGTCGCCCTGCCGATGGTGCACACCGCCTGGCTGACCGCGGTTGTCTTCACCCTGGCCAATGCCGCCTTGCTGTCGGTCCGGTTGCGGGTCGAGAACTCGGTGCTAGGTTACGCATGACCGATTACGACGCCGACCTGCTGGTCGTCGGGGGCGGCCCCGGCGGTTTAGCCGCCGCGTTGCATGCACGGCGCCAAGGACTTTCGGTCCTTGTAGCCGAACCCGGGAAGGTCCTATCGACAAGGCGTGCGGTGAGGGACTGATGCCCGGCGGCCTTAAAGAGCTGACATCACTCGGCGTCGATCCTGCCGGTATGCCGTTTCGCGGAATCGCCTATGCCAGTGAACATCGCCGTGCCGAGGCGTTGTTCCGCAGCGGCCCGGGCAGGGGGGTGCGACGGACCACGCTGCACGCGGCGCTGGAGGCGCGTGCGAAAGTGGTTGATACCGAATGGATCCGGACCAAGGTGAGCTTCGTCGAGCAGGATGCGCATGGTGTATCCGCAGCGGGCGTCCGAACCAGGTGGCTGGTCGGCGCCGACGGGTTGCATTCGACGGTGCGCCGCGCCGTCGGGATCGCCGCGACCCGCGGCACACCGCGCCGCCACGGCCTGCGGTGGCACTACCGGGTGCCCGTCTGGTCGGAATTCGTCGAAGTGCATTGGTCGCGGTGGGGTGAGGCGTACGTGACCCCGGTAGAGCCGGATCTGGTGGGCGTGGCGATCCTGTCCCGCCAACGCCCCGAACTCGACTGGTTTCCTTGGCTGGCAAAGCGTTTGGAAGGTGCCGAGCGCACGTCGCCGCGCGGGTGCGGCCCACTGCGGCAGGTGGTCTCGCGCCGGGTGGCCGGTCGGGTGCTGCTGGTCGGCGACGCTGCCGGCTACGAAGACGCGCTGACCGGTGAAGGCATCAGCCTCGCCGTCAAGCAGGCCGCCGCCGCGGTCGGCGCGCTCGCCGAAGAAACCCCGCAGGCCTACGAGCGCGCCTGGCACCGGGTGACCCGCGACTACCGGCTGCTCACCCGCGGTCTGGTGCTGGCCAGCACGCCGCATGCGGTGCGCCGCGCCATCGTCCCGGCCTGCACGGCATTGCCGCCCCTGTTCCAGTGGGGCGTCAACGTCCTGGCGTCCTGACCTTTCCCCGCGATCTAGCGCGCCTTCCAGACCGGGTCGCGCTTTTCGGCGAACGCCAGTGGACCTTCCCTGGCGTCCTCAGACCTGATCAGCGAACGCATCTCGCGCATGGTGCGGTCCCAGCCCACTTCCTCGGCGGTGATCACACCCTCGTCAACGCCGTAGGCGATGCGCTTGCTGGCCTGCACCGACAGCGGCGCATTTCCGGTCACCCGTGCGGCCAGCGTCAGAGCGGCATCCAGCACCGCCCCCTCCTTGACCACCTGGTTGATCAGGCCCCACTCGTAGGCGTCCGAGGCGGTCAGCGGTTCACCGGTCAGCAGCAACTCCATCGCGACCTTGTGCGGCAGCTGTTCCATGATCCTGAACACGCCCCCAGCGGCGGCGATCAACCCGCGCTTGACCTCCGGCAGCCCGAACTGGGCACGCTCGTCGGCCACCACCAGGTCACTGGCCAGTGCCAGCTCGGTGCCGCCACCCAGGGCGGTGCCGTTGACGGCGGCGATGGTGGGCTTGTCGATGAAGTGGTGCACGTAACCGGCGAATCCCCACTCCGGACGGTCCGGGTGGTAGATGTTCTCCCGCCGCGAGATTGCCTTCAGGTCGGCACCGGCGCAGAACGACTTGTCGCCCGCGCCGGTGATCACCACCGCCCGCACGTCGGGATCGTGCTGGGCATCCTCGAGGGCGTTGCCGACCCCGATACTGACCGCACCGTTGACCGCGTTGCGGGCCTCTGGACGGTTGATGGTGATGATCATGACGTTGCCGCGTCGCTCGACGAGAGCGCCGGGAACGTCCGTCACAGCAGCTCCAGGATCGTCGCGTTGGCCTGCCCGCCACCCTCGCACATGGTCTGCAGGCCGTAACGAATTCCCTTGTCCCGCATGTGGTACAGCAGCGTGGTCATGATTCGGGCACCGGAGCCGCCGAGCGGGTGGCCCAGCGCGATCGCCCCGCCGTTGGGGTTCAGCTTGCTCTCGTCGGCGCCGATGTCCTTGAGCCAGGCCAGCGGAACCGGCGCGAACGCCTCGTTGACCTCATAGGCGCCGATGTCGCCGATGGACAGCCCGGAGCGCTTGAGCACCTTCTGGGTAGCCGGAATCGGCGCGGTCAGCATGATCACCGGGTCGGCCCCGGCCAACGTCGCCGTGTGCACCTTGGCGATCGGCTTCATGCCCAGTTCCTTGGCCTTCTCGGCCGACATGAACAGCAGGGCGGCCGAGCCGTCGGAGATCTGCGAGGAGTTGCCCGCGTGGATCACGCCGTCCTCTTTGAACGCCGGCTTCAGCGAGGCCATCTTCTCCATCGGGGTGCCGCGGCGGATGCCCTCATCCTTCAGCACGACGTTGCCCTCGGAGTCCTTGATGGCGACGATCTGGTCGTCGAAAGCACCGGCATCCTGTGCGGCAGCGGCCTTTTCGTGCGAGTCCAGGGAGAACTGGTCCAGGTCGAGACGGGACAAGCCCCACTGCTCGGCGATCATCTCCGCGCCGATGCCCTGATTGGGGATCTTGCCCTCGTAGCGGCTCAGGAAGTTCTCCGGGTAGGGGCGCCCGCCGTTGGCCAAAGAAGCACCCATCGGGGTCCGCGACATCGACTCGACACCGCCGGCGACCACCACGTCGTAATGACCGGCCACCACGCCGGCCGCGGCGAAGTGCACGGACTGCTGGCTCGACCCGCACTGGCGGTCGACGGTCACGCCGGGCACCGTCTCGGGCCAGCCGGCGGTGAGCAGCGCGGTGCGGCCGATGTCGAGGGCCTGCTCGCCGGCCTGCATCACGCAGCCCCAGATGACGTCGTCGACGAGCTCGGGGTCGATGCCGGCTTTGGTCACCAGACCGTTGAGGACCTGGGCAGACAGCTCGGCCGGGTGCACCCCGGACAGTCCTCCGTTGCGCTTGCCGATGGGGGAACGAACTGCCTCGACGATGACTGCTTCAGCCATGAGAATGTCTCCTTTGACACGTGCGGTTACCTAGATTGTCAACCATCCGGTTGGGAGAGCACGGGGCGGGGTGGCATGGCCGCGTTGGTCACCATCAGAGTGACCCGACACTCACCATGCGAGCGCGACGAGGACCCTTGCGTCGAACGCATCGGTATGTTCGCAATCCTGTTATGGACCCCGGCGTGGACCGGTGCCAACGTTTGTCAGGACCGGACTTGAACAATCTAGGGACTCGCGAGCCATCTTTCGGAGATCGCCATGCGACCGAACGACCGCTGGCCGTCGTGCACCGCTAGACGGGAGGTCAGCATGCCATATCTAACGGTGATGCCGGAGCTAGTGGCCGCGTCGGCCGCAGATCTGAAACGAATTGGATCGACTCTTGCCGCGGCTCAACGGGCCGGGGCAACCCCGACGATGGATATCCTCGCCGCAGCTGAAGACGAGGTGTCAGTTGCGGTCGCGGCGTTGTTCAGCAGCCACGCCCAGGAGTTCCAGATGGTGAGCGAACAAGTTTCAGCCTTCCATGGCCAATTCGTGCAGGCGGTGAGTGGCGCAGGAATGGCTTACGAGGCTGCAGAAGCGATCAACTTTCCGCTTCTGATGCAGGACGAACTTCTGGCCTTGCTCAACGCACCCACTCAAGCGACGCTGGGACGTCCGTTGATCGGCGACGGCGCAAACGCTTCGGCGCCCGGGCAACCCGGCGGCGCCGGGGGCTTGCTTTACGGAAACGGCGGCCACGGTGCGCCCGGTGCCAGCCCCGGCACGGCCGGCGGCGCTGGAGGTGCTGCAGGACTCATCGGAAACGGAGGCGTCGGCGGTGCCGGCGGTCCGGGCGCGCCTGGTGGAGTTGGTGGCAATGGTGGCTGGCTTTGGGGCAATGGCGGGACCGGCGGCGGCGGCGGGGTCAATGGCGGGAGCGGCGGCGCCGGCGGCAACGGCAGCTGGTTCTTGGGCGGCGGTGGCGCCGGCGGTAGCGGCGGGGCTGCTCTGGCCCCCGGCGTCACAGCCGGTCGGGGCGGCGACGGGGGTCATGCTGGGCTGTTCGGCCTCGGCGGTACGGGTGGAACAGGCGGTGCAGGCGTCAACGGCGTGGCAGGCAACACCGGCGGAAACGGCTCCGACGGTGGTCTCGGTGGCAGCGGCGGAAACGGCGGGGCCGGCGGACTGATCTGGGGTGACGGCGGGACGGGAGGGCTCGGCGGGGCCGGGGGTGCCGGCGGTTCGGGCGGCAACGGTGTGACCGGAACGTGGACTTCGACTGATAACGGAGCGGGCGGCAACGGTGGAGCCGGCGGGAGCGGCGGGTTGGGCGGCGATGGCGGCGCCGGTGGCCCGAGCGGTGGCGAATACCTCGGCGGACTTGGCAGCCACCCCGGCGCTGGTGGAGCCGGCGGCAGAGGCGGCGCGGCCGGTGTGGGCGGTGATGGGGGCACCGGCGCCGCCGGCACCTTTGCCAACAACAGCACGGGTATCGGAGGAGTCGGCGGTAGTGGCGGTCATAGCGGTTTGCGCGGAGCAGGCGGCACCGGCGGCACCGGCTTGGCCATGGGAGTCGATGGGGCAGCCGGCGCTGTTGCGAGAGCCGGCAACGGTGGCGCGGGAGGGGCCGGCGCCGACGCCGTCACACCAGGCGGCTCCGGCGGCAATGGCGGAGCCGGCGGTGTAGGCGGAACCGGTGGCACTGACGGCATCGGGGGCACGGGCGGAACGGGCGGAGCGGGTGGCGCAGGGGCTGCTGCCGCGACTGGCGGTACCGGAAGCCCTAACGCCAATGGAGGCGCGGGTGGCGCCGGCGGGGCAGGAGGCGGTGGCGGAAGTGGTGGCGCGACCGGGATCGCCGGCGACGGCGGCACCGGGGGCATCGGGGGCACCGGGGGCACCGGCGGACGCGGCACCGACGCCACCGCCACCACGACCGCCACCACCGGCGGTACCGGCGGCACCGGCGGCACCGGCGGGGCAGCCGGACTCGGCGGCACCGGCGCCACCACCGGCAAAGCCGGAACCGCCGGCGACGGCGGCACCGGCGGCACCGGCGGCAGCGGCGGGCGCGGCGCCGACAACACCAGCACCGCCGCACCCGGGCAGCAGGGCGGCAGCGGCGGCAGCGGCGCCGCCGGAGGCACCGGCGGCAGCGGCGGCGCGGCCGGAGCCACCAACGGCGGCACCGCCGGCCAGCAAGGCGCCGGCGGCCAAGGCGGCACCGGGGGCACCGGGGGCACCGGGGGCACCGGCGGACGCGGCACCGACGCCACCGCCACCACGACCGCCACCACCGGCGGCACCGGCGGCACCGGCGGCACCGGCGGGGCAGCCGGACTCGGCGGCACCGGCGCCACCACCGGCAAAGCCGGAACCGCCGGCGACGGCGGCACCGGCGGCACCGGCGGCAGCGGCGGGCGCGGCGCCGACAACACCAGCACCGCCGCACCCGGGCAGCAGGGCGGCAGCGGCGGCAGCGGCGCCGCCGGAGGCACCGGCGGCAGCGGCGGCGCGGCCGGAGCCACCAACGGCGGCACCGCCGGCCAGCAAGGCGCCGGCGGCCAAGGCGGCACCGGGGGCACCGGGGGCACCGGGGGCACCGGCGGACGCGGCACCGACGCCACCGCCACCACGACCGCCACCACCGGCGGCACCGGCGGCACCGGCGGCACCGGCGGGGCAGCCGGACTCGGCGGCACCGGCGCCACCACCGGCAAAGCCGGAACCGCCGGCGACGGCGGCACCGGCGGCACCGGCGGCAGCGGCGGGCGCGGCGCCGACAACACCAGCACCGCCGCACCCGGGCAGCAGGGCGGCAGCGGCGGCAGCGGCGCCGCCGGAGGCACCGGCGGCAGCGGCGGCGCGGCCGGAGCCACCAACGGCGGCACCGCCGGCCAGCAAGGCGCCGGCGGCCAAGGCGGCACCGGGGGCACCGGGGGCACCGGGGGCACCGGCGGACGCGGCACCGACGCCACCGCCACCACGACCGCCACCACCGGCGGCACCGGCGGCACCGGCGGCACCGGCGGGGCAGCCGGACTCGGCGGCACCGGCGCCACCACCGGCAAAGCCGGAACCGCCGGCGACGGCGGCACCGGCGGCACCGGCGGCAGCGGCGGGCGCGGCGCCGACAACACCAGCACCGCCGCACCCGGGCAGCAGGGCGGCAGCGGCGGCAGCGGCGCCGCCGGAGGCACCGGCGGCAGCGGCGGCGCGGCCGGAGCCACCAACGGCGGCACCGCCGGCCAGCAAGGCGCCGGCGGCCAAGGCGGCACCGGGGGCACCGGGGGCACCGGGGGCACCGGCGGACGCGGCACCGACGCCACCGCCACCACGACCGCCACCACCGGCGGCACCGGCGGCACCGGCGGCACCGGCGGGGCAGCCGGACTCGGCGGCACCGGCGCCACCACCGGCAAAGCCGGAACCGCCGGCGACGGCGGCACCGGCGGCACCGGCGGCAGCGGCGGGCGCGGCGCCGACAACACCAGCACCGCCGCACCCGGGCAGCAGGGCGGCAGCGGCGGCAGCGGCGCCGCCGGAGGCACCGGCGGCAGCGGCGGCGCGGCCGGAGCCACCAACGGCGGCACCGCCGGCCAGCAAGGCGCCGGCGGCCAAGGCGGCACCGGGGGCACCGGGGGCACCGGGGGCACCGGCGGACGCGGCACCGACGCCACCGCCACCACGACCGCCACCACCGGCGGCACCGGCGGCACCGGCGGCACCGGCGGGGCAGCCGGACTCGGCGGCACCGGCGCCACCACCGGCAAAGCCGGAACCGCCGGCGACGGCGGCACCGGCGGCACCGGCGGCAGCGGCGGGCGCGGCGCCGACAACACCAGCACCGCCGCACCCGGGCAGCAGGGCGGCAGCGGCGGCAGCGGCGCCGCCGGAGGCACCGGCGGCAGCGGCGGCGCGGCCGGAGCCACCAACGGCGGCACCGCCGGCCAGCAAGGCGCCGGCGGCCAAGGCGGCACCGGGGGCACCGGGGGCACCGGCGGACGCGGCACCGACGCCACCGCCACCACGACCGCCACCACCGGCGGCACCGGCGGCACCGGCGGCACCGGCGGGGCAGCCGGACTCGGCGGCACCGGCGCCACCACCGGCAAAGCCGGAACCGCCGGCGACGGCGGCACCGGCGGCACCGGCGGCAGCGGCGGGCGCGGCGCCGACAACACCAGCACCGCCGCACCCGGGCAGCAGGGCGGCAGCGGCGGCAGCGGCGCCGCCGGAGGCACCGGCGGCAGCGGCGGCGCGGCCGGAGCCACCAACGGCGGCACCGCCGGCCAGCAAGGCGCCGGCGGCCAAGGCGGCACCGGGGGCACCGGGGGCACCGGGGGCACCGGCGGACGCGGCACCGACGCCACCGCCACCACGACCGCCACCACCGGCGGCACCGGCGGCACCGGCGGCACCGGCGGGGCAGCCGGACTCGGCGGCACCGGCGCCACCACCGGCAAAGCCGGAACCGCCGGCGACGGCGGCACCGGCGGCACCGGCGGCAGCGGCGGGCGCGGCGCCGACAACACCAGCACCGCCGCACCCGGGCAGCAGGGCGGCAGCGGCGGCAGCGGCGCCGCCGGAGGCACCGGCGGCAGCGGCGGCGCGGCCGGAGCCACCAACGGCGGCACCGCCGGCCAGCAAGGCGCCGGCGGCCAAGGCGGCACCGGGGGCACCGGGGGCACCGGCGGACGCGGCACCGACGCCACCGCCACCACGACCGCCACCACCGGCGGCACCGGCGGCACCGGCGGCACCGGCGGGGCAGCCGGACTCGGCGGCACCGGCGCCACCACCGGCAAAGCCGGAACCGCCGGCGACGGCGGCACCGGCGGCACCGGCGGCAGCGGCGGGCGCGGCGCCGACAACACCAGCACCGCCGCACCCGGGCAGCAGGGCGGCAGCGGCGGCAGCGGCGCCGCCGGAGGCACCGGCGGCAGCGGCGGCGCGGCCGGAGCCACCAACGGCGGCACCGCCGGCCAGCAAGGCGCCGGCGGCCAAGGCGGCACCGGGGGCACCGGGGGCACCGGGGGCACCGGCGGACGCGGCACCGACGCCACCGCCACCACGACCGCCACCACCGGCGGCACCGGCGGCACCGGCGGCACCGGCGGGGCAGCCGGACTCGGCGGCACCGGCGCCACCACCGGCAAAGCCGGAACCGCCGGCGACGGCGGCACCGGCGGCACCGGCGGCAGCGGCGGGCGCGGCGCCGACAACACCAGCACCGCCGCACCCGGGCAGCAGGGCGGCAGCGGCGGCAGCGGCGCCGCCGGAGGCACCGGCGGCAGCGGCGGCGCGGCCGGAGCCACCAACGGCGGCACCGCCGGCCAGCAAGGCGCCGGCGGCCAAGGCGGCACCGGGGGCACCGGGGGCACCGGGGGCACCGGCGGACGCGGCACCGACGCCACCGCCACCACGACCGCCACCACCGGCGGCACCGGCGGCACCGGCGGCACCGGCGGGGCAGCCGGACTCGGCGGCACCGGCGCCACCACCGGCAAAGCCGGAACCGCCGGCGACGGCGGCACCGGCGGCACCGGCGGCAGCGGCGGGCGCGGCGCCGACAACACCAGCACCGCCGCACCCGGGCAGCAGGGCGGCAGCGGCGGCAGCGGCGCCGCCGGAGGCACCGGCGGCAGCGGCGGCGCGGCCGGAGCCACCAACGGCGGCACCGCCGGCCAGCAAGGCGCCGGCGGCCAAGGCGGCACCGGGGGCACCGGGGGCACCGGGGGCACCGGCGGACGCGGCACCGACGCCACCGCCACCACGACCGCCACCACCGGCGGCACCGGCGGCACCGGCGGCACCGGCGGGGCAGCCGGACTCGGCGGCACCGGCGCCACCACCGGCAAAGCCGGAACCGCCGGCGACGGCGGCACCGGCGGCACCGGCGGCAGCGGCGGGCGCGGCGCCGACAACACCAGCACCGCCGCACCCGGGCAGCAGGGCGGCAGCGGCGGCAGCGGCGCCGCCGGAGGCACCGGCGGCAGCGGCGGCGCGGCCGGAGCCACCAACGGCGGCACCGCCGGCCAGCAAGGCGCCGGCGGCCAAGGCGGCACCGGGGGCACCGGGGGCACCGGGGGCACCGGCGGACGCGGCACCGACGCCACCGCCACCACGACCGCCACCACCGGCGGCACCGGCGGCACCGGCGGCACCGGCGGGGCAGCCGGACTCGGCGGCACCGGCGCCACCACCGGCAAAGCCGGAACCGCCGGCGACGGCGGCACCGGCGGGCTGGGTGGACAAGGGGGCAGTGGGGCGGCGGATGCTCTCGCCTTCTTCGCGGCTGGCGGGAATGGAGGCAAGGGCGGTACGGGAGGTTCTGGTGCTAACGGCGGTGCTGGCGGAGCCGCAGGAGACGGCGGCGACGGAGGTATCGGGTTCAGTGTTGGTGGTGGCAGCGGTGGCACCGGCGGTGTGGGCGGCACGGGCGGTTACGGTGTACTCAGCGGAGGGGTTGGCGGCGCGGGAGGTTCCGGTGGCGCGGGTGGACCGGCCTTCGACCGCGGTACGGGCGGTGATGGCGGGACTGGTGGTCGCGGCGGGGTCGGCGGGGACGGTGGGGGCATCGGCGGCTTCGGAGGAACTGGCGGCCATGGGGGACAAGGTGGCGCCCAACTGGAAGGTGGTTTTGGCGGCAGCGGCGGCAACGGCGGTAGCGGCGGCAACGCCGGCGCCAGCAACGGGACGCCGGGCGGACCACCCGGGGCCGGCCAGCTCGGCCAGTACTTTTTGCTGGCGGATGCGGGGTTTAGCTCTGGAGGGAAGGGTGGGGCCGGCGGCACCGGCGCCGCGCCAAGTGCGGCGTTGTGACGCTGCCAGGATTGCCGGCCGCTCGTGGACTCTGCGCGCTGTCAGTGGTTCGTGTGTCAACACGGTCGATGAAGGGGTGGCTCATCCACGTCGATATGAGCAGAACTCACTGTCATGTCACTTAACTACTCGCTGCGACCACTCGGCGATCCGCCGCTCGCGGTATCGGCGTTCCGGGGCCGCAACCGCCCCGGTTAACGATGCCCGGGTAGCAGCCACGGCCTCGGCTAACCGGTCCGCTCGGGCCAGCAATTCGCCACGCACCGCGTACCAGCGCTGGTCAGTCACCAGCTGATCCAGCGCCTGCAATCCCGCTGCCGGCCCGTCTCGTTCGGCGATCGCGACGGACCGGGCCAGGGCTACCGGGGCGCTCGGCCGGACGGACATGAGCAGGTCGTAGAGTCGCACGATCTCGGACCAGTCGGTCGCCTGGTACGACGCGGCCCGCGCATGCTCGGCGGCGATCGCGGCCTGCAACTGGTAGGGGTCGGCGACCGCGCCGGTGCGGCGTAGTGAATCATTCAGCAGCCCAAGCGCTTCGGTGATCGCATCGGCGTCCCATAGCGAGCGGTTCTGTTCGGCCAGCGGGATCGGCTCGCCCGCCGCGTCCACGCGCGCGGCCCGCCGGGATTCGGTCAGCAGCTGCAGGGCCAGCACCGCCATCGGCGAGGGCTCGTCGGGCATCAGGTCGTGGACCAGGCGCGCCAGCCGCAGCGCCTCACGGGTGCCGTCGACGTCCGTCAGCCGTTCGCCGCCGGCCGCGGTGTGCGCGATCGTGTACGACGTGTGCAGCACCGCGCACACCGCTGCCAGACGCGCCGGCAACTCCTCGTCGGCCGGCACCCGGTACGGGATCGCCGCGGTGGCGATCTTTTTCCGTGTCCGGGTGAGACGCTTGGCAACAGCTGCTTCACTCGTGAGCAGCACCGCCGCGATTTGCGCCGGCGACAGCCCGCACAGCGTGCGCAGGGCGAGCGTGACCTGGGCCTCCAACGCCAGCGCCGGGTGGCAACAGGTGAAGATCAGCCGCAGCCGGTCATCGGCCACCACACTCTCGGGAGGCAGGTCGGGAACCGTGAGTTCCACGCTGGCACGCTCCTTCTGCGCCCGGGCGCCTTCCCGGCGCAGCAGGTCGATCGCCACCCGGCGCGCGGTCACCGTCAGCCAGGCGCGTGGTTCCTTCGGCACCCCGGTGCGGGGCCATTCGCGCAGTGCCCGCAGTGCGGCCTCCTGCACCGCGTCTTCGGCGATGGGTAGCGAGCCGACCGTCCGGATGAGGGTCGCCAGGATGCGTGTGCCCTCCATCCGGACGGTTTCGGCCAGTGCCGCGTCGGTGTCCATCGACCGACTGCGGTGGTCAGCCGCCGAATTCGATCACGGGACGCACTTCGACGGCGCCGTCCCAGGCCGCGGGGATTTCGGCCGCGATGCGCAGCGCTTCGTCCAGGTCGGCAGCCTCGATCAGGTAGAAGCCGGTGAGGGCCTCTTTGGTTTCGGCGTACGGGCCGTCGCTGGTGACGACGTCGCCGCCGCGGGCGCCGCTGACCCGGACGGTGGTCGCGGTGCCGGTCGGGTAGAGCGCGGCGCCACCGCGGATCGCGGCACCGTGGTCCTGGCCGAACTTCATGTACTCGGCCATGTCACCGGCCTGTTCGGGGGCCGACCAGTCGACGTCCCTGGTGTAGGTGAGTGCGGCGTATTGCGGCATGGTGTCCTCCTGTGCCGATCATGGTCGGGGCATTTCCCCGATCTCATCAAGAGGACGAACCGCGTGGTGCCGATCAGGACACTTCGCCCGAAAAATTATCCGACCGGGTAACCCACCGACTTGATCTCGGTGTACTGGTCGAATCCGGCGATGCCGTTCTGCCGTCCCACGCCGCTCTCCTTGTAGCCGCCGAACGGTACGTCGGCCCCGTACGGCGCGCCGCCGTTGACGCCGATGAAGCCGGCCCTGGTCCGCCGCGCCACTGCCAGCGAGTGCTCGAGGGAACCCGACATGATGTTGCCGGCCAGGCCGTAGACGCTGTCGTTGGCGATGCGGATGGCGTCCTCTTCGTCGTCGAACGGTATGACCGAGAGCACCGGGCCGAAGATCTCCTCCTGGGCGATCGTCATGGAGTTGTCGACGTCGGTGAAAAGCGTTGGGCGGACGAAGAATCCCTTGTCGAATCCGGTGGGCGCGTCCGGCCCGCCGACCAGGGCGGTGGCTCCCTCCTCGACACCCTTGCGGATGTAGCCCATGACGCGATCGCGTTGCCGCTCGGAAATCACCGGGCCGCACAGGGTGCCGGGGTCCTGGGGGTCACCGCAGGTGACGTTCTCGTAGATGCTCTTGAGGATCGCGACACCCTCGTCGTAGCGTGACCGCGGCAGCAGCATCCGGGTGGGGTTGGCGCAGCCCTGACCGGCGTGCATGCAGGGCGCAATGCCGATCGCGCAGGCCAGCCCGAAGTCGGCGTCCTCGAGAACGATGGTGGCCGACTTGCCGCCGAGTTCCAGGAACAGCCGCTTCATGGTGGCCGCGCCCTTTTCCATGATCCGCTTGCCCACCACCGTCGAGCCGGTGAACGAGATCAAATCCACCTTGGGCGAGAGCGTAAGCTCTTCTCCCACAAAGTGATCGGATGCGGTGACGACGTTGACCACGCCGGCCGGGATGTCGGTCTT
This sequence comes from Mycobacterium gordonae, assembly GCF_017086405.1. NCBI lineage: Bacteria > Bacillati > Actinomycetota > Actinomycetes > Mycobacteriales > Mycobacteriaceae > Mycobacterium > Mycobacterium camsae. The sequence goes on from NZ_CP070973.1 coordinate 5,623,935, forward strand.
CTCGGCGATCAGCCGGCCGAGCCGGGTCGCGTTGAACGGAGTGTTGGGTGCCGGTTTGAGCACGACGGTGTTGCCGGTGCCCAGTGCCTGGCCGAGCTTGTTCAGCGTCACCTCGAAGGGGAAGTTCCACGGCACGATGGCGCCGACCACGCCCACCGGCTCGCGCCATTGCCTGATGGACGTGTTGGCGCCGGTCAGGCTGATCACCCGGTCGCCGAGATCGGTTTCCCACGGGTAGTCGTCGATCAGCCGGGCGGGGTACTTCAGGCCGTCGGCCAGCGGCGCGTCCAGCTGGGGACCGAAGGTGATCGCCCGCGGCGACCCCACTTCGAGGATGAGCTCTTCGCGCAGCTCCTCCTTCTCCTCCTCGATCGCGTCGTGCAGTTGCAGCAGACAGCGCTTGCGCAACTCGCGGTTGGTGGACCAGTCGGTCTCGTCGAAGGCGCGCCGGGCGGCGTCGATGGCCCGGTGCATGTCCTCCTTGGAGGCGTCGGCGACCTCGCCGAGGGACTCCTCCGTCGCCGGGTTGATGTTGGTGAACGTGCCGGCCTGTCCGTCGACGAGCTTGCCGTCGATCATCATCTTCGGCTCGAACCGGACCTTTACAGTGTCAGCCATATCTGTTCAGCTCTCTTTTGACAAGGCGCTGGTGAGAGCGCCGGGACGTAATCGGCCACCCGATAGACAGTAACTCTACGGTGAGCCTTACCGGAAAGCACCCAAGGACCTACTGGGGATCGAACAGCACGGGCAGCGACGTCGGCGAACGGAAGACCTGGCCGCGGATGTGCGGGTCGTCGGCGTCGGGATCCAGCCGCAGATTGGGCAGCCGGTCCAGCAGCAGGTTGATCGCCGTACGCATCTCCAGACGCGCCAGGTGCATGCCCAGGCAGACGTGGACGCCGTGCCCCCAACCCAGGTGGGCTCTGGCCTGCCGGTGGATGTCGAACCGGTCGGGATCGGGATAGCGATCCTCCTGACGGTTCGCCGATCCCAGCATCGGCATCACCGTGGCGCCGGCTGGGATCGCCACCCCGCCGAGTTCGGTGTCGCGGGTGGCCACCCGGGTGATGGTGAGCAGCGGAGGCTCCCAACGCACGCCCTCTTCGATAGCCTGCGGCAGCAGCGACCGATCCGCCCGGATCGCTTCGAGTTGCCCGGGATCGGACAGCAGCGCCAGCAGCAGGCTGCCCAGCGACCGGTAGGTGGTCTCCACCCCGGCAGGCAGCAGTAACCGCAGGAACGAGAAGATCTCCTCGTCGGCCAGCTTCTGCCCGTCGATTTCGGCCGCGGCCAGGGCGCTGATCAGGTCGTCTTTCGGCTCGGCGCGCCGAGCTTCCAGAATGGGGGCGAAATAACGGCACAGCGCCGCCGCGGCCGCAAGTCCCCGTTGCGGATTCATCAGCCAACTCAGCAGCGAGATCGACCAGCGCTGGAACTGCGGGTAGTCCTGTTCCGGCAGGCCCAGCAGGCCCGCAATGATCTGGCTCGGATAGTCGAAGGTGAACTCCTTCACCAGATCTGCTCTGCCATTGGGTGCGAAATTGTCGATGAGGCTATTCGCCACCCGGGCCACGAGTTCGTCCTGCCAACGTGCCAATGACTTCTGCGAGAAAGCTTTTGACACCAATGACCGCAGCCGGCCGTGCACCGGTTCGTCCATCCCGAGCATGACACCCTCGCCCAGCACCGGACCGAACGCCGCGATGACGGCTGCCGAGGAGAACGTCTCGTTGTCGCGCAGCATCTGCTGGACGTCCTCGTGCCGATACACGATGAACATCGGCAACGACTCCTCGTGCGGCAGCGCACCGGAGGTGTCGAGGCGCTGCACGGGTTCCTCGCGGCGCAACCGCGCCAACTCGGTGTACGGGTCGCGCACGTCCCCGGAAATGGCGTCGTCGAAGGCGCCGAAGTCTTCCAGATCGTCGAATAGCTGTTCCATTGTCAGTCCCCCTCAATCCCCTTGCCCTTGCCCGACTGTCGCTTGGTGGCAAGTGCCGCCAAGCGGTGCAGCACCGGCTGCGGAAGCACACGCGCAGTGAGCACCATCGCCCGTTGTCCGGCGGTCAACGGGTACGCCCCATCCCGCATCGAGCCCTGTTTCGGTATGCCCAACACCAGCCGGGAGAGGTGGTGCATGCCCGCGGCGGGAAGAATCCTGTTGAGTCCCAGCAGCATCGAAGCGTCCGGCCCTGCGCCGCGGCGGCAGAACGGCTTCGTGTCACCGAGGGCCTTGAGTAGTCCGTCGGCGAACCGCTCGGGTGGCCTGGCAAGCCTCATCGCCAGCCTGCCTCGGGTGTCCATGGTGTTGTGCAGCCGGGCGTAGGGGCCGCCGAAGTCGCGGTCATCGGTGGTGCCGGCGTCGGTGATGATCTCCGTGTCGTAGGTGCCGGCCACCAACACCGTGACGCCGAGACCGAATGGCGCGATCTCACCCGCCATCGACTCACCCCAGCGTTCCAGGGCCCCCTTGGCGGCCGAGTACGGCGCGGTCGCCGGTTGGCCCCGGACCCCGGCCGCGCTGGACACCAGCACGATACGACCCTCGCCCGCGGCGCGCATCGACGGGAGCAGTGCCTGGGTGAGCGCGACGGGTCCTAGCACACTTGTCGCAAACATCCTCTGCCACAACGCCGTATCGGTCTCCTCGACCACTCCGGCGGCGGAGATCCCGGCGTTGTGCACTATTCCGTAGGGGGTGCCCACGGCTTCTTCGATGGCCTTCGCCGCTGCGGAGATCGAGGCGGCGTCGGTGAGGTCGAGCTGCACGGGGACCAGCCGTGGGTCATCATCGGCCGCTCCGGTCGCCCTCTGCAGCAACGGAAATGCCCGCTCCGGGCTGCGCATGGCCGCGATCACCCGCCACCCGTCGCGATAGAGCCGAACCGCCGAGGCGAAGCCGAGGCCGCGGGAAGCGCCGGTGATGACGACGCTAGGGGGCTCACCCATGCCGGCTGGGGGTTGCGCAGGCACCCGCGCCGGGCGGCGGCGGATCGACGTGCGGCCGCCCGTCAGGCTCCCCGCTTGCCCAGGTCGACCAGATGCCCACCGAGTACGGACCCTGGGCACCGGACTTCTCGTAAAACCCTTGTGGATCATAGACTTTGGCTTCGGGGAAGGGCCACGGGCAGGCGACCGAGGTGGCCGCGTGGCTCACCTTGATGGCCCAGAACCAGGCCCCGTAGGCGAAGTAAGACACGTTGATGATGGCGAACATCACCACAAACGTGCCGAGTACCGGGCGGCTCGGAAATAGTTTCGCCTTGGCGGCGAGTTTCTCGGCTACCGATTTCCCGGTGTCGTCGCGATAACACAGGATTGCCGCGGGGACCATCACGAACGTCACCGACAAGGACTCCCAGATCAGCGGGAACTGGAATGTCGTGCCGGTGAACACCGAACCCCAGGGAATCACCTGCGAATAGATGTACATCCCCCAGTGGATCAACGTGTTCTCCAGGAACGCGTCCATGACGAAGCCGATCGCGCACGTGATCAGGCCCAGGCCGACCAAGGGATGCCTCGACACGAAATGCGCTGGCCCATTCTTTGCCTGCAGTTTGCGCAAGATCGCAACCGCCGGGAAGTAAGGGCCGAAGTAGAACATCACGTAGCCGAACACCACGAAGGGTTCCACGGTCGGCGACAGGGACACCAAAGGCCAGGACTCGGGCCAGTGGATGAGATCGGGGTTATAGACCGCGAACGGCGCCCAGTTCATGATCGGGTCTTGCCAGACGATCAGCGTCGTGCACAGGAACATCAGCATCGCCGGACTGCCCGGATTGCGCCGCCAGCCCCTGACGAAAACCACCAGGAGCACGACCAGGGCCACCGCGGTGGCGCTGTCCAGGAACGCGATGTAGTCCAAGCCGAACATGAACTCGACAGGACGCGGGCGGCCCTGCACATGGGGATTGGCCACCCGTGGGTCGAGGGCGGTGCGGCAGTTCGCGATGAAGAACAATGCGAACGCCGCCAGCGCCGCACCGGCGATCCAGCCACCCCAGCCTTGTTTCGTGCCTCGCCGTGGGAACGTCGGCTTTTCTTCGGCGGCAACCGGTATGGATTGCTCAGTGCTCATCTCCGCGCCCTCACTCTCCGAAGCGATCGACCAGGTGCGAGTTGACCCCGTCGACGTCGAGGGTCCGTGCGACGAGGTAGCCCGCGCCCATCCAGGCGCGGCGGGTCCATTTGCCGAACGACACTCGCGTGCCGGGCGCACCGGACGAGGCGGGCAGCATCTTCACCCGCTCCAAAGCCTCTTTGACGCCCCGGGGGCTCAGTGGATGGGCGTCGGTGAAGGCGCGCACCAATGTCGCGGCAACGTCGCGATTCACCACGGTCACGCAGAACTCGGGCCGGCTGCCGTTGTACTTCGCCGCGTAGGAGTCGAGGAACTCCTGACCGACCCGGTTCGCTTCGTCGTACTGGTCGACCCCGGTCCAACCCATGAAGGCGTTCCACATGATCGGGTTGACCCAGGCGTTCTGCCAGGCGGTGGTGGTGAAACGGGGCGGGTCCCAGCCGAGTGATTCCAGCGCCGGGTTCACGAACACGATCCCGAAGCCGAATCCCAGGTGCACGATTGCCTCGGACTTGGCTTCATGCAGAGTCTGCACCGCGGCGTTGACATCTTGGGCCGTCTGGGCGACCGAGACTTCCGCCACGATCCGAATGCCTTTGCGACGACACGCACTTCGCAGGTTTTTCAGGTAGCTCTCGCCGATCAGGCTCTGTTCGACCAGCACGCCGATCTCGCTGATGCCTCGCTTGGCGATGAGGTCGGCCAGGAAGATCGGCTCATCGGTCATCGAGCCCTGCGGGAAGGCGAAGGTCCACTCCCCCAACCAGTCATCGGTCCCCGTCACACTGATCGCCGGAACCTTGAACCGCTCCTCGACCTCCTCCCGCAATGGTACGCAGTTGTCGGTGATGTTCGGACCGAAGACCACCAGGCAGCCCTCGTCGACCAGTTCTGCGTAGGCGTCGATCACGGCCTTGACCGAGCCTTTGGGAAGGCCCTCCACTTCGCGATAGACCATCTGCACCGAACGGTCCATCAAACCCTGGGCGAGAGCCTCTTCGAAGACGAGGTCGAAGGTCTGGGTGAACGAGGCGAACAGTTCCTCCGGAAAACCAGGCGGGAGCTTGAAGTCCATCAGGTAGCCGACCTTGATCGGCTCCGCGGTGCTTTCGTAGGACATGTGACCTCCCCGGACTCATCCAGCGCCGCCGCCTGATGAAACCTAATATTTGTTCCGAATCCTAACCGGGCACACCTAGACCGTCAATTGCCGACTCCGCCGGCGCTACCCAGATAGACCTCGATCATCTCGCCCAGCGCCCTACCCACCGCCACATCGTCGGTCAGTGGCCCGGCGATCGCGGCGCGGGCGGCCTCGGACATGCTCAGCCCCTCCACGATGAGCCGGCCCGCGGCGATCAGCACCCGGGTGGAGGCGACCTCGCGCAGTCCCCCGGTTTCCAGCCGGCGGATGGCCTGGCCGAGACGCACCAGCTCAGCGGCCGTCGCGGCATCCACGCCTGCTTCGTGTGCGACGATTCCCTGTTCCACATCGGCTGCAGGAAAGCCGAATTCGATGGCCACCATGCGCTGGCGGGTGGAATCCTTGAGGTCCTTGAGCACGCTCTGATAGCCCGGGTTGTACGACACCACGAGCCCGAATCCTTCGGCCGCGTCGAGCGTGACGCCGAGGCGCTCGATGGGCAGCTGGCGGCGATGGTCGGCGAGCGGGTGCAGCACCACGGTGGTGTCCTGGCGGGCCTCCACCACCTCGTCGAGGTAGCAGATCGCGCCGTCCCGCACGGCCCTGGTGAGCGGCCCGTCCACCCACACCGTCTCGCCGCCCCGTAGCAGATAACGACCGACCAGATCGGCGGTGGTGAGATCGTCGTGGCAGGCGACGGTGATCAACGGCCGGCCCAGGTCGTGGGCCATCGCCTCGACGAAGCGGGTCTTGCCGCACCCCGTGGGGCCCTTGAGCAGGACCGTCAGATGCTGCCGGTATGCGGCCTTGAAGACGGCCTCTTCGTTGCCGACGGCCCGATAGTAGGGCCGCACCGGCTCCGACTCGGCACGGGCGCGCGCAGCGAGTGCGGACTCGTGGGCCATGACTTCCCTTCCGCCTTCCCTTCTGTGACCGCCCGGAAGCTAACCGGAACAGATGTTTGTTTTCAAGCCGGCATTGCGACCGTGGGCCTGCGGCGCACCTCCGCCGAACGCAGGGCGGACCGGAACAGCGGACCGATGACACCGGCAAGTTGGTCGGGGTGCCCGATGGTGGCATGGGCGGTGCTGCCGAACACGCGACGCAGGGCCGGCACGTCCGTCCCGGCTCCGATCGTCAAGCAGACACAGCCGGTGCCCCGGCGGCGGGCTTCGGTCAGGGCGCGCCGCGCGTCCGCGGCCCCGTAGGGCCGTTCATAGCCATGGTCGTAGGCGAGGCCGTCCGACAGCACCACCAGCAACCGGCGCGAGGTACCACCGCGGGACTCCAGAACCGCGGCACCGTGCCGGACGGCAGCGCCCAGGCGCGAATATGCGCCGGATTCCAGGCTGTTCAGCCGCTGCATCACCCGGGCGTCGAGATGATCGTCGAAGCGCTTCACCGGGATCATGCTCACCGCACTCCTGCCGTTGGAGTAGTAGGCGTAGAGAGCCACGCGGTCGCCCAGATCATGAAGCGCCACAGTCAGATTGGCGACACCCACCCGCTGTTGTTCATGCACGGTGCGCCCGAGCGTCCCCGGCTCGGCCGCCGAACCCGACACATCCAGCAGCAGCAACACCGACAGGTCGCGGCGCCGCCGCAGGCTGTCGAGGTACACCGCCTCGGCGGGCACCGCCCCGGCCAGCACCTCGACCCGCGCCTCGACGGCGGCGTCGATATCGATGTCGTCGCCCTGCGACTGACGGTGGCGGCGGTGCAATCCCATGCCCAGCCGCGCCAGTGGGCGCCGCACGCCGATCGCCGCTTCGATATCCGGGATCGCCCGGGCCGCCGCGTCGATCTTCGGTTCGACCTCGCGCACCGTGCACCACGCGCGGCGGTAGCGCTTGCGTGTGGCGTCCCATTCCGGGTACCGCAGGCCGTCGGCGGGTTGTGCGGCATGGTCGTCGACGTCCTCGTTCGAGGTGGCGGCCAGCGATGAGACGGCGTGGGGTCGCCGTCTGCCCGAATTGGTCCGGTGCGTGGGTGTGTCCGAGCCGGGCGGTCCGCCACCGTGTGTCTTGCGCGTCGAGGAGAGCATCTTCTTCAGCCATTTGCCGATGAAGCCACCGCCGCCGACCGGGCTGGTGAACAGGTCCGGGTCGTCGGAGTCGTCGGTTTCACCGTCGTCGAGCTCTTCCAGTTGACGGGAGGCATCGCTGCGCGGAACGTGTTGGCACGCCGATGGATCCGACCGTTCGGGCGCCCGGGTGCGCGCCGCCAGCAGCTTCGACGGGCGGATGACGCCGAGCGCCGGCGCCGGCTCGTCGATCACCGCCCGCCCCGCAGCGATGCGCAGCGACTGATGTGGTGAGTCACTGCGCCGTGCGATCTCGCGATCGCCCAGCTCTGCCAGGATGCGTGGCAGCAGACCGGCACTGGCGACCAACGCGCGGTGACCCTCGATCGCCAGGTAGCGCCTGGTCAGTCGAGGATGCCGGACCAGGGGGCGCATGACGTCGGCGTCCAGGCTGCCGGCGGCGATCAATGCGGCCTGCACGGCGACCGCTTCGAGCCGCAACCGCGCCCCCGCAGAGCCGTCGACATAGATGGTCTGGCCGTCCGTCCAGGCAGGTACGCCGGGTGGCAGCTCAGCCACCGCAACGGCTATGCCCGCCACCGCCGAAGCCACCATGTCTAGTGTGCGGGACCGGTCTGCCTGGGTGCCGTCCACGCGCACACCTCCGGCCGACTCTGGATTGACCAAATATCTGTTCCAACGTAGAGTCCGGTTCAGGCGCAGTCAATCAGGCTCAGACCAACACGGGGTTCGTAAGCAGACGTGGACTTCTCATACCCGGCCGAGGTGGAGCGGTTCCGCGCCGAATTGCGCGCCTGGCTGGCGGCCAATCTGACCGAGGAATTGATCGCTGCCCGTCGGCCCTCCGGTCGTGACGACGCCGTATTCGACAAGCTGCGGGCGTGGAACGCGACCATGGCGGACGCGTGCTGGGCAGCGGTGTCCTGGCCGGTCGAGTACGGCGGCCGCGGTGCGACCGTCCTGGAGCAACTCGTCTACACCGAAGAGACCACGCGGGCCCGGGCGCCGTTGCCGCTGAACGTGATCGGCATGAACAATATCGCCCCGGCGATCATGCAGTACGGCACCGAATCGCAGAAGACGACGCTGCTGCGCCGGATGATGCGCGCCGACGACATCTGGTGTCAGGGTATGTCCGAACCGGAGGCCGGATCCGATCTGGCAGCGCTGCGCACCCGAGCGGTCCGCGACGGCGATGATTTCGTCGTCAGCGGACAGAAGATCTGGACGTCGCTGGGCCACAAGGCGAAGTGGTGTCAGCTGTATGTCCGCACCGACCCGCAAGCGCCCAAGCACAAGGGCATCTCCTGTCTGATCGTGGACATGACCCTGCCCGGCATCCAGGCGCGTCCACTGGTAACCCTCAACGGCGACACCGATTTCGCCGAGGTGTTCTTCCACGACGTGCGGGTGCCGGCCGATGCGCTGCTCGGGCCGCTCAACGGCGGCTGGCAGGTCGCCACCACGACGCTGAGCCATGAACGCGCCGGTGCGGCCCGCCTGTATGCGGAACTGGAATTGCGCCTGGACGAACTGGTGGCCGACCTCGCCGAAGTCGACGGCGGCGCGGCGCTGACGGAGCCGGTGGTGCTGCGGCGTCTGGGCGAAATCGCCCTCCACATCAAGTATCTGGAAGTGCTCTGTCAGCGCTCCATCTCGGCCGCTCTGCACGGTGGTTCGGAGAAGACGGCGTTCGGGTCGGCCAGCCTGGCCAAGACGGTGTGGGGCGAGATCGGGCAGGACCTGGCCGCGCTGGCGTTCGACGTGCTGGGCACTCGCGGTGGGCACGGCCGATGGAGCGACTACCGGTTGACCTCGCGATCGCTGACCATCGCGGGCGGCACCACCCAAATCACCAAGAACATCACCGCGCAGCGGGTATTGGGTTTGCCACGCACATGAACCTCGAACCGACCGACGAACAGGACGCGCTGGCCGCCACGCTACGGCACTTTCTTGCTGAGCGGGCCTCGATTTCGGGGCACGTGCGGCCGATGCTCGACGATCCGACCGGGACGACGCCGACCGTGTGGCGGGGCCTGGCCGAGCTGGGCGCGATCGGTGTGCTGGTGCCGGCCGAATTCGGCGGCGCGGGCATGACGATGGTCGAGGCGGGCATCGTCGCCGAGGAACTCGGCGCCGCTCTGCACCCGGGGCCCTGGTTGTCGACGGCGGTTGCGGCCACGCGTGTGCTGGGCCGGGCATCCGGCCAGCAGGCCGCTGACCTGCTGGCCGGGATCGCGGCCGGCACCACCGTCGTCGCGGTGCCAGGTTTGGGCGAGCAGATGCAAGAGCCTCTCGTTTCTGCCCGCAACGGGGACATTTGCGTCTGCTCGCCACCACTGGCCGCGCCGGACGCGGCGGCGGCCGACGTGCTGCTGGTCTGGGATGGCGCCGGGCTGTTCGCGGTCGAGTCCGCGGCGGCCGGCGTTTCGCTGACGGCCGAACCCGCAATCGATCAGAGCCGCAAGCATTTTCGTGTTGAGTTCGACAATGCGAGCGCGCAGCGGCTGGGCACACTGCAACCCGAGGATGTCCAAGCGGTCATCGACGACGTGCTGATCGCCATGGCCGCCGATGCCTTGGGAGCCGCCACTGCCGTCATGGGCATGGCCATCGAATATGCCAAGACACGCAATCAGTTCGGCGCGCCCATCGGGTCCTTCCAGGCGATACAGCACCTGTGCGTCGACATGTTCGAGACAGTGGAGCTGGCCCGCAGCGGGGTGATCCACGCCCTGTGGGCGGCCGAGAACTTTACCGCGGAAAGACATCTCGCCGCCGTGCGGGCCAAGGCCTACGCCGGGCGGCTGGCCACCGTCGGCGACACGGCAATACAGATTTTCGGCGGTATCGGCTACACCTGGGAGCACGACGCTCACCTTTATCTCAAGCGCCTGTTGGGCTGGAGCGCGTTCCACGGCGGATCGGACCGTTATCTCACCGAAGTCGGTGCACTCCTGGTAAAGAAGAGCCACGATAACTGACGCTGTGGATTTCGCCGGCCAGGTCGCGGTCGCCACCGGCGCCGGTCGCGGACTCGGTCGGCTCTTTGCAGCTCGCCCGTCGCGGTGTCGGAGGCTGACGGGCGCGCCGACTGCGCCCTAGGATGATGGGTTCGCCCGCCCCGGCAACGGTCTCTCAGCAGCACGTTTGGCCCGGCGAGTCTGATAGCCTCTACCAAAGATTTGGTTCAGCAGGAGGACGACTTGCGCACCTTGCCGGCACAGCGCTCCTGCGCTTTCAGCCGACCATGACCGGGAGCTCCCTCGAATCCGGCACTCGCCGGACCGAAATCCTCGAGACCGCGGCGTCGCTGATCGCCTCGTCGGGCCTGCGGACCTCACTGCAGGAGATCGCCGATGCGGCAGGCATCCTGCCGGGCAGCCTTTACCACCATTTCGAGTCCAAGGAAGCGATCCTCGTCGAACTCATTCGCCGCTACCAAACCGATCTGACCCGCATCGGGCAGAGCGCCCAGGCCAGATTGGACGAACCGGACTCGCGGCCGGCCGCCGAGAAGATCATCGAGTTGGGCTCGGCGATCGCCAACTGCGCCGTTCGCCATCGGGCCGCCCTGCAAATGTCGTTCTACGAGGGTCCGAGCACCGATCCCGAACTGATGAAGCTGACGCAGCAGCGGCCGGCCGCCATCCAGGAGGCGATGCTGCAGACCTTGCGCGCCGCCAGATGGAGCGGCTACATCAAGGCCGATATCGATCTCCCGACGCTGGCCGACCGGATCTGCCAGACCATGCTGCAAGTCGGGCTCGACGTCATTCGGCACAACTCCTCCGCCGACCAGGTGGCCGCCCTGATGTGCCGGATTATTCTGCAGGGGTTGGCCTCTCGGCCGCCTGCCGACGAAGCTCTGGACGGGTCGCAGGCCTTCGCCGCGGCCGGCGCTGTCATCGCATCCTGGGCCGACGACAGCGAGGCCGGCCCCAGCGACAAGGCGGCCCAGTTGCGCGCGGTGGCGCGAACGGAGTTCGGCCGCAAGGGATATGAAGTCACCACGATCAGAGACATCGCGGCGGCGGCGGGTCTGGGCACGGGGACCGTATATCGCGTCATCGGGTCCAAAGACGAACTCCTGGCCTCGATCATGCGTTCCTTCGGCCAGAAGGTGGAAGCGGGCTGGGTGGATGTGTTGCGCGCCCAGGCGACGCCGGTCGAGAAGCTGGACGCGCTGAGTTGGGTCAACGTCAATGCGCTGGGCCAGTTCTCCGACGAGTTCCGGATCCAGCTCGCCTGGATGCGTCAGTCACCCCCGAACACCGCCAACCCCGGCTGGTCGTACACCACTCGCCTGCGACAGATGAAATCGCTTCTGTCCGAAGGCATTCGCTCCGCAGAAATCCGGATCGACGCGCCCAGCATCACCATGCTGGCCCGCAGCATCATCGGCATGCAGTGGATACCGGAGAACATCTTGCGCGCGGTGGGCGCCCGTTCGTCGCTCATCCTCGCTCGCGACACCGTCCTGCGCGGTGTCGCGGTTCGCGCCGGGCAGTAGCGCGGGTAGCGTCGAAGCATGGCGCACATCGTTGTTATCGGCGGCCACGGCAAGGTCGCTCTGCACTTGGCCCGGATTCTCACCGGGCGCGGTGACCGCGTCAGCTCGGTATTCCGTAACCCGGACCACGGCGACGACGTGGCGGCCACCGGCGCCGAGGCGATCACCGCCGACATCGAGCAACTCGACACCGACGCGCTGGCCAAGCTACTGGCCGGACATGACGCGGTCGTCTTCACCGCCGGGGCCGGTGGCGGCACCCCGGCACGCACGTACGCCGTGGACCGCGATGCGGCCATCCGCGTGATCGACGCCGCCGGCCGGGCCGGCGTCCGGCGTTTCGTGATGGTGTCGTATTTCGGTGCGGGGCCCGGACATGGCGTCCCGCCGGAGAATTCGTTCTTCGCGTACGCCGAAGCCAAGGCCGCCGCCGACGCCCACCTACGCGCCAGCGATCTCGACTGGACCGTGCTCGGGCCGGGCCGGCTGACCCTGGAACCAGGCACCGGACACATCGCGGTGGGCAAAGCCAAGGGCGAGGTGTCGCGGGAGGATGTCGCGGCCGTCGTCGCGGCCGCGCTGGCCGACGATGCGACGATCCGCCGCACCATCGACTTCAACAACGGGGAGGTCCCGATCGCTGACGCACTAGCTCCCGTGCGCTGACCGTCGCGCCGGGCAGAGTAGCGTTAGCCTCGCAACTGGTCTGCCGACGCCCCCGCGGCGCCGGCATCGAGCGAGGCACACCCGCCTCGCGAGAGGGAACCCGGTGAGAATCCGGGACTGTCCCGCAGCGGTATGCAGGAACGACCGCCGTCACACAGCACTGGTCCTTGGAGCGATCTGGGACTGGGAAGCGACGGCCAGTAGGTGCATCTTCTCGGTGCGCGCCCGCGAGTCCGAAGACCTGCCAGCTGTGCCGGGCGCGCCGCGCCCGGCGGCACATCGCCTCGTGGAAAGGGCGTTTGGCCAGCCAGCCGAGGTGGTACGCGGGTTCCAGCGCACCGCCCGGCTGATCGGCTGCGCGTCCGCGGGCGGTGACCATACCGTCGAATGAAGGACCGCTTGTGAGCACAACAAATTTTCGGAAGTTCACCGCCACCATCACCGGTTCCCCCCGGATCGGCCCGCGCCGCGAACTCAAGCGGGCTACCGAAGGGTACTGGGCCGGCCGCACCAGTCGCTCCGACCTGGAGTCCGTCGCGGCCACCCTGCGCCGCGACACCTGGTCGGAGCTGGCGGCCGCCGGGCTGGACTCGGTGCCGATCAACACGTTCTCCTACTACGACCAGATGCTGGACACCTCGGTGCTACTGGGCGCGCTGCCGGCCCGGGTCAGCGGGATCTCCGACGAGTTGGACCGCTACTTCGTCGCCGCGCGCGGCAACGACGAGGTCGCCCCGCTGGAGATGACGAAGTGGTTCGACACCAACTATCACTACCTGGTTCCCGAGATTGGGCCGTCGACCCGGTTTTCGCTGAACGCGGACAAGGTGCTGTCCGAGTTGAAAGAGTCTCATTCCCAAGATATTCCGGCACGTCCGGTGATCATCGGGCCAATCACCTTCCTGCTGCTCAGCAAGGCGGTGGACGGGGCGAGCCCACCGATCGAGCGGCTGCAGGAGCTGATGCCGATCTATTCCAAGCTGTTGTCCCTGCTCGCCGACGGCGGGGCGCAGTGGGTGCAGTTCGACGAGCCCGGGCTGGTCACCGACATCTCCCCCGACGCTCCCGCGCTGGCCGAAGCCGTCTACAACTCCCTCGGTACGGTGGCCAATCGCCCGGCCATCCACGTCGCCACCTACTTCGGTGACCCGGGCGCCGCGTTGGCGGGGCTGGCCCGCACGCCGGTCGAGGCGATCGGCGTCGACCTGGTGTACGGACCCGATACCGCGGTGGCGGCGGTTCCGGAGTTGGCGGGCAAGACGCTGGTGGCCGGCATCGTCGACGGCCGCAACGTCTGGCGCACCGATCTGGAGGCCGCGCTGGGCAAGCTGACGCCGCTGCTGAAATCCGTGGGCGCAGTGGCTGTTTCGACTTCGTGCTCCACCCTGCACGTGCCGTATGCGTTGGACCTCGAGACCGATCTCGACGACAACCTGCGCAGTTGGTTGGCCTTCGGCGAGGAGAAGGTCCGCGAGGTGGTCGTGCTGGCCCGGGCGCTACGCGAGGGACGCGACGCCATCGCCGACGAGATCGCGGCCTCCAATGCCACGGCGGCCTCCCGCATGAGCGACCCTCGGTTGCACAACGACCAGGTGCGGACCCGCATCGACTCGATCGTCGCGTCCGGCGTTCACCGTGGTGATCCCGCCGAGCGTCGGGCCGCCCAGGGGGCCCGCCTGCGACTGCCGGTGCTGCCGACCACGACGATCGGGTCCTACCCGCAGACCTCGGCGATCCGAATCGCCCGAGCCGCGCTGCGTTCCGGTGAGATCGACCAGACCGAGTACGAGCGGCGGATGAAGCAGGAGATTGCCGACGTCATCGCGCTGCAGGAGGAACTGGGCATTGACGTGCTGGTGCACGGTGAGCCCGAGCGCAACGACATGGTGCAATACTTCGCCGAGCAGCTGGACGGCTTTTTCGCCACCCACAACGGCTGGGTGCAGTCTTACGGGAGCCGCTGCGTGCGTCCGCCGATCCTGTTCGGTGACGTGGCCCGCACCCATCCGATGACGGTCGACTGGATCACCTATGCGCAGTCGCTGACCGACAAGCCGGTGAAGGGCATGCTGACCGGACCGGTCACCATTCTGGCGTGGTCGTTCGTCCGAGACGACCAGCCCCTGGCCGACACCGCCAACCAGGTGGCGCTGGCGATCCGGGACGAGACGGTGGATCTGCAGTCCGCGGGTATCGCGGTGATCCAGGTCGACGAGCCGGCCCTGCGGGAGCTGCTGCCGCTGCGCCGGGCCGACCAAGACGAGTATCTGTCCTGGGCCGTGAGCTCTTTCCGGCTGGCCACCTCCGGCGTCGCGGACTCGACCCAGATCCACACCCACCTGTGCTATTCGGAGTTCGGCGAGGTGATTTCCGCGATCGCAGACCTGGACGCCGACGTCACCTCCATCGAGGCGGCGCGCTCGCACATGGAGGTGCTGGACGACCTGAACGCGATCGGCTTCGCCAACAGTGTGGGACCGGGCGTCTACGACATCCACTCGCCGCGGGTGCCCAGCACCGAGGAGATGGCCGCGTCTTTCAGGGCTGCACTCAAAGCCGTCCCCGCTGAACGGCTTTGGGTGAATCCGGACTGTGGGTTGAAGACCCGCAACGTGGGCGAGGTGACGGCGTCACTGCGCAACATGGTCACCGCCGCGCAACAGGTGCGGGCCGAGTAGCGGGAACAACCGCAAAGGCACCCATTTCGTGCCGAAATGAGGTGCTTTTGCGTTCCCCCGCAAGCGGGAGGTGCCGCCAGCTCGCCGGCGTCAGTCCTCCACCACGACCGGGACGTCGTCGGCCCAGGGCTGGCGGGTCACCATGTCGGCCACCCGGACATAGCCGTGCTCGAATTCGCCTGTGGCGGCATCGACTAACCGATAACGCTGGATCTGCCGGTGGATCGGCTGCGCGTCCAGCAGGACCACGCGCACCTCGCCGGGCTCGAATCGGCAGCGCCGTTGCATCGCCGCAATCAGTTGCTCATTGTGCATGTGGCCGTCACCGAAGTTCCAGCCGATCGCGGTGCTGCAGATGCGCTCTCCGTCGGTGATGACGTAGTCGTCCTCGTTCTGTCCGGCCATCGCGCGGTGCGCCAGGGTGAACAGTGCCCGGCCGTGAGTGTTCATGGCGCGGAACGCATACCCGAGGTACATCGGGATCTGCGCACGATCCTTGCCGTAGAACCGCTCCAGCTGCGCCTGCGGCATGCTGGCGATCGCGACGATGCCCCGCGCGATCTTCTCGCTCGCGGACGGCTTGACGCACCACAGCGTCGTGTCCCAGTTGCCGGCGTAGTAGCGCATGCCCGGCAGGAACGAGATCTTGCGCGGGAACATATTGCCCAAGATCACGATGCCCACCAGCAGGGTGAACAGCATCGCCACCGGGGCAAGGTGTTTGACGTCGCTGATGCCCAGCTGGGCATGCCCGACGAACAGCGAGAACACGCCGAAGATCATGAACACGTTCCACTCCAGCGGCACCCCCATCGGGATTGCGGTCAGGATGCCCAGGTGGAAACACACCATCACAATCGCTGCTACGGTGGTGGGCCACCCGCCATGGGAGAAGAACAGCGCCAACGGCACGAACATCTCGATGAACGTGCTGACGTGAGCGAACAGCCGTGACAAGAGTCCGGGCCGCAGATCGTCGGGGAACTTCTCGAAGAACATCCGCTTGATGAACCGCGGCCGGAACAGCGGGTTGTTGGACATCATCGTGGAGATCACGAACGGGAAGTGCTTGTTGAGTTTGGACGTCGCCGCGCCCATCCAGATCACCAGGAACACCAGCTTGGCCGCGACGATCATGTCGATGGCGTTCCAGCCGCCGAACAGGAACGTCACGGTGAGCGAGCCGTAGACCTCACCGCGGGCAGCCAGGAAAATCACCTTGTCGCGCAGCCCCGCCGCAGCCAACACCAGCAGGATCGCCACGATCTGCCACATCGGCAGCAGCCCGACCTTGCTTCCCACGGCCGGGATCGGGCCGGTGCCGTCGGTGAACAACGCCGTCACCAGCAACACCAGCAGCAGGGCATAGAGGGCGACGTCCACCGGCTTGCGTTTGGTGCCGAAGGTCAACGGCACCCGGTCCGGCCAGGGTGGCAGCCGGATGGTGCCGAAGCGCATCCAGTACAGGATCGAGCCCATCGGCGGAAAAAAGCGGTTGTTGAGCGGGCCGAAGCCGCAGCCCAGCCCCACCACCTCGAAGAGCATCGTGTACAGCACGACCTTCTCGAAGACGATCGGCTCGGCGTACCAGGCACGGACGTTGGTGAATCCGTCAATACCTTTGGTGCCCAGCACAATCAGCCACGCCACCAAGATGTACAGCAGGATCTTGACCACGTAGAACAGGTGCATCACCACCGGCGTGCCGAAGCCCACCTCGGCCCAGTGCCGGGCCATCGGGCGGATCTTCTCGCTGCGGGTGCCCTTGCTCCACTCGGCGATGTCGACTTCGGGCAATTGGGGCTTGAGAAATCCCATGGTTTCACAGATTAGAACGTGTTCTAGCCAGTTGCCCAGCACACCGCACCGAATCCTTGGTCAGCCGCCGCCACGGGCGATACCGTGAGCTACGGGGCGAAGGGAGTGGGGAGCATGCGCGGACCTCGGTACCTGAGATGGGCGGTCGGGGTAACCGCCGCGACAATCGCATTCGTCGCCGGCAGCGGTCCGGCGCGAGCACAGGCGCCGTCCCCGGGTGATTCCTGCACGGTGTTGCACGCCACCACCCAGGACGCCGAGGGCAAGACGATGTGGTGCAACCCGACCATGACGGGCAGTCACAGCCTGGTCTGGCAGTACGGCGGGCCGGGCTAGGCTTCGAGGGCAGTCGCCGCCGGATACGGTAGGTCCGAACTCGCGTGCGGATCCACCCGCACCGGACGGCCGAGGTAGGGGAAGGCCCGTTGCGGGCACGCGAGGCGGTCGCAGATCTTGCAGCCCGCACCGATCGGCACCGTCGCCTCGGCGTCGGTCAGGTCCACGCCGACCGAATAGACCAGCTTCTCGGCATGAGCCACGTCGCACCCGAGGCCGATCGCGAAGCTCTTGTCGGGCCCGAGGTAGCGACCGGGACCCGTCGTGGTCGTCCGGGCGATCCAAAAGTAGGTCCGCCCGTCGGGCATCTGGGCCACCTGCGTCAGGAACTGACCGGGTCGTGAGAACGCGTGATGCACCACCCAGAGCGGGCAGTTGCCGCCGACGCGGGAGAAATGAAACGCCGTGGCGGACTGGCGTTTAGAGATGTTTCCCGCACTGTCGGTGCGGACGAAGATGAACGGGATACCGCGCGCGCTGGGGCGTTGCAGGGTGGACAGGCGGTGGCAGATGGTTTCGAAACCCACCTCGAATCGTCGTGACAGCCGATCGACGTCATAGCGCACGCTATCGGCGGCCTGCAGAAATCTCTGGTACGGCAACAACAGCGCGCCGGCGAAGTAGTTGGCCAACCCGATGCGGGCCACACCCCGCGCGTCGTCGCTGAGCTGGTCGTCGGCCGCCAGGAGACCGCTGATCAATTCGGCCTGGGTCAGCAGCGCGATCTGGGTGGCCAGCTGGAAGGCACGCTGCCCGGGCTGCAACCAGCGCGCAATGTAGAGCGTCCTCGATTCGGGCTGAAACATCCTCTTGGCGTTGGGATTCAGCGTCTGCCCGTCATCAATGACGACGGTCACCCGGAGCTCGTTTTCGAGCAACGCGGCCAGTTGTGCGTCGAGTCCACCAATCCGTAGCCGGCTGCGGTCGAACAGCTCTTCGGCCGCGACGTCCAACTCCGCAATGTGGTTTTTGCGGTCGTAGAAGAAGTCGCGCACTTCCTCGAAGGGCATCGGCTGTTGGGCCGTCGCCGAAGTGTCGACGTTGGCCCGGCTGTGCAGCGCCTCGACGTCGGCGATGGCGTCGTGCAACCGCCGGTGCAGGTTGACCAGCGTCTGGCCGACCGCCGGCATCCGCGCGACGAGTTCCTCGATCTGGGCAGCGGAGGCCGGCGCCTCGGCCAGGACCTCGCGCAGGTCGGAAATCAATCGGGCGTCCGACTCCGGGGCCAGGTAATGCGCCGGCAGGTCGAAACGTTCGGTCAGGGTCAGCAGGACCGGCACGGTGATGGGCCGCTGGTCATTCTCCAGCTGGTTGACGTAGCTGGCGGACAGGCCGAGGGCACGAGCCAGCGCGACCTGGGTCAGGCCCCGGTCCTCGCGTAACCGCCGCAACCGTGCGCCGGCGAAAGTCTTGGCCATGCGCACACGGTACGCCATCTCGGATTCACAATATTCGCAATCAGTGTCGACTACGGACACAAAATCACGCATATTTAGGCCATTTACCGACATCCCGGCTCTGCGTACTGTGCGATACATGCACCTGCACGCAGTCCGCACCCACCGCAGCGCCGACGACTTTCCGCGTCGCGAACAGCTCGCCTGGAAAATCGCCGAAGTCGCGATAGACCCCGTGGCGGTTCCTGCCGAAACACAAGCCATGGTGATCAACCGCATGATCGACAATGTTGCGGTGTCGGCGGCCTCGGTCATCCGGCGTCCCGTCGCCACCGCCCGTGCCCAGGCTGTCAGTCGGCCCAGTCCAAGCCGGGGGGCGAAGGTTTTCGGCATCGACGGCGACTACGCACCGGAGTGGGCCGCGTGGGCCAACGGCGTGGCGGTCCGTGAACTCGATTTCCACGACACGTTTCTGGCCGCGGACTACTCCCACCCCGCCGACAACATCCCTCCGCTAACCGCCGTGGCCCAGCATCTCGGGCTCAGCGGGGCAGATCTGGTCCGCGGGTTGGCGACCGCGTACGAGATTCAGATTGCCTTGGTGAACGGAATCTGTCTGCACCAGAACAAGATTGACCACGTCGCGCACCTGGGCCCGGCGGTGGCCGCCGGCTTGGGGACGATGCTGCGTCTCGACCCGGACATCATCTATTCGGCGATCGGTCAGGCGTTGCACCTCACGACCGCCACCCGGCAATCGCGCAAAGGACACATCTCTAGCTGGAAGGCATTCGCTCCCGCGTGGGCGGGCAAGGTCGCGATCGAGGCCGTCGACCGCGCCATGCGCGGAGAAGGCGCACCCGCTCCCATCTATGAAGGCGAGGACGGCGTGATCGCCTGGCTTCTCGCCGGGCCCGAGCACACCTACCAGGTGCCGCTTCCCGAAGCGGGCGAGCCCAAGCGCGCGATCCTGGACAGCTATACCAAAGAACATTCCGCGGAATACCAGAGCCAGGCTCTGATCGATCTGGCCCGCCGGATGCGCACGCGGATCGGCGACCTGGAGCAGATCGCGACGATCGTGCTGCACACCAGTCACCACACGCACTATGTGATCGGCACCGGATCCAATGACCCGCAGAAGTTCGACCCCGATGCCTCGCGCGAAACCCTGGACCACTCGGTGATGTACATCTTCGCGGTCGCATTGCAGGACGGAACGTGGCACCACGACCGGTCGTACGCGACCGAGCGGTCACACCGTCCGGACACTGTCGCCCTGTGGCACAAGGTCTCCACCCGCGAGGATCCTGAATGGACCCGGCGTTACCACTCCCGCGACCCCGCCGAGAAGGCGTTCGGCGCACGTGCCGAGGTCACGCTGATGAGCGGTGCGGTGATCGTCGACGAGATCGCCGTCGCCGATGCACATCCGTTGGGAGCCAGGCCCTTCGGGCGTGAACAATACGTCGCGAAGTTCACCGGGCTCACCGAAGGTGTGATCGACGACGCTGAACGGCAGCGGTTTCTGTCGGCGGTAACCGCTCTCCCGGAAATGGCGGCCGGTGCGCTCGGCGCGCTCAACCTGCGCGTCGATAGGTCCGTGCTGGACCAGGCACCGAGGATTCCGCCGGGAATCTTCGGATGAACCAGCATCGCAACGGTATTCAGTACTCGGAAGGGAGTCACCTCATGGTCGCCAGTGCAGAGTCGCGCATCTTCAAAGGCCTGTCCGGCGTCGTCGTCGACACCACCTCGATCTCCAAGGTCGTCCCGGAAACCAATACTTTGACCTACCGCGGCTACCCCGTCCAGGACCTTGCCGCGCACTGCAGCTTCGAACAGGTCGCGTATCTGCTCTGGCATGGCGAGATGCCCGACGAACAGCAACTGACGCTGTTCACGCAACGGGAACGCGCGAACCGCCGACTGAACCGCTCCATGCTGTCCCTGATCGAGAAGCAACCCGACACCTGCCATCCGATGGACGTGGTGCGCACCGTCATCAGCGTCCTTGGCGCCGAGGACGTCGACGAAGACGACAGCAGTGTCGAGGCGAACTACGCGAAATCGCTGCGCATGTTTGCCGCCCTGCCGACAATCGTCGCTGCCGACATGCGCCGTCGGCGCGGACTGCGGCCAATCGCCCCGCACAGCCACATGACGTATGCGCAGAACTTCCTCCACATGTGCTTCGGCGCTGTCGGTGCGGACGCGATTGTCGAGGCCTTCGAGCAGTCCATGATCTTGTACGCCGAACACAGCTTCAATGCATCGACTTTCGCCGCACGGGTGGTCACCTCCACACAGTCCGATATTTACAGCGCCGTCACAGCCGCGATCGGCGCGCTCAAGGGTCCACTACACGGTGGTGCCAACGAAGCAGTGATGCGCGACATGCTCGAAATCGGTACGGGCGAAAGGGCATCGCAGTGGCTGCGGGAAAAGCTGGCACGCAAGCAAAAGGTGATGGGCTTCGGCCACCGGGTGTACAAGAACGGGGACTCGCGGGTACCGACCATGAAGGCGGCTCTGGATCGCGTTGCAGCGATCCGCAACGGCGAACGCTGGCTGCGCATCTACGACATCCTGCAGCGCGAGATGACGACCGCCACCGGACTCAAGGCCAATCTCGACTTTCCGACCGGTCCCGCCTACTACCTGATGGGTTTCGACATCGGTTGCTTCACACCAATTTTCGTGATGAGCCGGATCACCGGCTGGACCGCGCATATCATGGAGCAGACCGCGTCGAACGCGTTGATCCGGCCACTGAGTCAGTACGTCGGGCCGCCACAACGCACGCTCGCCCCGACCCGCTGACCTCAAAGGCATTCCGCACCAGCACAACCGGCTGACCCACGCGTCACCCTCGCTGAAACCATGTCGGCGGGGCCGTGATCGGTGTAGCTTGCTGCTGGGGCGTCTTGGGGTCACTGAGGAGTGGGGCATGACGGATGTCGACTATTGCGTCGTCGGAGCGGGCTTCGCAGGACTGACCGCGGCGCTGCGCCTGAAGCAGGCCGGCCACTCGGTGGCGTTGCTGGAGGCCCGCGATCGCGTGGGCGGGCGCACGTTCACCGTGACCCGCGACGACGGGGTGTGGATCGACCGCGGCGGTGCGTGGATCGGGCCGGGCCAGGACCGGATCTATGCGCTGATGCAGGAATTCGGGGTGCCGGAATACAAGCAGCACAACGACGGCGACGCCATGATGATCATCGACGGCAAGAAGCGCCGCTACGGCGGCAAGCTGCCCTGGTCGATGAGTCCGTGGGCGGTCGCCAACCTCGGCGTGGGCCTGATGAGCGTCGAGCAGATGTGCAGGACGATTCCACGCGAGGCGCCCTGGGAGGCCGCGGAGGCTGCCGAATGGGACCGGATGAGCGTCGGCGACTGGCTGGAGCGCAACGTGTTGTCCGAGCCGGCCCGCGAGATGCTGGACATGCTGCTGGGCGGCACCTACACCGCAACGGCATCCGAGGTGTCGTTGTTATGGATGTTGTTGCAGATGTCCTCGGGTGGTGGCCCCATGTTCGTCATCTCGGGCAAGGGCGGCGCGCAGGACGCGAGGCCGGTCGGCGGGATGGGCGCCATCTATCGCCCGATGGTGGCTCAACTGGGTGACGCGCTGCACTTGTCGCGGCCGGTTCGGACTGTCATCCAGGACGTCGACGGGGTTACCGTTCAATCGGACGGGTTCGCCGTACGCGCGCACCGGGCCATCGTGGCGATCCCGATGGCCATCGCCAGTTCGATCTTCTACGAACCCGCCCTGCCGGTGGACCGGACCTTCCTCCATCAGCGCATGCCCAGCGGCGCCGTCATCAAGACCTCCGTCATCTACGACGAACCGTTCTGGCGCGCCGACGGATTGTCCGGCCAGTCCGCGGCGCCGGGAACGCCGGCCACCCTGACCATCGATGCGTGCACCGACACCGGAAGTCCGGGGATCCTGTGCGCGATCACCGAGGGACCCGCAGCCCGACGGCTGACCGATCTCAGCGAGCCCGACCGCAAAGCACTCATCATCGGCGAACTCGTCGACAGATTCGGCCAAAGAGCAGGTGCACCGGTGGAATACCACGAGCAGAACTGGTCGCTCGAACGTTATTCCGGCGGCGGAATGATCAGCCACACAACCACCGGCGTCCTCACCGAATACGGCCGCGCCCTGCGCGCTCCGTGCGGGCGGGTGCACTGGGCCGGTACCGAGAGCTCAGCCGTCATGTGCGGGTGGATCGACGGCGCGATCCGCTCCGGCGAGCGCGCCGCGGCCGAAGCGGTTGCGGCGCAAACCTAATCAATCTCGGTAGGCGGGACCGCGCTGGGCGGCCCTGCGTCACGCGTGGGCGGGCCCCGCCCCGCGAGCGCCCCCGCAATGCCAGCCACCGCGGCATGGCACTGGCAACACGCGCGCGCTCGGACCCAGAGGCCCAGACCAGCGCCACCACGCCGGCGAGGCCGGTGCCGCAGCAATGGCGGCCTGTTGCCCGGTCAGGACGCCAACACCGGGGCGGCCTGACTCGCCGGCTACCCGGCTTGCTTGGCCGGCGGCCGGTAGAAGATCAGCAACTGTCCGATGGCCCCGGCCAGGCCCAGCCCGACCGAGATGGCCAGACCCTGCCAGCCGTCCAACCAGTTCTTGCCGAAGACCAGGTGATCCAGGCTGAGCTTGCCGGCGCCCAGGGTTGCGACCACCACGGCGGTGACCGCCAACACCAGGTTGTACTCCCAGCCCTCCTTGACGATGAAGAAGCCGTTGGCCCGGTGCACGGTCCAGGCCGCGACCACCATCAGCGAGACGAAACCCGCCGCCGGGATCGGCGTCAGCAGACCGGCCGCCAGCCCCAGGCCCGCCGCCGTCTCCGTGGTCGCGGCGACGGTGGCGTGGAACTTGCCCGGCTTCATTCCGATGCTCTCGAACCAGCGCGCGGTACCCGGGATCCGTCCGCCGCCGAAGAACTTGTTCAAGCCGTGCGCTGCCAGGGTCAGACCCAGCACCAGGCGCAGAATCAGCAACGCGACGTCATAGGGAGTCATACCTTCCAAGCTAACGGGTTCCCAACACCGGCGAACAGCCGAGCCCACCGATCGATATGGGACCATTGCGGGCGTTCCGGCAACGACGAGGGGGTGCATCTTGGCTGGTGTCGCAGACGGCCGGCACTCCCCCACGGGCGCGTTGGAAGACGCCGTGGTGGTGCTGGACGGCCGATCGCTTCACCCGCGCGAGATCCTCGGCAACAAAGGCCACGGTATCGACACCATGCGCCGGAACAACCTGCCGGTCCCCCCCGCGTTCTGCATCACCACCGAGGTCGGTCTGCGTTATCTCACCGAACCCGGGCCTACCATCGACGCGATCTGGTCCGACGTGCTCGATCGGATGAGCTGGCTGGAAGAGCAGACTTCCCGCACCTTCGGACGAGGACCGCGTCCGCTGCTGGTCAGCGTGCGCTCCGGGGCCACCCAATCGATGCCCGGCATGATGGACACGATCCTGGACCTGGGAATCAACGACGACGTCGAGCGGGCCCTGGCAGAGCAGGGCTCGGTAGAGTTCGCCCGCGACACGCGCCGCCGGTTCACCAGCATGTACCGACGCATCGTGGCGGGCGATCCGGACCCGTCCGACGACCCGTACACGCAGCTGCGGGCAGGTATCGAGGCGGTGTTCGCCTCCTGGAACTCCCCGCGCGCGCTCGCCTACCGCGATCACTACAACCGTGACGAACGTCAGGGCACCGCGGTGGTGGTGCAGGCGATGGTGTTCGGCAACCAGGCGGCGAAGTCCGGCGCCGGCGTGCTGACGTCGCGCAACCCGATCACCGGAGCCAACGAACCCTTCGGTGAGTGGTTGCCCGGCGGCCAAGGCGACGACGTGGTGTCGGGCCTGGTCGACGTCGAACCGATCACCGCACTGCGCGACGAGCAACCCGCCGTTTTCGACGAGCTGATGGACGCCGCCCGCAGCCTCGAACGGCTCAATTCCGACGTACAGGAGATCGAATTCACCGTCGAAGACGGCAGACTCTGGCTGCTGCAGACCCGCGCCGCCGAACGGTCCGCACAGGCCGCGGCGCGCCTGGCACTGCAATTACGCCACGAGGGGCTGATCGACGACGTCGAAACACTGCGCCGGGTCACCCCGGCCGACGTCGAAGCCGTGCTGAAGCCGTCGCTGCAGCCCGAAACCCGTTTCAGCGCAGCACTTCTGGCTAAAGGACTGCCGGCCTGTCCGGGTGTGGTGACGGGCACCGCCTATACCGACGTCGACGAAGCGCTCGATGCCGCCGACCGGGGTGAGCCGGTGATCCTGGTCCGCGACCACACCCGGCCCGAAGACGTGCTGGGCATGTTGGCCGCACAGGGCATTGTCACCGAAGTGGGCGGGCCCGCCAGCCACGCGGCCGTCGTCAGCCGGGAACTCGGGCGGGTAGCGGTAGTGGGCTGTGGCCTCGGGGTCGCCGCATCGCTAGCCGGTCGCCAGATCACGGTCGACGGGTACGCAGGCGAAGTGCGCCAAGGGATTCTGAGTCTGACGGCATGGTCGGAAGACGACACGCCCGAGTTGCGGGAGCTGGCCGAGATCGCGCTGCGGGTGAGCCCGCTGCGGGCACACACCAGTGGCGAACATCCACGGCTCGACGACGTTTCCGACGCGGCGGTACGGGCAGCCCTGGCGGCCGGACAAACCGACGTGGTGTCGGTGAAACCACTGATCACCATGTTGAACGCGATCCGGATGCAGGTCGGCTCATGATCAATCTACAAGTGCTGCAAGCTGTTCGGTTGAAGGGCCGGGTCAGCCCCGCCGACCTGGCCAGCACGTTGGGCGCCGACGGTCCGCTGATCGATGACGCGCTGCACCGGCTTTCCGAAGAGGGTTTGCTGATCGAGGGTCCCATCCTGCGGATCACCCCCGACGGGCGTGCCCGCCTCGCCGAATTGCTCGCCGCCGAACGCCGGGGTGTCGATTCCGCAGCGATCGACGCCGCGTACCGCGAGTTCCGCTCCGTCAACGCCGATTTCAAGGCACTGGTCACGGACTGGCAACTCAGGGACGGCCAACCCAATGACCACCGGGACCCCGAATACGACGCCGCCGTGCTGGCCCGGCTCGATGACGTACACGGGCGGTTGGCGCCGGTCGTCGCGGCGGTCACCGCGCAGCTGCCTCGCCTGCGCGGCTACCCGGCGAAACTGGCCGCGGCGCTGGATAAGGTGAAGGCCGGCGACATCGTCTGGCTGACAAGACCACTCATCGACTCCTACCACACCGTGTGGTTCGAGCTCCACGAAGAGCTGATCCTGGCCGCCGGTCTGACCCGGGAGCAGGCAGCCAGATCCGGTGACGCACAGTAGCTCAGAGGGCCGCGTCTAGTAACCGCAGATAGCCGTCCACGTCCGGTACCGCCGACGGCGCCGCGTGGACGCTGATCGCGACGGTGTCGCCGATGCCGTGTACCCCGTGCGTCAGACCCATCATCGGGGAAAGACCCGGATAGCCCGCCGTCAGCACCACCGGGACGCCACCGAAGTGCAGATCGGCGACACCACGGTGCACGCTGGACACCACCGTATTGCCGGATACCTGCTCCGCCCGCACATCGGCATCGAATTGGCTGACGCCCCAACGCAACAGCATGGCGGGCACGGCGGCGAAAGCCTCATCGGAGGCACGGGTGGCCGGATGCTCGAAGCGGCGCCGGCCGTTGGACAGGTCGGTGACGATCCGTGACACCCGATCGTCGGGGCCGAGTTCCGGGTACAGCCCCACGACGACGTTTCCGAAATGGTTGAAGCCCAACGGCTTACCCGGCTTGGCCATCGGCACCTCCGCCGCCGACGAGGCGGCAGCGGGGCCGAGTAGATCCGAGAGCGCGGTGGATATCGCGGACAATACCGCCACCGTGACCGTCGGCCCGGCCAGTTCCCCGCGTCGTCGGACCAGTGTGCGCATCAGCCGCGCTCCGGTGGGCCGGGAGTTGGTGGCCAGCAGCGGCCGCGACCCCAGCGTGGGCGCCAGCACCCCGTCGTCGGTGTCGCGGACGAACCGGCGGTGGGCACGGGCCGCGACCACACCCCGCCAGGGAAGAAATCCCGCCCGGGTCCGCACGACCGGCACAGGCTGCTGCCGGCCGAACAACCAGGCCGCCATGGCCGACGCCCGAGCCCCGTCGGCGAGCGCATGCGCGATCTGCAACACGGCGACGACACCCGCGTCCCGGACGCCGGGAATACCGCGCACGGGCGCGAAAATATGGACTTGCCAGGCTTTTTCGCGAATATCCAGCTGGCTACCGGTCAGCTCGGCCACGGCGTCCAGGCAGCCCGCCCAGCCGTCACCGGCCACATCGCGCCGCGCGACCCGCCCGGCTTCGACCGGGGCGTGCACCCACCGCGGATAGGTCAGCGGGCTGCCGTCGTCCACCACCAGGCCCAGGTCCGCGCATGCGCGGGCACGGCGCACCACCTGCGCCATCGCACCGTCGAGATCGTCAGGTTCGCCGCCGAACGCGTACAGCAGGAACTCGTCGTTGGGAATCTTGGCCGACATCCAGTAAAACTGCGCGTCGACGGCGGCCATCCGCTGCCCAGCGGCCACTACTTGGGATCGGCGGAGCCGATGAATGACAGGACCAACTCGGCAACCCGGTCGGGCTGCTCAAGCTGCAGGAAGTGGCCGGCGTTCGACACGATGGACACATCGCTGCCAAGCGGCAGGATGGGTTTCACCCAGTGCGCGAAAGCCGATGTCATGCAACCGTCGTCGCGACCATGCAGGTACAGGGTCGGCAGCCTCGGTGGCTCGGTCCAATACCGGTGCAATTCTGCGTACTGCGCGGGCGGGCGGGTATTTCGGATCGTGGCGCGGTAATAGCCCAGCGCCGCGCGCCAGCTTTCCGGCGTCCCGATCGCGGCGTCGACGTGGCGCAGGTCCTCCTCGGCGCGATAGCCCGGCGACCACCGCCGCCACAGCAGCGGCACTACCCATGATGCGGACCGTTCCGGCAGGAACGGCAGCTGGAAGTAGCTGATGTACCAGCTACGCAGCAGCTGACGCGAGAGCTCGGCGGCGAGCCTGCCGCGATCGGGAAGCCGGCCCAGCGGCCGGAAGGCGCCCGACGGCGGCACCGACATGATCACCGCCTTGACGAAAGGGCTGTCCGGCATCGCGGCCAGGCCGGTGGCGGCGATCGCCCCCCAGTCGTGACCGATCACCACGTCGCGTGCAGAGCCGCCCGCCGCCGTGCGCACCCGCAATGCGTCGTGCATCAGGGCGCCGACATGGTAGCTCCCGTCCACCGGGATGGCCGACGGCGCGTACCCGCGCATGAACGGCGCCACCACCCGCCAGCCGGACCTCGCCAGCATCGGCGCGAACTTGCGCCAGCCATAGGCGGTGTCGGGAAAACCGTGCAGGCACAACGCGATCGGGCCATCGGCGGGCCCCCACGTAAGGGCCTTCAGGTCTCCGTTGGAGCCCTTGACGTCGATCCACCGTGGTTCAGACAACTCGACTCCTGTTCGCCGTGGACAGCCCGCTCCGTCCAACGTAACGGGCCGCACGGGGGACAAGAAGCCCGTCGATCGGGGGACACGGATTTCCTCCCCCGTTGTAGCCGCTCGGTCGACAGACCGCAGCGCCTGTGCACGGGAGTCTTGATGCAGGGCGCAGAGGGAGGAGCAGCAACGATAATGTTCGCCGCCTTACCACCGGAGATCAACTCCATTCGCATGTACACCGAGCCGGGTGCCGGCTCCATGTTGGCCGCCGCAACGGCCCGGAAGCAGCTCACCGCCGATCTCGATTCGACGGCCGCTTCGTTCGACGCGGTGATCACCGACCTGATCGGCGGGCCGTGGCTGAGCCTGGCCGCGACGACCATGGCCGCCGCCGCCGTGCCGTGGCGCGGGTGGCTCAACGCCACCGCCGAACAGGCAGCACAGGCTTCCGAGCAGGCCCGGGCGGCCGTCGCGGCCTACCAAACGGCCTACCAAACGGCCTACCAAAGGGCCTATGCGATGACGGTTCCACCGGCGCTGGTCGCCGCCAACCGCGCTGAGCTCGCGACTCTGACCGCCACCAACTTCATCGGCAAGAACACGCCGGCGATTGCCGCGACCGAAGCCCACTACGGCGAGATGTGGGCGCAGGACGCGACCACGACGTACACCTACGCCGCCGCCTCGACCGCCGCCAGCACACTTACCCCCTTCACCGCGCCACCACAGTCGGTGAACCCGGCCGGGCCGGCCACGCAGGCGGTCGCGCAGGCCGGCGTGGGCTCGGTGGGCTCGGTGGGCTCGGTGGGCTCGGTGGGCTCGGTGGGCTCGGTGGGCTCGGTGGGCTCGGTGGGCTCGGAGAGGGTCAACGCGCTGTCCCGATTGATGAGCACCATCCCCAACCTGCTGGGCGGCATCGGATGGTCGGGGCTTCCAGCATGGGTCAGCGATCTGCGAACCTTGGTAAGCGTCTTCGGCGCCCCGTTCTTCACCACCACCGCCCTGGCGGGCCTGGGGATGCCGATGATGTCGACGCTGAAGGGCCTGTTCCCCGCGGCAGCCGCCAGCCGTCAGGGCGCCTCCGCCGGTGCCGCGGTCCGCGCCCTGGACAGCATCCGTCCGGAACGCCTGCTAGGCAGGCTGCCACTGACCCAGCTGTCCGCTCGACCCATGACGACGTCGGAGTCCCTACTCGAACTCCCCACCCTGCGAATCCTTCCGGAGATCGGCTGATGACAAACATGACTTCCACAAGGGCCCGCCGCTGGGCCAAGACCGATGCGACCCAGCGCCGGATCGTCGACGCCGCCACCCAGGTATTCGCCACCAAGGGCTATACCGCGGCGACGATCGCCGAAGTGGTCACCAACTCGGGGGCCAGCATCGGCAGCATCTACCACCACTTCGGCGGCAAGAGCGAGTTGTTCACGGCGATCTTCGACCAGATCGCCGACACCGTGGAACAACGCATCCGGGCGGCGGTAGGTGGACCGGGCACCGTCGCCGCCGACCCTCGGCGCGTCTTTCAGCTGCACGTACGGGCCTACCTCACCGGCATGTGGGAGAACCGTCATGCGGCCCGGGTCCTGTCGTCCGGGGATACCCCGCCCGGCTTCGAAGTGACCCGCCGCAAGCGACTGGCCTCGGTACTGCACAACTGGGTGGAAATGCTGGAACTGGACACCTCACCGCGCAACCAACTGATGGTCCGCGTTCTCATCGCGACGGTCGCCGAGTCGACGCTGATGGTCATCGGCTGCGACGATCCGGCCGAGGTACCTCCGATCGTCGAGGCCACGATCGAATGGATCGACCAAATCACGCAATGAGCTCACACGTCGGCGACGGCGTGCTCCAGATCGGCGACGACGATCTTGCGCATCCCGAGCATGGCCTTGGTCGCGGCGGTGGCGCGGGCAGGATCAGGATCGGCCACCAACTCATACAGCCGGTCCGGGACGATCTGCCAGCTCAGCCCGAACCGGTCTTTAAGCCAACCACACTGCGATTCCTCACCGCCGTCGCCGAGCCGGTCCCAGTAGTAGTCGACCTCGTCCTGGTCTTTGCAGTGCACGGTGAAGGACACCGCCTCGCTGAAGGTGAACGCCGGGCCGCCGTTGATGCCGATGAACCGGGCGCCGTCCAGGACGAAGGTGCCGCTGAGCACCGCGCCCGGCTCGTAGGGGCCGGCGTCGGTGCACCGGTTGAGCTGCTCGACCCTGGAGTTGGGGAACACCGACGTGTAGAACTCGGCGGCCTCCTGAAGGTTGTTGTCGAACCACAGTGACGGAGTGATCGCCGGCATGTTCGTCTCCTAGCTGTCGGGGTCTTTGCGGGGATAGACCCCGTCCCCCGCCGGAACTCACCGCACTTGCCGGAAAAGATTACAAGTGTAATTATCCGTGGGTGGGGTTGTTGGACGGCAAAGTCGCCGTTGTCACCGGAACCAGCCGCGGGGTCGGCGTGGGTATCGCGCACGAACTGCTGCGCGCGGGCGCCACGGTCATCGGGTGTTCGCGATCCCCGTTGGACGCGCTACCGGGAGCCGACGCAGAACCCGACTGGGCCGCCCGGTCTACCCAAATGGTCTGCGACCAAGGCGATTACCACGCCATCGACGCCTTCGTGGGGCAGGTCGTCGACGCCTACGGCCGCATCGACATCCTGGTCAACAACGCCGGCGGCACGGTGCCGGCACCACACGTCGACGACATTCCGGAACTGGTGCAACGCCTCCAAGGCGCGCCGCACAGCACCGACGACTTTGAGCGCACCGCGTTGTTCCACGCCTTCGCGATCCAGATGAACCTGATCAGCCCGCTGTGGTTCGCCATCCGCGGCTACCGCCAGATGAAGACGCAGGACGGCACCGGTTGCATCGTCAATATCTCCAGCGGCGCGGGCCACCCCGCGGGCGCACCCACGCTGGTGTCCTACGGGGCGGCAAAGTCAGGGCTCAACCACCTGACCCGCTCGCTGGCCCAGGAGTGGGGACCCAAGGTCCGGGTCAACTGTGTGGCGCTGGGCCCCACCATCACCGAGAATTTCCGCGCGTTCGTGCTACCGGAGGACGACCCGACGGGCACCGAATATTTCGCGAAGATCCCGATGAAGCGCGGCGGTGACCCCGCCGAGGTGGGCCGCACCGTTGCGTTCTTGGCGTCGGGCACAGTCGATTTCATCAACGGCACCACCATCGAGGTCGACGGCGGCATGTTGCCGGGGGTGCTCTATGACGCGGGACTGAAGACCATCACCGACCTGATGTGAGGAGGAGCGGCCATGAGCTATGACCGCGCGGAGTTCGACGCGTTCTGGAACGACTGGCTCGACGTGAACCGCCGGGCACAAGACTCGGGCAACTGGGGGGTGATGGCCGACTTCTATGAGCCCGACGCCACCTACGGATGGTCCTACTCCCCGACCGATCACTTCATGGCCAACGGACGCGACGAGATCCGGGACCTGGCACTGGGCACCGAGATGCTCGGCTTTCAGGGCTGGATATATCCATACCAGGCAATGCTTTTCGACGACAGGTCCGGCCAGGCGTTCGGACTGTGGCGGCAGATGTCGACCTTCGCCTCCCCCGATGGTGAGCCGTACGAGATTCAGGGCTTGGGTGGGAGCTGGTTCCAGTACAGCGGCCACCGGAGCTGGTCGTGGCAACGCGACATCTTCGACGTGCGGATGGCCACTGCAGCGATGTTCGACATTCTCCGCGACGGCAGGAACACACCGGAATTGGACGCGCGGATGGACGCGATCCGGGCCGGACGGCAGCCGGGCCATTACGGCTCGTGGGCCGACATGAGCGCGCCGTTGTGGCCGGTGCCGCCGGTGCTGTCATGAGGCGCGTCATCCAGTACTCGACGGGCAACGTCGGCCGGCATGCGCTGCGCATGCTCATCGAACGGCCCGACTTCGAGCTGGTGGGTGTGCACGCATCAAGCCCGGACAAGGTGGGGCGCGACGCTGCAGAGTTGTGCGGACTCGAGACGCCCACGGGCATCACGGCCACCAACGACGTCGAGGTGCTGCTGGCCCTGCAGGCCGACTGTGTCGTCTACACCTCGCAGGCCGAGACCCGGCCCAAGCAGGCCATCGGCGAGATCAGCCGGTTTCTGCGGGCGGGCACCAATGTCGTCGGTTCGTCGTTCGTGTGGATGGTGGCGCCCGAGCAGGCCGGCGACTGGCTGCGCGAGCCCCTCCGGCAGGCCTGTGCGGACGGTGATGCGACGCTGTACATCAACGGCGTCGACCCGGGCTATTCCGGTGACACCCTGGCATACGCGGCGCTGAGCCTGACCGCGCGGGCCACCAGCATCACGGTGCAGGAGATCTGCGACTACGCCAGCTACGACGACGCCGAATTCACCGGTGTCAGTTTCGGTTTCGGCACCACGCCGGATCACACGCCGGTCATGTTTCTGCCCGGGGTACTGACGTCGATGTGGGGCGTGCAGGTGCGCAGCCTGGCGCAGGACCTGGGAATCGAACTCGACGAGGTGCGCGAGCGCTGCGAGAAGTGGGTGACGCCCGAACCGATCGACTGCACGATGATGCACGTCGACCCCGGACAGGTCGCCGCGGTCCGGTTCGGCGTCGAAGGTCTACGTGACGGCGAAGTCGTCATCACCATGGAGCACGTCAACCGGCTCGGCCCGGACACCGCCCCGCACTGGGCCTGTCCCCCGGACGGCCGCGCCGGTGTGCACCGGGTCGTGGTAACCGGGAGTCCGGGCGTGGAGATCAACACTCATCTGGGCGGCGAGATCGACCACAACCAGGGTGGGGTGATCGCCACCGCGGCGCGCGTGGTGAACCTGATCGACGCGGTATGTCGTGCTCCGAGCGGCATATTGGCGGCTCACGACCTGCGGCCGCTCGACCATCTCCGCGGCGTGATGCGGTGACCAGCCCACGCCGACCGCCCGGCGGCGGACAGGCCCGCGCCGAACGCAGCCGTCAGGCGGTCATCGACGAGGCAGTCCGCTACATCCTCAAAGAGGGCTTCGCCCCACCCAGCGTACGACAGATCACCGAACGCGCGGGCTTGACCTGGGGCGTCGTGCAATACCACTTCGGCGATCTCAACGGCATCTTGATGGCCGTGCTGGACAAGGGTTTTGCCGATCTGCTGGACACCCTCGACCGCCTGCCTGCGCAAGCCGCGCAGATCCCGCCGCAGGCCCGGCCGGCTTTCGTCGTCGACGCGGTGTGGCGGGCCTTCTCCAGCCCCACGTCGATGGCGGCCCTGGAGATCCTGATCGCCACCCGCAGTGCGCGTACCGCCAAGGCCAACGCCCACCTGGCCGCGATGACGGCCCGGATGACCGAGATCGGCGAACACCTGGGCACCGGTGTCGCGCCGGCCCAGGCCAAAAGGCTGGGCAATCTGATCTGGGCCACCATCCGGGGCCTGGTGGCCGTGCAGCTGACGTGGCCGAAGCCGTTGGACAGCACTCGGGACCGCGAGATGCTCGCCGAAGTCATCACCGCGTACCTGGCCTCAACCCAAGGAGATTCATGACCATGACGAGCAACGCGGCGACGGTAGAGTTCGCCGGAGTGGCCGGCATCACGCTGGTCGCCGACGAGTGGAACCGCGGCGCCCCGGGCGAGCGGCCCAGCATCCTGATGCTGCACGGCGGCGGCCAGAATCGGTTCTCCTGGAAGAACACCGGGCAGATCCTGGCCGACGACGGATATCACGTCGTCGCCCTCGACACCCGCGGGCACGGTGACAGCGACCGCGCACCGGACGCCGACTACGACGTGGAGACACTCACCGCCGACGTCATGCAGGTACTCGATGCGATCGGCCGCCCGGTGGTGATCATCGGCGCCAGCATGGGCGGGCTGACCGGCATCCTGGTCGCCGATCGGGCCGGGCCGGAGACGGTGACGAAGCTGGTGCTCGTCGACGTGGTCCCGCGATTCGAGAAGAACGGCAGCGCCCGCATCCGCGATTTCATGATGACCAACATCGACGGCTTCGAGTCGCTCGAGCAGGCCGCCGAGGCGGTGGCCGCCTACCTGCCGCACCGGACCAAGCCGCGCAGTCCCGAGGGCCTCAAGAAGAACCTGCGGCTACGGGACGGACGCTGGTACTGGCACTGGGACCCGGCATTCATGACCAAACCGGGAGACGACCCCGAACTGCGCACCGAAGCCTTCGAGGAAGCCGCGACCAACCTTGCGATTCCGGTGCTGTTGATCCGCGGCAAGCTGTCCGACGTCGTCAGCCTCGAAGGCGTGGAACACTTTCTGACCCAGGTTCCGCGCGCCGAGTTCGTCGAACTCTCCAACGCGGGGCACACCGCCGCGGGCGACGACAATGACGCCTTCAGCGACGCGGTGGTGGCGTTCGTCGAGCGGGCCTAACTCCCCTTCACCGGCGCCCCGGCCTAGTTGGCCGGTTTCTCCGCGTGGCCGCCGAACTGTTTGCGCATCGCCGACAGCGCCTTGTTCGCGAAGTCGTCGAGGTCCCGCGAGGCGAAGCGGGACTGCAGCGCAGTGGTGAGCACCGGCGAGGGCACGCCCTCGTCGATCGCTGCGATGGCGGTCCAGCGGCCTTCGCCCGAATCCGATACGCGGCCCGAGAACTCGGACAGGTCGGGTGAATCGTTCAGCGCGATCGCGGTCAGGTCGAGCAGCCACGAGCCGATCACGCTGCCGCGTCGCCACACTTCGGCGATGTCGGGAATGTCGAAATCGTATTGGTAGCACTCGGGATTGGACAGCGGAGCGGTCTCGGCGTCACCCTGCTGGATACGAGTGCCGATGTCGGCGTTACGCAGGATGTTCAGGCCCTCGGCGAGCGAAGCCATCATGCCGTACTCGATTCCGTTGTGCACCATCTTGACGAAGTGCCCCGCCCCCGCCTGGCCGCAGTACAGGTAACCCTTCTCCGCTTGGGCGACCTCACCCTCGCGGCCCGGCGTGCGCGGGGCGGCGTCGACACCGGGCGCGACGGTGGCGAAGATCGGCTCCGCATGATCGAATGCGTCCGAATCACCACCGATCATCAGGCAATAGCCGCGTTCGCGGCCCCACACGCCGCCGCTGGTACCGCAGTCCAGCAGCCGAATATCGTTCTTCGCCAACGCCTTCGCGTGCTTGATGTCGTCACGGTAGTAGGAATTGCCGCCGTCGATCACGATGTCGCCGGACTCCAGCGTGTCGGCCAGTTCCTCGATCACGCCAGTGGTGATGGTGCCGGCGGGGACCATCACCCACACCACTCGCGGCGCGGTGAGTTTGTCGCGCAACTCCGCCAGCGAGGACACGCCGGTGATGCCGTCCTCCCCCGCCATCGCCTCGACCGCCTCGGGGCTGTGGTCGTAGACCACACATTCGTGCCCACCGGTGACCACGCGACGCACGATGTTGGCGCCCATCCTGCCCAGACCGATCATCCCAAGTTGCATCTTGCTGCGTCTCCTTCAAGTCCTTCGAGTGGTCGGGTTACTTGAGGTGGTGCTTGTGGTGCTTCCCCGCGACGGCCGAACTCAACCCTAAACACCGCGCGGCGGCCTGTCAGGATGATGGGTATGGGTGATGCGCTGCATCTGGCGGTCTACGTGCTGGCCGCCGTCGCGGTGATCGAGGCCGGGGGGCTTATCGCATTGTGGCGGCTGCTGGATCAAAGCCGTCGTGAGGTCGCGGAGCTGCAGCAACGGGCCGACGTCCGCAATCGGCTGTGGTCCGGTGGCCGTGAGGCCGTCAAGACGGTCTGGAACACAGCCAACATCATGCGCAAGGAGGGCTTCGGAGCCGCCGTACGCAGCTCGATCGAGGACCTCGCCGACTGGGCTGAGGTGGAGCGGCCCGACCTGGCCCGGGTCACTCCGGACGGCCGGGTGGTGATTCTGTTCTCCGACATCGAAGAGTCCACCGCGCTCAACGAGAAGATCGGCGACCGCGCCTGGGTCAAACTCATCGGCGCCCACGACAAGCTGATGCATCAACTCGTCCAGCGCCAATCCGGGCATGTGGTGAAAAGCCAGGGCGACGGGTTCATGGTCGCTTTCTCGCGTGCCGAGCAGGCGGTGCGCTGCAGCATCGACTTGCAGCGGGTACTACGCAAGGAGGCAAAGCGCAAGCGGCACCCCGAGATTCGCGTTCGGATCGGCATTCACATGGGCCGGTCGGTGCGCCGCGGGGATGACCTGTTCGGCCGCAACGTTGCCATGGCCGCCCGCGTGGCCGGGCAGGCCGTCGGCGGCCAGGTCCTGGTGAGCGAACCCGTGCGCGACGCCGTCCACGACTGCGACGACATCCGTTTCGACGACGGACGCGAGGTCGAACTGAAAGGGTTCTCCGGCAGTCACCGGTTGTTCGCGGTGGAAGCCGAACCCGAACCCGAGCGGGACCGGTAGCCGTCGGTGTCCGATTCGACCAGCCGCTGGTGCAACCGTGCCCGGATCTCGTCGGGCGTGTAGGCACGCCGTTTCCGTTGATCGCGCACCACCAGTGCACCACCGGCGACGACACCGGCCACCCCGGCCAGCCCGATCCACTTCCAAACGTTGCGCATCGGCACAGGCTATCCCGCTCTAGAGTGCTTGGCGTGAACTCCAGCACGCTCACTTTGGACCAAGCGCTCGACGAGACCCGGACCGGCGACCTGTGGCTGTTCCGGGGCGGGTCACGGCCCGACCGCGCCATCCAGACGCTGACCAACGCGCCGGTGAACCACGTAGGCATGACGGTGGCCATCGACGACCTGCCGCCGCTGATCTGGCACGCCGAGTTGGGCGACAAGCTCGTCGACATGTGGACGGGCACCAACCACCGCGGGGTCCAGCTCAACGACGCCCGGGACGTTTTCCTGCAGTGGACCGGGCGCTACCAACAGCGCTGCTGGCTGAGGCAGTTGGCGCCGCACGCCAACCACAAGCAGGAGAACGAACTGCTGAAGGTGATCGCCCGGATGGACGGCACCGCGTTTCCGACCACCGCCAAGCTGACCGGCCGGTGGCTGCGCGGCCGGCTACCCACCATCAACGACTGGTTCCGCGGAATTCCGTTGGTAGAGAAGAAGGTCCGAGAACGGACCGAGCGCCGCAGAACCGAACAGCGCAAGATGGGCCTGTCCACGGCGTACTGCGCGGAGACGGTCGCCATCACCTACGAGGAGATGGGACTGCTGCTCACCGACAAGGACACCAACTGGTTCGACCCCGGCAAATTCTGGAGCGGTGACTCGCTGCCGTTGGCACCGGGTTACGAGCTCGGCAAGGAAATCGCGGTTATCGGCTAGTGGTGATCGGCGCCGTCGCCCCTGACTGACAGCGAGATTGCCGTAGCGGTCGTGGCACGGGGCCAATCGCAGCCGTAGCGGCAATCTCGATGCGCGGCCCGGGCGCAGCAAGGGTCGCCACCATCGGGTCCGTTGGCGATCGCCAGCGCGGCGCCGTCGCCCCTGACTGACAGCGAAATTGCCGTAGCGGTCGTGGCACGGGGCCAATCGCAGCCGTAGCCGCGATCTCGATGCGCGGCCCGGGCGCAGCACCGGTCATCACCATCGAGGCAGCCGACTGTGACACGGGTGACCACGGAGTGGGGCTGCGCCTCGGATCCAGTACCGAGCAGGAGGACGGCGGTCCTGCAGTTGGCGGTAGCGCTCGGGCGCCTCCGGTCCGCTCACTGAACGGGCTCGACGCTCCCGTCCAGGCCGAAGAAGCCCCACACGTCGAGGTCGCCCGCAGCTCACGCTGAATCGAACCTCGACATACGTGGCTTACTTCCGATCGGAAAGTGGTATCCACAGTAGTGAGCAGTCATAACGTGAGAATTGCTGAATGAATGGCGCAAGCCACACCCGTGGCGCATTGTGATCTGATCCACAAATGCGCACGACGGATGTGGCTGCGATTTTCGGAAGATTTTGTGAGTTGCGTCGCACTACTACTTACGTATCAGCCATTCCCTGGGTCGGCGGCGGGGACGGGCTCGGGCGCCGGCGGGGCCATGTCCTCCGCCGGCGGGGCCGGGTCAGGCGCGGGCGGGAGCATCTGCGGCGCCGGGTCCGGAGCGACGGCGTCGACGAGCTCAACGGGCGCATCCGGGGCCGGCGGACCATCACCCAGGTCGACATCCTCGACCGGCAGGAACATGTGGTGTGTGAATTGTGCCTGGTAGGCGCCACCGCCGCCGATGCGGACACCGCCACCCTCACCACTGGAGACCGGCGTCCCGTCCGGCAGGGTCACGGCCGTGTGGCCGCCGTTCCAGCCGATCACCAGGGCGTTGGGAGCGGTGCCCTGTTGAAAGCCGCGAGCCGCCAGCGCGGACTCTTCGTTGCCGGTGTTGAAGCGACTGCCAAAAACCGGCCGGTCAGCGGCCGCATTTGCGACCCACGAGGCCAGTCCTGAACAGTCGGTCCCGGCCGGAGAATCGCCACCCGGAATGTACGGGGTACCGGAGACCTGATTAACGAGCGCCAACAGCGTTGCTAGAGCAATCATGGCCAGGAACCTACCGACCATATGCATAGGAAATCAAAATTTGTGGCACTAATCACGCGAATTCAAATAAGCCCGTGACCTGCATATACCGCAGGCATGTCACGCAATAATATATAAAGCGAAACAGAAGTGGTTACTGTGATCGAAGATTCCATTCAGCAAATTATTCTACTCGCCTGTATCTACTTCTGAACTGCATTTATAGTCAGATCCTACATTCCTTCAGCAATGCTTGGATTGCACATCGAGCACATCGCGGGGCCCGATAATCACTGCTCTCCCGGTTAGTCTCGGGCGTGGCCGAGACCACACGAATGCGTGGACCGTGCATCGGGAACCTGCCGACGCAACCCGGAGGGTTGACGTCGGACAACGCGACGGTGTGCGAGGTTGCGGCGCTGCGACGTCAGAAACGTCGCCGATTACGGGACTTCGTCCTCTCGCTGGCTTTCCGCCATCGCACGCCTGATCTCGGCGTCCTCACGCCGGCCGGCGGCCTTGTCGCGTTCCGCCCGTTCCTCGAGGCGGCGTAGTCGCTCACGCTCACGCTGTGCCGTGGCGCCTTCGCGTTCGTCCGCCAGCCACTCTCGCTCGTCAGCGGTTTGCTCGCGTTCGTCCGCGATGCGGTCGCGCTCGTCGGCCAACCGGTCGCGCTCGTCGGCTATGCGCTCCCGTCGGGATAGGTCCCTCTCACGCTGCGCGAAATCCGCTTCGCGATCATTCCCCTCAGTAGCGCGCCGATCATGCTCGCCCGAAGCGTCGGCGCGGTCACCGTAGACCACCTCACAACTCTATCGCCGAGGGCGCGAGCGTAGGAGTGAGCCGTCGAGACCGCAGGAACAGCGTGCAGCAAAGCCGCGAGTCACGCTTTCGCCATCACGCGCGGAGACCGTCTGGCCGCGCCGGCTGGGTTGCTCCAAGTCTCGGTAGCGGGACGTGCTGTAGGGAACCGGCGATGTGGTTGTCGCCGTCCTGCGCGAGTGCAGCGGCAAGGCGCCTGACAGCGAGCGCGTGGCGCATGACCCCTGCCGGCCAGGCTGCTCTTCCTCGCCGTGTGGCCGCCCTCCGGCCTGATCTTGGCTAAAATGCCGGGTAATCGCGTCGCGGATGCCCGGCGTGCGGAAATCGTCAAGGGAGGGGAACGCCATGTTGGTGGCGCGAGCCGTAGCGTTGATCGTCCTTTCCGTCGGCTTGGCCGCACCGGCCTACGCGGACTCGACCGACGACGCTTTCATCACGAACCTCAGCACGTCCGGAATGAATTTCGGGGCGCCCGACAAGGCGATCCAGGTCGCGAAAACGGTTGTCTGCGACTCGCTCAAGGCCAACCCCAACACCAGCAACGCAGAGCTGACCACCAAGGTCACCAACGCGACGAACTGGCCAGCGCTCAATGCCGCCTACTTCACCGGTGCCGCCATCCAGGCCTATTGCCCGCAGTACGGCTCGCTGACCCCACCGAGTGTCCCCAGTAAGGTTCCTACCGCGCCGAGCACGGCGCCGGCGACTCCGTCCGCCCCTCCCGTTCAGAGCGCCTGACGCAGGTCGTCCCGCGGTGACCGCCGGCGTCATGGTCATCGACGCCTGACTTGCCGCCGGCCTCATGCGGTTCGGCGGAGTCGATCTCGTCAGGTAGGACCCACCGGGACGAGCGCAGGAGTGGTAGCAGAACCCCGACATCCCTTGCGGCACAGGCTATTCGACAAGTGCTGGCGGCACGATTAGTGCGGCGTACACCCGTAGTGCGGCGGCGTACACCCGTAGTGCGCCGTACACCCGACGCACCGGAGCCCCGATGACCGACGACGAGGTGTCGGTTCGTCCCGTTCAGACCGTCCCTGACGCTGAGTGTCATAGAGCCCGGTATCGCAGAGAGGCGGCCGCGGCTTGGGTGCGCGGGGTTCGAGCTTGAGCGCGGCTCGGCCCCCAGAGTCTGATAAGTGATGCGATCAGCCGACCCACTGGGCGCTGAACGCCGCGACCGAGCGTGCAACCCGTTCTTCGATAGCGTCGGGATCGGTGAGGGCGGCAGCGAGGCCGGCGACAGCCTGGTCGGCGCGGGGGCGCCATTTTTCGATCCACCCGTCGATGACCGTTCGGTTGGCGGGGTTCGCGCTCAGCGCGTAGCGGGCGAGTGAGACGTGCCAGGCTTGGTTGCGAGTGGTGTCGACCCGGGATTCCTGCAGCAACGCGGCGGTCAGACCGTCGCGATGATCGTTGGCCAGCCCGACGAACGCCTCCTTGAACAGCGCATCGAGTGCCGGCTTGACGACCAGGTTCAGCGCGGTGAAGGCCTCGCCCCAGTCATAGGCGAGCAGCAGGCGTTCCAGCGTTTCGCGGACGGGTTGCCAGGCCTCGTCGGTCTCCCAGATTCGCCGTGTCGCTTCGGTATTGGCCAACTGTGCGGTGGACAACTGTGCGTTGCTGGTGAGCGACAGCGACTTGGCGCGATAGGCGATCCACTGCAATGCCCGCAATTCGTCGGCGGCTTGGAAGAACGCCGCGTTGGTGATGTAGGCGCTCGGTGCGAGTTGTCCGACGTAGAGGCTGGTGATCTGCAGGACGTGCAACAGGTAGCGGGCGGGCACGTAGATACGGGCCAGGGTCTCGATCCACGCTGGATCGAGTTTGTCGTCACCGTCGAGTGCCTCGTAGTGGTCGACCAGATCCTCGGCGTAGACCTCGCGGTCGTGTTGCAGTGCGATGTAGCGGCGGTAGTTCAGTGCGGCGGGATCACGGAAACCTTCCCAGCTTTCGGCCTGCAGCGGTGAGCCTTCGCGATGTTTGAGATACCAGCGGTTGATGGCGCTGCCGGGGTCGAGGTCGAACGGCGCCGGTTGGCGGTTGAAGTGGTAGTGGAACTGGCCGGTGACGGCTTCGTACTCGGTAGGTTTACGCCGGGTGTCGCCGGCGATACTCCACGTCTTGAGTGGTCGGGTTTTCGCGGTGGTCATGTGTCAGTCCTCTCGATCCAGATACCAGTGCAGTTCGTCGTCGCCGATGTAGCGGATTCGTCCGGCGAAGCCCACCAGTGCCGGTTCCAGGGTTGCCAGCGGGAACGCTTGTCCCGCAGCTGCTTCCAGGCTTGCGCGGGTGACCCGCAGGAATCGCGGTGCGTGGATGCGGACGTAGCCTGCGTGGTCCTCGATCGTGATCGCGGCGTCGGGGTTGTCGGTGTAGATGGCGTCAGTCACAGCGGCGACGATGTCGGGGTCGAAGCCGCGTACGACGGGACCGACAAGTTTGTCCTGTTCTGCGGCGGCGGTCATCGAGTGTCTCCTTCGGTGAGCGATACGGTGATCTGGTCGCCGTCAAGGCGTACGGGGTGGCTGTGCAGCCTGCAGTTGGCCGGATTCAGCCCTGCACCTGTGGCCAGGTCGAATTCCCAGCTGTGGGCGCCGCAAGTCAAGACGTCGTTCTTGACGT
Source organism: Mycobacterium gordonae (assembly GCF_017086405.1). Taxonomy (NCBI): domain Bacteria; kingdom Bacillati; phylum Actinomycetota; class Actinomycetes; order Mycobacteriales; family Mycobacteriaceae; genus Mycobacterium; species Mycobacterium camsae. The sequence continues at coordinate 5,666,038 of NZ_CP070973.1, forward strand.
CGCCGTCGATCAGCGGGAAGCCGGCGTGGGGGCACAGACCGTCGTAGGCGCGGATCTCTCCGCTCCGCAGATGGGCGAGCAGGATCGGCCGATCACCCACCTCGAATTCCGCCACCTCGCCTTCCCAGAGGTCATCGAGGGTGGCCACCGGAGTCCAGGTGCTAGCGCTGGTCATAGAAGACCTCGACATGGTCCAGTGGCCCCACACCCGATGCGCCGATCCCCGCATTGGGGTCCAGCACAATGCCGTTGTGACGCAACCGGATCGGGGCGTCTCTGGGGGCGACGCGGTGACCGACCACATGATGGGCGATCGCCGCGCTGACGGTTTCGACGCTGTCGGCGTCGTCAACCGGGATCAGCAGTTCGAGCACGTCGCCCTCGAACAATGCGGACAGGGGAAGTAGCGCCATGATTTTCAGCCCTTCGATTGGGTGGTCGATCGGCGGCGTGCACCATTGAGCGCCCAGCTGTAGTTGTCGGCGTCCTGACCCTGTTCCTCGGTCGAGAGCCCGAAGTACTGCAGAACGGTGCCGAGATCGGGTGGGCTGATCTCGCCGGACAGGACCCGGTCGATCAGAGACTGGTGACCGGCGAACCGATCGGGCCGTTGAGTGAAGATCCACTTGCACGGCTCGGAGCAGAACAGGTACCTGCGGCCGTCGTGCACATGTGTCAGCGGAGCGGAATCGGTGTGCGCGCCGACGATCACCCCGGCAGCTCGCACGATCGGCAGTTGGCACAGGTTGCACGTGATCGGCAGGGTTTCGGGCAACGTAGCGGCGATGTCGCCGTTGCGGATGTTGTCGGTGATGACGTCCCACTGCTTGCCGAAGTCGCGGTTCCAGCCGGGGTACTTCTCCTCGAGCCATAGCCGCTCCGCATCGGAGACGCCCGCGTCCGGGTTCCACCAGACCGTGGGCCGGTAATACCACACACCCAAATGGATGGCATGGTGATACCACGTCAGCTCGTCGATGAATTCTTGCCAGTACCATGGGAATTCGAGTCCATAGTCGCGGAATTGGTCGACGAACTGCTTGACGACCCAGTCCTCGATGAATTCCTTGAAGCTCATCCGCCGGCTCTCCAGTGGGGTGTAATAGTCCATCGACAGACCGGTCAGCAAAGCGAAGATGCGCCAGGACCGCCAGAACATGTGGTCGATGAGGAACTGTCCCCACTCGGCCTCGCCGTTGTCGGCGAGCACCTTGATGGTGGGCTCGCCCTGCTGGGCGTGGCGTGCCTCGTCGGTCTGGATCGAGCTGATCAGGGCGCCGAACTCCAGGTCGCCGACGTCGATGGCGTCGGCGGCCATCCCGAGGAACTGCAGATTCGTAAAGCCGGTTTCCAGGGTGAAAGTCAACTGCAGCGCGATCGATAAGGCGTCGTTCGCCACGAACATGTCGTCGAACAGATAGCGCACCGCCAGCACGATCCAGTTGTTGGTGTGGAACGCCTTGAGAGCCCAGTCACCTCGCGGTTCTTTGTCGAGCAGACCATAGGGGAAGAATGCCTGGATCTGGCCGTGGCGGATCTCATCGAGGGTGCCGAAGGTTGCGGTGTTGCGCCACGCCGCCGAGCGGCCGAACCTTCCCATTCGCGCTTCGCCGATCGAGGCCAGGTATTCGGGCATGGTGATGGCGCCGTAGTGCGCCACGATGACCGACTTCCAGCCCGGGTCGAGTTGCTCGAACAGCTTCGATCGCCCGATGGCGTTCTTGAGCGAATACGTGGTGGTGTCCTTGGTGACCTGGTTGTGCACGTACTCGCGGTAACCAATCTTGTACGGCTCGTCCCACTTGAGCCAGGCATCCGAGGAAACCCGGTGCGTGCCCGAAAGCTCTTCCGGAAACACCTCCTCGTCGGTCACGTAGCGGAACGTCCAGTTGGTGTCGCGAGCCAGGTCGTACCAGTCGCTGCGGGAAAGTTTGGGCATGTGTCGTCCTCGGTAGGGCATAAGAGCTGCGATCTGAGCCGCGTTGAGCTGCGCTGATACGCGACCGAGACCATCATCCGGTAAATCCCAAGGACTCCTAAGCATTACGTTCATGGTGATTCACAACATTCGGCCCCACCCGCGCCGCTACTACGCTGCGGTGCGCACAACACCGCGACAGCAAACATCGAAGAAGAGGTCACAGTGACAGTCACCGTTCGTCAACCGCTACGCCCGAACGAGGTCGTCCGCTGAAGTCCGACAGCGCACGCCACCGAAGCCTGGACTCCAAGATCGTCGCCGCGCTCGACCGGATCGGCGATGCTCTCCACGTGCTGGCTAGGCGGACCGCTGAAGGCCACGATTTGTCGAGCACCCAAATGCGAGTGCTCGGTTGGCTTTACGTCGGTCCGCCGCCCGTCGCCCGCAGCACCACGCTGGCCCGCGAACTCAACGTCGCCGATCCCACCGTCAGCGACGCAATCGCGGCACTGATCCGCAAAGGCTTGGTGGTGCGCACCCTGGACCCCGATGACCGCCGCCGCCATGACCTCACCCTCACCCGGGCCGGCCGCAAGAAAGCGGCCGAGCTCGCACGGTGGACCGCACCGGCAGAAGTCGCCACCTCTAGACTGGACCGCACCGAAGCCGAACAGCTGCTCGACACGCTCCTGCTCGTGATGGCCAAACTTCATGACGCGCAACTGCTTCCCGTCATGCGGGCGTGCAGCACCTGCGTCCAACTGGAAACCGTCCAGACCGATACGCGCAGCTACCGCTGCATGTTCTACGACACACCAATGACCTTCTCAGACTTGCGGGTCGACTGCGCCGACCACGTGACCGCCTAGCTGGCTGTATCCTCATGGCCGGTCCCACCTCATGACCCATTGCCGGCGACCAGACGCGTGGGGAGGCTCGAAATCTACACGCGCGCAAACCACTTTTGGATACCGCTGGCATGGCCCAGACACCGGAATCGCTGAGCAACAGAACTACTCGTTGAACCGGAGCTGCACCGCGATTTCGCCGTCGAACACCTCGGCCAAGCCGTTACCAGGCGACGCGAGCCGAAGAATCCAGGTGGGCAAGAATGTTGGCCACCGTGTCAGCGACGGTCAACTCCGTAGTGTCGAGCCAGTAACCGATACGCGGAGTCATCGAGCGAAGCCGGTGGTCGAATGTCGCAACGTCAGCGCCACCTGGCTGATACGCAAACTTCCCGCGCGTTCGCTGTCGCTCTGCGTCGCGTTCGACGACGGTGTCGATCGACGGGGCCAGGACCACGAGATACAGCGGACGGCTCTCGATGTGGTCGACGACGTGCTGCACGTGTTCTCCCAAGATGATGTCCTGCAGAACCACCGTGAACCCCGCTCGCGCATAGCGGTCGGCTGTTGCGGCCGCCAACTCATACCGCAACTGCAGTTGCCGTAGCGCTTCAGGTGCCAGCACCGCGGCACCCATATCCGCCCCACCGTTCACGATCATGCGGCGGAACACGTCCCCCCGAACATGGACGCTGTTCGGCAAGGTTTCAGCTAGCGCTTGAGCCACCGTCGACTTGCCTGCGGCCTGGATACCGGTGATGACGATGATCGACGCGCACCCATACTGCCCGTCCGGCGCGCGAGCTCGTCAGACGTTGAAGCGGAACTCCACCACATCCCCGTCGGCCATCACGTAATCCTTGCCCTCCATCCGGACCTTGCCGGCCGCCTTGGCGGCCGCCATCGAACCGGCGGCGATCAAGTCCTCGTACGAGACGATCTCGGCCTTGATGAAGCCCTTCTCGAAGTCGGTGTGGATCACACCGGCCGCCTTGGGTGCGGTGTCCCCCTGGTGAATCGTCCAGGCACGCGCCTCTTTCGGGCCTGCGGTCAGATAGGTCTGCAACTTGAGCGTGTGAAAACCGGCGCGTGCCAACGCATCCAGGCCCCGCTCTGGCTGGCCGATCGACTCCAGCAGTTCCGCCGCGGACTCGTCGTCGAGCTCGATGAGTTCGGACTCGATCGCCGCGTCCAGGAATACCGCATCGGCCGGCGCGACGAGCTCGCGTAATTCGGCGATCCGCGCGGCGTCGGTCAACACCGACTCGTCGGCGTTGAACACATACAGGAACGGTTTGGTAGTCAGCAGGTTCAGCTCGCGCAGCAAAGATGTGTCCACTCGTGCAGCAAACAACGTCTTGCCGCTGTCGAGAATCTGCTGTGCGGCCGCGGCGGCCTCATGTACCGGTCTACGCTCCTTGTTGGTGCGTGCCTCCTTCTCCAGCCTGGGCAGGGCGCGCTCCAGCGTCTGCAGGTCCGCCAAGATCAGTTCGGTCTCCACGATCTCGATGTCCGAGCGGGGGTCGACCTTTCCGGAGACATGCGTCACGTCGTCGTCGGCGAACACCCGCACCACCTGACAGATCGCATCGCATTCGCGGATATGAGCCAGGAACTTGTTGCCCAGCCCAGCCCCTTGGGATGCCCCTTTGACCAGCCCGGCGATGTCGGTGAAGGTCACCGGCGCCGGCACGACGCGAGCTGATCCGAACAGCTCGGCCAGCTTGTCCAGGCGCGGATCAGGCAGCGAGACCACACCCTCGTTCGGTTCGATCGTCGCGAACGGATAGTTGGCCGCCAACACGTTGTTGCGGGTCAGCGCATTGAACAGGGTCGACTTACCGACATTGGGCAGACCCACGATTCCCAGGCTTAGGCTCACGGGAAACCAAGTTTAGGGGGCACGCCCGCGACAAGTGTCCAGCGATATACGGGCCTTTGGCCGCAATGCCGGTACGGTCATTATGTGTCAGCGCAGCGGGAGAGAGCGGCGGTGGAGGCCAGTCACCGCTCCATCGTCCCTACCATCCCGGGGGTGCCGTGGTGGGCGGCGGTGCTCATCGCCGTCGGAGCAACGGCCGTGGGCTATGTGTTCGACGCTGGCCACAAGGAGTTGACCCACACCTTCGCGAGCCTGTACATCGCCGGATGCGTGGTGGCCGTCCTGGCGGTGCGGCAGGCGGCAGTGTTCACCGCCGTCATCCAGCCGCCGCTGATCCTGTTCTGCAGCGTGCCCGGCGCCTACTGGCTGTTCCACGGCGGCAAGGTCGACAAGTTCAAGGACCTACTGATCAACTGCGGTTATCCGCTCATCGAGCGGTTCCCGCTGATGTTGGGCACCGCCGGTGTCATCCTGCTGATCGGCCTGATCCGGTGGTACTTCGGCAAGAGCGGCCGAACCGTCGCCGAAACCGGGGACGCGGCGACGCGAGATTCGGCGCCGGAGCGGCCGTCCGCGCTCAGCGGGCTGATCGCGAAGCTGAGCGCGCTGTTGGCCGGTGGCTCTGACGACGACGCGGACGCCTCCGACGCCGCGCCACCGGCCCACTCCAGAGGCCGGGCCGCACGCAGCAGTCGGACCACCCGCAACACCAGCCGGACTGCGCAGCGGTCGGCCCGATCCCGCTCACGGCACGCACGCCCCGACGACACCTACGAACCGGGCGCCGAGCGTCCACGTCGAACCCCCACCAGAAGTCCCGTGCCACCCACCGACACCCCCGATTACGACCGGGCCGACGTGCCGCCGCGGCCACGTCGCCGCCGTCCGGACAGCGATTCGGATCTGGGCGCCTACCCACCCCGGGAAATGCGTCGCGAACCGCACCCACGGCGCAGCTCCTACGAGCGGCAGCGGCCTTCTGAGAGACCGTCGGAACGGCCTTACGACAGGCCCGAACCCCGTACCAGCCGATTCAGCCCCTACGAGACCTACGAGCGCCCCGAGCGCCCCGCGCGCTCCGAGCGCCCCGAGCGCCGTGAGCGCCCCAACCGCCATGAGCGCCGTGGATCCGGCTATGAGCCGTACCCGCCCTACGAGCCCCCCCACGAGCCGCGCAGCAGGCGCACGAACGGGTCCAACGCCAATCCGACCCACCACCCGATTTCGCAGGTCCGCTACCGCGGACAGGCGCCGCGCAGCGAGCCACGCGAGGATCGCCGCGACGAGCCACGCTCAGATCGGCCCAGCCGGCCGCGCGCCCCGCGCAGGCCGCAGAGCGAGCCCTGGGAGTAGGTCGCTCAATCCCGCGACCGGGCCGGCCGTATCTCGCGGGGCAATGCGAACACCAACGTCTCGTTGGCCGTCGTCACCGGTTGCACCATGTCGTAGCCGTGCTCGGCCAACCGCTCGAGCACACCGCTGACCAGCACCTCCGGAACCGACGCCCCGGACGTCACGCCGACGGTGGTGACGCCGTCCAGCCAGGCCGGGTCGATGTCGTCGGCCCAGTCCACCAGGTGCGCCGCGCGCGATCCTGCGTTCAGCGCCACCTCGACCAGGCGCACCGAGTTCGACGAGTTGCGCGAGCCGACGACGATCACCAGCTCGCATTCCGGCGCCATCGCCTTGACCGCGACCTGGCGGTTCTGGGTCGCGTAGCAAATGTCGTCGCTGGGCGGATCCTGCAACTTCGGGAAGCGCTGGCGCAGTCGCCCGACGATCTCCATGGTCTCGTCGACCGAGAGCGTGGTCTGGGAGAGCCACACGACCTTGTCCTCGTCACGGATGGTGACGTGCTCGACGGCCTCGACCCCGTCGACCAATTGCACGTGATCAGGCGCTTCCCCGGCCGTCCCGACGACTTCCTCGTGCCCCTCATGCCCGATCAGCAGGATGTCGTAGTCGGCGCGCGCGAAGCGCTTGGCCTCGTTGTGCACCTTGGTGACCAGCGGGCAGGTGGCGTCGATGGTTTGCAAGTTGCGCTCGGCGGCGTCGGCATACACCGTCGGTGCGACGCCGTGTGCGGAGAAGACGACGATGGCGCCCTCGGGCACCTGATCCGTCTCCTCGACGAAGACCGCGCCCGCCCTGGCCAGCGTGTCGACCACGTGCCGGTTGTGCACGATCTCGTGCCGCACGTAGACGGGAGCGCCGTGCTTCTCCAGCGCACGCTCCACCGTCTCGACGGCCCGATCCACCCCTGCGCAGTAACCGCGCGGCTCCGCCAGCAGCACCCGCTTGCGGCCCGGCGTGCTCTCGGAAGCCACCGAACTCACCGCACCAGGAATCCCCATGTCAATAGTCGGCGCCATGCCCTTCAGGGTACGTTCCGGCGACACGGAACCGCTATTTCGCCACCGCCAGCTTGGAGTTAGCCGCTGCTTGAGGCAGGCTGGGACGCATGGCTACTGCACCGTACGGGGTTCGGCTGCTCGTCGGCGCGGCGACAGTCGCCGTCGAGGAGACGATGCGACTCCCGCGAACCATCCTGATGTATCCGATGACGCTGGCCAGTCAGGCGGCGCACCTGGTGATGCGTTTCCAGCAAAACCTCGCCGAGCTGGTCATCAAAGGTGACACCACGCTGGAAAGCATCTTCCCGCCCAAGGACGAGCAGCCCGAATGGGCCACCTTCGACGAAGACCTGGAAGTTCTGGACGGCGGTGCCGCTGGCGGGTTCGCCAACATCCCGGTGGACGGCGTCGACGGCGAGCGGCGTGCCGAGGGGCGGTTCGCGTTGTACTCGGTGTCCGACACCGCCGAGTCCGCCTCGGCATCGGCGGATGCGCCCACCAAACCCGTCTCGACCCGCCCGCCGAAGTCGGCTGCCGCGGCCAACGTGCCGGCGCCGGCGATCGCTACCGAGCTCGGCTACCCGCAGCTCACCCTGGCGCAGCTCCGGGCGCGGCTGCAGTCGCTGGATGTCGCCGAGCTGGAAGCCCTGCTGGCCTATGAACAGGCCACCAAGGCCCGCGCCCCGTTCCAGACCCTGCTCGCCAACAGGATCACCCGCGCGACCGCGAAGTGACTCCGGCCGCGCAGACGAACTCCGCCGAAAATCCCTTCCCGGTACGCGCGGTCGCCATCCGGGTGGCGGGCTGGATCGACAAACTGGGCACCGTCTGGGTCGAGGGCCAGTTGGCCCAGATAAACGTGCGCCCGAACTCCAACACGGTGTTCATGGTGCTGCGCGACCCCGCGGCCGATATGTCGCTCTCGGTCACCTGCTCCCGCGATCTGGTGTCGAGCGCGCCGGTGCGACTGATTGAGGGTACCCAGGTGGTGGTCTGCGGCAAGCCTTCCTTCTATACGGGCCGGGGCACATTCTCGTTGCGGCTCAGTGAAATTCGTGCCGTGGGTGTCGGTGAGCTGCTGGCCCGCATCGAGCGGTTGCGCCGGCTGCTGGACGCCGAGGGATTGTTCGACCCACGGCTGAAGCGCCCGATCCCGTTTCTGCCCAACATGATCGGGTTAATCACCAGCCGGGCCAGTCATGCCGAACGCGATGTCACGACGGTCGCCGAAGCACGTTGGCCCGCAGTCCGATTCGCGATCCGCCATGCCGCGGTACAGGGGGTCAATGCCGTCGCACAGGTCGTCGAGGCGCTGCGCGACCTGGACGGACATCCCGAGGTGGACGTGATCGTGATCGCGCGCGGCGGCGGCAGCGTCGAGGATCTGCTGCCGTTCTCCGACGAGACACTATGCCGCGCGATCTCGGCCTGTCGAACGCCGGTGATCAGCGCGGTGGGACACGAGCCCGATAACCCGCTCTGCGATCTGGTCGCCGACCTGCGCGCCGCCACCCCCACCGACGCGGCCAAGAAAGTGGTTCCCGACACCTCCGCGGAACAACGCCTGATCGCCGACCTGCGCCGGCGCAATGCGCAGGCGCTGCGCAACTGGGTGTCCCGCGAAGAGCGGGCGCTGGCCGCGGTGCGCAGCCGTCCGGTGCTGGCCGACCCGCTGCGGATGGTGACCAGCCGCAGCGACGAAGTCGAGCGCGCCCGGTCCGCACTGCGGCGTGACATCAACCGGTTGCTCACCGCGGAAACCGAGCGCGTCGGCCACCTCGCCGCGCGGCTGTCTACGCTGGGCCCGGCCGCCACCCTGGCGCGCGGCTACGCCGTGGTCCAGGTGCTGGCAGCAGACCTGTCCCCAGACGATGGGCAGATCCTGCGCTCCGTCGACGACGCGCCGGCCGGCACCAGGCTGCGGGTGCGGGTCGCCGACGGCGCCATCGCAGCGGTGAGTGAAGGGCGTGCCGATGGTTCCTGAACAACAACGCGAGACGTCGCCGGTTACGCCCATTAGTCAGCTCGGCTATGAAAATTGCCGAGATGAGCTAATCGAAGTGGTGCGGCTTCTGGAACAGGGTGGGCTAGATCTGGACACGTCGCTGACGCTGTGGGAAAGAGGCGAGCAACTAGCCAAACGGTGCGAGGAGCACTTAGCTGGTGCCCGCCAACGCGTCACCGATGCACTGGCGTCGGGCGAAGCTCCGGAAAGCTGAGTGCCGCAAAACTCGTCCGCGAACTTGGTTCCGAACTGGAACACGTTTCAGTTATTCTCTCCCGCATGGGTGATCCATCACTGACAACCGAACTCGGCAGCGTCCTGGTCACCGGGGGCTCCGGCTTCGTCGGCGCTAACCTGGTGAGGACCTTGTTGGAGCGTGGCCATCGGGTCCGCTCCTTCGACCGCGCCCCCTCGCCACTGCCGCAGCACCCGAATCTGGAAGTGCTGCAGGGTGACATCACCGACAAGGCGGTCTGCGCGGCGGCGGTCGACGGCGTCGACACGATCATCCACACCGCGGCGATCATCGACCTAATGGGTGGCGCGTCGGTGACCGAGGAATACCGGCAGCGCAGTTTCTCGGTCAACCTCGGCGGCACCCAGAACCTGGTGGAAGCCGGCCAGAAGGCCGGCGTGAAGCGGTTCGTCTACACCGCCTCCAACAGTGTGGTGATGGAGGGTCAGAACATCGCCAACGGCGACGAGACGATGCCCTATACGAACCGCTTCAACGATCTCTACACCGAGACCAAGGTGGCCGCCGAGAAGTACGTGCTATCCCAGAACGGTGCCGAGGGGATGCTCACCTGCTCTATCCGTCCCAGCGGCATCTGGGGCACCGGCGACCAGACGATGTTCCGCAAGCTGTTCGAAAGCGTGCTCAAGGGTCACACGAAGGTTCTGGTCGGCCCGAAATCGGTGAAGCTGGATAACTCCTACGTACACAATCTGATTCACGGCTTCATCCTGGCCGGCGAGCACCTGGTGCCTGGGGGTAGCGCCCCCGGCCAGGCCTACTTCATCAACGACGGTGAACCGATCAACATGTTCGAGTTCGCCCGGCCGGTGATCGAGGCATGCGGCGAGAAGTGGCCGACGATCCGGATCCCCGCTCCCCCGGTGCGGTTGGCGATGACGGCATGGCAACGGCTGCACTTTCAATTCGGTGCCCCCGCACCGCTTCTCGAGCCGTTGGCAATCGAGCGCATCGCCATCAACAACTACTTCTCGATCGACAAGGCCCGCCGCGACCTGGGCTACGAGCCGCTGTTCACCACCGAGCAGGCCCTCAAGGAGTGCCTGCCGTACTACGTGGACCTGTTCCACAAGATGAAGACCGAGGCGCAGGCCGCCAAGAAGAAGTAGCGGCTGCTACCGGAAACTCACCATTTCGGCACCCCAGGCGTCCCGGATCCGGGCGTCGACGTCGTGCACGACCGTGTCGGCTTTGTCGATCACCAGGCAGGCCCGATCGGTCACGTCGTAGCGCGGCCACAGCGTTTCACCCGCCGGGCCGGTCGGCTCACCGCCGGTGGCGAAGTTGATCCACCGGGCCTGCATCCGCTGGGAGACCGCCGTCGCGGTCCTGGCCCCGCCCAGCTTGAGTGTCACGTCCTGCGGCCCACCGAGAGTGCCCCAGACATAAGGCAATTCGGTGGCGTGGGCGGCGCGGACAAGGAGCAGCTTGAACAGGGGTGTCGCGTAGTCGAACCGGTACAGGTACACCGGCGCGACCGCGCTGTGCCCTTGGGCCAGCCACATCGTGGGCAACCGGAAACCGATATCGGTGGCCATGTTGACCACGCGCGATTTGTGCCGGCCGGTGTAGGCCGATCCGATCTCGTCCACGGTCGGCAACTGCAGGTCGGGCTGCTCGGCGGCGATCTGGTCGAACATCGACGTGATGGCGCGAGGAGTGATCGGCATCAGCGGTGAGCGCATCAACCTGAACAGCGCCGCCTCGTTCTTGTTGGTGCCGATGACCAGCGGAACCGGCAGCAGCCGGCCTTCCTGCGCCAGTTTGACGGGATAGTCGTGCAGCAGGTCGCCGTCGACGATCGGGACGAAGGCCAGCGTGCCCGGATTGCGCACGGGCACTTCGTTGAACACTTCCTGCGTTGCGGCGACGAGCGCCTCGGTCGACACCTCGGTCAGCTTCCGCACGTCGGGAGCGCCGATACCCAGCTTCTCCAGGAAGGTCGAGGCGACCCGGCGGCCCCTTTCCCGGTCGTATACCGAGGTGGCCGGGGAGCTCTGGGCGATGGCACGGACGAACAGACCCTCGGCCGCCGGGCAGGCGAGCAGGGTGGTGACCAGCCCCGCACCCGCGGATTCGCCGAACACGGTGACGTTGCCCGGGTCGCCGCCGAACGCCGCGATGTTGTCGCGCACCCAGGCCAGGCCCGCCAGCACGTCACGCAGCCCGATATTGGATTCGAACGGTCGCTGCCAGGTACTGAAGGACGACAGGTCCAGAAAGCCCAGCGCGCCGATCCGGTAGTTGAGCGTGACCACGATGACGTCGCCGGTGCCCGCCAGCGCGCGACCGTCGTAGAGCGGCTGGCTTCCCGAACCCAGCACGTAGGCGCCGCCGTGCAGCCACACCATCACCGGTTTGCCGGCGCCGGGCTGCACGCCGGCGGGCGCCCAGATGTTCACGCGCAGGCAGTCCTCGCCCAACGGCGCACCCAGGTCGAGCGGCATCCTGGGTACCACCGGCTGCGGGCAGGCCGGGCCGTATTCGGTGGCGTCGGCAACCTCGATCCACCGCTGCGGCGGTTCGGGTGACCGGAAGCGCAGGTCGCCGAGCGGCGGTGCCGCGTAGCGGATGCCCTTCCAGAATTTGACGCGACCGTCGTCGCCGCCCCGGACCGGGCCGTATCCGGTCTCGACTACTTCGGTCGCCATCGCCTTCGAACTCCTGATTCCGCGCCAAGCCACAGATGGCCATGGCACAAACGTCCGCTCCACTTTAGTCGCGTTCCGCGGGTGCGCTGGTGCTGGAGGCCGTCGCCGCTAGGGTTGCCTTCAACACTGACGCGGAGGGCGGTCTCGGTCCAGCATGAACACCGAATTCACGCTTACCCAGAAACGCGCCCTGGCGATCATCACTCTCCTCGCCCTTGCTTTCGGCGCGTACTTCCTGCGCAATTATTTCGTTCTCATCGTGGTGGCCGCCGTGGGCGCGTATCTGTTCACGCCGCTGTTCAACTGGTTCAACACGCGGGTGGGCACCGGCCTGTCGGCCACCGCCACCCTGTTGTCAGCGCTGTTCATCGTGATCGTCCCGGTGGGACTGCTGGTGGCGTTGGCGATCGTGCAGATCGCTCGCATGATCGACTCGGTTTCGGAGTGGGTCCGCTCGACCGACCTGAGCAGCCTCGGCGATAAGACCTTGAAGCTGGTCAACGAATTTCTGTCCCGGGTGCCGTTCGTGCACATCAACGTCACCGCCGAGATGCTGCGCAAGGCGATGGTGTCCGCGGCCCAGAGCGTCGGGCATTGGCTGTTGGGCGTGCTGCAGAACACGGCGGGCAGTCTCGCCGGGACGATCACGTCGGCGATCATCTTCCTGTATGTGTTCGTCGCACTGCTGGTGCACCGCGACAAGCTGCGGACCCTGATCGGCCAACTCAATCCGCTCGGCGACGAGGTCACCGATCTGTACCTGCAGAAAATGGGCTCGATGGTGCGCGGCACCGTCAACGGGCAGTTCGTCATCGCCTTCTGCCAGGGCGTCGCGGGCGCCGCGTCGATCTTCATCGCGGGTTTCCACCATGGCTTCTTCATCTTCGCGATCGTGCTGACCGCGTTGTCCATCATTCCTTTGGGCGGCGGCATCGTGACCATTCCGTTCGGGGTGGGAATGATGCTCTTCGGCAATATCGGCGGCGGCCTGTTCGTGGTGCTCTTTCACTTCGTGGTGGTCACCAACATCGACAATTTCCTGCGACCGATCCTGGTGCCCCGGGATGCCCGGCTGAATTCGGCGCTGATGTTGCTTTCGGTGTTCGCCGGGATCTCGATGTTCGGCCCGTGGGGCATCGTCATCGGCCCGGTGGTGATGATCGTGATCGTCACCACCATCGACGTCTATCTGGCGGTCTACAAAGGCGTCGAACTCAAACCCGTCCCCGAGGACAGGCCGGCCCGCCGCGGATGGTTGCGGCGCGCTAAGTCAGCCGCGCCGTGAGGAATTCGACCACCCGCTTGCGCGCCTCGTAAGCCGGTTGGCCGTCGACCTCGCGGACCTCGTCGGTCAGCACCGAATGCGCCATCCGGCCGAAACCGTGCTCATTGCCCGGGCCGGAGTCGATCTCGATCACCTCGAACGCATCGCCGAGACGCTGCTTGAGCGTCGTGAAGCGTTCGCCCGGCGCCATCTTGTCCCCGCTGAACCGCAGCCCCAGGGCGCACAGGTCGTGGTTGGCGCAGCGTTCGGCCACCACGGCCAGCTCGGACTCGCTCATCCCCGGATCGCGGCGCTGCTTGGCGGTGAACGGGAAGGGCACCGAGGGTTGGCTCAGGACGGGGGCCAGCACGCTGTCGTCGACGGCGGCGGCCAGCGCGAAGCCGCCGGTGAAGCACTGACCGATCACCCCGACGCCCCTGCCGGGCGTTTGCTCGTTGAGATCTCGGGCCAGGGCGCGCAGGAACAGCGACACCGGGCGCTGCTTGTTGGTGGCCATCGCGGCGAACTCCTTCGCGACGCAGCCGCGGCTGATCTCCGCCAGGATGTAGCCAGGGGTTTTGGCCTTGCCTGGCTGACCGAACAGTGACGGGATGGCCACGGTGAACCCGTTGTCCACCAGATGGTTGCCCAGCGCCAGCACGCCGGGATGGATGCCCGGCATCTCCGGGATCAGCACCACGCCGGGGCCGGATCCCTTGCGGTAGACGTCGTAGGTATAGCCGGCGCCGGTGAACGGCGCAGCCGACCACCCGGCGAGATCTGCTTCGGGTGCGGTCACAAGACGTCCTTTCTCTCGGCCTAACGGCTCGGTAGCGGCTGCGCGGACTGTGTCGCGGACGCCAGGGTGCGGAACTGGTCGGGGGTGCCGGCGCCGGTGATCGCCACCTGGGTGGGGCCGGCCGGACTGGCGAGCCTGGTGGTCCACACCGGCTCGACCGCTCCGTCCTGGTCGGCTCCCTGGTAGACGACCCACCTGGTGCCGTTCACGTCGACGGTCCCGCTCGGGAACATGCCGGAATGGATGGAGCCGACCAGTTTGTCCTCGTCGGCGTTACTCTGCGTCAGGCTCAGGTACATCCCGGTCGGGCTGATGTAGCCGACGGTCGAGGTGGCCGCGTGCAGCCGCTGGCCGGCGGAGGCGTCCGTGCGGCCCGCGTCGATGCCGCCACGGCCGCCGGAATTCGGCTTCCAGTCCGGCGGCAACTCGGGCAACCGGATCGGGAATCCGAGCGTCGCGGCGTCTGCCCGCAGCGCCGCCGCCGCGTCATAGGACGGGACCTTGCCCCGATTGGTCCCGCCTGGCGCGAGGGAACACATTCCCACCATGCCGGCCAGCAGGATGCACCCGATCACCAGAGGCACCAGCGACCAGAACATGTCGCGTCCGTCCTGCAGCAACCGCGGCTTGGCCGGCTTGGGGGCAGGCTGCGGCTCCGAGGTCACTCCGCAAGTATCCCAGCTCCAGTCGAGTGTTCCGCTTCTGGGACAATCGGCAACCATGAATGAAGGGCGCCAACCATGACTGCACAGGGATCAGGCTCGTCGCCGACCATTGCGACCTCGTCACACGCCCGACCCCGTGGCGAGGCCCCCGACCGCAACCTGGCTCTCGAGTTGGTGCGCGTCACCGAAGCCGGTGCCATGGCCGCGGGTCGCTGGGTCGGCCGCGGCGACAAGGAGGGGGGCGACGGCGCGGCCGTCGACGCCATCCGCGAGCTGGTCAACTCGGTGTCGATGCGTGGCGTGGTGGTCATCGGCGAGGGCGAGAAGGACGAAGCACCGATGCTCTACAACGGCGAGGAAGTCGGCAACGGCGACGGCCCGGAATGCGACTTCGCCGTGGACCCGATCGACGGAACCACGCTGATGAGCAAAGGCATGCCCAACGCGATCTCGGTGCTGGCGGTGGCCGATCGCGGTGCCATGTTCGACCCGTCGGCGGTGTTCTACATGAACAAGATCGCCGTCGGCCCCGATGCCGCCCACGTGTTGGACATCACCGCACCGATCGCCGAGAACGTCCGCGCGGTCGCGCGGGTCAAGGAACTGTCGGTACGGGACATGACCGTGTGCATCCTGGACCGGCCGCGGCACGCCCAGCTGATCGCCGACGTCCGCGACACCGGCGCGAGGATCCGGCTGATCACCGACGGTGACGTCGCCGGCGCCATCTCGGCGTGCCGGCCGGGCTCGGGCACCGACATGCTGGCCGGTATCGGCGGGACCCCGGAGGGCATCATCACCGCCGCGGCGATCCGCTGCATGGGCGGGGCCATCCAGGCCCAGCTGGCGCCCAAGGACGACGCCGAACGCCAGAAGGCCATCGACGCCGGCCACGACGTCGAGCGGGTGCTGACCACCACCGACCTGGTATCGGGCGAGAACGTCTTCTTCTGCGCGACCGGTGTCACCGACGGCGACCTGCTCAAGGGCGTTAGGTACTACCCGGGCGGCTGCACCACCCAGTCGATCGTGATGCGGTCCAAGTCGGGCACCGTGCGCATGATCGAGGCCTACCACCGGCTGTCCAAGCTCAACGAATACTCGGCGATCGACTTCACCGGCGACAGCAACGCCGCCTATCCCCTGCCCTGACACCTAGACATACGAGGATCTGAGCTATGGCCGAAAGCGCCGAATATCGCATCGAGCACGACACCATGGGCGAGGTCCGGGTGCCGGTCAACGCGTTGTGGCGCGCGCAGACCCAGCGCGCGGTAGAGAACTTCCCGATCTCGGGCCGCGGCCTGGAGCGCACCCAGATCCGCGCACTGGGTCTGCTGAAGGGCGCCTGCGCGCAGGTGAACAAGGACCTCGGACTGCTGGACCCGGAGAAGGCTGACGCGATCATCGCCGCGGCCGCCGAGATCGCCGACGGCAAGCACGACGACCAGTTCCCGATCGACGTCTTCCAGACCGGCTCGGGGACCAGCTCGAACATGAACACCAACGAGGTGATCGCGTCGATCGCCGCGGCCAACGGGGTGAAGGTGCACCCCAACGACGACGTCAACATGTCGCAGTCGTCCAACGACACCTTCCCGACGGCCACCCACATCGCAGCCACCGAGGCCGCGGTGCGCCATCTCATCCCGGCCCTCGAGGTGCTGCAGGGCGCGTTGTCGGGCAAGGCACTCGAGTGGCAGACGGTCGTCAAATCCGGACGCACGCACCTGATGGATGCCGTTCCGGTGACCCTCGGCCAGGAGTTCAGCGGGTACGCCCGCCAGATCGAGGCCGGTATCGAGCGGGTACGGGCTACGTTGCCCCGGCTGGGTGAGCTGGCGATCGGCGGCACCGCGGTCGGCACCGGCCTCAACGCTCCCGAAGGGTTTGGCGTCCGGGTGGTGGCGGTGCTGGTGGAATCGACCGGCTTGTCCGAATTACGCACGGCGACAAATTCTTTCGAGGCCCAAGCAGCGCGCGACGGGCTGGTCGAGGCGTCCGGCGCGCTGCGCACCATCGCGGTGTCGCTGACCAAGATCGCCAACGACATCCGCTGGATGGGCTCGGGCCCGCTGACCGGCCTGGCCGAGATTCAGCTGCCGGACCTACAGCCGGGCAGCTCGATCATGCCGGGCAAGGTGAATCCGGTTCTGCCAGAAGCGGTTACCCAGGTGGCAGCACAGGTGATCGGCAACGACGCTGCCGTTGCCTGGGGTGGCGCCGCCGGCGCTTTCGAGCTCAACGTCTACATCCCGATGATGGCCCGCAACATCCTCGAGTCGTTCAAGCTACTGACCAACGTGTCAAAGCTGTTCGCCGACCGATGCATATCGGGACTGGTCGCCAATGTCGAGCACCTGCGCGAGCTGGCCGAGTCCTCACCGTCGATCGTGACGCCGTTGAATTCGGCCATCGGGTACGAGGAAGCCGCCGCGGTAGCCAAGCAGGCGCTCAAGGAGCGCAAGACGATCCGTCAGACCGTCATCGACCGCGGCTTGATCGGTGACAAGTTGTCCGAAGAGGAACTGGACCGCCGCCTCGACGTGCTCGCGATGGCCAAGGTCGAACCCGTCGAATAGCCGGATCGGGGGGGATGGTGGCAACCGCAGGTACCCTGCGGTGGACGCGGTTATGTGTGGCTAGCTCAGCGTGGAGACGGCCGGTGAGAGTAAGGGTGATTCAGTAATGACGGTTCCCCCCGGCGGTCCCTACGGTCAGGACCCCTACGGTCAGGACCCGTACGGGGCGAACCCGTATGGGCAGCAACCGTATTGGGGCGGCCAGCCCCAGGGCCAGCCGCAGGGCCCGCCACCCGGTCAGCCAGGTTCGTACCCCTACCCGCCGCCCGGTGGCCAGTATCCCCCCGGCACCGATCCCTACGGCGTCCCCGGCTACGCACCCCAGCAATACGGCCAGCCCGGCCAACAGGTCCCGCCTGGCTGGCAGCCGGGTGGCTACCCGCCCGGTCCCCCGCCGTCGAATTCGAAACTGCCGTGGCTGATCGTCGCCGGCATCGCCGTGCTGGGTGTCATCGTGCTGGTGGTGATCCTGGTGGTCTCGCTCAAAGGCAACGAAAACGAGTCTCCGACGGCCGGCCCGTCCGGGACGACGAGCGCCGCGACCTCCGGACCCGAGACGTCGATGCAGACCGCGACTGACTGCACCCCCAACGTCTCCGGCGGCAACAAGCCCACCGGCGACACGGTCTCGGCGGGCAAGCTGTCCTTCCCCACGAACGCGGCGCCGGGTTGGCAGCCCTATGTGGACGACCAGAACCCCAACATGATCGACGCCGTCGGCCTGGGCGCGGAGGTGCCCAACGCGAGCCAATGGATGATGCAGGTCGAGGTCGCCATCACCAATTTCGTGACCAGCATGGACGTCAACGCGCAGGCGTCGAAGTTGATGGACTGCGTGGCCAACGGCCCCGGCTATATCCAGTCGAATCCCACGCTGGGGCCGAAGAAGAAGTCGTCGATGACGGTGGACGGAGTCAAGGCGGCCCGGGTGGACGCCGACGTCACCATCGCCGACACCACCCGCGGTGTGAAGGGTGACACGGTGACGATCATCGCGGTCGACACCAAACCGGTCACCATCTTCTTGGGCGCGACCGCCATCGGAGACAAGGCCTCCGCGGCTATCGTCGACAAAGTCATTGCCTCGCTGAAGGTTTCGAAGAAGTAACCGGCGAAGCCTTGGCCGGTGCCCGGTCGGGCGGCATCCAGACGTGGGTCGGCTCGGAGCGACCGCGCAGCACGGTCGCATAGCACTCGTCCCAGCTCTTGCGCTCAGCCGACCCCGCGCGGTCAATTGCCGTGCCCGAGGCCAGGATTCGACGTTCGGACGTCTTGGCGAGGTCGGCCAGCCGGGCCGCTTCGTTGACCGCGTCGCCGATCACCGTGTACTCGTAGCGGTTTTCGGCGCCGATGTTGCCGGCGAAGACCCGCCCGGCGGAAACACCGATGCCGAAGTCCACCATCGGCAGCTGCCGGACCTTGTCACCCAGGGCACGCGCCGTGGCCAACGCCGCCGCCGCCGGTTCGCTGGTGCGCAACGGTGCTCCGAAGACGACCAGCGCGGCGTCACCCTCGAATTTGTTGATGAGTCCCTGAAACTCGTCGACGGTGCCCACGACGATGCGGAAGAAATCGTTGAGCACCGCCGCCACCTCCTGCGGCGGGAGGTTCTGGGTGAGCTTGGTGGAACCCACCAGGTCGATGTAGAGGACGGCGGCGTCCACGACGTCACCGGACAGCGTGGCGCCCTCCTCGAGGGCACGGCGCGCAACGTCGGGCCCGACGTGACGCCCGAACAAGTCACGCAGCCGGTCCCGTTCCTCGAGCCCGGTTACCATCCGGTTGAAACCGCTTTGCAGCCTCCCGATCTGGGACCGTTCGTACACACCGACGTAGGTGTCGATGTGGCCGTGCTCGACCTCGGCCATCGCGTCGGCGACCTCGGCGACCGGATCGGAGATCGACCGCGACGTCAGGATCATGATCGGCATTCCCAGCAGAATGGCCGCCAACGACACCACCAGGATCGGCACGTCGAGCGAGTTCGCCTGCTCCATTACCCAGCCGGTGGAGCGCATCACCGCGAACGTGGCAATCACCCCGATCGGCAATGCGCTGCACAGAAACCACAGCAGAACGAGCCGCGCGAAGACACCCGGCACCACCAGTCGCGGCTGGCACCCGCGGGTGGCCGCGCTCATGATCGGCCGCAGCGTGCGCTGCGCGAGAAGCAGACCCGTACCGGCGGCCGCGGCCCCGCCGATCAGCACGCCGAGTGAGATCGGCACCATGACCGCGGCTCCGCCATCGGTATTGGGCACAACGACGATCACGCCACACACCGCCCAGGTCGCCGCCAGCAGCGCTGACTGCCGACCCGCGATTTTCATCGCCGCGTCGCGCTGCTCGGGTGTCGGTTGCACGCCGGCGGTGTACCAGCGCAGGGTGGGCGCCAGGATCAGGGGCCCGATGACCGCCACTGACAGAGTTCCCAGCACGATCAGCAGCGCCACCATGCCAGTGTTCTTTTCGGCGAAGTCTGCGTTGGCTACCGCGGGGCTGTGGCCTCGCATCGGGATCAGGATCGCGGCCGTGTCGGCGACGGCGATGATGTACGCCAGCGACAAGTCGGTGCCGTACTGAATCGACAGCCGCAGAGCAGACTTCGGCGCCGCTGCCCTAGGCACCGTTGTTCGGCCCGCCCGAGTTCTGCCCGGCGATGTCGGTGATCGGGAAGTTCGGCATCGGCTTGGGCGACGGGGTGTTCGGTAGCGGCGGGATGTCGCCGGGCGGAATGTCGTGCAGCTCGTTGACGGGCGGGCCGTTCTCCCGGCTCCCGTAACTGCTGCCGGGCGCCCGCGGCCCCAGCAGCTCGCTGACCGTCACCAGGCGGTAGCCATTGGCCTTGAGCACCGGGATGAACTGGTAAACGAGGTCGACGGTGCTCGAGTAGGTGTCATGGAACAACACCACCGATCCCGGCTTGATCTGCGCCATCAACACCTGCCGAGTCGCCGCGGTGTTGGAGTCGTTCGCCCAGTCGAAAGGAATGACGTCCCAGAGGATCTCAGCGAGGCCGAAGTTCGCCGCAGCCTGGCGCACCGCCGGGTTGGACAGCCCGCCGGCGGGCCGGTACAACGCGGGCTTGCGGCCGGTCGCGGCGACGATGGCGTCATTGGCCCGGGAGAACTGCGCGGCGATGTCCTCCGGCGGGATGGTCGTCATGTTGGGGTGCTCCCAGGTGTGGCTGCCGAGCTCCATCCCGGCGTCCACGACCCGCTTGGCGCCGGCCGGGTTGGCCGCGACCTTGTTGCCGATCTCGAAGAACGTCGCTTTGGCGTCGTTGTCTTTGAGGATCTGCAGCAGCCGGTCGGTGTAGGGGCTGGGGCCGTCGTCGAAGGTCAGCGCGACACACTTGACCGCGGCGCAACTCTGGTTGTCGGCCCGCGTGACGTGGCCGGTCAGCCCGCCGATCACCAGCACCCCGGCCGCGACCACGACGCCGAGGACCGTGCGCCCGTAGCGCCAGGCGAGATTGTCGGGTCGTTTCGGCACCAGGAAAGTTTACCGAACGTATCGCCCGCAACCCCGACGTCGAGGGTGCGGTGACGGCGTTCATTCTGCGTCCAAGGCGCCATCCGCGGCATTTTCCCGCCGCAGGCGCAGGCTCAGCGCCCGGATGGCCGACTCCCAGGACTCAGTGCGGGCCGGCGATCTCCTCGAGCATTTCGGTGACCAGCGCGGCGATCGGCGAGCGCTCGCTGCGCAGCAGCGTGATGTGGGCGAACAGCGGGTGACCCTTGAGCTTCTCGATCACCGCGGCGACCCCGTCGTGCCGGCCGACCCGCAGGTTGTCGCGTTGGGCGATGTCATGCGTCAACACCACCCGGGAACCGGTGCCCAGCCGGGACAGCACGGTCAGCAGCACGTTGCGCTCCAGGGACTGGGCTTCGTCGACGATGACGAACGAGTCGTGCAACGACCGACCTCGGATGTGGGTCAACGGCAGCACCTCGAGCATGCCCCGCGAGAGCACCTCGTCCAGCACCGCCGGGCTGGCCAGACCTTCAAGGGTGTCGAAGACCGCCTGGGCCCAGGGGCCCATCTTGTCGCTCTCGCTGCCGGGCAGGTAACCCAGCTCCTGGCCTCCCACGGCATACAGCGGGCGGAAAACGACCACCTTGCGTTGGGTGCGGCGTTCCAGCACCGCTTCCAGTCCCGCGCACAGCGCCAAGGCCGACTTCCCGGTGCCGGCCTTGCCGCCGAGCGAGACGATGCCCACCGATTCGTCGAGCAGCAGATCCAGAGCCACCCGCTGCTCGGCGGAGCGACCCCGCAGGCCGAACACCTCCCGGTCGCCGCGAACCAGCTGCACCCGCTTGGCGGGCGTGACCCGGCCCAGCGCGTGCGAGCTGCCACCCAGCAACCGAATCCCGGTGTGGCACGGCAAGTCCCGAGCCTCGGCCAGGTCTATCTCACCGTCCGCGAACAGCGCCGCGATGTCGTCGGAGGCGGTCTCGATCTCGGCCATCCCGGACCAGCCGGAGGCTACGACGTCCTGCGCGTGATATTCATCGGCGGCCAGGCCCACCGCGGCGGCCTTGACCCGCAGCGGAATGTCCTTGCTCACCAGGGTCACCCGCTTACCCTCGGCGGCGAGGTTGGCGGCGCAGCTCAGGATGCGCGAGTCGTTGCTGTCGGTCCGGAAGCCCGCGGGCAGCACCGACGGGTCGGTGTGGTTCAACTCGACGTGCAGCGAACCGCCTTGTGTCCCAACCGGAATGGGCTGGTCAAGCCGGCCGTGTTCCAGACGCAGATCGTCGAACAGGCGCAACGCCTGACGCGCGAACCAGCCCAGCTCGTGGTGGTGGCGCTTGGCCTCCAGTTCGCTGATCACTACCAGCGGAACCACCACCTGGTGCTCGGCGAACCGGCTGCATGCCCACGGGTCGGACAGCAGCACGGAGGTGTCAAGCACATACGTCCGGATTTCGGTCACGGGGCGCTCCTCGAGCGAATGGCGCTCGGGCGGACCCACGCGAGCGTGTCGGCGGGGGCCGCGGCACCAGGACCGGGGCCGGTCCTGCCGTTGAAGTGACGGAAGGTGCCGCCCTGGCAGCAGAGCAAGTCGCTGGCCATCACCGGCGACGCTACTCCGGTGGCCACACCCCCGCAGTGCAGGCGCGCCGAGACGCTATCGAGACACGTAAACGCAACAAATGTGGGCGGACTAGTCCGTGCTAGTCGGTGACGAACCGCTGCAGTGCCGGTTCGTCGGCCAGACCCCACGCGGTGATGCGCTCGGAGATCACCTGCTGCAGTTGGGCGCGGTCGAAGATACCGGCGTCGGCCACGGCCTGCAGCTTGTCCTGGTAGGCATCGATGTCGGCGCCGGGGACGTCGAGATCGGCGGCACGTGCGGCAATCGCCTGGATCACCTCGTCGCGGGAGTAGTCCAGCAGGTGGGTGATCAGGTTGGCGAAGAACTCCTCGTGCCGCGCTTCGTCTCGCGCGATCCGGTCCACAAGTCCGGCCAGAATCGGTTCCTCGATCTGCGCGGCAAGGTTGCGGCAGAAAGTGCCATAGGTGCGCTCGGAGAGGGCCATGTAGACCAGGGTGTCGATCTGCGAGTACTTCTCGGTGCGATAGCCCTTCATGACGTACTGGACCCGGGCGTCTTCATTCGCGGCCGGGTCGACCTCGCGGGTGACCACGAGGTACTCGCGCAGCGCGATGGCGTGCAGATGCTCCTCGGCGGTCCAGCGGCCGATCCACCGGCCCCAGTAGTCCTCGAGGATGAAGTGCTCGACGAACTCGCGGTGATGGGCCGCCAGGTTGTCCTTGAGCAGCAGCATGACCTCGCAGGCGTCGGTGATCGGGCGGGGCAGCGTCGCCTGGGACGGGTCCCAGTCGCGCCCGCCGAGGTACGCGAAGTTCTCCCCACGGTCGAACGGTACGTAGTCGTGGGCGAACCAGATCTCTTCGGTGGCCAGGTGGTGTGCCAGCAGGGATTCCACCACGGGCTCAAGTTCAAGGGTCAGCGCATTAGCGACAGGTTTCTGTGCCATGCGGTAACTGTAACCCGCATTCACAGGTTCTTTCAAATTTCTGCGGGCGTGTCGCGGGTCACTTTGTGAGCAGACGCGAAAGCCCCCTTTTCGGCATGGAACGCATGGAAAAGGGGGCTTTTGCGTCTGCTCGGCGGGGCGGGCGGGCCTCAGCGCCCGACCAGGCCCCATTCCTCGATGCCCTCGTAGAGAGGAAACTCCCTGGCCAGCCGCGCAACGCGCGCGCC
Source organism: Mycobacterium gordonae (assembly GCF_017086405.1). Lineage (NCBI taxonomy): Bacteria > Bacillati > Actinomycetota > Actinomycetes > Mycobacteriales > Mycobacteriaceae > Mycobacterium > Mycobacterium camsae. Next base: position 5,689,500 of record NZ_CP070973.1, read on the forward strand.
CAGTTCAGCCACGTCCGCTGAGGTGCCGGCCGCCAGCGCGGTCGCGATGATGTCGGCAACCTCGGAGAATTCGGCGTCCCCGAAGCCGCGGGTCGCCAGGGCCGGCGTCCCGATCCGCAGACCCGACGTCACCATCGGCGGCCGGGGGTCGTTTGGCACGGCGTTGCGGTTGACCGTGATACCCACCTCGTGCAGCAGGTCCTCGGCGGCCTGGCCGTCCAACGGAGAGTTGCGCAGGTCGACGAGCACCAGATGGACGTCGGTGCCGCCGCTGACCACGGAGACACCGGCGTTGGCGACGTCGTCGGCCAGCAGGCGGTCGGCGATGATGCGCGCACCCGCCAGCGTGCGCTGCTGACGCTCGGCGAACTCAGGCGTGGCGGCGATCTTCAATGCGACCGCCTTGGCTGCGATCACGTGCATCAGCGGCCCGCCCTGCTGACCGGGGAACACCGCCGAATTGATGGCCTTCGCATACTCCTGCTTACCCACGATCATGCCGGAGCGGCCGCCCCCGAGCGTCTTGTGGATGGTGGTGGACACCACGTCGGCGTGCGGCACCGGCGAAGGATGTAGCCCCGCGGCGACCAGGCCGGCGAAATGCGCCATGTCGACCCATAACTTGGCGTCCACCTCGTCGGCGATCGACCGGAACGCCGCAAAGTCGAGGATCCGGGGATAAGCGGACCAGCCGGCGATGATCACCTTCGGACGGAACTCCAGTGCCTGGGCGCGCACCGCGTCCATGTCGACCAGATGGGTCGTGGGATCGACGCCGTAGAAGGCGTTCTCGTACAACTTGCCGGAGAAGTTCAGCCGCATCCCGTGGGTCAGGTGGCCGCCGTTGGCCAGGTCGAGACCCAGCAGCCGCTCCCCCGGCGACATCAGCGCGTGCAGCACGGCAGCGTTGGCCTGCGCGCCCGAATGCGGCTGCACATTGGCGAAATCCGCGCCGAAGAGCGCCTTGGCGCGATCACGGGCGATGTTCTCGACCACGTCGACGTGCTCGCAGCCCCCGTAGTACCGGCGGCCGGGCAGACCTTCGGCGTACTTGTTGGTCAACACGCTGCCCTGGGCCTGCAGAACCGAGCGGGGCGCGAAGTTCTCCGAGGCGATCATCTCGAGGGTGTCGCGTTGCCGCCCGAGCTCCTTGCCCAGCAACTCGGCGATATCGGGGTCGACCTCAGCGAGTGGTGCGGACATCAGGGAGGCTGTGCCGGGGGAGCGACGCGGGCGCCGGGAGTAGCAGTCACGGGCATAAGTCTATCGAGACGGTTGCCGCACAGCTGAATCGCGTTTTCGCCAGCCCCACCGTCAGTGCCGCTGCCGTTCCTGAGAGACTGGCACCATGCCGCGGCCGAGCGAGCCGAGCCCCTATGTCGAGTTCGACCGACGGCAATGGCGCGCGCTCCGCATGTCGACGCCGCTGGCCCTCACCGAAGAGGAATTGGTCGGTCTGCGCGGCCTCGGCGAACAGATCGACCTGTTGGAGGTCGAGGAGGTCTACCTGCCGCTGGCCCGGCTCATCCACCTTCAGGTGGCCGCGCGGCAGGGCCTGTTCGCCGCCACCGCCGAGTTCCTCGGCGAACCGCAGCAAAACCCCGACCGCCCGGTGCCGTTCATCATCGGGGTAGCGGGCAGCGTGGCCGTCGGCAAGTCGACCACGGCGCGCGTGCTGCAGGCGCTGCTGGCCCGCTGGGATCACCATCCCCGGGTGGACCTGGTCACCACCGACGGGTTTCTCTACCCCAACGCCGAACTTGAACGACGAAACCTGATGCACCGCAAGGGTTTCCCCGAGAGTTACAACCGCCGGGCACTGATGCGGTTCGTCACGTCGGTGAAGTCGGGATCCGACTACGCCTGCGCGCCGGTGTATTCACACCTGCGCTACGACATCATTCCCGGCGCCAAGCACGTGGTTCGGCATCCCGACATCCTGATTCTGGAGGGGCTGAACGTCCTGCAAACGGGTCCGACGCTGATGGTGTCGGATCTGTTCGACTTCTCGCTGTATGTGGACGCCCGCATCGAGGACATCGAGCAGTGGTACGTGTCGCGGTTCCTGGCGATGCGCGGCACCTCGTTCGCCAACCCGGAGTCGCACTTCCACCACTATTCGGCCCTGTCCGACTCACAGGCCGTCGTCGCCGCGAAAGAGATCTGGCGGTCGATCAACCGGCCCAACCTGGTCGAGAACATCCTCCCGACCCGGCCCAGAGCCACCCTGGTGCTGCGCAAGGACGCCGATCACTCCATCAACCGGCTGAGGCTGCGCAAACTGTAGAGCCGGCGAGCGGGACCGCTACCCGGGCAATCCGGCCGTGCCGAACAGTGAGCCGCCGGAGCCTCCTACCGCACCGTCACCGTCACCGCCGTCACCAACTTCCCCGATGCCGCCGGCCCCACCGGAACCACCGTTACCGCCGTTGCCGATGAGTCGGGCGCTGCCGCCCACGCCGGCGTTGCCGCCATCCCCACCTTTACCGCCATTGAATGCCGGGAAGCCGTCGAAGCTGTCACCACCCCTGCCGCCGGCGCCGCCGACACCGCCGTTGCCGTAAACCGACCCGCCGGCCCCGCCGTTCCCGGCGTTTCCGCCGCCGCCACCGTCACCGCCGGTGCCGCCCGAGAATCCCGACACCCCGACTCCGCCGATGCCGCCGGCTCCGCCGATGCCGCCGGCGCCCCACAATCCGGCCGCGCCGCCGCCGCCCCCGTTTCCGGCATCGCCGCCGATGCCCCCGGTACGTGGAGCGCCTCCGGCGACCTGGTAGCTGCCGCCGGCGCCGCCGTTCCCGCCGGCTCCGCCCGCCCCGCCGTTTCCGTACAGCGTCCCGCCGGCCCCACCAAGGCCGGCGTCGCCGCCATGGCCTCCGGCACCACCGTTGGCCGGGTTCAAGCCGCCGGTGGCAAGGCCGAGGCCGCCCGCGCCGCCGACGCCGCCGCTCCCCGCTGCGCCGCCGTTGCCGATCAGACCTGCGGCGCCGCCGTTTCCACCACGACCGCCGTCCCCACCGGGCCCGGCGAATTGAGCGTTCGCGCCGCTGCTGCCGTTGCCACCTCGCGCGCCGGCGCCGCCGTCGCCGTACAGCCACCCGCCGTGTCCACCGCTACCACCGTTGCCTCCAACGACGCCCGTGCCGCCGACACCACCGGACCCCCCGGCACCCCAGAGGACGACATTTCCACCGTTGCCACCGGACGCGCCCGCACCGCCGATGCCGCCGGTTCCTCCGAGTCCGATGATGGCGTTACCGCCGTTGCCGCCGCCGGCACCCGCACCGCCGGTGCCACCCCCGCCGCCGCTGCCGAACAGCCCGCCATCGCCTCCGCTACCGCCGGCCACACCGGCGGTAGTGCTGTCAAAGCCACGGCCACCGTTACCCCACAGCAGACCCCCGCCTTGCCCGTTGGGATTCGAAGCCGTGCCGTTGGCTCCGTCGCCGATGAGCGGACGGCCCAACAGCGCCTCGGTGGGTGCGTTGATGACGTCGAGGATGCCGCCACCGCCGATCGACGGAGGAGTGAAGATCGTGCCGTTGGCGCCGGCGATGCCGTTGACGCCGTCCGGCAGGGACCCGAAATTCCCGTGCACCGAACCGGAGCCCGGGGCACCGCCGGCGCCAACGAAGTAGGCGTTGCCACCGTTGCCGCCGGAGGCGCCGGCGGCTGCCGAACTGCCGCCGAAGCTCCCGGTGAGACCGTTACCCCCGGCCCCGCCGTTGCCGAACAGGTATCCGCCGAGACCGCCCCTGCCGGCCTGCCCCGGGCCGGTCACCGGCCCGTTGGAACCGACACCGCCGTAGGCGTCGCCGCCGGTTCCGCCGTTGCCGACCAGCCGCGCATTGCCACCGGCACCGCCACGGGCACCCGACGCGAAGTTGGCGACCGACGCGCCCCCGGGCGTGCCGCTGTTACCCCCGTCGCCGCCGTTGCCGTAGAACAACCCGCCGGTGCCGCCCTCCCCGCCGTTCCCGGTGGTCGAGGAGAAGGCGTTGCCGTTGCCGCCGACGCCGCCGTGACCGCCGTTGCCGATCAGCAGAGCCCGGCCGCCGAGCCCTCCGTTGCCGGCCACCGCACCGGCGGCATGTCCACCTGCACCGCCGGCGCCGCCATTGCCGAATAGCCCGCCGGCCCCGCCGTTGCCGGCGGCACCACCACTGCTGAAGCCTGGCTGTCCACCACCGCCGCCGGCGCCACCCTGACCACCGTCTCCCCAGATCCAGCCGCTGCCGCCCTCACCGCCGGCACCGCCGGTTCCACCGAAGCTCGCCCCGACGCCGCCGGTCCCGCCACTGCCACCGACCCCGGAGTTGCCGTACAGGAACCCGCCCCGACCGCCGGCTGCACCGGCACCGCCGCCGGGACCGAACTGATTGCCGTTCGTGCCGCCCGTTCCGCCGGCACCACCGGCCCCGCCGGCACCGAACAGCGTTGCCGAACCACCCGCGCCGCCGAGCCCGCCGGCGCCTCCGTTGGCTGCGGCACCGGCCCCGCCGGCCCCGCCGATACCGCCGTTGCCGTAGAGCCAGCCACCGTTGCCGCCGGCGCCGCCGGCGCCGGCGGTCGCGCCGCCCGTCAGGCCGACTCCCCCAGAGCCGCCGGCCCCGCCATTGCCGATCAGCCCCGCAGACCCGCCGGCACCACCGCCCTGTCCGGCGCTGCCCCCGGCACCGTTACCACCATTGCCCCACAACAATCCACCGTCGCCACCCCTGCCCCCCGGGGTCGTGGCATTGACACCGTCGCCGATCAACGGGCGATTGAGCAGCGCCATGGTGGGCGCGTTGATCAGTCCCATCACGTCCTGGGGTACCGCCTGCGCGGCATTGAGCGCCTCGGCCGCAGCGTAGGTGCTCCCGGCGCCCGTCATGGTCGCCACGAACTGCTGGTGAAACGCCGCGGCTTGGGCGCTGAGCGCTTGGTAAGTCTCAGCATGCCCGGAAAACAGCATCGCGATCGCGGCAGACACCTCGTCGGCGCCGGCGGCCGCCAGAGCCGTCGTGGGGTTGGCCGCCGCGGCAGCGGCAGCATCGATCGTGGAACCGATGCCGGAGAGATCCGACGCCGCCAGCGCCAGGAATTCGGGTGCTGCAACCAGGAAAGACATGGTGTGTCCTATCGTTCGACGGCGCACGCGGCGAATCGCAGAATATGCGCGGCTGACCGATCATTGCGGCGAAATTCGTATCCTCTTAGCGAAGACGAATCCGACCCGCCGCGGGCAGGGCACACTGCACGTGCATCACGGCGAAGGTTGTGCACTCTGCACAGCCACCCGCCGATCAGCCCGCCCTGCCGTCAGCGCCCCTTGTCCCCGAAATGCTGCCCGCCCCGGCGGCCCCGGAGCCGCCCGTGCCACCCGCACTGCCGTAGGTGGACGGAGCACCCGCAACCGGGGTGGATGTCCAGCTGGCCGCCGTGACGCCGCCGGCGCCACCGGCGCCACCCGTGCCCGACGCGCCACCGGCGGCGCTGGCGCCGCCGGCTCCGCCGAGGCCCGCCGCGCCCCCGGCACCGATGAATCCGCGGCTTCCGCCACTTCCGCCGCGGCCGCCCGTCGCACCGTTACTCGCGGTCCCACCGGTCCCTCCGGCACCGCCGTCTCCTCCGTCGCCGCCTTGCAGTTGAGAGTTGGCGAGCAATTGCGCGGTGTAGGCGTTGCCGCCGCCGCCGCCGGCACCACCGAGTCCACCGGCCCCGCCTGCGCCACCGGCGCCGCCCACGCCGCCTCCGCCACCTGCGCCCCCGTCGCCGAACAGCAGTCCGCCGGCGCCACCGTCGCCACCGGTGCCGCCCGCCCCCGACGCTCCGGCGTTGCCGCCCTGGGCGCCGTTGCCGCCAGCGCCGCCCGCGAGATTCTGCTGCGCGGTAAACGATCCGAGGGTGTCTCCGGTGGCGCCGCCGCTGCCACCGGAGCCTCCGGCTCCGCCGGTCCCACCGACCCCGCCGGCCCCGCCGAAACCTCCGGCTCCGCCATTGCCGACGAGTAAGCCGCCACGCCCTCCGGCACCCCCGGCACCTCCGGCACCGGCGGCGCCGCCGTTCGCGCCAGCAGACCCGTTGCCGCCGTCCCCGCCCGCCGCTCCGGGGTGGTTGGGTCCGACTGCGAACCCGAGCGAGTCGCCGCCGTTGCCGCCGTTGCCGCCGTTGCCGCCGATGCCGAGCGCATTGCCACCGTCACCGCCGGTCCCTCCGGTCGGCTGGCCCGGAGTGAAGAAGTTGGGCGCTCCGCTACCCGCGGACGTCTGGTTGGCGTCACCGCCCGCCCCACCATTTCCGCCGTTGAATCCGTCGGCGCCGTGTCCTCCGTTACCGCCGGTGATCGGACTCGAGTTACTCAGCCCCCACTGACCGGGTTGCCCGGTCGCGGTACCACCCTGTCCACCGTTACCCCCATTGACGGTGGCGCTGCCTGGCGTGCCGGGACTGCCGTTGCCGGCAATCGCCGGTGAACTGGTATTGCTGCTGGCGGCGCTGCCGGCACCGCCGTCCGCTGCCGAGCCGGCAGGAAGCGGGTTACCGCTGCGACCGGCACCGCCCGCCCCGCCGAGGCCGCCGGCACCGCCGGCGCCCAGCACTCCGGCGGCGCCGCCGAAGCCACCGCTGCCGCCGTTGCCGCTCTGAGTGGCGCCCAGACCGCCGACCCCGCCGAAGCCACCGCTGCCGCCGTTGCCGTACAACCAGCCCCCGGCCCCGCCGGCCCCGCCCGCGCCGCCGAGACCGCCGACAGTGCCGGCAGTGCCCGATCCGCCGGCCCCGCCAGCACCGCCGTTACCGAACAGCCCGGCAGCGCCACCGGCACCACCCGCCTGACCGGTGCCGGCCGCACCGGCAGCGCCGTTACCCCCGTTACCCCACAGCAGGCCGCCGGCGCCGCCGGCCCCACCCGGGGCGGTGGCGTGGGCACCGTCGCCGATCAGAGGGCGACCCAGCAGCAGCTGGGTGGGCGCGTTGACAGCGCCCAGCACGGCCTGCTCAACCGCCTGCAACGGTGACGCGTTCAATGCCTCGGCGGTCGCATATGACCCGCCGGCACTGGTCAGCGCCTGCACGAACTGCTGATGGAAGGAAGCCGCCTGCACGTTGACCGCTTGGTAGGTCTGGGCGTGTGTCGAGAACATTGCGGCAATCGCCGCCGACACCTCGTCGGCACCGGCCGCAGCGAGCGCGGTCGTCGGGCCGACCGCGGCGCTGTTGGCCTCGCTCAGCATCGATCCCACATTCGTCAGTTGGCTCGCAGCATGCGCCACCGCGTCCGGCGCGGCAATCAGGAATGCCATCGCTGTCCTTCCATCGGATTCAATCGGGGCCGGCGTCGGCCAGGCAATGCGCCAATCAACAACGGGCCCAACATCTCTTGAGTTTTGCCAGCTTGCCTCGCCAGACACCGGGACGACATCGTGCAGAGTGCACAGACCCAGTTCGGGGCGAGGTGCACTGTGCACAGGCGCCGAAGTGGGCCGAGCCGAGCCCGGCAAGGCGCAGTCGGTCGGCGGACGGCGAAGGCGCCCGGTATTCTCGGCACGGACCTCGGCGCTCCGGCGAGGGGGGCGGTATGCACATCGCACAATCGGTCAGGACGAAATTCGACGACCCCTAGCGGGCTGTGATTCCGGTAGATTCCGGCTCGTGGCTGATGTGGTGATCGTCGGCGCCGGCCCGAACGGACTGATGCTGGCCTGCGAACTCGGGCTGGCCGGCATCCGGCCGGTGCTGCTGGACACGAGCCCAGGCCCCAATACGCAGCGACGTGCAGCGGGCATCGTGGGCCAGGGAGTCCGGATCTTCGACCACCACGGCCTGTACGACACACTCGCGCAAACGACAGAGCCCCCGCGGCCGGCCGCCGGCTCGTTCTTCGCCGGCTTCGGATTGGACGTCGCCGAGGTGCCGAAACACCAGCTGTACACATTGCGGGTGGAACAACCCAGGCTCATCGAAGTGCTTGTCACCGCGGCCCAGAGATACGACGTCGACTTTCGCTGGGGTCACGCCCTGACCGGTTTCGAGCAAGACGACGACGGCGTCGTCGTACACGTCGCAGGTCCGGACGGCCTCTATGAATTGTCGGCCGAATACCTGGTGGGCGCCGACGGCGGCTCAAGTCTCACCCGCAAGCTGGCAGGCATCGGTTTTCCGGGGATGTCGTCCTACGACGTAACCGAGCATGTGGCGTTCGGAGTCCTGCCGCCCCTGGACTGGGTTGATTCCGACACCGGGGCGCTGAACGTCCCCGGGTTCGGCGCCATTCCGCCGCGGCAATACTTTCGGGCCGGCGGAGGCATATTCGGGTGGGGCACGAAGCTGACGGACCGGGGCGGGGTGTTCACAATCGAACTCGACAACTCACCACGTGAGAACCCCGACCTCAACGGCGACAATGCGCCCGCCAGCATCGCCGAGCAGGAAGCCAGCATCGAGCGCGTGCTCGGGGTACCGGTCCCGCTACAGCTGGAATCCAGTGACCTGGCACCGGACCTTCGCCTTTATCGCGGCGTGAACTCGCGGATCGCGTCACAATACCGACTGGGCCGGGTCATACTCGTCGGCGATGCCGCGCACGTGCAGCCACCGCTCGGGGGCCCCGGTCTCAATCTGGGTCTGCAGGACGCAGCGAACCTCGGCTGGAAGCTGGCGGCTGTACTGGACAAGCGCCGCGGCACTGAACTGCTCGACACCTACGAAAGCGAGCGGCGGCCCGCCGCCGAGCGGGTGATCATGCACAGCCGCGCCCAGCTGGCGCTCATCCGGCCTGGCGCCGAAGTCAGCGCCCTGCGGGAACTCTTCGGCGAATTGCTCTCGCAGCCCGCAGTCGTCGGTCACCTCGGGGACCTCGTGTCCGGCGCCGACATCCGCTATGGCGCAGGCGCGACAGCCCATCCGCTGGTCGGACGCTGGGTGCCGGATTCCGCCGTGACGAACTCCTCTGGAACGGCCCGCTTCGCGGAGCTCGCCCGGGCCGGGAAGCCGTTGCTGATCGATCTGACCGAGCTGGGAGTGGTGGACGCCGCGGCCTCGGCCATCGCGCACCGAATCGTCGTCGTCGCTGGGCGCGCGGTGGAGGAACTGTCGGCCACGGCTCTGTTGGTGCGCCCCGACGGCTATGTGGCCTGGGCGTCCTCGTCGCAGACACCCGACTTGGACGAACTCGATCACGCACTCACGTTCTGGTTCGGCGTCACCACCACAACCCGCTGAGTCCCCCGAATGGCGGACGCCCGATGTCCACCGTTCGTAGTACCCCGAAATTCATCCCGCCGCCGCCCGATCGGAGGACAACGCGGGCGCGCAACTGCGGGCAATGTGGTGTAGCTGGGCAGTTTCGCTCGGCCTCAACAACAACGAGGAGGGACCTGATGAGCCACGAAATCCTTTTCCAGGAGACGGACGCCGCATACGCGTGGGCGGTCTTCGTAGTCGACGACGTCGACGCGTGACAATCGTGTCGGCCCTCGGGGGCCGGCACGACAAAAAATTCATTCCAACAGGCCAAGCGGGGCCGCGCACCGCACTGCTCAGGCGGTGGCAACCCCGCTCGGCGGGAAGGGGAATCACGCCGCCAGGCGGCGCACTCCCAGGTACTGGAGGCCGGCGAACGCCAGCGTGTAGACGCCGCTGGCCAGCGTCGCACCGACCCCGACCGACGTCATCGACAACAACTCCGCGGCAGTGATCGCCGCGACCGTGTAAACCAGGTTCGCTGCGACGACGCCGAGTCCCGCGCGACGCAGGTTCGGCAACGCGGCCAGACTGAACACAGCCAGTCCGTAGAGGACGAAGAAGGCACCCATGCTGTATTCCTGGGCGGACGTCAGGCCGGTCACTCGCGAAATCGGATCGGCGGCAACGGCGACTGCCAGCCCCATCAAACCGGTCAAGGTCGCGTCAGCGCGCATCGCGAAGCGCAGCAGCGAGTCGTTGGAGTCGGATAGCGGGCGGGGCTGCACGCCGGAAATTGCGGTCATGTTCGGGTCTCCTCGGGCTTGGGCGTTGGTGCGGGTCGAACACGTCTGACGGTGCCGTTCACGCACTGCCAGATCGACGCCCGCCGCTGCCAGTTACTGCCACCAACCCGATGAACAGGGCTTTTACTGCGGAACTCGCCGGCTGCCCGTCAGACGGCCCGGGCCTCGACGACGCCGAAGGGAGACGCGGTTTCCACCACTCGAGTCAGCTGGAAGCCGGCCCGCTGCAACAGCCGGCTGTATTCGGACTCCGTTCGCTCCCGGCCGTCGACCATCACCAGCATTTCCAGGTCGATCCACTTCGCTGGGATGTCGCGGTCGTGCTCCGGGATCACCTGTTCCAGCAGCAGGACGTGGCTGCCCGGTGATGCGGCTTTGCGCACGTTGGCGAGGATGCGCACCGCGTCGTCGTCGGGCCAGTCGTGGATGATGTTCTTGAGCACGTACGCATCTCCCCCACCGGGTATGTCGTCTTCGAAGAACGATCCGGCCACGACGCGCACCCGATCCTCGACCCGGTGTTCGCGCAGTTCCGCCGCGGCGCCGTCGACCACCTGCGGTTGGTCGAAGAGGATGCCGCGCGCCTGCGGCGTCGCGCGCAGGACGGCGGCCAGCAGTCGGCCGTGCCCCCCGCCGACGTCGACGATGGTCGAGTAGCCGCTGAAGTCGTAGGCCGCGATTAGCGGCGCGATCGAGAGATCGGATGTGCTGGTCATGGCGTTGTTGAAGATCTGCGCCAGCTCCGGCTCGCCCGCCAGATAGTCGAAGAACGGCTTGCCCCGCAGGTCGGGGACCACTGCACCGCCGCGTCGAATCGCGTCTGTCAGCCCACTCCAGTGCTCGCGCTGCTGCGGGGCACCCACCAGGCGGGCCATGCCGGCCAGTGACACCTCGGCGTCGCTGCGCAGCGCGTCGCCGAGCGGGTTCAGCTCGTAACGACCGTCGCGGCGCCGACGGAAGATGCCCCTGCCGATCAACGCCCGAAGCAGCCGGCCGACGGCGTCGGCGTCGGCGCCAACGGCCGCAGCGAGCTCGTCGGCGGTGAGCGGCCCGTCTGCGAGAGCATCCGCGATGCCCAGTTCGGCCGCCGCCGTGATCGCTTGGGCCGACCAGGCGTCCAGGATCAGTTCCATCATCGCGATCGGCGCCGGCACCATCTTCTGGTGCAGCCGGGCGAGCCGGTCGCGGATGACTTCGAGGGCCCGCACGACGCGGGCGGGCGGCGGTTTGTCTGGCACAGGCATCTCCGTCTGCTGGTGGGGAAAAGGCGCGACGGATCAGTCGCTGGTTACAGTGACCCGCCCGCGTAGGTCGGCGGCGATCAGGCGCGCCGCCGCGTTCTGCCAATTGTGCAGCGAACGCTGGGGCACCTCGGTGACCAGCCACTGCCATGCCTGCCGCGCCGTCGGGTCCAGGCCGGCGGCGGTGGCGTTCTGGGCGTAGGCGCGCACGCCGACCACGTAGGGGAAATACAGGGAGTTGTAGTAGCGCCATTCTTCGGTGGTGCCGAAGTCACCGCCGTCCCGCGGCTTGAGTCGGGCGATACCATCAGCGAGCACCGCCTTGAGTTCGTTCGCGCGCTCCACTGGATGGTCGGGCGCGCCGCGGGCCGCCAGCCGCTCGTCGATCACCGGCAGCGCGGTCAGCGGGCTGGCGACCAGCTTGGTCAGGTCGCCGTAATGACCGAGCGCCCGGCGGGTGAGCCGGATGAAGGTGTCGTCCTCGACGTCGGCCAGGGGACCCTCCGAGCGCAGCGGCAACGCCGCCCCCGCGTCGCGCAGCGCGGCCCGGTCGGCGCGCAGTTCCGGTGAGCGCGAAAAAGCCAACCGGTCCAGGATTCCGGCCAGGGGGTCGGCCAACACCTGCACCGTGATGGCCACCGCGAGGCTAGTGAACAGCAGCACGGTCATGGCCGTCTGGGCCGTGGGATCGTTACGGGTCACGGCCAGACCGGCCAACGCCTGACCACCGAACAACACCGACACCACCGAGCAGCCGACGAATGAGCGCAGCATGTCGGCACGCAGCGCCTGCCCCTCGTCGAAGGCGTCCCACACCGCCACCGCCACGCCCAGCAGCAGCACATCCAGACCCGTCGAAGCCAGGGCAAGCCAACTCGGCACCAGTCCCAGCGGGATGATCAGGATGGCATTCGCCAGCGCGAAGAACAGCGTCGCAATCACCACCGCACCGATGACCGGCGCGGGCCGGACCGGCCGCAGCACGTTGCGGGCCATCGCCCCCAGAGTGGAGAGCGAGATGACCGCGGACATCAGCCAGTGGCCCAGCCTCAGCGGGCTGTCGACGTTGCCGGCCAGCCCGGCGGCCAGGAGGGTCAGCGCGGCTACGGCGCAGACGAGCAGCAGCTCACGCGTTCGTCCCTTCGGGCTGTCAGCCGGCCGGGCCAGTTCGAGCAGCACAGCGAACCAGGCCACCCCGGGCACGGCCACCAGGTAGACCTCGAGCTGACTGAGTAGCGCGGCGTGTGCCGCACTGGTGTTGCGCACCGCGTCCAGGGCCACCACCGACGCGAAGCCACAGAGCCCGATCGAGGCGAGCACGAGCACCGGCTTGCGCGGATCGCGGGCCAGGAGATACAGCCCGAGCCACCCGCTCAGCGTGAACACCACCGCCGACAGCGCAGCCATGGATTCAGTCTGTCACGGCCACTACTTGCCGTAACGACGGTTCCGCATGCTGTAGTCACGCAGCGCACGCAGGAAATCGACGCGGCGGAACGCCGGCCAGTGCGCCTCGGTGAACCACATTTCCGAATAGGCGCTCTGCCACAGCAAAAAGCCGGACAGCCGCTGCTCCCCTGAGGTCCGGATCACCAGGTCCGGGTCGGGCTGCCCCGAGGTGTAGAGATTTTCGGAGATCCCTTCGACGGTGACCGCGTCGATGAGTTCCTCGGCGGTGGCACCGTCGGCCAGTCGCTTACCCAACAACGCACGCACCGCATCGACGATCTCTTGACGGCCGCCGTAGCCCACTGCCACGTTGACGTGGAACGACGCATTCTGGGGCGTGGAGTCCACCGCACCGCGCAACCGGCGGGCCTGCACCTCGCCCAGCAACTCCAGATCACCCACTGTTCGCACGCTCCAACGGTTGGCCGGTGCGCAGATTTCTTCGACGACGTCGGTGATGATCTCGAGCAGAGCGGCGAGCTCTTCGGGGTCGCGCTGCAGATTCTCGGTGGACAGCAGATAGACGGTGGCCATCTCGATCCCGGCTTCCTGGCACCACCGCAACATCTCGGCGATCTTGATCGCGCCCATCCGGTAGCCGACGCTGACGTCGTCATACCCCAGGCTGCGCGCCCATCGCCGGTTCCCGTCGCACAACACCGCGATGTGGCGCGGCAACTCCGATCGCGAGGCAGCCAAACCCTGCCGCAGTCGCAGCTCGTACAGCCGGTACAACGGCTCCTTGATCCGCGGCGGGATGATCTCCACGGAATCCCACACTACTGTGACCGACGCTAAGTTCCGGCTGCCAATCCAGGCAATGTCACGCGAAGTTTGACGGGCCTCTGGCGGGCAATCCCGCTAGCCTGATCCAAAGAAACCATCCGGACGGGATAGATGGGGCAGTAATAACGATGAGCAGTCAAAGCAGCACGCTCACCAGCGCGGCTTCGGACGGTCCATCGCCGGCCAACGCCGCCCACCAGCTCGCCGAGGGCGTCGCCAAGGTCCTCAAAAAGCCGCGTTTCCGCGGCTGGATCCACGTGTACTCCGCGGGTGCCGCCGTTTTCGCCGGCGCCTCGCTGGTCGCGGTGTCCTGGGCGCTGGATTCCACCAAAGCCGGCCTGGCGACGATGCTGTACACGTTCGCCACGATCATCATGTTCACCGTCAGCGCTACCTATCACCGGGTGAACTGGAAATCGAGCACCGCCCGCATCTGGATGAAGCGGGCAGATCACTCGATGATCTTCATCTTCATCGCAGGCAGCTATACGCCATTCGCGCTGCTGGCCCTGCCCGGGCACGACGGGCACGTCGTGCTGGCGATCGTCTGGGGCGGGGCGATGGCGGGAGTCACGCTCAAGATGCTGTGGCCGACCGCGCCGCGCTGGGTGGGTGTGCCGCTGTACATCCTGCTGGGTTGGGTGGCGGTCTGGTACACCGGCTCGATCCTGCACAACGCTGGAGTGGCGGCGATGGTGTTGCTGTTTGTCGGCGGCGCGCTCTACAGCATCGGCGGAGTGCTCTACGCGCTGAAGTGGCCGGACCCGTGGCCGTCGACCTTCGGATACCACGAGTTCTTCCACGCCTGCACCGCCGTCGCGGCCATCTGCCACTACATCGCGATGTGGTTCGTCGTCTTCTGACCGGACTTCTACAGTTGCGTCACGTCGGCCGGTGACCAGTAGGCCTTCATCGCGGTGACCTTTCCGTCCGCGTCGAAGACCATCGTCTCGATCGGTTCGATCCGCATCTTGCTGTCGCCGGCGGTGATCGTCAGCCGGAAATGAAACGCCGCCTCGTTGCCCGATACGCGCAGCGTCACCAATTCGCACTGCCGCTCGACGCCCGTCACGGCGGAGTAGAAACCGTGAATGGCATGCGTGCCGATGTGCACCTCGCCACCGACGGGGTCCTCAAGGGTGGCGTCATCGGCGTAAAAGGCCGCCAGGTCGTCGGCGGTGCCGCTGGTCACCGCGTCGATGTAGCGGTTGACCGTCGCGGTGATCGCTTGCGTCCTGTCAGCGGTGTTCGGCATGTGACGCACGTTACTACCCGGGTATCGCCAGGGCGGTGGCGAGCTGGCTTGCACTGGTTACCGGCAGGTCACAGGTCCGGCCTCGGCACACATAGGCGGCGTCGGCGCCGGCCACCCGGTCCCGTCCCACCAACAGTGGCGACGAGTCCACCGTGCCGCCGACGACGATCGCCCCGCCGGGGGCGAGCCGCCGGGCATCGGCCAGCAGCGGCGACGCCGCGTCGGAGCACGCGACCGCAATCTGCAGCGGCCCGCGCACCGCGGCCTCGGCAACCGCCAACCAGTGCCCGGCCGACCGTGGGGCGCGGGCCAGCAGCACCGAGTGCGCGTCCAGCGTGGAGCCGACTATTTCCAGGTACCGCTCGGCCCGCTGGCCGTCTGCAAGGTGTGCGGCGGTAAGCAGGGCCTCGGCGATCGATGACGCGCCCGACGGCGTGGCCCCGTCCAGCGGGTCGGCGGGCCGCAGCACGAGCTGCTCGGCATCATCGGCGGTGTCGAACCAGCGACCGGGGTGGCGTGGATCGCTGAAGTGCCGGATCGCGGTGTCCAGTAGGCCGGTGGCCGCGGCCAGCCAGGCATCCCCTGAACCCAGTTGGTGCAGCACGAGCAACCCGGTGGCGAGCATCGCGTAGTCCTCCAGGATGGCCGCGCTGTCCCCCACCACCCCACCCAGACTGGCGCGGCGCAACCGCCCGTCGACGACGTGCAGATCCAGCAGCGCGGCAGCGCAGCGTTGCGCTGCCCCCGCCAGATCCGGATCACCCAGCGCCACGCCGGCTTCGGCCAACGCCGTGATCGCCAGCCCGTTCCACGAGGTGACCACCTTGTCGTCGCGCCCGGGCTGCACCCGGGTGCGCCGCGCCGCCAGCAACGCACCGCGCACCCGTTCCAGTCGGGCCGGGTCACCGGGGTCTTCGAGCAGCTGCAGCACCGATGACCCATGCTCGAAGGTGCCGCGTCGGGATACCCCGAAAACCGTTGCGGCCCAAGCACCGTCGTCATCGCCGAGCACGTCGGTCAGTTGCGCCGGCGTCCACACGTAGGTCGACCCCTCGTGCCCGTCGGCGTCGGCATCCAACGACGAGGTGAACATGTCACCGTCGGCCAGGTCCTCGATCAGGAACCGGGCGGTCTGCGCGGCGACCCGTCGGGCGAGCGGATCGCCGGTCCGGCGGGCCCAGTGCGCGTAGCAGCGCAGCAGCAGCGCGTTGTCGTACAGCATCTTCTCGAAATGCGGTATCAACCAGGCTTTGTCGACGCTGTAACGGGCGAAGCCACCGGCAAGTTGGTCGTAGATGCCGCCCCGGGCCATCGCACCGCCGGCGCGCGACACGGCCTGCAACACCTCGGATGACCCGGTGCGCTCGTAGTGGCGCAGCAGACCCTCGAGCATCGCCGACGGCGGAAACTTGGGTGCGCCAACGAAACCGCCGTGCACGGTGTCCTGGTCGCGCAGCACCGCGGTGACGGCGTCGTCGCACAGCCCGGCGGCGACCTCCGGTCCCCCGCCCGGCAGGCCGGAGGCCATCGACCGCAGCTCCCCAGCGATATGGTCCGACGCCTCCTCTACCTCGCCACGGCGGTGTCGCCAGGTCTCGGTGATGGCGGAAAGCAGTTGCAGGAATGAATCTTTGGGGTAGTAGGTGCCGCAGAAGAACGGCCGCCCGTCAGGGGTGAGGAAGCAGGTCATCGGCCAACCGCCCTGGCCGGTGAGCGCAACGGTGGCATTCATGTAAACCGCGTCGATGTCGGGGCGTTCTTCGCGATCCACCTTGATACAGACGAATCCGGCGTTCATGACGGCGGCCACCTCGTCGTCTTCGAACGATTCGTGGGCCATCACATGGCACCAGTGGCAGGCGGCGTAACCGATGGACAACAGGACCGGTACATCGCGTGCTGCGGCGTCCGCGAGGGCTTCCTGAGTCCACTGCTGCCAGTGCACCGGGTTGTCGGCGTGCTGGCGCAGATACGGACTGGTGGCCTGGCCGAGGGTGTTCGTCCCGGTCGGCTCAGCCGGGGTCATGGGCCGAGCCCGGAGGTCGATTGTTGTCGGCGTCCGGGCTCTCGACCGTGCCGACCGCGTCGGTGCCTTCGTCGGCGGCCTGATCCGGCTCGGGATGTTGGCGATCGAAGGACTCCGGAACCTTCTTCAACTGCCTGTTCATCGAACGAACCAGAAAAACGGTGGCGATGACGAGCAACACGACGACCACCAGCCCGAGCGGACTGGCCTTGCCGAAATCCGGGCCGTTGTTCTTGGGTCCGCCGTCAGCAATCAGGCTGAGCAGAAAGTGGTTCACCGTTCCTCGATCCCCTCGAACAGATCGGTCTCAGGCAGGCGGGCCGGTACCCGCGAGCGAGCCAGTTCGAACTCCTCGGTCGGCCACAGCCGCTCCTGCCACTCGAGCGGGGCGGCGAAGAACTCGGCGTTCGGGTCGATCTGGGTGGCATGCGCGATCAGGGCGTCGTCGCGTTGACCGAAATACGCCGAGCACTCCACCCGGGTGGTCACCCGTTTCTCGAAATGATCGTTGTCGGGCAGCCAGTGCTCCAGCCACTTGCCGAACGGACCCTCCTGCCCGTGCCTGGCGAACTCGTCTTGCAGCAACTGCATCCGCGCCCGTAGAAACCCGTGCACGTAGTAGAGCTTGGACACCGACCACGGCTCCCCGGCGTCGGGAAACCGGCGATAATCGCCGGCCGCCTCATAGGCGCTGACGGACACGTCGTGGCAACGGATGTGGTCGGGGTGCGGGTAGCCGCCGTTCTCGTCGTAGGTGATCATCACGTGCGGCTGAAATTCCCGGACCACGCGCACCAAGGCTTCGGTGGACTCCTGCAGCGGTACCAGCGCGAAGCAGCCTTCCGGCAGGGGCGGCGGGGGGTCGCCCTTGGGCAGGCCGGAGTCGACGAAGCCCAGCCAGTGGTGTTCGACACCGAGGATCTCCGCGGCCTTGGCCATTTCGTCCCGCCGAATCTCGTGGATGTGCCCGTGCACGTCAGGCAGGTCCATAGCCGGGTTGAGGATCTCACCGCGTTCCCCGCCGGTAAGCGTCACCACCATGACGCGATGGCCTTCATCGGCATAGCGTGCCAGCGTCGCGGCCCCCTTGCTGGATTCGTCATCGGGGTGGGCATGTACCGCCATCAGTCGCAGTTTGCTCACGAGCTCCCTTGTATCCGTTATTCCCAGTCCGTCCGTTGGCCGCCCACCGACCCTGTGAGTGCCCCCTATACTTCCAGTTCTCTTGTACCCCACAACTCCCGAGGGCATGACTGAGCACTTGACCGAAGATTCCCCCTCCCGGCCCGAAGCCCGCTATGGACGCGATCGGCTGTCGCGCAGATCGCGGCGCCGCGTCGTCATCGGTCTGACCGTGCTGGTCCTGGCGCTGGGAGTCGGGATTGCCGTGGTGGCCTATCGGCAACTCGGCTCCAGCCCGGTCAAAGGCACCCTGGCCGGCTACCAGGTGATCGACGACGAAACGGCAGCGGTGACGGTCAGCGTGTACCGGTCCGACCCCTCTCGACCCGTGGACTGCATCGTGCGGGTCAGGTCCAAGGACGGCAGCGAGACGGGTCGCCGGGAGTTACTGGTGCCCCCGGCCAACCAGCAGACCGTGCAGGTGACCACGACGCTGAAATCGAGTAAGCCGCCGGCCATGGCGGACGTATACGGCTGCGGCGCGGACGTGCCCCCGTATCTGCGGTCGCCGTAACGCGCGCTGCAAAACGCCGAACTGCGGATATGTCAGTCATCTATTGTTTCCGCAGTGGTAACATGGGTAAATGCACGGTCCTGCCGGGGACCGTGTATTGCTGCATTAGAGGCCGTGAGCAGAACGGAGTTGCAGCACCCGGGGTGGGGGCCCGCAGACGCCCAACATCGGGACCTGAACTTGCGCGGAACAACAATCACAAGGAGCGCCACGAGATGACGGACACTCAGGTGACCTGGTTGACCCAGGAGTCACATGACCGACTCAAGGCCGAGCTCGACCAGTTGATCGCGAATCGTCCGGTCATCGCCGCCGAGATCAACGACCGCCGGGAAGAAGGCGACCTTCGCGAGAACGGCGGATACCACGCCGCTCGCGAGGAGCAGGGCCAGCAGGAGGCCCGCATCCGGCAGCTGCAGGATTTGCTGAACAACGCCAAGGTGGGCGAGGCGCCCAAGCAGTCCGGCGTCGCCCTGCCCGGTTCCGTGGTGAAGGTCTACTACAACGGCGACAAGGACGACGCCGAGACCTTCTTGATCGCCACCCGCCAGGAAGGCGTCAACGACGGCAAGCTCGAGGTCTACTCGCCGAATTCACCGCTGGGCGGTGCGCTGATCGACGCCAAGGTCGGCGAGACCCGCAGCTACAAGGTGCCCAGCGGCAACACCGTCGAGGTCACCCTGGTCAGCGCGGAGCCCTACCACTCCTGAGCGCTCCCTGCGCGGGCTCCCCGCGCAGGCATCTTTGCGCGAGCGCGTTAACCGAGCGCCTGATCCAGGTCGGCCACCAGATCGGCGGCGTCCTCGATTCCCACCGAAAGCCGGACGAGATCGTCGGGAACCTCGAGCTGGGACCCGGCGGTGGATGCGTGCGTCATGGCGCTGGGGTGCTCGATCAGCGACTCCACCCCGCCGAGCGACTCGGCCAGGATGAAGATGCCGGTTCGGGCGCACAGCTTCTCGGCGGCCGCACGCCCGCCACGCATCCGCACCGAGACCATGCCACCGAAGCCGCGCATCTGCCGGGCGGCAACCTCATGCCCGGGGTGAGCTGGCAGGCCCGGGTACAGTACGGCGCTCACCGCCGGGTGCCCAGCCAGGAATTCGGCTACCGCCGCGGCGTTTTCGCTGTGCCGCTGCATGCGCAGCACCAGCGTCTTCAGACCGCGCAGGGTGAGGTAGGCGTCGAACGGACCGGGCACCGCTCCGGCGCCGTTCTGCAGGAAGGCGAACGCCTGATCCAGTTGTTCGTCGTTTGTCACCAATGCTCCGCCGACCACGTCGGAGTGGCCGCCGATGTATTTGGTGGTGGAATGCAGCACCACGTCGGCGCCCAACGTCAACGGCTGTTGTAGCGCGGGCGAAGCAAAAGTATTGTCCACCAACACTTTTGCTGAACTGACCGCACCCAGCTGGGCGATTGCGCTGATATCGGCGATCGACAACAACGGGTTGGTGGGCGTCTCCACCCAGATCAATCGCGTCTGCGGCGTGATAGCGGCGCGCACCGCGTCCAGATCCGACAGCGCCACCGGGGTGTAGGCGACACCCCACTGGGTGAAGACCTTGTCGATCAACCGGAACGTGCCCCCGTAGGCGTCGTCGGGAATGACGACGTGGTCACCCGGGCGCAGCATCGCCCGCAGCGCGCAGTCGCTGGCGGCCATGCCGGAACTGAACGCCCGCCCGTATACACCGTCCTCCACTGCGGCCAGCGATGCCTCCAGCGCGGACCGCGTCGGGTTGCCGGTGCGGGCGTATTCGAACCCGCCGCGCAGACCGCCGACACCGTCCTGGGCGAAGGTGCTGCTGGCGTAGATGGGGGTGTTGACGGCGCCGGTCGCCGGATCGGGACGGTAGCCGGCGTGGATGGCTTTGGTGGCAAGTCCGGTGAACGGGTGGTCGTTGCTCATCGACCGCCAGCCTAGTCGCCACCCGCGTCTCCGCTGGCTCTGCGGTGAAGGCGGGCAAGTCCAAGGCGCCTCCGCCATCAACGCAGACTCAACGCCGCGGGCCCCACAACGAAGCCTCCCCGGCCGCATGCCGCGACCGGGGAGGGGATCAAGATTCAGCAGGCTCGTGTCAGAGCGGCAGGCACACCGTCGTCATGATCTTGTCGGCCAGGGTCTGGCGCTTGCTGTCCCACAGCGGGAACAGGAACCCGACCCAGCAGATGACCGCGTCGACGAAGTGCGCGAGCTGGCGCACCAGCGACATCCCGAAACCGAGCGGCTCTCCGGTGACCTCGCTGACCACCTTGAACTTCAGGATCGACTTGCCGATGCTCGAGCCGGTGGTGCCCTGCCGGTATCCGTAGTTCCAGACCCCGTACGCCAGGATCAGCAGCGACGTCAGCCCCTGCGCCAACACCCCGATGATCGAGCCCTGGGTGTAGCAGTACTGCGCCACGTCGTACTGGTTCACGCTCGTGACGCAGGACTCCTCTTGGGTGAGCAGGTCGACGACCTGGGCGATGCCCGAGAGGACGAGGATCGGGGCGAAGTCGATGAGGAATGCCAGGAAACGCGTCATCCACGGCGTGTAGGAATCGGTCGACAACCCTTTGACCGCGGGTCCCGGCGGCGGGGGTGCGTACCCCCCGGCAGCCGGCGGAGGCGGCGGGTAGCCGCCTGCAGGCGGCGGTGGAGGCGGCGGGTAGCCGCCTGCAGGCGACGGTGGAGGCGGCGGAGGCGGCGGCGCTGAACCCCCGACGGACTGCGAGAAGTCACCACTGCTGCCCGGGGGAGGCGGCGCGGACGGCGGAAGATGCCCACCGGACGGCGCGGCACCCGAAGAGCCAGGTGGCGGCGGCGGTGGCGGGTAGGACCCGCCGGGCGGCGGCTGATCGGTCATGGGGCAACCCTTCCGAGGCGGACTATTGCTGAACTAAGCCGGATACAGTACCGCAGCGCCGAGAACCACGTCATAGGCCCACTAGCGGCGCCGCGTCCCTTCGGAAAGGAAACCGAGCAGGTCATAACGGGTGATGACCCCAACCGGTTTGCCTTCCTCGACGACCATCAGGGCGTCCTGATCGCGCAACGCCCTTCCAGCGACGCTGACCAGTTCGCCGGCCCCGATCAACCGCAGCGGCGGGCTCATGTGCTGTTTGACGGCGTCGGCCAGATTGGCCCGACCTTCGAAGACCGCCGACAGCAGTTCTCGCTCCGAAACGCTGCCCGCGACTTCACCGGCCATCACCGGCGGCTCGGCCCCTACCACCGGCATCTGCGACACCCCGTACTCCCGCAGGATGCCGATGGCGTCGCGCACGGTCTCCGAGGGATGCGTGTGCACCAGGTCGGGCAACGCACCGGACTTGCGGCGCAACACGTCCCCGACCGTCGACTCCGCCGCCGAACCGTCGAGCCGGCTGCGCAGGAATCCGTACGACGACATCCAGGCGTCGTTGAAGATCTTGGCCATGTAGCCCCGGCCGCCGTCGGGCAGCAACACCACGATCAGCGCGTCCGGCCCGGCCTGCTCGGCCACTTTCAGCGCGGCGACAACGGCCATCCCGCACGACCCGCCGACCAGCATCGCCTCCTCGCGGGCCAACCGCCGGGTCATGTCGAAGGAGTCGGAGTCCGAGACGGCGATGATCTCGTCGGGCACCGACGGGTCATAGGCCGCCGGCCAGAAGTCCTCGCCGACGCCCTCGACCAGATAGGGCCGGCCGGTGCCACCGGAGTACACCGACCCCTCCGGGTCGGCGCCGATGATGCGCACTCGCCCGTCGGAGACCTCCTTGAGGTAACGGCCAGCGCCGGTGATCGTCCCGCCGGTGC
Organism: Mycobacterium gordonae; assembly: GCF_017086405.1. Classification (NCBI taxonomy): domain Bacteria; kingdom Bacillati; phylum Actinomycetota; class Actinomycetes; order Mycobacteriales; family Mycobacteriaceae; genus Mycobacterium; species Mycobacterium camsae. The sequence continues at coordinate 5,711,711 of NZ_CP070973.1, forward strand.
CGATGCCGGCGACGAAGTGGGTGACCTTGCCGTCGGTGTCCGCCCAGATCTCGGGGCCGGTGGTCGCGTAGTGACTGGCCGGCCCCTCGGGGTTGGAGTACTGGTCCGGCTTCCAGGCGCCCTCGATTTCCCGGACCAATCGGTCGGACACGCTGTAGTAGCTGTCCGGGTCCTCGGGCGGCACGGCCGTCGGGCATACCACGACCTCGGCGCCGTAGGCGCGCAACACATTTCGCTTGTCCTCGCCGACCTTGTCCGGGCAGACGAAAACGCACTTGTAGCCACGGCGCTGGGCCACCAGGGCCAGTCCGACGCCGGTGTTTCCGGACGTCGGCTCGACGATCGTGCCCCCCGGTCGCAGCGCCCCGCTGGCCTCGGCGGCGTCGATCATCCGCTCGGCGATGCGGTCCTTGGAGCTGCCGCCAGGGTTGAGGTACTCGACCTTCGCGGCCACGACGCCCGCGCCTTCGGGGACGACGGAATTCAGCCGAACCAGGGGCGTGCCGCCGATGAGGTCACTGAGGTGGTGCGCGATCCGCATGCGCCTATCGTCGCAGGCGGCGCCGGAGGGCGCGCGGGCGCTATCCGGGCCGCTACCCGGTGGCCTCGCGGATGTACTCACCGATCTGGCGCAGCGAGCGCACAGCTTCCGGCACCAGCGGCCCGGCGACCTGGAAGTCGTGCACCTGGCCGGGCCAGACGCGTACCTCGGCCGGCACGCCGGCCGCCGCGAGACGGCTCGCCGCCAGCTGGGCGTCGTGCAACAGCACCTCGGACCCGGACACGTGGATCAGGGTCCGCGGCAGGCCCGGTTCGATGTGATCCAACGGCTCGTAGATCTCTTCCGGCTGACCGTTCACGGTGTTCTTTGCGGCACAGCTAGCAACCAAAGCGCCGAGCGCATCGAAAGCTCTGGAGGGGAACATCGCATCGGTCTTGATGTTCGGATGAGACTGCTTGGGCTCCTTTGCCAGCTGCAGCAGTGGCGAGATCGCAACAAGGGCCGCGGGCTCCTCGCCTTCGCGCAGTAGACGCTGCGCGAGAGACAGCGCGAGGTACCCGCCGGCGGAGTCGCCGCCCAGCACAATCTGGTCTGAGTCGTAGCCCAGCAGCCGCAGCCACCGGTAGCCGTCGTGGCAGTCGTCGAGCGCCATCCCGATCGAATGCTTGGGCATCAGCCGATAGTTGACGACGAGAACGGGCGCGTCAGCGAACTTCGAGAGTGATTCGACCAACCGGCCGTGCGAGTTTGCTCCACAGGTCAAGAACGCGCCACCGTGCAGGTACAGCACGACTCGCCGGGTGCCGTCGGCCGGCAGCACCCCGGGGGCGCGAACCAGCTGCGCCGAGGCATTCGGCAAGGTCACATCGGCCCTGACCGTGCTGGTGGCTGGCAACAGGATGCGTGCGGCGTGGTCGATCAAGCCCCACGGCCAAGGTAGGTGCGGAACATAGCTGCCAGCCGCCAAAACCGGCCGGATCGTCACGCGAGACGCTAGTGTAGCGAACCGAGCAGCAACACTCGGTCCAGATTCCACAACCTCAACGGGAGCCCCGTCGCTGATCGCAAACCTGCGGGCTTCGAGTCTACGAGCCTTCAGCGCGTCGCGCGGGCGAATGGCAACTCTAGGTGCGCCAGACACCTTACTGGGTGCGGTCATGCTCAACACTTCCTACGCCGTTGTAGTCCGATACAGCATGCGACGAAGAAGCTGAGCGATACGTTCAGCCAACCTCGCAGACTTAGCTTGACAGTCCTTTACCCATTCAACTTCCACTTAACCGGTTTCGATACCACATCTGTTTCACACCGTAACCGGTTTGTTTGTCAGCTACCCCCGAAATGAGCACAACCGTCCTAAACTCATGGCTGTGGGCGTGCATGTGCCGCGGCGTTCGACGATCGCTCTGGCCACAGCGGGTGCACTCGCCTCGACAGGCTCGGCCTATCTGGGCGCACGCAACCTGCTGGTTGGCCAGGCGACGCATGTGCGCACCGTGATCCCCAAGAACTGGGAGCCGCCGCCGCGTGCCGACGGCGTCTATGGCCCCGGCGGCGAACCGGTGCAGCGGTGGCGCTACGGCACACCGTTCGATCTGCACCTGATGATCTTCGGCGACTCGACCGCCACCGGTTACGGGTGCAACACCGCAGAAGAAGTGCCGGGCGTGGTCATCGCCCGCAGGCTTGCCGAACAATCCGGTTTACGAATCAGGCTGAGCACTAAAGCCATTGTCGGTGCCACGTCGAAGGGGGTCCTGGGCCAGGTCGACGCGATGTTCGTAGCGGGTCCGCCACCGGACGTCGCGGTGATCATCATCGGCGCCAACGACATCACCGCCCTCAACGGTGTCGGACCGTCGGCACAGCGGCTGGGAACGTCGGTACGCAGGCTGCGCAACCGCGGTGCGGTCGTGGTAGTCGGTACCTGCCCGGACTTCGGTCTGATCACCGCGATTCCGCAGCCGCTGCGCTCGCTGGCGCGCACCCGGGGTCTACAGCTCGCCCGGGCGCAGGCGGCGGCCGTCCGCGCGGCCGGTGGCGTGCCGGTGCCGCTCGCGCATCTGCTCGCACCCAAGTTCCGCGAGATGCCCGAGCTGATGTTCTCCTCCGACCACTACCACCCGTCGGCGGCCGGATATGCCGAGGCGGCCGACCAGTTGCTGCTGGCGCTGTGTACAGCCCTGAGCGAAAAGATCCCGGTGCTGGCCCGCCCCGCCGCACAGCCGGTCGCCGCCCGGCGGACCATCGTGTCCAGATTGTGGCCGCGCCCCACGCAGGCGCGTGTGACCGCCGCGGTCGCCTCTGGGTAGGGCGCGTTAGGCTCGCCTTCGCACACCCCAATCGAGGAGCCGTCATGCCGGAAGCCGTCATCGTTTCAACTGCCCGCTCGCCGATCGGCCGCGCCATGAAGGGGTCGCTGATCAGCATCCGGCCCGACGACCTGGCCGCGCAGATGGTCCGCGCCGCACTCGACAAGGTGCCGGCACTCAATCCACACCAGATCGACGACCTGATCATGGGTTGCGGCCAGCCCGGCGGCGAGTCCGGCTTCAACATCGCGCGCGTGGTCGCCGTCGCACTCGGCTACGACTTCCTGCCCGGCACCACCGTCAACCGCTACTGCTCGTCGTCGCTGCAGACCACCCGGATGGCGTTTCACGCGATCAAGGCCGGCGAGGGCGACGTCTTCGTCTCCGCCGGGGTCGAGACGGTGTCGCGGTTCGGCAAGGGCAATGCCGACGGCTGGCCGGACACCAAGAACCCGCTGTATGACGCCGCTCAGGAGCGGACGACCGCCGCGGCTGCCGGAGCCGACGAATGGCACGACCCGCGCGCCGACGGGAACCTGCCCGACATCTACATCGCGATGGGCCAGACCGCGGAGAATGTCGCACTGCTGACCGGCATTTCCCGCGAGGACCAGGACCACTGGGGCGTGCGCAGTCAGAACCGCGCCGAGGAAGCCATCAAGAGCGGGTTCTTCGAGCGCGAGATCTCGGCTGTCACGCTGCCCGACGGTTCGACGGTCAGCACCGATGACGGCCCGCGGGCGGGCACCACGTACGAGAAGATCAGCGAGCTAAAGCCGGTGTTCCGGCCCAACGGCACGGTGACCGCAGGCAACGCTTGTCCGTTGAATGACGGCGCCGCGGCGGTGGTGATCACCAGCGACGTCAAGGCCAAGGAGCTGGGCCTGAAGCCGCTGGCCCGCATCGTGTCCACCGGCGTCAGCGGGCTGTCCCCGGAGATCATGGGCCTGGGTCCGATCGAGGCGTCCAAGCAGGCTTTGCAGCGGGCCGGGATGTCCGTCGGCGACATCGACCTCTTCGAGATCAACGAGGCATTCGCGGTGCAGGTGCTGGGGTCGGCGCGGGAGTTGGGTATCGACGAAGACAAGCTCAATGTGTCGGGCGGGGCGATCGCCCTGGGCCACCCGTTCGGGATGACCGGCGCCCGGATCACTGCCACGCTGCTGAACAACCTGACCACGCACGACAAGACCTTTGGCCTAGAGACCATGTGCGTCGGTGGGGGCCAGGGCATGGCGATGGTGATCGAACGCTTGAGCTGACGTTTGGGTGCGGCGCCCGGCTCGGGCGATGAGCCTGCGCCCACGGCGACCGCCACTCGAATTTTCCGCCCCTGCGGCAGAGCCAACGGCACCAGGCCGCAGCGATCGAATTGATCTGGCGCAACGCGAGAGCACCCCAGCACGTCATCACGCGTGACGAACTGCTGCGGGACGGGGAAACCCAATTGCTCAACGACACGCCGGTGACGACGCCGGAGCGTACGGCGTTCGATGTCGGCCGGCGCGGGACGTTGGTTCGCGCCGTCGCCAATCTCGATGCGCTCGCTGCCGCGACGGGCTTCAAGGTGCCCGATGTCGGTGAATTGGCCGCTGATCATCGGCATGTAGGGGGCCTCCGCCAATTGGAGGCCGCACTGCAATTGGTCGACGCAGGGGCGCAATCGCCGAAGGAGACCTGGCTGCGGTTGCTGTTGGTCAATGCTGGTTTCCCCAAGCCCCGGACTCAGCTACCCGTGATGGGCCGGCACGGGTTTCCCCGCTACTTCCTCGACATAGGCTGGGAGGACATCAGGCTTGCCGCGGAATACGACGGCGACCAGTATTGGACCGACCCCGCCCAGTACGCCTCGGATGTCGACCGGCAGGAGTATCTGCAACGGATCGGCTGGACCGTCATCCGGGTAGTCGGCCGCCACCGGCCCAGCGACGTTATTCGACGGGTACAGTGCGCCTGGGACGCCCTGACCAAAGGTCGGCGCTGCGCCTAGGGCGACGAACTTCGAGTGCACCCCACCTCCATCGCAGATTCAACGCCGCACCAGACCCACAACGCAGACTCCGCACCGCACCGCGCCGCACCCCACGCAGCGGTGCGGCGCGCCAGATTCCAACCCCCCAACGCCCGACACCCGCCACCCCACAGGGAAAAGCCGGCACACCAAGAAGGCGTGCCGGCTTTGCCCGTCGAGGGGCTAGTCGTTCTGCAGGTAACTCAGCAGACGCAGGATCTCCAGGTACAACCACACCAGCGTCACGGTCAGGCCCAGGGCAATGCCCCAAGCGGCCTTCTCCGGCGCACCCGCGCGGATCATCTGGTCAGCCGCGTCGAAGTCGATGAGGAAGCTGAAAGCTGCGATACCGATGCATACCAACGAGAAGATGATCCCGACGGGGCCGGCGCTGCGCAGACCCAGACCCTCGCCGCCGCCGACGTGGAACATCGCCAGCACGAAGTTGCCGAGCATCAGCACCAGCACGCCGAACATCGCCGCGACCAGCATCCGGGTGAACTTCGGGGTCACCCGAATCGCACCGGTCTTGTAGACGACCAGCATGCCGAAGAACACCCCGAGCGTGCCGAGCACCGCCTCGCCGATCAGTACACCGGCATTGGCGGAGCCCACCGAGAAGTTGGCGAGCAGGAACGAGATGGCGCCCAGGAACAGACCCTCAAGCGCCGCGTAGCTGAGCACGATCGCCGGGTTGTCCTGCTTGCGACCGAACGTCGCGATCAACACCAGCGCCAGACCGCCGAACGCACCGACCATTGTCAGCGGCATCGCCAGCTTCAGGTTGGTCGCAACCAGGAAGTAGGAGACGATGGCGGTCGTCGACAGCATGGCCAGCGTCAGGCCGGTCTTGGTGACGACATCGTCGATGGTCAGCGGGCGCGAGACACGAGCCTCACGACCCTGCTGGTAGGGAGCGTAGGGGTCGGCCGGGTAGCCCGACTGCACGCCGGGGCCGAATTGCGCGTATCCGCCCGCCTGCTTGGGTAGCGAACGAAATACCGGGTTACTTGTCTCCCGCACCGTCGGATCCTCTCTCAATGACTATGGCTTCGAACGTGCGAACAATCGCTCAACGAGTGGTGGTCCGCCCGAGTTCCCGGCGGAGCTGGCGTTTCGTGGTCAGTCAGGGACCCGTATAGCTCGCCCGGATCACCCTAAACCTTAGACCCGCGGGGATCGCCGGGCGAGTAACGATCTAGATTGCTCGTCAAACTCATGGGCCAAGTGACCGGCTCCGAGCGGATTGCGGCGAAGGGGAGACGAACGCATGACTGGGGTTGCTGAAGGGGCCGTGACAGGGGAATCCGACGAAGTCCTGACCCGCGTCGTCGACGGCGTCGGCTACGTGACGCTCAACCGGCCCAAGGCCATCAATTCGCTGAACCAGACGATGGTGGACCTGCTCAGCACCGTTCTGATCCGGTGGGGACGCGACGAGGCCGTGCGTGCGGTGGTGCTCACCGGGGCCGGTGAGCGCGGATTGTGCGCCGGCGGCGACGTGGTGGCCATCTATCGCAGCGCGCGCAAGGACGGGGCCGACGCGCGCCGCTTCTGGCGCGACGAGTACCTGATGAATGGTCTGATCGGCCGGTTCGCCAAGCCCTATGTTGCCGTGATGGACGGCATCGTGATGGGCGGTGGCGTCGGCGTCAGCGCCCACGCCAACACCCGCGTGGTGACGGACACCTCGAAGGTCGCGATGCCCGAGGTCGGTATCGGGTTCATCCCCGACGTCGGCGGGATGTACCTGCTGTCCCGCGCCCCCGGTAAACTGGGCCTGCACGCGGCCCTCACCGGAGCGCCGTTCAACGGCGCCGACGCCATCGCGCTGGGATTCGCCGATCACTACGTGCCGCACAGCGAACTCGACGCGTTCACCGCGGCCGTCGCAGCCAACGGCGTGGAAGGTGCACTCGCCCGGCACGCAATCGAGCCCCCGCCGAGCGAGCTTGCGGCACAACGAGAATGGATCGACGAATGCTACTCGGCCGACAGTGTGATCGACATTGTGGCGGCCTTGAGAGATCATGACGCCGGGCCGGCCAATGACGCCGCCGACCTGATCGCCACCCGCTCCCCCGTCGCCCTGTCGGTCACCTTCGAGGCGGTACGTCGCGCCACCGACCTCGAAACGCTGGAAGACGTTCTGGTACAGGACTATCGAGTCTCAAGCGCCTCGCTCCGCTCCCACGATCTGGTGGAAGGCATTCGCGCGCAACTGGTCGACAAGGACCGCAATCCGAAGTGGAAACCGGCATCGCTCGACGACGTCACGGTGGCCGACGTCGCGGCCTATTTCGCGCCCGTCGACGACGACCTGGAATTCTAGGAGGAACGCATGGCTTACGAAACCATTCTGGTCGAACGCGAGGAGCGGGTCGGCATCATCACGCTGAACCGACCGACGGCGCTGAACGCACTGAACAGCCAGGTGATGAACGAAGTCACCAGCGCGGCAACAGAATTGGACGAAGACCCAGGCATTGGGGCGATCATCATCACCGGTTCGGCCAAGGCGTTCGCCGCCGGTGCCGACATCAAGGAAATGGCGGGGCTGACGTTCGCCGACGCCTTCGGCGCTGATTTCTTCGCCCCTTGGAGCAGGCTGGCCGCGGTGCGCACGCCGACGATAGCGGCCGTCGCCGGGTACGCCCTGGGCGGTGGCTGCGAGTTGGCGATGATGTGCGATCTGCTGATCGCTGCCGACACCGCGAAATTCGGCCAACCGGAGATCAAGCTGGGCGTCATTCCCGGGATGGGCGGGTCGCAGCGGCTGACCAGGGCCATCGGCAAGGCCAAAGCGATGGATCTCATTCTCACCGGGCGCACCATCGACGCCGCGGAAGCCGAACGCAGCGGCCTGGTTTCGCGCCTGGTGCCCGCCGACGACCTGCTCACCGAAGCCAAAGCCGTGGCGACGACCATCTCGCAGATGTCGCTGCCGTCGGCCCAGATGGCCAAGGAGGCCGTCAACCGCGCCTTCGAATCGACGCTGGCCGAAGGGCTGCTCTACGAGCGCAGGCTGTTCCACTCGACATTCGCCACCGACGACCAGTCCGAGGGGATGACGGCCTTCATCGAGAAGCGCCCGCCCGACTTCACCCACCGATGACCAAGACCCCGACCGCCGAAGCCGGCGAGCAGGACGCGGCGGAAACCACCGACGTCGCCGAAAATGCACCCTGGTGGCATCGGTATCGCGGCCGCTGGTGGGTCCGCCACTACACCTACACCGGGACCCTGGTCGGCCTGATCTTCGTGTGGTTGTCCCTCACCCCGTCACTGCTGCCGCGCGGTCCCTTGTTTCAGGGAGTGGTTAGCGGCTGCTCTGGGGCCATCGGCTACGGGCTGGGCGTGTTCGCCGTCTGGCTGGTCCGCTACATGCGCTCGCAGAACACCAGTCCCCCGGCGCCGCCATGGGTCTGGCCGCCGCTGATCCTGGTCGGCGCGATCGGGGTCGTCGTCATGGCGATCCGGTTCCACGTCTGGCAAGACCACGTGCGCGACATGATGGGCGTCGAGCACCTGAAGTGGTACGACTACCCGCTGACCGCGGCGCTCGGGGTGATTGTGCTGTTCTCGCTGGTCGAGATCGGCCAGCTCATCCGTCGGCTGGTCATTCTCCTGGTCAGACAGGTCGACCGGATCGCACCGTTTCGGGTGTCGGCCGCGATCGTGGTGGTCGGGCTGATCGTGCTCACTATCAGCCTGCTCAACGGCGTCGTCCTCAAATTCGCGATGCGGTCGATGAACGGCAGCTTCGCCGCGGTCAACAACGAGATGGACCCTGGTTTCAGCGCACCCAAGTCCAGGTTGCGATCGGGCGGGCCGGAGTCGCTGGTCTCGTGGGAGTCGCTGGGGCATCAGGGCCGGATCTTCGTCGAGGGCGGACCTCCGCTCAGCAAGCTGACCGCTTTCAACGGAACCCCGGCCATCGAACCGATCCGCGCTTACGCAGGACTGAAATCTGCCGAAGACATCGACGCGACGGCCGACCTCGCGGCCCGGGAGTTGTTGCGCACCGGTGGATTACAGCGTGCCGTCGTCGCGGTGGCCACCACCACCGGGACCGGCTGGATCAACGAGGCGGAAGCCTCGGCGCTGGAGTACATGTACAACGGCGACACCGCGATCGTGAGCATGCAGTACTCGTTCCTGCCCAGCTGGCTGTCGTTCCTGGTGGACAAGGAGAACGCGCGGCACGCCGGGCAGGCGCTGTTCGAGGCGGTCGACAAGCTGATCCGGCAGATGCCGGAGTTCAAACGGCCCAAGCTCGTCGTGTTCGGCGAGAGCCTGGGCTCGTTCGGCGGTGAGGCGCCCTTCATGAGCATCAACAACGTGCTGGCCCGAACCGACGGCGCCCTGTTCAGCGGGCCGACGTTCAACAACACCATCTGGACGCAGCTGACGGCCAACCGCGACCCAGGTTCACCGGAGTGGTTGCCGATCTACGACGACGGCCGCAACGTCAGATTTGTCGCCCGCCCGGAGAACCTGGACCGGCCGAAGGCGGCCTGGAACCACCCGCGAGTGGTGTATCTGCAGCACGCGTCCGACCCGATCGCCTGGTGGACGCCCGACCTGCTGTTCAGCAAGCCGGACTGGCTGCGCGAGAAGCGGGGCTACGACGTGGTGCCCGAGATGCGCTGGTTTCCGCTGGTGACGTTTCTGCAGGTGTCTGCCGACATGGCGGTCGCCGTCGACGTACCCGACGGTCACGGTCACCGCTACGTCGCTAACTGCGCCGACGGCTGGGCCGCGGTGCTGTCTCCGCCGGGTTGGACGGCGGACAAGACAGCGAAGCTGCGGCCGCTGCTGCACGCGGACTCGACGGCCGGCACCTCGGGCTAGACGCCGCAGCTCGACGCAATACGCAATTCCTCCGGCCACGGAGGAGCACGCGGCGCGGGCGGTACCGGCGGCGACGGAACCCGAACGTCGGGAAGGGCGGACCTGACCGGCGCCGCCGACCGGCCCGACGTTCATGGTCGCCATTTCGGCTGGCGCAGTTGTCGGCCGGCCACGGATAAGCGCAAAGCGTGCCGTTGGTGGCGATTGCGTTGCGAACCATTATCTCCATCGACGCCCGTCGAGTTGCTGCCCGCTCATTCTAGAATTGCGTTCTGGGCAATCTCGACACAACCGCGTTATTGCTGATTCTTCGCACACCGGTGTAATTAGTATCGCAGATGTCGTCGGAACGTCCCGCCATCACAGCTTCCGACGCCGACGCCGATGCCGCGCCGCCCATCCGGCCGGAGCGCCACACCAGCACCGTCGGCATCACCTGAACATCGACACCCGGCCGACTCCGTGCGAAAAGCGTGCGCACCTATTCGCCAACTCTTATCGGCTACACCCGTTTCGCAATTTGCTTGGCAAAAAATCACCGCAGACGTAATGTAATCCAGTTCACATCGCTCGACTATCCCGAGATCGAGCGGCGCAATACGCCGTGTTGACCGACCTTTGTCAAGCGATGCGGTGCATTCGCTGTCGAACAGGAGACGACATGTCGTACTTGCTGGTGTCGCCCTCCGAACTGATGGCCGCGGCAGCCGACATGGCTGGTGTCGGCTCGATAGTCCGGGCGGCCGACATCACCGCGCTGACTCCCACCACAGCACTGGCGACAGCCGCAAGCGACGAGGTGTCGGCAGCGATCGCGGCAATCTTCTCCTCCCACGGCCAGGCCTATCAGCAGGTCAGCGCGCAGGCCGCGCTGTTGCACCAACGGCTGGTAGCGGCGATCCGCATCGGTGCGGACGGCTACGCGCAAGCCGAGGCGACCAATGTCGAGCAGCTGCTTCAGACCCTCGTCAACGCCCCCTCGAGCCTGATCAATGCGCCCACCCAAGCGCTGCTGGGGCGTCCGCTGATCGGCAACGGCACCGATGGAACCGCTTTCAACCCCAACGGCGGAGCCGGCGGCTTGCTGTATGGCAACGGCGGCAACGGCTATTCCGCGACCACGCCAGGAGTCGCCGGAGGCGCAGGCGGAGCGGCCGGACTGATCGGCGCCGGCGGGAACGGCGGCGCCGGCGGGGCCGGCGCCAACGGGGGGATCGGCGGCGCTGGGGGGTGGCTGTACGGCAACGGCGGCAACGGCGGCGCGGGCGGGGCCGGCACCTTGGGTGCGGTCGGCCTGGCCGGTGGAAACGGTGGCAACGGCGGTGCCGCGGGAGCGGCCGGACTCTTCGGTGACGGCGGCAGCGGCGGCATGGGTGGCGACGGAGGACAAGGCGGCGTGGGCGCTGGAACCGGTGCCGCGGCCGACGGCGCACTCGGCGGCAGTGCCGGCGCCGGCGGGGCGGGCGGAAACGGCGGCTCCATCCTCGGCCAGGGCGGACACGGCGGGACCGGAGGAGCCGGTGGACAAGGAGGGACCGGGGCCAACGGCATCAATCAGAACGGTTTCGGTACCCAAGGCGGCAGCGGCGGCAGCGGCGGACATGGCGGAATCGGCGGCCGTGGCGGACAGGGCGGCGGACTCGTCGGCAACGGCGGCACCGCCGGCGACGGCGGCGGTGGCGGAGCCGGCGGCGAGGCCGGCTTCGGCGCGTCAGGTTTCCGGGGCGGCAACGGCGGGGTCGGTGGCGATGCCGGCAACGCGGGCGACGGCGGCGCCGGCGGCAGCGCGGGATGGCTGCACGGCCATGGCGGCGCGGGCGGTGCAGGTGGGGACGGCGGCGGCGCTGCGATCGGCGGTCAAGCGGGCAGCGCACCAAGCGGCATGACATTCCCCGGAGCCGATGGTGGCAACGGCGGGAAGGGTGGCCAGGCAGGCAACGGTGGCGCCGGCGGACGCGGCGCCTGGCTGACAGGTAACGGTGGAGCCGGCGGCGGCGGTGGCGCCGGCGGGGCCGGCGGCGGCGGCGGTGGCGGCGGATTTGTCTCGCAGGGAACCGCTTCGGGTGGAGACGGCGGCATCGGAGGAGGCAGCGGAGCTGGCGGCCGTGGCGGCCACGGTGGAAGCGCGGGCATGCTGTCCGGCGACGGCGGCGTGGGCGGCGCCGGCGGAGACGCCCGCACCGGAGGCGAGGGTGGTCCCGCTGGGACCAGCGGCAACAACAACGTCGGCAACGTCGGCAACGGCGGTGATGGTGGTAACGGCGGTGATGGCGGCAACGGCGGCACTGCCGGCTGGTTGGGCAATGGCGGCAACGGCGGCCGGGGCGGCCACGCCAGCGACGGCGGGCAAGACAGCTCCGGGCAAGGGTTTCCCGGCGCTGGCGCCGACGGCGGCCGCGGCGGAAGCGGTGGCGACGCCCAACTGATCGGCAGCGGCGGCAGCGGCGGCAACGGTGGCAACCTCGGCAACGGCGCAATCCCTGGTATCCAAGGACCGGGTGGGCCCGGCGGGAAGGGCGGGACGCTGTTCGGCTCCTCCGGCGCAGCCGGGCAGTAGCCACCGGCCCAGGCCGAGCCGGTGGACTGTTGGGTGGTCTGCTCGGCTCGCCACCGGTCGATCCGTGCCTTCGACGACTCCAGGCAACCGACACCACCGGCGGTGCCGGCGGGCTGCGGCTAGTTCAGGACGGGCTCAACGGGCCGATCCGAATCCAGCACGCCCGCGGCAACCAGCGCGTGGTAACCGCCCACGACATCGGTCGCGCGGTGCAGGCCGAGGTCCAGCAGCGCCGCTGCGGCCAGGCTCGAGGTATATCCCTCCGAACACAGGATCACCCATTCGACGTCGTCGCCGACAGCCTGCGGCAGCCGGGCGTCGCTGGTCGGGTCGCAGCGCCATTCCAGAACGTTGCGTTCGATCACCAACGCGCCGGGCACCTCGCCCTCGCGGGCCCGCTGGGCGGCCGGCCTGATGTCGACCAGCAGCGCTCCCCGCCGCACCGCTGCGGGCACCTGCTCGGCAGGCAGCCGGCGATAGCGCTCGCGGGCGGCCTGAAGGACCCGGTCGATCCTGCTCATCACGGCCCTTCCGGTTGATCGGTCAATTCGGTGCGCTGGCGGCGCAGGGTGTTGCGCTCGGTGACGTCGTAGTACGACATGGCGGTCAGCGGCGGTGAGTAGGCGTGCACACTCAACGTCGGCGCCACCGGTGTCGGTGCCGTGACGGCCGCCGGGCGCGGAGCCCACACCACGTCGTGCACCCAACCCAGCGGGAAACCTGCCTGGTCACCGGCATCCAGCCGACGCCGCCGCAACTGCCTTCCGTCCCAACGATATTCGTTGAGAGACCCGGACAGCACGGTCAAGGCTCCGAGCGACCCGCCGTGGTCGTGCAATTCGGTGGCGCGCCCAGGGACCCAGCTGATCAGCCAGATGTCGAGCTCCTCGTCGCCGTGGATGCGGGTGAACCACCGTTCGGTCTGTGGCACACCGCTTGCTGGCAGCAGGTGGTCGCAGCGCCCGCTGAGAACGTCGTCGGCGGCTTGGTCGGTGGCGTGCAGCAGATCGGGCACCCGCAGCCGGGTCGGTCCCGAGTTGGGGGCGAGCGGCGCGGGGTATGGACGAGCAAGGGCGATAGCCATGGAAGAACTCCGAGGTGTCGAGCGGATTTGGGCAAGCGGCGGCGCGTCAGCGCCGACAACACTCGCAAAACCCGAACCGCACCATCACGCCGATAGTGTTGCATAGATTGGTACGCGTGCGCGGACACCGACGATGGCTAGTGCTGCTCGGCCCGCTGGCCTGGGCGGCCGCGCTCGCGGGCTGCTCGCACGGCGGCGACGGCGGCAAGACCACCTCGTCGCCGGCCCGATCCTCGACCGCACCCAGTTCGCTGCCCCCCGGCGCTATCGGCGTCTCCCCCGGCGGCGTCACTACCCGGGTGGACGCGCCCGCGGAGTCGACTGAAGAGGAGTATTTCCAGGCCTGCCACGCCGCGAAGCTGTGGATGGACGCGCACGGCGGCACCGGTGAGGCGCAGATCGAGCCGTATCTGGCCATGGTCCAGACCTCCGGACCGGGCTTTGCGGGCAGCTGGAACAAGCGCTGGGCGGAGCTGGGCCCGGAGCGTCAGGCCGCGGTGATCGTGGCGGCACAGGCCGCCGGGCGGGGCGAGTGTGGTTGATGATCGGCGCCCGGTTGTTAGCTTTGAAATCACGCCTGCCTAAAACTGTCGGCCGGTTCCAGTAGGCAACCGGTCGCCGAGCACAATCACCATGTGGAGATGTCCGGACCAATCCCCCTTCGCCCGCACACGACATCGGGAAGTCGCGTCGCGCTGGCTCTTGGCAGTGGCGGCGCCCGCGGCTACGCCCACATCGGCGTGATCCAGGAGTTGCAGGAGCGGGGTTATGAGATTGTCGGCATCGCCGGCTCGTCGATGGGCGCTCTGGTGGGCGGAGTGCAGGCCGCCGGGCGCCTGAACGAGCTTGCCGACTGGGCCAAGTCGCTGACGCAGCGCACCATTGTCCGGCTGCTCGACCCCTCACTCACCGCCGCCGGGGTGTTGCGGGCGGAAAAGATCCTGGACGCAGTGCGCGACATTCTTGGCCCGGTGACCATCGAGCAATTGTCGGTTCCGTACACGGCCGTGGCCACCGATCTGCTGGCCGGCAAATCGGTGTGGTTCCAGCGGGGCCCCCTCGACGAGGCGATCCGCGCCTCGATCGCGATTCCCGGTGTGATCGCTCCGCACGAGGTGGGCGGACGCCTGCTCGCTGACGGCGGCATCCTCGACCCGCTGCCGATGGCGCCGATCGCGGCCGTCAACGCCGATCTGACCATCGCGGTCAGCCTCAACGGCAGCGAACCGGGCGCCACGCGTGACGCGGGGCCGGGGATGACCGCCGAATGGTTAAACCGCATGATGCGCAGCACTACCGCGCTGCTGGACACCAACGCAGCCAAGTCGCTGCTGGACCGGCCGACGGCGCGAGCGGTGTTGAGCCGCTTCGGTGCGACGTCGCCAGACGACTGGTCAGACTCGTCCGACACAGCCGACGAGGATGCACCCGAAGTGCCCCGGCTCGGCAGCTTCGAGGTGATGAATCGGACGATCGACATCGCCCAGTCCGCGCTCGCCCGCCACTCCCTGGCCGCCTATCCGCCGGATCTGCTCATCGAGGTGCCGCGCACCACTTGTCGCAGTTTGGAATTCCACCGCGCGGTCGAGGTGATCGCCGTCGGCCGCGCCCTGGCCAGCCGCGCTCTGGACGCATTCGAAAATGCTGGCGCCGAAGATGCGCAAACACCCGCTATTGAGGGCTGAGCCGTGCCCGGGCAATGAGTGCATATGCCCGAAGAATGGCGTCCGTCGCTGCAGTGAACCGCCATCGATCGGCTAGGCGCGTTTGCGCCCCGGCCCGGTGTGGGTGGCCGCCTTGCGCTGCAACTCGGCGACGAGGTCGGACGGGTGGAGTTGCTGGGCCAACCGGGTGAGTGCCAACCGCACGACCGCACTGCGCGTCGCGTCCACTCGCGGTTTGGCGAAACGTGCTGCGGTACGCACTGATTCGAGGAAGGCGTCGGCCGGCTCGTCGAGATAGATCGAGACCTTCGTCAGCTCCGTCGGCCGCGGCGGTCGCACCATCGGTGACGCCGCGCCCGGCTGCGGCGGCGCGGCGGGCCGGACCGCCGGTTGCGGAATCGGGGCGGGACGGCCCGGGTAGTACCTCCTCGGAACCGCATCAGGCTGCGTCGAGCCATTTCGCGCGGTGACACCAAAAGTCATCGGAGTTTTCCTTTCCGGGCATCAGAAAATCAATTCCCACAGCGGTCCGCCACTTCGGAATCAGGCGCTGCGATCAGCCAGATGTAACACCCTGTGGATCCGCCTCACAACCAACGAAATGGCCGAAAAGCGTTCATTACATACCGATTCAACAATTCTTCAACTTTCGATCGCCGCTGCGAGGTCAGTAAGGGTGGGCCGGTCCGCGAGCCGGCTTGTCCACCACGATCACGGCTACCCGGCGACACGCGGCGCCGACCCGTCCAGCCACGACGGCGTTGCCTGACTGCACACGGACGCCGTCGCGCCCACCGACCGGCGGCGGCTTCGCCTCGTCGGCCGAGACCTCGGGCCGGGCGCTCGAGAGGTCTGACAAACATCAGTATTTGCTCAACAGCGTCAACAAAATCCGGCATTTGCACAGCAAATTTTACAAAAGCCATCTACTGCTCAGCGTCGAAACAAAAGGCGACATATGGTCAGGCGCTTTTACAAACGGCGATTTTTGCTCATTTTTCTTGTGGCGCACAACCGCTCCTATTAACATCGGTCCGGCCCAGCGTCCTGCTGGGTTTATTGCGCTGCCACCCCCGCGATAGGAGCCGATACATGTCTTTTGTCTTAATTTCTCCGGAATTCATGTCGACCGCCGCCGGAGATTTGACAGGAATCGGTTCCGGCATTAACGCGGCTAACGCCGCGGCCGCCTTGTCGACCACTCAAGTACTCGCGGCGGGAACCGACGAAGTATCAGCGCAAATCGCGGCCTTGTTCGGTGCGCACGGTCAGCAGTATCAGCTGCTGAGCACGCGGGCGGCGGCGTTCCACGCGCATTTCGTGCGGGCCCTGACCGGTGCGGCCGATTCATACCTGTCGGCCGAGGCCAGTAGCGCCGAGTCCGTCGTCTTGGACTTGATCAATGCGCCCACGCAGTTGCTTTTCGGACGCCCGCTGCTCGGTGACGGTGCCAGCGCGACGACGCCGGGCGGCAACGGTGGCGACGGCGGGTTGTTGTTCGGCAATGGCGGCAACGGTGCGGGCGGCACGGCCGGCCAGCCAGGCGGAAACGGCGGCAGTGCCGGCCTGCTGGGCAGCGGCGGCACCGGCGGGGCCGGCGGGGCTGGTGCTTCCGGTGGCTACGGCGGCAACGGTGGCTGGCTGTACGGCAACGGTGGCACCGGCGGCGCAGGCGGCATCGGCGCCAACGGCGGCGCCGGTGGAAGCGGCACCTTGTTCTTCGGTTCCGGCGGCGCCGGTGGAGCAGGAGGTGCCGTCGGCGGCACCGGTGGCGCCGGCGGGCATGGCGCACTGGTGTTCGGGTCCGGAGGCTCCGGTGGGGTCGGTGGTGCCGGCGGTGGCACCGGTGGCGTGGGTGGACACGCCGGGGGGTTGTTCGGCGATGGCGGCACCGGTGGTGTCGGCGGCAGCGGCGGAGGTACCGGCGGTGACGGCGGAAACGCAGCATCGGTGTGGGGAACCGGTGGGCGCGGCGGTGTCGGCGGCATCGACGGTGGCAATGGCGGAAACGGCGGTAACGCCGGATTCCTGGTGGGTACCGGGGGCGCGGGCGGTGCCGGCGGCATCGGCGCCACCGGTGCGGGTGGCCCCGGAGGCACCGGCGGCAACGGCGGTAGCGGTGGCGCCGGCGGGCTGTTCATGGACGGCGGAGCCGGCGGTGCCGGCGGCCAGGGTGGCACCGGCGAAGCGGGCACGAATGCGGTTCTTGCCGGCGCCACCGGTGATGCCGGTGGCGTAGGCGGTAACGGCGGCAACGGTGGAACCGGCGGCGGCGGCCCGCTGCTACTCGGCCGCGGCGGCACCGGTGGAGCGGCTGGTATCGGCGGCACCGGCGGTGTGGGCGGCAACGGTGGCGGCGGCGTCGGCGGCGACGGTGGCACCGGAGGTGTCGGTGGAACCGGTGGTCTCGCGGGCGCTCGCGGCGCCGGCGGTGTCGGCGGTGCATTCAGCGGCAACGGCGCCAGCGGCGCTGCCGCCGGAGGTGGTAGCGGTGGAGCAGGCGGAGCCGGTGGTCAGGGCGCGAACGGCGCCGCTGTCAGCGCCGGCGTTGCGGGCAATTCCGGCTTCGCCGGTGGCGCCGGCGGTCAAGGTGGTCTGGGCGGGGCCGCGCTTGGCGGCGGGGCTGCTGGTAACGGCGGTATCGGCGGAGTCGGCGGACACGGCGGTGCCGGCAGCGCCGGTGGCATCGGCCTAGGCGCCGGAGCGGACGGATTCATCGGCGGACGGGGCGGAGACGGCGGAGCCGGTGGAGCCGGTGGCGCCGCGGGCAGCAGCGCGGGCGGCACCGCCGGGGCAGCCGGCATCCAGGGCGCGGGTGGTAACGGCGGCGTGGGCGGCCGCGGCGGCAATGGAATTGCCGGTACTGACGGTGGTGACGGCGCCATTGGGGCCGCGGGTGACACCGGCATACAGGGCGGTGACGGCGGCAACGGCGGTGCCGGCGGCAACGGCGGTGCCGGCGGCAACGGCGGTGCCGGGAGCACCGTGGGCGAGGCCGGCGACGGTGGTGCCGGCGGCACAGGTGGCGACGGTGGCCATGGCGGCAAGGGTGGGAGCGGCACACCAGGCACTGCCACCCAAGCCGGCGGAAAAGGCGGTGACGGCGGCGACGGCGCGGCCGGTGGGGCCGGCGGCCTCGGCGGCGCAGCCGGCAGTGGCACCGGCGGCGCCTCGGGCAGCCTTGGAGTCGGTGGCAGCGGCGGCCACGGTGGTGACGCCGGCGCTGGCGGTAACGGCAGCGACGGGGGCACGGGTGGCAGCGGGTTCGGCGACGGCGGCGACGGCGGCGACGGCACCGCCGGCGGCGCCGGCGGTGTCGGTGGCGACGGCGGAGCGGCCGGCGCGGGGGCTCCCGGCGGGGTTAACGGGCACGGTGGCGCCGGGGGCGCCGGCGGGAATGGCGGCGACGGCGGTGTCGGAGGCAAGGGCGCCAACGGCGCGCCGGGTCTCGTGGACGGCCACGTCGGCGGTAACGGCGGGGACGGTGGTGCTGGTGGCACCGGCGGGGCCGGCGGCGCTGCGGGCGGCGCGGGAGCAAAAGCCGGCTCGGGCGGCGGTGGCGGCCGCGGTGGCAACGCCGGAGCCGGCGGCGGCGGCGGACTCGGCGCGGGCGGCGCCTACAACACGGCCGGTGGAACCGGCGGTGACGGCGGTGACGGCGGTATCGGTGGCGCCGGCGGTGCACCCGGAGCCGCCGGAGCCGCCAACGGTGGTCAGACGGGAAGCATGGGTGTCGGCGGCGATGGCGGTATCGGCGGGGCCGGCGGGGCCGCCGGTGCCGGAGCCGATGGGGTCAACGTACCCATCCCAGTGGACTCGAGCGCAGCGAATGGCGCTTCGACCCCGGGCGGCGTACCCGGGGGACCCGGCGGCGATGGCGCCAGCTCGCTGCCCCCAGGTCCCGTCGTTATCCAGCAGGGCGGTGATGGGGGCAACAGCGGGGCCTCGTCCAGCAATGGCAACAACGTCACCCTTAATGCCGGTGACGGTGGTCGAGGCGGAAACGGTGGTTTTGGTGCGCCCGGCGGTAATGGCGGCGATGGCGGTTCTGCTTCAGCTTCCGGCCTCAACTCTGTGGCGCTGGGCGGCGATGGCGGCAACGGCGGCAACGGCGGCGAATTCGGGGCTGGCGGTGCCGGCGGCTGGGGCGGCGACGTAGTTCAGGGTAGCGCCGGCAGCACCGGCGGCAATGGTGGCGACGGCGGCAATGCCACCAATGGCCCCGTGGGCATGGGTGGTAACGGCGCCGCCGGTGGTGCCGGCGGGAACGGCGGCACCGTCAACTTCGGCTCAGGCGGTAGCGGTCCGGGTAATGGCCTGGTGGGCGGCAATGGCGGTAACGGCGGCAACGCGGCCGACGGTGCTTTCAACGCTGGTGCCGGTGGGTCCGGCGGCCACGGCGGTTTGGGTGGCGCCGGCGGGTCCAATGGTGGCGCGGGCGGTGCCGGGGGCGCCGGTGGCGCGGGCGGGGCCGGTGGCACCGGCGCTGATGGCGGCGTAGGTGGCGCCGGTGGCGCCGGCGGCGGCACCAGCAGTCCAGCCCTCGGCCCCATCACCACGAACGGTGACGGCGGCAACGGCGGCAACGGCGGCAACGGCGCTCCCGGGGCACTGGGCGGCAACGGCGGCAATGGCGGCAAGGGCGGCGCTTCCGGGGGCGGCGGCGCCGGCGCCGGGGGCGCCGGTGGCGCCCTGGGCGCGGGTGGTTCCGGAGGCACAGGCGGCGTTGGCGGAGCGGCCGGAGCTGCCGGCACCGGTGGCCAGGCTGGTACCGGCGTGGCCGGCGTCGCCGGCACCACCGGCAGCGCCGGAGGTGACGGTGCCGACGGCACCGCGGGCCAAGCCGGCAGCAGCGGCTAACGGCCGGTCGACCCCCTGGACGCGAGCGTTCGACAAATGGTGGATCGGAGCGGTTGATATCGCAGCAGAATTAATAAGTGGGATCGCCCAGCGCTCCGATCCGCCAACGACGTGGTGCCTGCGGACGCATTCAGCGACGGCTTTCGGCCTCGCTGTCTGTCAATGAAATCCGCAGGCGTCACGTTCGCTCCACAAAGATCAGCAATAACGCACCACTGATAATGGCAGCGGTCGAGCTTCATCCCGCGCGGGAGCGCTGACGGCGGGGGAGGTGCGAATTATCGGACACTCCACGCAGAGCAACCAGTTCGTATCCGGGACCGGCAATTCGTCAAATCATCCGGCGATATTGGTCGTCAGTCTGCAAGAATTTCGGCACCTCTACGGGTCATCGCCTGACCGACCGCAAGGCTGCGTAGCGCCGGGTTGATCAGGCGCCGAGGAATCGCGCGACGGCTTCGGCTTCCCGACGACCCTGCGCACGGCCGGCTTGAGCCGAACCGATCCGACAGCGCGGATCCAGCGGGTTGGCGCCGAACGCAGCGAGTGATTCCTCGTCGGCGAAGACGCTGCACGTTTCACCGGCGAAGGCCGCGATCTCGCCGGCCGGCCCGGGGCCGAATGGCGACGGGGCGTCGGCGCCCGCGGGCACCAACACCACGGCCGCGTCACAGTCGGCGGCGACGTCGACATTGACCGAACTGCGCACGCCACCATCCATATACCGACGGTCGCCGATCGTCACCGGCGGCCACGCCCCGGGCACCGCGCAACTGGCAGCCACCGCATCGACCAATCCAGCTCCGGAGTTTCCTTCGAAAACCACCAATTCGCCTGTCGCCGTGTCGATTGCGACGATCCGCAGGACGCGGTTCGGCCATTCGTGCGACGGTAGGCGTGCGGCGATCACCTGGCGCCGGACGGCTTCTGAAACGGTGGCGGTGGTCAGCGCCACGGCGCCGATCCGCTGCAGGCGCCCCCTGGTCCGGTCCCAGCCAGGAGTGCGCGGTTCGCGTAGCGCGTCCAGGAACAACTCGGTGATCTCATCGATGTCGACACCGGGGTCCAGTTCGGCGGAGGCCTCGGCGACCTGCCGATCGAAGAGCTCCTCCAGAGAACAGCCGCTGCTGATCTGTGCCGCAACCGTCGAACCCGCCGACGTGCCCACCAGGACGTCGGATTCCAGCAGCAACCGAGCGGCCACCGGCGACTCGTCGGCGATTCCCCGCAGAATGCCTGTCTCCCAGGCGATTCCCGCAACCCCGCCGCCCGCCAGCACCAGTGCCCGTCGGAACGTCATGGCCGGTGCCGGGTTCCGGGAAGAGCGTGCTGCGCACGGAAGACCGGCTGACTCAGATCGTCCCTGCGCACCAGCTGCCGCGGCGGGTCGGGCAGCACCATCGTGCGGCTGATGTCCAGAGCCGCGTCGACGTAGACCAACTCACCCGGGTCGAGCAGGCACCACCGCGGGTCGTCGTCCATCGGTTCGGTCGCGAACACCACTGAGGACCGCTCGGTCAGCGTCTGGCACTGCGCGTGAATCCTGCTGGTGCTCATGTCGAAATCGGGTACCCCGTCTACTCGTCGGTCCAGCATGAACAGCTGATGGGTGTCGGGGTAGCGCAGGGCCCACATCTTGGTGCCCATGCACAGCAGCAGGTTGACGGCATAGACGGGCACCTTGTCGGCGAGCCAGCTGACGGCCTCCACCACACCTGCCGAGACGTCGCCGCCGTGGGCGCGGATGCCGGCGGTGATCAGCGCGAATATCCGCTCGGAGTCGGTCTGGCCGAGCACCAGGTGGTCGGCGCCGAGCTCGCGAAGCCGCTCATCGACCGTCTCGAGCCCCTCGATCATGCCGTTGTGCGCGAAGATCCTGCCGTCCTGCAGGAACGGGTGGGTGTTGCGCACATCGAGTGACCCCGTCGTCGCATACCGGACATGGGCGATGAAGGTGGTGCCATCGAGTCGGTGCGCCTCGGTGGCGAACGTCGCGTCCTGCCAGGCCGCTACCGGCTCCTTGTGCAGCTGCGGACGGCCGTGTTCGTCGAACACTCCGAGGCCGGTGCCGTCGGGGTTCTTGCGGCTCTGTCGGGCAAGACTGTCCGGCGCTTCGAGCAACCAGAACGTCGCGGTCACGACTTCGGTGCCGGCATGCAAGCCGAAGAGTCGACACATGGCCGGCTTAGTCGGTCACCAGTTGCGCGGACAGCTTCTCGAGCACCACGCGCGCGTAGCCCCTCCACATCTTGGCGAACACCGGCAGCAGCAACGCCGAAGCCGACGACTTCGGATGCAGGGTCCACTGCCAAGTCACCCTGGTACCGGTGCCGGCCGGGGTGAACGACCAGACGCCGTCCACCGAGCCCACCAGCGTGGCCAGCGGTCCGTTGATGTCGGAGAGCGTGTAGCCGAACGACTGCGGCGGGTCGACGCTGGTCAATTTCTCGCGCACCCGGCCGCCGCCGACCATCAGGATGGTCCGGGTCTGACCGGCCGAGTCCCAGTCACCGACCTGGTCGCGCACCTCCTTGATGGGTGGGATGATTCCGTACCACTGCGCGCAGATGACCGGCAGCGATATCGGCATCGTCCCGGCGAATGCGTCCTCGACCGAGATGGGTATCGCACGCGACTGCTGCACTACAACCGACTTTGACATCAGACCCCTTTGTTCTCGCGCGCCAGCCCGGGTGCGGCCCGGCCGGTGATGAGCGGCAGATCGAAGAAACTCTGGATTCCCGCCGGCGCGGCGCAGGTTGCCGGCACCGCGTTGACGCAGTGCGCCGCGGTCGCCACGATGCCGGGATTGCTGACCAGCCCGGCCTGCACGCTGTCGGGCTGCCATCCCTTGATGGTGACGAAGGTGTCCGGGTTACCCCGCACCTCGATCTCGTAACGCTCGCCGGCGGGTCCGAAAGACCATGGGGGGTCGAGGTTTTCCTCGCCCATCAGCCAGTTGACGGTGATCTGGACAACCGGAGTGTCGCCGACGAGCGCCTCCCAGTGGAACCGGCGTCCGGCCACTTGCCCGGGCTCGATCACCCCGATCGGCGAGTCGATGGGCGCCGTCGCGACGGCCACCTCCTGCGACGGACGAATCTCGGGATCGGCGGCGAAGCCCAGCTTGTCCACGCACAGCCGCACCGACTGGAAGAAGCCACCGTTGAGCAGCTTCTGCATCGGCCCGGTCAGCGCGCTGTCCGGGGTGCCGCCAAATCCCATCACGTAGCGCAGCACGTCCGGAGCGCCGTACGTACGCAGGTCGGAAAACTCTTCGGCGCGAACGAAAGTCACACCGGTGGACATCACTGACAGCAGCAGGGGGAACAGCTCGGTGGCGGCGCCGGGGCCGATGCCGGCGCCGTGCAGCGTGGTGTTGCCGGCCTGTGCGGCGACTTCCAGTGGGGCGGCGTCTTTTTCGGTCGGGTAGAACCACCCCAGCGGCGTGACGACGTTCTTGCCCGAGCGCAGCAACGCCGCCACTTCGTCGACGCTGGGCAGCAACGGCGCGTAGATCACCGCGTCGGCGTCGAGCGTCAGGATGTCGTCGATGTCACTGGTCGCGGTGACACCCAGCGCCGGGCCGCCGATGATCTCGCCGACGTCCTTGCCGTTCTTGGCCGCCGAATGCACCCAGCAACCGACGAGTTCGAGTTCGGGATGCTCGAGCACCCCTCTGATCGCGGCCACCCCCACCGATCCCGTTGCCCACTGCACCACCCGCAGGCTCATGGCGGTCCCCTTTCTCTCGCGAGCAGACGCAAAATCCCCTGTTTAGGCCCTCCAGAGGGGGCTTTTGCGTCTGCTCGCGCTCAGTCGTTCCAGTCGCTCAGTCGTGTGCTTCGACGACCTCGTAGTCCCCGTCGGTGTACCGGGACCGGATGGTCTTCTTGTCGTACTTTCCGACGCTGGTGCGCGGCACCTCGTCGGTGAACGCCCACCGCTCGGGCAACCACCAGCGAACCACCTTGTCGCTCAGAAATTTCCGCAACTCGGACGGTTTGACGTCGGCCCCCTCCCGGGCGACGACGACGGCCAGCGGCCGTTCGTCCCAGCGCTCGTCGGGCACGCCGACGACGGCGGCCTCGACCACGTCGGGATGGCCGATCAGGCAATTCTCCAACTCCACGGAGGAGATCCATTCGCCGCCGGACTTGATGACGTCCTTGGCGCGGTCGGTCAGCGTGACGAACCCCTGTTCGTCGATGCGACCCACATCACCGGTGCGCAGCCACCCGGAATCGAACTTGGACTCGTCGTAACCCTTGTAGTACGCGCCGGTGATCCACGGACCGCGAACCTCCACCTCGCCCACGGCTTTGCCGTCGTTGGGCAACACCTTGCCGTCGTCGTCGACGATCCGGGTCTCCACGCCGCACACCGGCTGCCCCTGGGTCACCCGGAACGCCCAGTGCCGGTCGTCCGGGGTGCCCGGCGGCGGCCAGGCCATGGTGGCCAGTGGCGAGGTCTCCGTCATCCCCCACAACTGCCGGATCTGGACGCCGTGTTTGTCCTCGAAGGTGCGCATCAGCGATTCCGGAACGGCCGAGCCCCCGCAGGCGACCATCTTCAGCGAGGACATGTCGTGTCCCGGTTCCTTTTCCAGGTGGTGCATGACGTCGTTCCAGATGGTCGGCACCGCCCCGGCCCGCGTGGGACACAGCGTCTCCACCATGTCGATCAGCGAACGGGCGTCCAGATGGCGGTCGGGCAGCACCAGATCCGCTCCGGCCATCAACGCCGCGTACGGCAGCCCCCAGGCGTTGGCGTGAAACATCGGCACGATCGGCAGCACCCGATCACTCGAGCCCACCCCGATGCCGTTGACGGTGCAGGCGGCCATCGAGTGCAGGAAGCTCGAACGATGGCTGTAGACAACGCCTTTTGGGTTTCCGGTGGTGCCGCTGGTGTAACACATGGCGGCCGCGGAATTCTCGTCGATCGTCGGCCAGTCGAAGTCGGTCGACTCGCCCTCGATTAGCTCGTGGTAGCGCACCACCGTCTTGCCGGACTCCTGTAGCGGCGTGACGTCCCCGTCGCCGACCGCGACCACGGTGTGCACGGTCTCGAGTTCGGGCAGCACCGGGCCGAGCAGCTTGGCCAGCGACACGTCGACCAGCACCACCTGGTCCTCGGCTTCATTGGCCACATAGGCGATCTGGTGGGGGAACAGCCGGATGTTGAGGGTATGCAGGACGGCCCCCATCGAGGGAACCGCCAGGTAGGTCGCCAGATGTTCGGCGTTGTTCCACATGAAGGTGGCGACCCGCTGATCACCGGTGACGCCGAGGCGGTGCAATGCGTTGGCGAGTTGCGCGGCCTGTGCTCCCAGTTCGCGATACGTGGTGCGCCGGTAGCCGTCACCGGTGGCGGTGATGACCTCGCGCAGTCCGTGAACGCCGCAGCCGTGCCGCATGATCGCGGTGATCGTCAGCGGAAATTCCTGCATCGTGCTGTACATCGATGTACCGCCTCACGCGTCTCGGCGCAGCACCGCCTGTCGTTTCCCGTGGCCGAATGCTATCGCCGCGCCACGGGATAACGAACGCCGGGCCGACGGGACCCGGCCCGCGATCCGCGTCAGACGAGAGCCGCGTCGTACTGCAGCAAGTCGGGGACGAACAGGTCGACCGACCGCTTGCTCTCGAGTGCCGCCTGCTCCATCCGCGTCTCGGCGTTCACCGCGACCGGCACCACGGTGACGGCACCGGAATAGTCGGCGATGTACAGGTATTCGCCATCGCGGCTCTCGACCACGCAGGACGGCTGGCCGGCCACTTCGATGGTGTCGACGACGTCCTGGGTCAGTGTGCACAGCATGGTGACGCTGTCATTGCTGACCAGGTACGCGCGGTCACCGTCACCGCTGAGGGTGAGGCGGGTGACCAGGCCGGTGACCTCGGCGATCTTGCGAGTGCCGGTGATCTTGTTGGTACGCGCGTCGACGACGTCGATCACGGCGGCTTCGGGGCCGCTGCTGGCCACGTAGACCAGACCACCATCGGGGCTGACGGCGACATCGCGGATGGCCAGGCCGATCTCGATGGTGCCGATCACCGACGGGGAGGTGAGCTGCGGCGTCGCCTTGGCCGAGGCTTGGGTGTTCTTGGCGTTCTTGGCGCCCTTGCGCCGCCAACGGGCGCGTCCGGTGGGCTCGTGCGGATTCAGGCCGGTGTCGATGACGATCAGCTGACCTCCGGAGGGGCCGTTGACGCCGACGTACAACCGTCCGCCGTCGGGACTGACCCGCAAGGATTCCGTGGTGGTGCCGGCGGTGGTCGCGATGTCGACGATCTGCATCCGGCCGGTGGCGATGTCCAGGGCGGCGACATCGGCCGCCCGAGCACCGTTGCGGCTGATATAGACGCGCTTGCCGTCCGCACTCACGGTCAGGTCGCTGACGCTGAGCGCAACCCGATGGGAGGCGACGACGGTGTTGGTGGCCAGGTCGATGACCTCGATCGCGTCGGACGCCGGGGAAACGGTGCTCACGTAGGCACGGTCGGCGTCGTCGGCAGCGATCGCGAACGGTTCGTCGAGGCCGTCGATGGTGTCCACCACCCGGCAGGTCTGGATGTCGATCACCGAGACGCTGTCGCTGCCGTAGTTGGTCGCCAGCAATCGCTTGCCGTCCGGGCTGACGGCGACGTCACCGATGGGCCCCATGTGCAGCGGGATCTGGATGGCAACCGGGTTCGCCCCGAATTCACCGAGCTCGAGGGCCTCTGACTCCCGGCCGTTCGCCTTGCTTTCGAAGCTCACGCTGGCACCGCCTTTGCTCTGTTCGTCGACTCTCCGGATGGGATGCCAAGCATCGCGCGGCTAAGTGCGACGCCGACATCCGATAAAACGCATAACAGCACCAAAAGGGCTGCTTCGACATGTTTAACGGCCATTCTAGCGGCCGAATTGCACTTAATTAGAATTCAATTTCGCGGCTGTTACCTACATCACGCGAACGCCTCAGTATACGCTCAGGAAGGTCGACACGAATGGCTCGGCAAGCATGCTCTAGCAAACCAACCCACGCTGTTGAGCTGCAGTTACGATACAGTGGTTAACGATTCTTGTCCGTTCGGCGAACCACCTGGGTAAGAAATTCTTATTATCAGCCCCACAACGAGGCAAATATCACACCCGCTGCCACCGCGTGTCGCCGCGAATTCGACACTCCGCTAGGTGATCGACTGGGTGGCCTCTGCGCCACCCAGGGCCTGCCTGAGCACGCGCAGAATGTCCTGATCGGCCGGCGAGTAGTAGACGAAGGTTCCTTCGCGGCGCGTTTTCACCAGCCCGGCAAGCCGCAATTTCGCCAGGTGCTGGCTGACGACCGTGGGAGCCACCTGGGCGAGTTCGGCCAAACAGGCCACCGACGTCTCACCTTGTAGCAGCGCCCACAGGACCTTCACTCGCGTGGGATCGCTGAGCATGCGGAAGGTTTCCGCGGCACGCGACACCTGCTCCTCAGAAGGCATGGAGAAGCCAGCGATTGACGTGTGCACGACCCCGAGCATACCGCTGACCTGTGCAATCACGCATCCATCTGTAATCGCACTTGCATATATTCACACATACGCAGCTATAGTGTGGACGTGCCCGCAACCGCTGTCCGCCAAGCCTCCGGAGCGCCGGCCCCCGGGGCGCCGGCGACGTATCGCGAGCTCCCCGAAGTCCGGTGGGCGCTGGTGGCGACCACGCTCTTCACGCTGGGGCTGATCGGCCAGCTCGCTGGTGTTCCCGGTTGGCTGTCCTGGGGGCTGTATCTGGCCTGCTACGCCGCCGGCGGGTGGCAGCCGGGCCTCGCCGGCCTGCAGGCGTTGCGGAGCACGATCCTGGACGTCGATCTGCTGATGGTCATGGCCGCGGTCGGAGCGGCCGCGATCGGCCAGGTCTTCGACGGCGCGCTGCTGATCGTCATCTTCGCGACCTCCGGGGCGCTAGAGGCGGTCGCGACCCGACGCACCGAAGACTCGGTGCGCGGACTGCTCGGGCTGACCCCCGAAACCGCCGTCCGGGTCCGCGGTCTCGACGACGAGGAAGTGGTGGACACTGCGCTACTGGCGGTCGGCGACGTGTTGCTGATCCGGCCCGGTGAGCGCATCGGCGGCGACGGCGTGGTGCTCGACGGGGCCAGCGAGGTCGATCAGGCCAGCATCACCGGGGAACCCCTGCCGGTCGCCAAGGCGGCCGGTGACGAGGTCTTCGCCGGCACCGTCAACGGCACCGGCACGCTGCGCGTCCGAGTGGTTCGCCCCAGCGCCGACACGGTCATCAGCCGCATCGCCGCGATGGTCACCGAGGCCAGCGCGAGCAAGGCCCGCACGCAGCTGTTCATCGAAAAGGTCGAGCAACGCTATTCGGTGATCATGGTGGCCGCGACCGTCGCCCTGCTGGTCGTCCCCGTGTTGGCCGGCGGCGATCTGCGATCGTCGCTGCTGCGCGCGATGACGTTCATGATCGTGGCCTCCCCCTGTGCCCTGGTGCTGTCCACGATGCCGCCACTGTTGGCGGCGATCGCCAATGCCGGCCGCCACGGCGTGCTGGTGAAGTCGGCCGTGGTCCTGGAAAAACTCGCCGGTGTCACCCACGTCGCGTTCGACAAGACCGGCACCCTGACCGCGGGGGCCCCACGGCTCACCCGAATCCACTCGGACAACGGCTTCGCCGACACGACACTGCTGTCGCTGGCCGCGTCCGCAGAGAACCCCTCGGAACACCCGTTGGCCCGTGCCATCGTCGCCGCTGCCCGCGACGCGGGCGTCGCAATACAGCCGGCCGTAGAGTTTGCGTCCACGCCGGGACGCGGCGTCCGTGCGCGGATCGGTGACCATACGGTCGAGGTGGGCAGTCCGGCGCTGCTCGGCGAGTACCGCGACGAGACGGTCGGGCAGTTCGAGCAGTCCGGCCACACCGCGGTGATCGTGGTCGTCGACGGCGCCCGGGCCGGGGTGCTGGGGCTGACCGATCACCGGCGTGACGAGGCTACCAGTGCCGTCGCCAACCTCGAATCCCTTATCGGCACAACGCCGTTACTGGTCACCGGAGACAACCCGCAGGCCGCCGGACGGCTCGCCGGCGAGGTGGGGATCACCGATGTCCGTGCCAACCTGCTGCCCGAGGGCAAAGTCGGCGTCGTGCGCGGCTTGGAATCCGACGGATCCAGGGTCTTGTTCGTCGGCGACGGTGTCAACGACGCCCCCGCAATGGCCGCCGCGCACGTTGCGGTCGCTATGGGCCGCTCCGGGTCCGACCTCGCGCTGGAAACCGCCGACGCGGTGATAACCCGCGACGACCTGGCGGCGCTGCCGGCCGTCGTCGCGCTGGCCCGCCGGGCTCGCCGCGTGGTCGCCGCCAACCTGCTGATCGCCACGACCTTCGTCGTCGTCCTGGTCACCTGGGACCTGGTCGGCCATCTCCCGCTACCGCTGGGGGTGGCCGGCCACGAAGGGTCGACGGTGCTCGTGGGCCTCAACGGCCTACGACTGCTCCGTGATCGCGCCTGGCCTGGTCGGTCTTAGCTGAACTGCGTGCGCGGCCGCGCCAGCGCCGCGCCGTCGACGACGATGTCGAGCTTCTCGTTGTAGAAGGCCACCAACCCGGCAATCGGGGCGACGGCGGGAAGCGGGTAATGGTATGTCCAGGCCAGATCCGGGTGCACGGTCTGGCCCACCCGCACCGACCAGTAACCCGAAGTCACCCCTTTGTAGGGGCACAGCGTCTGCGTGGACGTCGGTTCCAGGTGCTCGACTGCGACATCGCTGGGGTCGATGTAATACCTTGTGGGTAAACCGGTTTCGAAAAGCAGCACCGGCGATCGGGTGTCGGCGAGCACGACGCCGTCCAGTTCCACCCGGACGTGCCGGTGCGAGCGCAGGGCATCGACACGTGCGTACGGATTGCGCGGGTGACCGTAGATCTGCTCGTCCTCTTCCAGCCAGCGCAGCGGATCCCAGTCGAATCGCACCAGACCCGCCACGGGGCTGTCACTTTCGGCGTCGAAGACCCGCGCGGCGGACGAGTGCGTCTGCCCGGCGCCCACCAGGGAGTACAGCCGCGACGGTCCCAGCTGAACCCGCTGCGGATGATTCTCGTCGCTGAGAAACTCGGTGCGCACGTCGGTCAGCGGGATGTAGTACGCCGGGTAGTAAGGGAATTCCCACACATAGCGCGCCGCGGTGGTGTCGAACACCAGCTCGGCACCGAGGTAGCCGCGTACCCGGCGCGGCGCGGGCTCGATTCGTCCTCGCGCCGCGGCCATTTGGGGGAAGTCATGTTCGGTGCTCACGGGTACTCCTACTGGTTCTTGGACGCCAAGCCCGCGGGCGCATGGTGATTGGCCCGGCGGATTGCGTCAGCCAGTGCCAGGGCGCTCTCCTCGGTCAGTTCCAACGCGACCCGGGCGGACGGCCCCAGCTCTGGATTGATGACGTCGATGTTGACGGTGTGGCCGTACTGCGCATGCACGGGATTGTCGACGTACACCGTCGCGCGGCTGGCCCCGAACCATGCCGTCGCACCCTTGCCGCTGCCGTCGATCTGAACGTGTTCGGTGAGATACGTACACATGGCTAGCCTTTCAAGTGAGTGGCGAAGAACGCGTCGATGCGGCGCCAGCCGTCCACCGCGGCATCGAAGGCAACGAGCAGGCCGCGAGGTAGGCGTTCCGTCCGCCGGAGCAGTGTCCGATCACGCCGAACTTTCCGTTGGCGCCGGGCAACGACCGCAGCTGCTCGACGGCCCCGGCGACATCGCCCACCAACCGTTCATCGGGCACACCGCCGGCCGCGCGGACGGCCGCCGCAGCGTCGTCGGGTGCGGCGCCGGGTGCTTCTCGGGAGTACAGGTTGGGCGCCACCATGTGGTAGCCGGCGACCGCCAGGCGCCGCACGAATTCCTTTGTCTCCCGCTCGTATCCGGGCATGTGGTGGATCCACACCACGGCACCGCGGGAACCTGCGGCCAGCGGCATCGCCCGGTATGCCTCGATCTGGTCACCATCGTGACCGGTGATGCCGATCGTCTCCGCCTGGATCGCGTCTGAACTGTAGGCATTCACCGTTTCAGCTTGCCACCCGTGCGGATACGCTCTGAAGCGTGTCACTTCGGCGGGAAAGCCCGATGCGCGGGCGACGGTTGCGGCTCGGCGAGGCTCTGTTCGAGCGCTTCGCCATGACCAGGGTCGGCTACCAGTTCATGTTGCACGTGGCTCCGTCGCTCGACAAAGTGGTGATCCCCCGCACCAACGGCCGCGTGAGCTCGGCGGGGATCGACAAGGTCGGGCTGGTCACCAGTACCGGAGCAAAGTCCGGACGGCCGCGCACGCATCCGTTGGCGCTCTTCGCTGCCGACGGTGGTTTGTTGGCGATCGGGTCGAATTACGGGCGCCCAGCCCACCCGGCCTGGAGCGCCAACCTGCTCGAGCACCCGGAGTGCACGGTCGAATTCGTCGGCCCGCCAAGGCAGTACCGCGCCGAGCTACTTACCGGTGACGCCCGGGCCGCGGCGTGGGCCAACGCCGTCGACTACTACGCGGGCTTCGAGACCTACCGCACGAAGTGTGCGCCTCGCGAAATCCGGATCTTCCTGCTGCGGCCCACCGGTTAGCTGCGCTCAGCCGACTTTGATGGCCACTGTCATCTTCTCGGTCTTGGCGGGCAGTCGATCGGTGTCGACCACCAGAATCTCACCACTGTCCTGGGTTCCGTTGGGCAGCACCTTGGGCTTGAGCCGAAACGGCGGGGTGTCCGACGCCAGCCCGGCCAAACCGAAGTCGCTGTCGTTGGCCAGCATCAGCGTCTTCCCGCCGTCGCGGGTGGTGATGCCCTCGATCTTGTCGTGTCCGAAGAAGTCGCCGTTGGGCGACAGGGAGCGCAGCAGCGCTGAGACATCCAGCTGCAGTGTCTTGGTGGCGGCGGTGATTCCGGCAGCCTTGAGTTTGGCCAGCGCCTCGGCGTCGGTACTGACACCCACCAGCGTCTCGATCGGCATCTTGTTCACCAGCAATCCGCCGGCGGCGGCGTCGTACGTGGCGTCGGGCACCGTCGAGTTCGGCCCCACGTCGGTGGCGGCGGCGATGTCGGCCAGGTAGATCTTCACGTTCCCGTTCGGCGGGTTCTTGCTGTTGCGCTCGTCGACCAGGAACGTGGTTGCGCTCAGCGCGGTGATCTCCGAGATCCCGACCTTCGAGTCCTGCGGGTTGGCCAGCGGGTAGACGTATTCGTGCATGATATTGCGGTTGACCAGATTGACGGTGACGATGCGGGTGATCGGGACGGATTTGCCCGGACCCGGCAAACCCGGCGTCTGCAGCGCCGACTGCATGACGGCCACCAAGGTGTTGCCGTCCGGGGTGATCGTCAGCCCCTCCAGGCCCTGGTTGGGGGCGTGCAGCGAGAGCTCTCGCGGCAGGGTGTCGTCGTAGGGCGAAAGCCGTTCCAGCTCTTTGCCGTTCGCGTCGAAGTGGATGATGGATGGGCCGTACTCGTCGGACACCCAGAAGTTGCCGTCCAGTGTCGCGACCAGTCCCTCGGGATCCACGCCGTAGTCCGCAGGCGGCAGTGGCACGCCGTTGAGGTCGACCATGGTCTCACCAGCGCTCGCCCGGGGGTCGAGCAGGCCTTCCAGCGGGTGGCCGTCAGGTCCCTGCAACAGGATGGTCCGTTCCACCGTGGCCACGCCGTCGGCCAGCTTGAGCTTGGCGATGTGCGGGTGATATTCCGGGACCGGGAAGACGACTTCGTTCGGCGTGCGTCCTTCGACGTTGGGGCCGCGGTCGGTGAGCCCGTAGATCTCGTCGCTGCTGCCGGGCACCGGGGCGATGCCGGAGCCGTGCGCGCTGGCCTGAATGTCGACGCCACCCATGGTGGCCAGGGGTAGTTGGTCCTCGGTGAAGAGCTTGACGGTGCGACTGACGGTGACCGACAACTCGTCGTTGCCGCGGAAACCGGCGTCGGGGGTGTAGACCACCACCCCTTTGGGTCCGTAGCCGATCTTGCCGTGGGCGGGCTTGCCGAACGCCACAGGCGTGACACCGCCGGTCGCGGCCAACATGCGGTCCGGGGTGATGGTGAGCGGTTTGCCGGCCGACGCGCTGAACTCGGCCTTGCCCGTGGCCGCCGGCAGCGACGGCTTGGCACTGGATGCGCAGCCCGCGACGGTGACCAGCAGCGTGGCGAACAAGGCGACGGTTTTCGTTGTGTATGCCATCCGCATTACTTAGCAAGCCAAGTTGACAACCCGGTGTACGCCGGCCGCGCGCCGCTAATGCTTCTTGTCTCTCACCTTGTAGGTCGACGGCCACGATTTTCGTGACTCGTCGCCGGTCAGTGGGGTGCCCATGCCGCCCACCTTCACGTTGTAGGCCTCCTTGCCCGGTCCGACTTCCCGGTTGGCGTGTTCCTGAGCCAGGTAGTACAGCTCGTCGATGGTGGCCTCGTCGTAGGCCACGAAAGAGGTCTCCCGCGCGGCGTCGTCGATGCCGGCCAGCATTTTCTCCGGCAGGAAGCGCGATGCCAGGGCGGCCGCGCCGAGCAGCGAGAACGGGATGACCCAGTAGCAGATGAACGACAGCGGGGTCTTGGTGTCCAGGATCGTGGCGTCACTCTCCACGATCGCGGGGATGGTCGACGAGATGGTCATCCCGGCGAAGGCGGCGACCCAGACCCAGGTCAGTGTCGTGGTGACCCGTGCGAACAGGTCGGTCTTGACGACGTCGGGGGGTTGCTCGGCGGCGGCGAACTCACGCACGAACGGTTTGCCGACCAGCACGCCGACCAGCGCCACCAGGAAAATCCCCAGATTGCTCAGCGGTTGGATCCAGCGCGACATGAACTCGTCGCTGAACACAAAGGTCAGCACGGCCAGCACCACAAACGTTGCGACAGCCCCGATTTCAAGCGTGTGTCCGGGTTTTCCAGTGGTGCGCCCGACGGCGAAGACTGCAACGGCCATCAGCAGCGCGATCGATACGGCCGTGGCAAACGGGACGTTACCGACCAGGACCCAGTAGACGATCCACGGCGCAAAGCCAAAAAGCATGCCCACAACGGGTCAGTCTATGGCCGGGCTGCCGGAGTGATGCGCACCGGATCAGTTGCGGTACCTGCTTCTGGTCGGTGTCGGCCACGGATTTCCGGTCTCACCCAGGCATCCGGCGATCATCGGCGACGGGCCGTTGTGCGCCACCTGCTTGCCGTTGGCCAGCACCCGACACTCGACGGTGGCCCCCGATTCAAGAGTCGTCACCGTCACCCCCGCCATCACGACAGTTTTCCCGACGACCACCTCGATCGACCAGGGCAGCGAAACTTCGTGGTTTTCGTCGCTGTCAGTGGGTCCGGTATACGACACGCGCGCCGTCTTGGCCGTGCCCTGGACCTGGTATGTCATGGTGACAGCCCGGCGCTTGTCCTCGCTCGACGGCTTCATCAGCACTACGACCACGACCCCCAGCATCACGACGACAAGCAGGGCAACGCCGCCGAGCACCCATGGCCACAACAGTCTTCGTGGGACCGGCGCCGGGGATCCGTAGGGCGGGGGCGGGTATCCCGGAGGCGGGTAGTTGTACATGAGGACGTCCCGAGTCGCGTGGGTTCAGCTACCCGTCCATCACAGCAGGTTTTTCGCATCCTGGCCCTACCGTTTTGCGTATTCAGTACTGCCGGTAGCGGCGGGCTACGTGCTGCTGCCTGCTCTCGATTTGCTCCGCGCGCTGCTCGGGGCTCACCGCGGCGGTGCCGGGCGGCAACAGGTCCCGCACCTCGCAGAGCGAAACCTTGCGCACGGCCGTGGCCGGCATCCGCTCCGGCGGCTTCGGATAGGTCCAGCGCACGGCGAGAAACCCGGTGCGGTGGCCTACGGTGTCCAGCCAGTTCGGCACACCCGGATCGCGGTGTGCGATGACGTAGCGCCGCACTCCATCGGGGTCCATCACCGTCTGGAAGCCGTTGAGGCTGCTGACATGATTGCCGTAGTCCAGCGACTCCCCCCAGACGTTGGACAGGTGGAAGCCGAGATAGGCCGGTTCGACCGGAACGCTGACCTCCACCACCAGCGCCTGGTCGGCGTCGAGTTCGAAGACGCCGCCGGAGTAGACGTTGGTGCTCTGGCCGCCGCCCGAGGCCAGATTGGCCGCCGCCGGCTCGTTGAGCGCGTTGTGCGGCATGAAGGTGACACCGTCGCCGTTCTTGTCGCCGTTGGATTCCAGGACGATGTCGTAGAACTCGTTCCAGAACCGCATCTGGTGCTCGACGAGTTCGCCGACGCGCCGGACCGCGGCGGCCGTGCTGTCGGGGTCGACGGGCGACGGGTGCCGCCCCCGCCGTCCGATCCGCACGATACGCAACTCGGGTGACACCTCGTTGGCCCAATCACCGAACAGCACCCGCACGATCAGATAAGCGGCGGTGTGCCCGCCGTCCTTGGCGGTGGCTATGAAGTTGCCGGCATAATCGGCGGGACGCTCTGGCGCGCAGAGGATTTCGAACCGCCCGTCTGGATCCACGGCAAGGTCGGTACTGTCCAGCAGGCCGGTCACCGCCCGTCCGCCGGGCGCCAGCTCCATCAGGCTGCCGGTGTCGCCGGCGTAGACGGTGTGCGCTTCGAAGACGACGTACTGCGGCGCCACCGGCCCCCTCGCCCGCGCGGCACCATTCCAGTGCCGGTGGTCGGCGAAGCGTCCGGTGATCCGGTAGCTCTGGGTGCCGTCGATCCGCGCCGACAGGTACAGCGCGTCGGCGTTGTCGATAGTGGCCTTGTCCTGCGGTTGGATGGCGCGCCGGAAGTAGGGGAACTCCGGATCCTCCAAGCAGGCTCGCTCGATCGAGCTGAACAGAAAACCGAGTAGGTAACGGTGGCCCTCGGCCAGCCCCTGCTCGGTCGGCGGCGGCGCGTGCAATGCCGGCGAATCGACGTAGTCACGAGCCCGGTTGAGCGTGTCGATCATGTCCATCCAGGCCGCGCGCAGCTCCGCCCGAGTCTGGTCAACTGACATGTGTCCTGCCCTTTTCCTCGACTTCCCAGCCGAATTCGTCGAACATCGGCGCGAGCGGTGCCCTGATGGCGTCCGGGCCCAGACCGAACTCGGCGAGACTGTAACGGTGCGCCGTCTCGTGGCCGTGGCGGCGGCCGGCCGCCTCGAACTCGGCTGCCGCCCTCGACCCGAGGTGCAGTCCCAGTTCGTCATACACCCGCCGCATCGTGGCCGCGGGATCCGCCACCAACTCGCGGTAGTCCACCACGGCCGAACGCACCTCCGGATGTCTGGCCAGCACCTCCAGCGGGTGGGTGTAGGAGTGGATCGACTGGCCGGCGAGTACCCGCAGGGAGTGCTCGATCAGCCGCTCGTCGCGGCCGCGTAATCGCCACTCGGTTTGCATCATCTTCAGCAGGCTGGGAATCGTCTCGTACGGATTGCGCATCGGCACAATGAATCTCGCGTCGGGGAAGGTCTCGATCAAGGCCTCCACCCGGCCGCAGAAGGTGGGGTTCTTGCTCAGGTGCACAGCGCCACCGTTGAGCGCCAGTTGGCGGCGCACGCATTCGCGGTAGAACGTCATCAATCGACGCCGCTTGCGCGCGGGCCACCGGTCCACGTGGTAGAAGTCCAGCTCGCCCATGTAGGGAAACATCACGATCCAGAACCCTGAACTCAGCGACCAGGTCAACAAGAAGTCGTCCTCCTCGGGAACGAAGAAGCCGGTCTTGTGCATGTCGTCGGTCTGGGCGAACATCTTCTCTTCGACGGCGTCCAGGCGCCGTCGCAACGGTCGGCCGAACCTGGCATCGACGCGCAGCAGCAGGCGCAGCAAGCGCTTCTGCAGCAGCGACGGGAAGAACAGCTCGTACATCAAGGCATAACTGAATTGCGGGTCGGCGGCCATCAGCCGGTGCAGGTAGGTGGTGCCACTGCGAGCGTGACCCACGCTGAACGTGGGTGCGCGAACTTCGGTGCGCCGCAGCGACGGAAAGAGCAGCGGGTCGAGCGCGAAGCAGATCGCGTGAAACGCCGCGACCATCGGTATGGCCACCAGGAATGTCAGATACCGCTTACGCGGCGTCGCGGGATCGTCGCGCAGCAACCGCAACATGGTGGCGAAGTTGGACCAGTCGAAGTAGAAACGCGACCCGCTCATGAGATTCCCTCACCCACATCGTCTTTAGTCGGGAGCGTAGGCCGAAGTATTTGACTATGTCAAATACCTCTCGAACAGTCCTGGGTTAGGGTGCTGCCATGCAGGTGCTTGCCGCGATGACTCCCGAGCTGCCGCTGTCCGAGGTCGGCGCGTACGTCCGCCGGGTGGAACGGCTGGGTTTCGACGGCGTCCACATCGCCGAGACGATCCACGACTCACTGACCGTCGCGGCGCTGGCCGCCGAGCACACCACCCGGCTGAGAATCCGCACCGCGGTCACGCTGGCGTTCGTCCGCAGTCCCACGCTGACCGCCTATGCCGCATGGGATCTGGCGCTGCTCTCGGGTGGGCGATTCGAATTGGGGCTCGGCAGCCAGATCAGACAGAACATCGAAGACCGGTTCGGTATGCCGTGGTCAGAGCCGCAAGCGCGGATGCGGGAGTACGTCGAGGCGTTGCAGGCGTTGTTCGCCGCCTTCGGCAGCGGCGGCCCGATCGACTACACCGGGGACAGCTACCGGTTGACCCGCCTGCAGCCCTACTTCAACCCGGGCCCCTGCGACATCACGCCACCTCCGATCTGGCTGGGCGCGGTCAACGCCGGCATGTGCGAGCTGGCCGGCCGGGTGGCGCACGGCGTAGTCACGCATTCCACCAATTCCGATCCGGAATACCTGCGCGATGTCGTCAAGCCGGGGTTGCAGCGGGGTGCCGCTGCGGCCGGCCGGGGCGAAGCGCCACAACTCGTCGTATCCACCGCCATCGCCACCGGCCGCACCGATGACGAGGTGGCGGCGCAGTGGGAACGGCAACGTCGCATGTTGGCTTTCCTGCTGTCGACGCCGGCGTATGCCGGGGCGCTGAAGAGGCGCGGCTGGACGTCGTTGCCGGATCGGTTGCGCACCCTGACCCGTGACCAACGCTGGGATGAGTTGTCCGCCGTACTGGACGACACGGTCCTGGACGCGCTCGTGGTCCGGGGCCGGTATGACGAGCTCCCCCAATTGCTTTGGGGCAGATACGGTGACATCGCCGACGGCCTGGTGCTGCCACCGCCCGCCGGCACGGATGACGAACCGCTGGCCCGCTGCATCCGGGAAATGCGCCGGGGTCCGCGGTCAGTCGAATGAGGTCACCGTGGTGTCGGTGAGAAAACGCTCCAGCAGTCGGTCGAACTGGCGCAGATCGGCGGACGACCACTGCGCCAGCGCCCGTTGCAGGTGGTCACGTCGCACGTCCTGCAGGGCGGCCGCGGCCCGTTTACCCGCGGCGGTGGCGTCGACCAAGGTCTTGCGGGCATCCCCGGAATCGGACTGTCGCAGGACCATCCCGTCGTCCTGCAGGCTCTGCACCCGGCGTGCGGCCATGCCCAGATCCATGTGCGCCAGGCGGGCCAGCTGACCCATCGGCATAGGGCCCTCGTCGGTCAGCACGCGCAGCAACATGTACGACGGCTGCGATAGCTCCACCGCGGCGGCCGCCGCCTGACGCTTGAACATCGACCGACTGCCACTGAGGCGCATGATCCGCGACATCGTCGCACTGATCGAATCGAGCGTGTCGCGTTTCGATGCGGTCGTCACGCCCCTACATTACTTGACATAGTCAATCTTCACGGCACCGAAGACCGCTGCCGCGACCGGACTTTGGACGACGGGCCCGCCCGGGTCAGCGCGAGTAGATGCAGTGCGCCGAACCACCGACCGGCTGCTCGGCAACCACATGGCCGCCGACGGTGATGCGGCAGCCGGGGCTGGTCGTGCCCGACCCGACGACCACCACCTGGAACAGGGCGACATCAGGACCGGCCTGGATCGTCCGGCTCCAGGGCAATGGCGCGTTGTACACGCGATCGATCGCCGGGTCCGTGTCGATCGTCGTGGCGGTGCCCGTCCCCAACGCCTCGAAGAGCACGGTGCTCGAGTCGGCGGAAGCCGGCGGCGCGGCCAGTCCGGACAGTGCGGCAACCGCCAGGGCCGAGCAGGTGGCTCGGGTGACACGCTTCATCTGCATCAGTTCCCCCAAATCTCGCACGAATATTGATCGCCTCATGTCACCGACCGCGTACGTTACGAGCTGGCGTTCACCTTTTCGATGCGATCACCGTTACCCGTGGTGGAGCGAGATTAAACCTCTGGGCGCGAGGAAGCCGGTTACGCGACCGACACGATCCGCGCGACGACCTTGCCGCCCCGACTGACCTCGATGGTCTGCCCAGCCGCGACCCGATCGATGTAGCGGCCCGCGCGGTTGCGCAGTTCGTCGAGTTCGACGCGCTGACCGGCGTCCGCCGCGCTGGTGGCCGCAGCGCCGGTCCCCACTATCCGTGCCAAGATCCGGCCGGCGCGGACCACGTACAACGTCTCCCCTGCCGCAACCCGGTCGAAGCACCGCCCAGCGCGCGTCCGCAGTTCATCCAGGCCGACCCAACCCGGGTCCTCGGTCTTGACCGACCGGGCCGGTAACGGCGCCGCCCGCCAATCACCAACCGGCACAATCTGTGCCACCAATTTGCCGCGCCGGACAACGTCGAGCGTCTCGCCGGCGGCGACCCGCTCGAGGTAGGTGCAGGCGTCACTCCGGAGTTGGCCCAGGCCAATCACTTCCGGCATTTCGCTCCGATCGTCGCGCACGACCGATGCGGCCGCGGGTCACCCAATCATTATATGACTGTACGTGCGGTCAGTGTCAATCAGTTGTGTGGCGACAGCATGCCCTGCCAGCCGTCGTCCCCGGTCCTGGTGGAGTTCTCCACGGCATACTTGACTCCGTCGGGCCCGACCAGTTCACCGCGCTGTGGGCTGTATACGGCGACCGGCGGCTCGTTCCCGGTGTAGACGCAAGGGTTGGGCTGCTGACCGTTGCACACGACGTTTCCCGAATGCGGCCGCGACAGCGGGTCACTGACCGGCGGGGGGCTGCCGGGCACCCGGTCGGCGGGGGCCGGATTCATACCGTTGTTGATCGACGGCGCGGGTATCACCTGACCCGGCTTCACCGGCTGGTCGCAGCGGGCCGCGGCCGCAGGACAGGTCAGAATCTGGTTCGGGTCGCCGTACCAGGGGTTGGTGCCCATCGGCTCATAGGGTTTGGAGTCGCGGCACTCCCGCGGCGTGGCGGCGCGTTTACCGGGCACATCGACGCAGGGCAGGTTCCGCGCTCCCCGCACGGCGTTGGCCGGTGTGTCCTGGGGGATCTTGCAATACGTTCCCGACGGCATCGGCGCCAGGCTGGTGTCCGCCGGCGACCGCCACTGCGGCGCCGGCAGGAAGCCGGTCAGACACGGCGGCGGTTGGTTGATCGTCAAATGCGTTCCGAGTGAGGCGAAGCCGGGAAACGCCGACGTCACCGTCTGACCTTCGGACGCACCTTGCGGATAGGCGACCAGGAGCTGCTCCACGCCCTTGTGGTAGCGCTTGAGCATTTCCAGCACGATCTCCAGGTTCGCCAGCGTCTGCGGCAGGGACTCGCGCACGTCGTTGAACACCGCGTCGACCAGATCGGTGGTCGGCGTCGCCTGGTTCAGGATGCTTCGCACGTGCGGGTCATTTTCTGCGGCCTGTGCGGCCAGCGTGTCCAGGTTGTGCGACCAGCGCCCGATCGCGTCACCCGACTCGACCTGACTGTCGATCACGGGCCCAGAATTCTGGATGATGTCGTCGATATCGACGATGTTGGCCTTGAAGTCGCCGGCGAGCGCCTGCGTCGCATCGACGAGCCGTTGTAGCGCGGGGCCCAATCCACCTACGGCTTGGGCTGTTTCGTCAAGTAACGCCGGGATCTTGCCAGCGGGAAGGGCAGCCAGCCCGCGGTTGGCCGCGTCCAGCGCCGGACCGATCTCTGAGGGCACGCTGCCTTTGGTGATGGTCTGCCCCGGTCCGAAATATCTGCCCGGATTCCCCGACGACACCAGGTCCAGATACTGCTCGCCGACCGCCGACATGGAACGCACGTTCGCCGACGCGTCGATCGGGATCTGGAAGCGGTCGGCGACGCTCATCCTGACCAAGACCCCATTCTCGGTGGGCTCGACGGAGGTGACCGTGCCGATGGTTTCCCCGCGATAGGTCACATTGGCCGTCCGGTACAGGCCACCGGATGTGGGCAGGCTGGCGTTCAGCGTGTACTGGCCGATGCCCGCTGCGGTGGGAATTCGTAAGTAGTACCAGCCCAACGCAAATGCGGTCGCCAGACTCAAGAGAGTGAACAAGAAGATCTGGCGCCAGATGAAGCGGGTCAGCATTGCCGGTCCGCCCTTTCGACCAGCGGTCCGCCGGGAGCGTCATTGGGGTTCGGTGTGTACCGGACGTCGGGGATCATCGTTTCCGGGTCACGGCCCCAGGATTGCTCGAGTGCGCGCAGCGCTCCGGAGAAACCCGTCCCGGTGAGGACCGCGTTGTCGACGGCGCTCATGGTGAGGTCGAGTGTCAGCGACAGATTGTAGTAGTCGCCGCGGAATGCCTTGGGCACGGAGTCGACGTCGAACGGCCGGACCAGCATCAGCTTGAGCGCCTTGACCAGATACGGCGCGGCACGGCCGAACTCCCGCAGCGGACACTGCAGCGCCACCAGGTCCTGGTGCAGATCGCCCCGCGACGGAGACAGGTACTGGTCGGCAACCTCGCCGAGCCGCCCCACCGAGTCGACCGCGTTGATCAGCAGGTCCTGCTTGTCCGCGAAATGCTTGAGCAGCGGCGGGAATTCGGTGAGCACGCGGTCCAGCACGTCGGAGCGATGACCGACGTAGGCCAACAGCCGGTCGCTGGAGTCAATCGCCCGGGTGATGTCGTCGCGTTGCTCGTTGAGCCGGGCGGTGAACGTGTCGAGCTTTCCCAAGAAGGCCCTGATCTCGTTGGCCCGACCATGCACGATGTCGTAGATCTCGTTCTGCAACACCTCCACGTTCGGCACTCCGCCCCCGCGCAGGATCATGGCAAGACTTGCCAGCGTCTGCTCGGTCGTCGGATAGGTCGACGAATTCTTCAGTGGGATGGTGTCTCCCGGCCGCAGCGGCTCGGGAGACGGATTCGGTGGCGCGGCCAGCTCGATGTGCTGTGAGCCCAGCAGGCTGGTCTGCCCGATCTTGGCGGTGGCGTTCCGGGGTAACTTGACGCCCTTGTCCAGGCGCAGCGTCAGGGTGGCCATCCAGTTCTTCAGTTGAATCGCGCGAACCGTGCCGACGAACACATCGGCCACCCGGATTCGACTGTTGGTATTGAGCGCCAGGGTGTCGGCCATCTGCACGTAGACGGTGTAAGAGCCGGACCCGGACCCCGGACCGCCGGGCATCGGAATATTCGCCACCCCACGCCAATCCGCGCACGAAGTGAGGGTCAGCGCGGCGACGAACAACGCCAGGGTCTGCCGCAGATGCGTCCTCATGAGCCGGCGCCTGTCGCCACGGCCGCCTCCGCCGGCAGCGGCGGTCCGGGAGCGGCGGGCAGCGGTGTGCTGGGAAGCGCGGCCGGCCCCGGGAGCACTCCCGGCCCCGGTGGCGGCGGCGGGATCGGCACCTGCGGCGCCTGCAGACCGATCGGCGGCAATACCGGGTACTCGTCGTAGGCGTTCGGCGGACCCGGCGGAGTCTGCAGCCCCGACTGCGGAGGCGCGATGTCGGCGCCGCCCATCAGTTCAGCCAGCGACTCCGGGGTCAGCAGTCCCGCCGTGATCGGCCCCACCTGAGCGCCCTGCATGCCCGGCGCGACCACCCAACCGGGCTGGGTGTTGCGGTGCGACAACGGGGTGTCGGGAACCCAGATCCCGGGCACCGTGGTGTCTTTGTAGCCGTTCGGCGGCTGCAACCGGGGCTCGGAGTAGGCGACTTCCTTCGGCAGCGTCTCGGCCGTGCTGAACAGGTTCAACCCCACCGGGAGATAGTTGAACTTGATCGCGTCGAGCACCGGCGCCAGGTACTGCGCGCACAGCTCCGCCGAATCCTGATATCCCAGCCGGCTGCCGGCCTGAATCATGCTGCACATGAACTGCATCGGGTTGGCGAAGTTCGGGATGGCCGGGATCGACATGACCGCGCCGTGGGACGGGTGGTAGATCTGGCTGAGATTGGTTTCCAAGGTGGGCAGCACATGCAGGGCGGTCTCGAAACCGTTCAGCGGCTCGGGCTGGACCAGCGTGGTGGTGACGGTGGCCAGGTTGCCGATGTCTTGGGCGAGCACCTCACGGTTCTCGGTCAGAAACGGGCGCAGCGTGGCGAGCAGCCCGTCGAACTGCTGGATCGCGTCGGCAAGCGCGCGGTCGGAACTGGTCAGCTTGTCGGTGAATTGGGCGAGGTTGGTGTTCAGCGCGACGAACTGCTTGTCGTCCTTATGCAGGGCGTTGACGAACCGCGCCAAGCTGCGCACTACCGCGAAGAAGTCACCACGACCTTCGTTGAGGGCGGTGAGCGCCTGAGACAAGCTGTCCAGTGTCGTGTTGAACTGCTTGCCCTTACCGGCCACTCCGTCGGCAAAAGACTCGATCAGGTCACCGAACGGACCCTTGGGCTGCTCGGGTGTCGGACCCAGCTTGTCGATGATGTTGGCGACGCTGGCACGCAGTTCATCCCACTCGGTCGGCACCTGGGTGCGCTCGATGGGAATCACCGCATTATCGGTCATGACCGGGCCACCCTTGTAGGGCGGTTCGAGCTGAATGCTGCGGGATGCCACCAGAGTTGGGTTCACAATGACCGCGGATGCGTTGGCGGGCACCTTGTACTTGTTGGCGTAGTGAAACGTCACCTTCATCTTGTCGCCGGCCGGTTCGATGGAGTCGATGGAACCGACACGCACGCCCATGATCTGGACCTTGTCGCCGGAGTAGAGAGCGATCGCCGTGGGCAGGTATGCGACCACGGTGTTGTTGCTCACCTTCTGGTAGAGCCGCCAGCCGACGAACGCGGCGGCCAGGCCCACGATTACGGCCAGCGTTGCGATGACGTTCCGCGGACGCGGCTTGCGGAGAACGAAATTGCTGCTCAACTCTGGCCTCCCGTCGTACCCTCGGTGCGCGCGCCGGGCGGCGCGTTGGGCGGCAGCGGCACCGGAGTGCCGGGCACGTCCGGCGGCGGCTCGCCAGGCCGCCCGGCGATCGGAATCCCCGGTGTCGGGGGCAGCCCGTTCGGGTTCGGTGGCGAGGTCTGCACGTCGAGCGGGGCCGGGAAGCTGACGCCGAACGGACCCACGTCAACCCCCGCGCAGGGCAATGGGTTCCACGGGCGCGGCAGCCCGTCGGCCGCTGGGGTGTACGAACATGGCGATCCCGGTGGAACGGCGGGTCCCGGATGCTCCGGGGTGCCCTCCAGTACCGGTGGTGCCGGTGGCGGCGCGCCGTTGGGGAACCGGGTGCCGTTGGGGTCGGGGAAGCGGAAGGCGGGCAGGCCGGCACTGCGCCAGAACTCTTCGGGATCCAGACCGCGCTTCTTGAACGCGGCATCGACGAACGGCTGCAGCATCCAGAACGGGAGCAGGTTGGACAGGACGATCTTGAAATACGGTCCCGACGCGACGGACTCACCCAGCGATGCCGCGAAGGAGCTGACGAAAGTCAGGGTCTGAGCCAGGTCGTATTTACGCTGGACCAGCACATCGGTGAGGGTGTGCAACTGCTCCAGCGCCGCGTTCAAGTTCGGGTTGTCGTTGATGAATCCCTTGATCTGCGCTGCCACAGCCGAAATGTTCTGCAGCAGAGCGTCGATGGCTCGTCCACGTTCGTTGAACGCGACCAGCAGCGCCTTCGCGTTGACCAGCAACCGGTTGATCTGTTCGCTGCGGTCACCGAGCACGCTGGCCACCTTGTTGGCCTGCGCGAGCAGAT
Organism: Mycobacterium gordonae; assembly: GCF_017086405.1. Taxonomy (NCBI): domain Bacteria; kingdom Bacillati; phylum Actinomycetota; class Actinomycetes; order Mycobacteriales; family Mycobacteriaceae; genus Mycobacterium; species Mycobacterium camsae. The sequence continues at coordinate 5,756,505 of NZ_CP070973.1, forward strand.
GTTTGATCTCGTCATCGCGCTTGCCGATAGTGTCGGAGAACCTGGCCACGCCGTCGAGCGCGGCACTGATATGCGGGTAGGTCTGATCGATGGTCTCAGACAGCACATTCAGCGATTGTTTGACGCTGTCGATGTTCCAGCCCGTTGCAGCCCTGACGATGTCGAAGTTCGCGTCGTAAAGCTGGTAGGGCGTGGTGCTCTGGCCCAGCGGGAGCACACCCCCGGACCGCAGGACTTTCCTCCCCCGCGGCTCGATCTCGAGCACCTTCTTACCCAGGATGGTGTCGGTCTTGATCGCCAGCCGGCTTTCGGTGCCGATGGTGTGGTCGCCGATAGAGAATTTGATGAGTACGTGGTCGCCCTCGACGTCGATGCTCTCCACTTTGCCGACATTGACACCGGTGATGCGCACCTTGTCGTTCTTGTTCAATTGACCCGACTCGGCGAACTGCCCGTAGTAGGCCGGGGCGGCGAACATCATCGGGACGCTGGTGAAGCTCTGGCCGACGAGGACGACGAGCACCAGCACCGTGATGCCCATCAGACCGACGCGGTTGCGGTTGAATTCGGTGAGTGTCCTCATTGGGGCGTGCACCTGCCGGTGGGCTGATTCCAGATCCGGACCGTGCGAACCGGGCCGCCGCCCTGCAATCCGTTCCACCGGATCGAGAGGTCGCAGACGTAGAAGTTCACCCAGTCGCCGTAAAGACCGATGCTGCGTCCGATCAGGTTGAGCGCGGTGGGGGTCTTGTGGATGAGGTCGCTGAGCTGGTCACGCTGATCGACGAGCGGCTGCTGGAAGGCCTGCAGGTAGTTGATCTCCTTGTGCAACAGCGCTCGGTTGTCAGCCAAGAGTTCCGACACCGTCCCGGCGGCGTTGCTGATGTTGGCCAGTCCGGCGGCCAGCGGATCGGCGTGGTTCTGCAGACCGGTGATCAACCTTTCGAAGTTGTCCACCGTTTCGTCGAACTCCTTGCGGTGCTTGACGGTGGTGTCCAGGACGATGTTGAGGTTCTTGACCACTTCACCGATCGCCTGGTCACGTTCGGCGAGGTGCGAGGTCAGCTGTGCCGTCTGGTCGAGGATGTCGTTGATGGTCCCGCCCTGCCCCTGGAAGACGGTGACAATGGCCGAAGCGATGGTGTTGACCTTGTCCGGTTCGAGGGCTTTGAACAGGGGCTTGAATCCACCTATCAGGGCATCGAGGTCCAGGGCCGGTGAGGTGCGCGACAGCGGGATCAATCCGCCTGCCGGCAGTATCTGGTCTGCGCCGTCACCCATGCCTCGTTTGAGTTCGATGAAGCGATTGCCGAGCAAGTCCAGATAGCGGATCTGGGCGGTGGTCGACTGGTACAGCTGAATCGAGCGGTCGACGTCGAAGTCGACCCGCACCCGGTTGCCGCCGTCGATCAGGTTTACGGCTTTGACCTTGCCAATCTCCACTCCGGAGGCGCGCACGAACTGGCCGTCCTTGAGACCGCTGCCGTTGCTGAACTCCGCGGAATAGGTGTTGGTGCTGGTGAACCGCATCTGCGCGAAGACCACAAAGATCGACACGACGATCAGGAAGAGCACCAGCGAGACGGTGCCGAGTTTGATTGCGCTGCCGGTGATTTTCATGGGTTGATCGTGTTGTCCCCGACTTGGCGGCCCCACACGTACTCGAGTGCGTACGGCGAACCGGTGTCCACGTGGTTGTACGGTGCGAGGCTGGCGCCGGTGTCGACCACCAGGCTCGGCGCCGGCCAGAAATCATGGTTGATCGGCTGCCAGCAGCCCGGCGCGCCGCCTGGTCCCCCACGGGCATTCACCCGTGGAAGATTCTCCGGATAGGTGTAGGGATTCGGCGCCCCGCCGACCAACCCGGCCACCTGCAGCAGGCCTTGGGTGAGCACCGTGCCGGTCAGCCCGGGCAGCGTCAGAATGCCGCCCAGCCCTGACGTCAGTTCGGTCATGGTTTTCAGTCCGTACCCGTTGCCGCCGCCTGTGGTCTCATAGGCTGCCGGCTCGGCGTCGTGGTAATTCCTTATCGTGCAGAAGATTTCGGGGCTATAGGTGTCGAAAAGCCGGGCGGTGGGGAGCAGGTCCGAGATGCCGCGCTGCAGGTAGGGACCGCCGCGCTCGAAGATGTCGGCGCCGGTGTTTCCCATGCCGGCGGCAGCCAGCAACGCGGAATCCAGCTCGGCTTCCTGCCCGTGTAGCGTGCGCGCGGTGACCACCGCGTGATTCAGCGCGTCCAACAGATCCGGCGCGGCGTTGTTGTAGGTGTCGGCCAGGGCGGCGAACTGCTGAATGTCGTGACGCACCTGCGGCATTCGAGGGTTTATGTCGTCAAGGATGGCATTGGCGTTCACGATCGCCTGCCCGAACTTGTCGCCCAGCCCGGTCAGGGCCTGCGCGGCCGCGGACAGCGTCAGGTTCAGCTTGACCGGGTCGACCTTCTCCGCAATCGCGGTGAGAGTCTCGAACAGAGTATTGAACTCGGTCGTCACCGACCTTGCATCGATTTCTTGTGTCGACGAAATCCGCTGCGGTGTCGGGTTCTTCGGCGAAGTGAGGGCAACGAACTTATTGCCGAAGACGGTGGTGGCCTTGATCTTGGCCTCCACATTGGCCGGAATCAATCTGATGTACTCCGGATTGACTTCCATAGCGAATTTGGCCACCGGGACGCCGTCGCGCTGGATCTCCGAAATGTTGGTGACCCGGCCGATTTCCACCCCGTTGTAGGTGACCTTCGATCCCGGGTCCATCACCAGGCCGGCCCGAGGGGCCACCATCGTCAAGGGAGTCTTCGGCGTCAGCTTGCCCCGGAACTGAAACCAGACGAACCCCAACACCACGGAGAAGACCACCAGGAACGCCACGGCCGCCGTCTTGTAGGGCGGAATGCGTGGCGGATTCTCCTTCACCGGCATGGTCATATCGGCTACACCGTGAGGTTGAAGTTCGGGTTTTTGCCGTAGACCGCCATCGCGGTCAGCACAACGACGACGACGATCGTGATCAAAGACAGCCGCATCGACCGGCCCACAGCCTCACCAACGCCGACCGGCCCGCCGTGCGCGGTGTAGCCGTAGTAGGAGTGAGTAGTCATCACGACCACCGCGACCAGGATCACCTCGGCGAACGACCAGCCCACGTCGCTGAGGCGCAGGAAGGTGTGGAAGTAGTGGTTGTACGTGCCAGCGGACTGCCCGTACAGCAGAACGGTGGTGACCTGCGTGGACACGAAGGCCATGGTGATCCCCAAGGCGTAGAGCGGGACGATGACGATGAGACCCGCCACCACCCGGGTGGACGCCAGGAAGGCGATCGACCTGACACTCATCACTTCCAGCGCGTCGATCTCTTCGCTGATGCGCATGGCGCCCAGTTCGGCGGTGGCACCGGCGCCAACGGTGGCTGCCAGCGCCTGACCGGCGGCCACCGGCGCTACGAACCGGACATTGACCATGGCGGCCAGGAAGCCGGTGAAGGCCTCGACACCGATATTCCCCAGCGACGCGTAGCCCTGGATGGCGACCAACGATCCCGCGGACAGCGTGATGAACCCGACGATGGCGGCCGTGCCGCCAGCCACGGCCATCGCGCCCGTACCCATCCCCATCTGGGCGACCATCCGCACCAGCTCCTTGGGGTAGCGGCGCAGGGCGAACGGGATCTGGGCGACCGCGGTCACCGCGAACCAGACCATCTGACCGAGCTCCAGCAACAGCTTGGCCGGCACTTCCCCGTAGCGACCGAGGTTTGCCCGGGGCATCCTGCGATGTGTTGCGGCAGTTGTCATATCAGCGTCCCGTTCCAAACCTGACGCCGATGGTGGTCAGGGCCGCGTTGACCGCGAACAGCGCGATGAAACACAGCACCACGGTCTCGTTGACGGCAGTGCCCAGACCCTTGGACCCGCCTCGGACGATCAAGCCGCGATAACACCCGACGAGGCCGGCGATCAGCCCGAAGGTGGCCGCCTTGATGTTGGCGATCACCACTTCGGGCAGGCCCGTGAGGGCGGTCAGAGTGGAGAGATAAGCACCGCTCGAAACGTTCTGCAGGTACACGCTGAACAGGTAGCCACCGCCCAGTCCGACGGCGATCACCAGCCCGTTGAGCAGGACGGCGACGATTGTCGAGGCGACGACCCGGGGCAGCACCAGCCGGTGGATCGGGTCGATGCCGAGCACCTCGAGCGCATCGATCTCCTCCCGGATGGTGCGGGCGCCGAGGTCGGCACAGATCGCCGTGCCCCCGGCGCCTGCCACGACCAGCACCGTCACGATCGGCCCGAGCTGGGTGACCGCGCCGATCCCGGCACCGGCGCCGGAGACGTCGGCCGCGCCGAACTCGGCCAGCAGGACGTTAAGCGTGAAAATGAGCAGCACGGTTTCGGGGATGGACACGGCGATGGTCGGCAGCAGCGACACCCGCATCAAAAACCAGCCGATCCAGATGAATTCGCGCCACTCGAAAGGCCGTTTCAGAGCTTTGGCGGTCAGCACGCACATCCGGAAGAAGCCACCGGCCACCTCGGTGCCGGGACGGATCTTGTTGCCCACCCGGCCAGCCACGGTGTGTGAGGCGGTCATCGGCACGAGCCCCCGACGTAGCCGGGCCGGTTGATCCGCTGAACCGTGTTGAATTTCAATGTGTTTCGGGTCGCCAGGTTGTGATGCGGATGCGCTCCGTCTTGCCGCGGCACCACGTGCTCCGGCTGACCGGCAGTCCCGGTCCCCACCCTTCGGCTCCATGCCGCCCACGATTGCGCCACGCGGCAACTATGGCATTAGACCGTACGTGCAGTCAACAGATCCGCACGGCGCCGTCGCGCAGGCCGATAACGGCGCCTCCGACCGGGACCGGGTTTCGCCGCCAGAAACACGACTGATCAGGTAATTCATCCCGACAGTGCCGCCAGCCGTTGGGGCTAGAAGCGGGACGGAGTGCGCGCGTTCCCGGCTATACGACTATACGTGCGGTCAATAACGGGACGCGTTGCAGCGCACGCTCAAATCCTCAGTCCACACTGGGGATTCGTTCGTCAACCGGCTAGTTCGGTGCGCCCGTGACCGCGCTGAGACACTCGCGCACCACCCCAACAACGTCGGCCGACGGACTGGCCCACTTGCTCAGTCCCAGCCGGTCCAGCAACAGTCCGCCGAGGAAAACATCTACGAACGCGGCGCCCACCCGTTCGGGGGTCCGGGAGTCATTGGGGTCGAACCACACCCACATCCACTCAAGCGATCCCCACAACTGCAACGCCGCGAGATCGACGTCCACACTTCGGAATACGCCACACTCCACGCCATTGCGGAGCTCGTCGATGGTGAGCGCCTGCAGCTGATGGCGCAACTTGCGCACCTGCTGCATCGCCGGGTCGTCCGCCAGCTGCACCACCTCGCGCTGGCTCGCCACCGTCGCGTCCCGGGCCAGCACCTGCAGCAACGCGGAGGTGAAAATGATTGCGGCGATGCGCTCGTGCGGGGCGGCCACGCGATCCCAGACCATCCGCAACACATCGAGCTGACTGGCCAGATGGGCTTCGGTCAGCTCCCGGAGCATCTGCGCCTTAGTCCCGAAGTGGTGAACTATGGTGCCCTTGGACATTCCCAACTCATCGGCGATATCGCCGATATTCGTTCTCTCATAGCCACGTTCGGCTACATAGCGGACGAACGCGTCGAGAATCTCACTACGTCGGCCGGGCGATCTGGGCATGTAACACCTTCGGCGTAGACTAACCGTACGAACGGTCTATCATAACCATCGCCGCGAGAACATCCCCTAACGACATCCGCCGCACAGTCGCCGGATACGTCAGCGGATGCGCGACCATGGATCGGCCGCGAAGAGCTACCCGAGAGCCGCCGGTCGGAACTCTCAGATCACAGAGCTTGCAACGGCCTACTGCGGTTGGCAGTGTCCGGCGCCGTGACGACGTACATGTTCGCCCCCGGAGCTGATTTGATCTCACCGGCGGTGTACATGGTGAGAAGTTCTCGACCGTCGCTGTCGGCGACGCACACATAGGTATCGGTCTCAGGGTCATAGTCGAAGCTGTCCCAGGCCAGTATGAATGCCAAGCAGTTGCCGTCGCGGTCCGCGACGACGAGCTTGTGCGCGCCGGACTTCTTGAGTAGCTCCGCATCCTGCGTGCGCCGCTGAGAGACCCCGTTCGTATGCATCGGTACGCGGTTCAACATCTGTGCACTCCCTTAGCGAGGTTGTCCCCGTCGGGTCCGGGCGCTCCTAAAAATCCCGACCTGGCGGTATGTCGGACATTACCTCCGAATACCCGGCCCTACCAGGGCATTAAGGCCCCTGTCAAGAGGCCGTTGGTTGCCATATCACCACGGGGCTGACCGATTGCGCACTTGCGCCTGACCCGGCCGGGATTGCGGTTGCTCGCGCCAGGCGTCGCCTTTGCGGTGGCAGAGAAGTGGGTAACCAGTCCAGATCACTCAACACCGCACTCGCGAAGGTTGGCTGTATTGCCGCGCGGTTCTCGATGCACTCAGCCGCCGGATCGTGGGCTGGTCGATAAATCACGTGCGGACTCCACGTTAGTAGTCAACGCATTGGACATGGCCATCCGCAACCGTCGCCCGGCCACCGGGGGAATAGTGCATGCCGATCACGGAACCCAGTTCACCTCTTGGGTTTTCGGCGAGAAGATCCGCGCGGCTGGACTAGTGCCGTCTTTCGGCTCGATCGGTGACGGACTGGACAATGCCATGATGGAAAGCTTCTGGTCATGCAGATCGAGCTGCTCAACCGCCAGAACTGGAAGACCCGCGTCGAGCTGGCCAACGCGATCTTCGACTACCTCGAAATCTTCCACAACCGCCGACGCCGCCACTCCGCGCTGGACTACCGCACCCCGGTCGAATACGAACTATCCTTCACCAACAACACCCTCACCGCCGTCAGTTAGTCACGGAAGATGGAACCCAACGGATGGGTCAGGTCAAAACTGTCACCTATTCGTGCAGCAGACCCAATCACCGCGCACAGGTCGACGCGTCACTGCGTTGCCGGCTCGTCTTCGGCGCTCACCGCCACGTCCTGCGGCCGAAGGTGGTGGGTTGAGTCCAGGCGGCGCAGACCCAGTGCGGCGAGGATGCCCACGAGTGTCAGTCCCGCCCAGACGAGCTCGACCATGCCTGCTTGCCGCGCCGCGCCCATGATGGCGCCGGTAGCCAGGTTTCCCAGCAGAATCCCGACGCCGATGACGGTGTTGTAGAAGCCGTAATGCGTGGCCGGCAAGCGACCTCCGGCCAGTCTCATTACCGTGTCCATTTCGAAGGGGAAGACGGCGGCAGAGCCGATGGCCAGCATGATCGCCGACCCCAGGAGGGCGGCGACGGACGCAGTCGTCCCGAACCGGTCGGATAACAACGTCAGGGGCACGAATGCCGCTGCCAGGACGGTCAACCCGACCGACAGGCTACGCCCGGGTCCCCACTGCACCCCGAACCAACTCGTGATGCGCATTTGTCCGGCGACGGCCACAAGAGCGGAAAGAACGAAAATAGTCGCCACCAATGCGGATTGATGGCGCGGTGACAGGATCGCCGCCTGCATCGGCAACGCGAGATAAACCTGGAAAGACAACACGTAAGAGCCGATCATCGCCGCCGCGAACAGCAGGAAGGACCGATTGGCGACCACCGATCGCCAGTCGTCGAGAACGGTCCCTTCTGCCGGTGCGGGATCGGCGCGGTGCGGAGGCAGGGCGCACAGTTGCGCTGCGGTGAGTACCGCGAACACCGCCGCGGCGGCGGCGGCCGTGACCCGAAAGTCGATGGCGAGCAACATGATTCCAACCAACGGGCCGAGCAGGATACCCGCCTGGTAGAAGACGTTGAACACTGCAAACGCCTCGACTCGGCGTTCGCTTGCCTCGGCGGCCAGATAGGCACGCACCGCCGGATTGAACAGTGCGCCGGCGAAACCGGTGGCCGCAGACGCCACGAGTACCACGGGAAGAGAGTGGGCCACCACCAGCAACGCGAAACCGCCGGTACGCAGCAGACAACCGACCACGATCAGCGGCTTGTAGCCAAGGCGGTCGGCGAGGGTTCCCCCGACGATGAACATGCCCTGCTGCGAAAAGTTCCGGACTCCCAAGACCAAGCCGACCGCCCACGCCGCCATCCCGAGAGGTCCGGCGAGATAATCGGCCAGATACGGCATCAACATGTAGAAGCCGACGTTGATCCCGAATTGGTTGATCATCAGCATCCGACTGGGCCAGTCGAAGCTGCGGAACTGCGCGATGAAGTCCATTACCGCATCACCGAGTGGGATCGATCACCGTGGAGCACCGCGTCCACGACTGCACCACCCGTTCGGAAGGTCGCGCAATGACGGCCGGTTCGGTCGGCGGCGCCACGTCGAGCAGATCGTGCTGGCGGCAGTAGTCGTCGTTGTAGATGGTGTCGAAGTAACGCAAGGGCCCGTCGGGGAAGATCGCGGCGACGCACGTTCCGGCCGGGTGAGTGCGGGCAGCCCAGCCAGCGACCAGCGCTACCGCGCCGACACTCCAGCCGCCACTGGAGTAGTGCGTGCTCGCCAGCGCGCGACAGGCCCACACCGCCTCTGCCGGAGCCACCCAGTGCACTTCCGCGAAAGCGGTGTAGTCGACGTTGCGCGGATAGATGCTCGAGCCCAGCCCACGCATCAACCGCTTTGCGGCCGCCGGTTGGCCGAAAATCGTCGAGCCGACGGAGTCCACCCCAATCAACTTGAGGTCGGGGTTGAATCGGCGCAACGCCCGCGCGACACCCGCCGAATGACCACCGGTTCCCACCGAGCACACCAGGACGTCGACCTTGCCCAACTGGTCGACGAGTTCGTCGGCAAGGGGCCGGTACGCATCGACGTTGTCGGGGTTGTTGTATTGATCGGGGTTCCAGGTCCGCGGATCTGAAGCCATCAGTTCGGCCACCCGGTCCTTGCGGGCCTGTTGCCATCCCCCCGACGGATGTGGCTTGGTGACCACATCGACTTCCGCCCCGTATGCCGCAAGCATGCGCTGCACGATCGGCTCCATGCCGGGGTCGGTGACCAGGGTGACCGGGTGGCCGTACACCTGCCCAGCCAAAGCCAGACCCAAACCCAATGTCCCACTTGTCGATTCAACAATACGACCGCCCGGCCGCAGGTCCCCGCGCGCCCGGGCGCGTTCGACCATGTGCAGGGCGGGACGGTCCTTGATCCCACCGGGATTATTGCCCTCCAGCTTGGCCCAGAAGCCGCGGCCGTCGGCACCGAACGGGGCCCCGACCCGCACGACCTGGGTGTCGCCAACCAAGGCTCGGGCCTGGCGGTTAGCGGTGGCGGTCGGAGCGCACCTGCCGGAGTTCACCCGGGACGCAGTCCGCTGCGCCACGCTTGAGCGCCAGAAGTGGCGGCGCTCGGCAGAGTCACGGGACAGTTCGAAACGTTCGCAGTTTTCCAGGGACAGAAGATTGTTCATGATCGTCGCTTTCGTCGGTGGTCACCTGGGGTGACCCTGATATCGGTCAGCTGTCATCGGGTCGTGTGTCCATGCACGACGACCAGACGCTGAACGATCAGCGACGAGATACGCAGAAACGCGTCGAAATGTCTTGCCCAACAGGCGCAGAAGCGAATGTGCTCGGCGGCCCCCGGCCCGCTGGCGGGACCAGACTGGCCGGCATGGTGGTGATCGCGACAACCGCGGCCGCGACGCCGAGCGGAACCAAGGTGGTCGATGAACGTGGTAGGACCGCAGTCGCGAGTTCGTTGTGGCAGTCCGTCGACGAGCCGTCCAACAGGTGCGCGTGGTCGATGACCATCGAGACTTCACCGCCCAGCGAAGACAGCAGTGCATGCGGCGGGTGCGGTGCGTGAGATTCGGGGTGCAGCATCGCGGAGTGCCCGACGAGGAGGACCAGTAGCGCCACCAGGACCGCGGCGGCCGGCGAACGCCAGCGCGGCTGCTCGCCGAAGGCCCTGCCGGTCCGCGTCGGGGTTGGCACGGGCACCATCACCTCGCCGGCCGCCCGTAAGTCCCACATACCCCCATAGGGTACCCCCGGGATGGCGCGGCGACAACCACGCGTCGGTTGCGGTTGGTTCGCACGATGCGGTTTCATCCCGTTATCCGATGGCCGGCCAGCGCGGCACCATCGCGGGTCGTTCGAGAAATCTCGGGTCAGGCACCATGCCGGCTACACCGCGTCCGGTCGGACCCGCCAACGGCAGCCCGCCGAGCATGCTTGCTGGCCCATCGGTGGCCGCCACCGCAGCGCCGGGACTGGTGCCCGCCAACGCCGCCGCTGCCCTGTCCGGAATGGCGGTCGTCCACGGCTGCGGCACCGACAACGCACCGACCAGGCCCGCCCGGCCGACACCGGCCGCCACCGCCGCTCTGCTACCTGCCATACCCGCTCCGAGCGGGCCCGAACTCATCCCGCCGGCGACCGCCGGTGCCAGTGCGGCGGTGGCGGCGGGGAGCAGACCTTTGAGCTTTTCGGCAGTCGACAGACCGGCACTGGCTATCCACGCGCTCGAGCTTGTCACCGACAGCAGCGGAGTCACCGAACTCAGCGCCGACCCGGACAGCACCGGCGAGGCGAGTTGCTCTAACGCCGTCGGCAGCGCCGACGTCAGCTGACCGAGAACCGCCTGAACGTCCGACCCGGCTGCATCTCCGGCCGTTTGTGCCACCACGGCGCCCTGCTGGGCCAACCCCGACAGATCGACGGTCTGGTGCGGTGAGGTGAACGGCGTCAGCCTTGATGCCGCCGCCGAAGATCCGGCGTAGCCGTACATCGCTGCGGCATCCTGGGCCCACATCTCGGCGTACTGGGCCTCGGCGGCCGCGATGGCCGCGGAGTTCTGCCCAAAGATGTTGGTGGCGACGAGTGCCATCAACAAGCTGCGGTTGGCGGCAATGACCGGCGGCGGCACCGTTGCCGCAAACGCCGCCGCGTAGCACCCCGCGGCGGCCCGGGCCTGATCGGCGGCCTCCTCGGCGTGGGCGGCCGCGGTGGTCATCCATGCCACATACGGGGCAACCGCCGCAGCCATCGACGTCGACGCCGGACCGTGCCATGACAAGGCGCCTAATCGAGCGATGACGGCCGCGTAAGAGGTTGCCGCTGAACTCAACTCAGCCGCCAAATGTTCCCAACCTGTCGCGGCGGTCAGCAACGGCGCCGAGCCGGGGCCGCAATACATTCGAGCGGAGTTGATCTCCGGTGGGAGTATCCCGAAGTCCATCAAAGTTCCTTGACGGGCGACCGTGGCTGCGGGGGCCCGACGTGCGCGGCAGAGTGGCCATAGAGCTTGCAGCTCAACGGGTTCACTGCGCCGGCAGACACCGTGCCAACCATGTGGTCGTCGCTTCTTGGGCCGCGACGTGGGGCGCGCGGACGTTGACGTGGGCCCAGGTTCACCGGCCGTCGCGGCATGGCGCCGCGGCCGGAGGATGACCGATCAGCGTCGAGCGAGACAGAACAGGGTCAGCAGGGCTCGGCCGGATCCGTGTGCCGCCAGGGCACCAGGCGGCCCGCGTCCGGCCGGTGCCAACAGCTTCGCCTGCCGATTCCTGACGAATAATCCCGCCAGAACGCCACCAAGCAGCAGCAAGGGGGTGGAGGGCGACCGGGGAAGCGCGGCGGTCGCTAAGAGCTTGGACGCCTTGCATATTGACTTGCCACCGAGGAGCAGCGGCTGATGGGCGGGGCCCGCGGCCTTGGTCCCCACTGACGACAGCAGCGGCGCCGCGGAGTGAGGCGGCTGAGCCCCGGAGCGCAACGGGACGCAGTGCCCGATCACCGCCAGCAGCGCCACGGCGGCCGCCACTACGGCGAAGAACAGCAACCGGGCAGGCTGATAGGCCCCGATACGTCGGACATCCGACCATTCTCGGACAGGGCCCATACCCCCAGAGGGTACAGCATCCCGCGGCCGTTCCCAATGGTGGCATGGAGCCTGCGTCGAGGGCGGCAGCTACTCGCGCAAACTCGCCTCCGGCGCAGGATCAACACGGCCGCGGACTACCTTCGCGGCGCCGGACGCTGACTACCCCGGCGGCGCCGCGCCGGCCGCGTCCTGCAGCACCTGTTGCAACTTGGTCAGCGGATCGCCTTCGGTCGGGTCGAGCCGGCGCGGCGGGATCTCCCGGCCGTCGGGTGATACGGCGACCGGCAGCGGGAGCGCTACCGGGGGCGGCGGAGGTGGTGGCGGCGCGGCCGGCGGGGCCGCCGGCGGGCCGGAGTTCAACGCATTCCGCTTGTCCGCCAACCGTTTTTCGGCGTCGCGGCGGATCGCCTGCCGCTGCGTGTCCGGATCGGTGTTGTCGGCGAAACAGACCCGCGGCGCGTCTGCGATGACGGTCAGCGCGCTGCCATAACGTTCGTCGGCGCGTGACCGGTCGCCGGCTGCCGCGGCACCGTCACCCTGGGTTTCGCGGACCAGTTCGAGATTGACCCGCACCGGGCACGAGTCTGCGGCGTCGGTGCGGGCCAGCGCGGCGACGAAATCCCTGTCGGCGTCCTCGAGCCGGCCGTCGAGTACGGCGGCGGCGCCCGCGGCGAACGGCGCCTTCGCCGGCTCCACCACATTGGCCACGCCGAGCACCGCCGCATCGTCGCGCACGGCGCCACCATCACCGCGCTCGAAAGCGGACACCGCCGAATCTCCGGCCAGGACAACCGATATCAGCTTCACCATGACCAGCACCAAGAGAAGGACCAACGGCGCCGAGTAGGTCAGCAGCCGGCGTCGCAGCCGCAATCGTTCGGGGCGCCGCGTCATGCCGCGTCCCGCCGGGTGAGACGGGCGCGCCGGAACTCGCGCACCGACAGGTAGATCTCGCTCAGCAGCAGAGCCGCGGCGAGACTCGCAGGCAGCCAGTACAACTCGAGCAGCGCGCCGGCCTCCTCGCGGGTGCCGGCGGCGCTCGGCCGGTCGGGCAGCTCCGGCGCAAAGGGCTGACCGGGTTCCCGGTGCTCATACGGCACGACGAGCTGGCCTGCCAGCTTCCGTAATTCGGCTTCGTCGATGGCGTCGGCGCTGCCGTACCCCAACACCGCTCCGCCGTCGACCGATCCGCTGTTGAAGTCGCCCTGCGGGGCACTCGATCCGGGAGCACCGGACCCGAAGTACAGCACAACATTTCGGGTACCGGGATACAGCTGGGCCGCTTGAATGAGCTGATAGCGCAGCACATTGCTCGCTGCCGCAGCGTCGACGTCTCGTTCCGCATTCGGGCCCCCGCGGTAGGAATCCAGAGCGGCGATGGTGGGACGCAGACTCCAGACGTCTTCGGACAGCGGCCAGTCCAGCGTGGCCCGCGCGGCGAAGTCGATGAGGGCGTACCGCGCCGCCGGATACTTTTTGATCAATGTCGCGATGTCCTCGCGCATGCCCGCAACCACAGCCGAGTCCACCGACCGATCGACTACCAGGAAGACGTTGAGGTTCGTACCGGCGGCCGGGGTCGTTCCCCCGCGTGTCTTGTCGTCGCGCAGCGCGGGTCGGGTCGAGGCGGTGATCACCAACAACACCGCCAGCGTCACACCACTCCAACGCAGCACCGTGCGCCCGCGCCGCGCACCCGCCGATAACAGCACCTGACGCAGCGCCACCAGGCGCGCCAAGACCAGCGCACCGGCGACGACGGCGAGTATCGGCCAGGGCAGCACCGGTTGGAACGTCATCGGCGCAACCCCATCAGCGCCACCGAGAGCACCGTCGCCGCGAACAGCGCGATGGCCAGTGGCACCACCGGTGCGTCGGTGGCGTCCGCCTTCGCGATCGCGCCGTTGCGCGCCGACCCGTGGTGCGCCCGGATACCGTCGAGGGCGTCCGGGACCGATCCCGGGGCGAGGTACCGACCACCGGTCTGCTCGGTCAGGGCAAGCAAGGAACCGCTCTTCGGCGACGGGGCAGTGTCGATGACATTGAACTGGACCCCGGCCCGCTCGGCCAACTCCCGCACCGCGCTGCCGGTGAACAACGCTGCCCGCTGCTCACCGGCAACGCGCAGGTCGGACGGTCCCAGATAGACCACCGAGCGTCGATGCGTGCCGCGTTGCTCGAAGTTGGGAAAACCCGCGATACACAGTGCCAGAACATCTTCCACGCTGGTTGCGTAGTCCGTGTACGGCACCGCCGGGGCAAACGACGCCGACTGCAGCCTGGGTGCGCGGGCGTACTCGCCGAAGCGCGACACCGCGTACTGATGGTCGCGGGTCAGCGGTACCAACCGGCGGTTGATCGACGTCAGGCCGATGCGTTGGCTCTGCGGCGCCGAGCCCGTCTGTTGCGCAAAGTAGTCGAGCAGTTCGACCGTCGCACGATCCGCCAACGGCTGTCCCACGCACAGCATGATGTCCTCGGCGGGAGTGGCGGCGAATTCCTCGTCGGCCGCGGTCGGCCGTGCGGCCGTCCAGGTGGCAGCGCCGAACATGACGGTCAGCACCACCAGGGTCACGATCGTCGAGAGTGAGCGCAGCCGAGCCACTTTGGCGTACTCGGGCAGCCGGGTCAGGCGTGCGATGTTGGCCAGCGGACGTAACCGCCGGCGGGCGGCGGTCATGGGCAGCACCGCGGCCAGCACCACGACGACGACGACGCATCCTGTTCCGATGGCCGCTACCGGCCACCACCTCACGTCCACGAGCGGATCAGTTCTTGCGCCATGGGACTCACGTCGGCGACGTCGACAGTCGTCTCGGCGTTGAACTGCGCGTCGTCCAGCAGAGTCAGCAGCGGTGCGGCCGCGTCGAGTTGGCCGTCGGCCAGGGCCCCGACGTGCAGATACTGGGCCTTGGTACCGGTCGCCTGATCCAGGAAGCTGCGCACCGTGCGACTGATCGCCGCGCAGGCCCGCGGCGTCGACAACCGCCCGGCGCGGTGTTCGTCGGCGAAGCGGGAAACGCGCCAGGCGAAGCGTTCGCGGATCACCCGGGCATGCACCCGGCGCACCACGGGGATGCGCCGCAGCTGGTGTGACGGCAGCGTCCACACGAAAACGCCTGCGTACCAAGCGATGACGGCCAGCGCCAGGAGCACGGCCGATACCAGCCACCAGGACGAGTAGGGCTGCGGACCGAAGACGTGGTGCAGCAGGTCATCCGGCACGACCGGCCGCCTCGGTCAGGCCGACGAGTTCGCGGCGGATGTCGTTGCTGCCGGCGATGATCGCGTGCGGGATCGCCCGACGGGTCAGGAATTTGGCGAGCCGGTCGCGGCGGGCCTGTTCGGCGCGGCGGTAGGCGGCGACGACCCGCGGACCGAGGTCGGCTCCGTTCAGGACGAAACGTCCGGTGGCGACGTCGTACCCGTCGGTGTTGTCGGGCCCTACCGCGGGCATGTCGGACACCATCGCCCACAGCAGGTCGTGGCGCCCGGTCAGCCTGGCGAGCACTCCGTGCAGTTCCTCGCTGATGTCGGGTTCGTCGGAGACCACGACGAGCAGCATGGTGTGGCGGTAATGCGTTGCGACGTAATTGAGTTGGGCGGCGATGTCGCTGGTGCCGGGCGCGGTCATGGTGTGCTGGTACCAGCGGTGCAGCAGTCCCTCAACGTGCGTTTCGCCGCGGCGCTGCGGAACGTTCACGCAGCCGCGGCTGTCGCCGAAGACCATGCCGATCTGGTCGGAGCGGCGCAATCCGATCAAACCGACCGCACCCATGACGTGTGCTGCGACGTCACGCTTGAACTCCCCGCTGGGCGCCACGGCGGACATGTTGCGGCCGGCGTCGGCGACGAGCAGGATCTTGTGGTGCTTCTCGGAGATGAACCGTTTGATGAGCACGCTGCCCGAACGGGCGGAGGCCTTCCAGTCGATGTCGCGGACGTCGTCACCGGGAACGTAAGGGCGTAGGTCGTCGAATTCCAGGCTGCGCGTATGCGACAGCGCGTAGCGACCGCCCTCGAGTAGTCCGCGGGTGTCGGTGCCGAAGTGGGCTTTGGCCCGATTGAGGTGCTTGCCCAAGGCGGACTCAGGGCACCCGGACGGCCCGCAGCGCGGCGTCGATCACGGTCTCGGGAGTGACGTTGGCGCTGGCCGCTTCGAACCCGAGGATGAGCCGGTGCCGCAGCACCCGGTGCGCGAGCTTGGCGATGTCCTCCGGCAGCACGTGCGCCCGCCCGGACAACACCGCCTGGGCTCGCGCCGCCTTGCAGAAGGCGATCGTGGCGCGCGGACTGGCACCGTACTCGACCAACCGTGCGATCTGTTTGGGCAGCGCACGGCCGGGGTGGCGGGTCACGTCGACCAGTTGGCTCGCATAGAGCATCAGTGCCCGGTCCATGTAGACATGGCGCACCACGTCCTGCAGACGCAGCACGTCCTCGAGGCTGACGACGGGCGCGGTGGGCTGCCGGGTGTCGTAGACGCCGGCGTCGATCCGCGCCATCACCTCCACCTCTTCCTCCGGAGAGGGGTAGCGCACGATCTCCTTCAGCAGGAACCGGTCGGTCTGCGCCTCGGACAGCGGGTAGGTGCCTTCCTGGTCCACCGGGTTCTGGGTGGCGATGACCAGGAACGGGTCGGCAAGCGTGTGCACCTGGCCGGCGATCGTGGTCTGGCGCTCCTCCATCGCCTCGAGCATCGCACTCTGCGTCTTGGCACTGGACCGGTTGATCTCGTCGAGCAGCACGATGTTGGCGTGCACGGGGCCCAGTTGGGTGACGAACGAGTTGGTCGCGGAGTCGTAGATCTGGGTGCCGATGATGTCGCTGGGCAGCAGGTCGGGGGTGCACTGGATGCGCTGGAAACGGCCGTGGATGGACTCGGCGAGCACCTTGGCGGCGGTGGTCTTGGCCAGGCCGGGCACGCTCTCCAGCAGCACGTGGCCGCCGGCGAGCAACCCGATCAGCAGCGATTCCCGCAGGTCACGCTGCCCGACGATCTTGGCGGCGAACGCCTCCGAAACGGCGTCGACAATCCGCCGGATTCCGTCGAGCTCGCGCTGATCCGGTTGTGTTCGTGCTGTAGTCATATGCTCGCCTTTATACCCGGGGGCCCGGCTTCCACACTCTTGCTCCCGCCGCCGGGGGTAGATCCATGTCGGGCGGGTATGCGTGGCGCCATGCGAATCTTGGCGCCTCGCGACATGCTGGCCACTGTCCTGGTCGGCGTCCTCGTGCTGGCAGGGTGTTCGACGCAGTCCCGACCCTCGTCCGACACCGGGCCCGCGCCGCCGGTGCCGGCGTCGGGGAAGCTGGTGTCCGCCCCCGTCGGCGTGCCCGCCGGCCTGGCAACGGCGCCGTTCGACCAACCGCGAAAGGCGCTGATACCCGACGGCTGGACGATATCGGTGTGGGCGCGAATCCCCAAGGCGCGGTTGGCAACCTGGACGCCCGATGGCACCCTGCTGGTGTCGGTCCCGGCCAGCGGGCAGATCGTCAGGCTGTCACAGGGCCGTCAGGCGACGCTGCTCGGCGATCTCGACCAACCGCACGGCATGGCGTTCGCGGGGTCGACGCTGTACGTCGCCGAGAGTGACCAGATCGACGCCTACGACTACGTCGACGGACGGGCGGTCAACGGCCGGACCGTCGCGGCCGGCCTTCCCGACGCTCGCAGCCCTGATCTGCAGGGCGCGTACGCGCATGCGCTCAAGAGTGTGGCCGTGGGGCCTGACGGTGCGGTCTATTTCTCGATCGGTTCGACGGCCAACATCTCGCCGCAGGACCGCACGGCGAACCCGCCCAGGGCGACGATCATGCGGATTGCGCCCGGCGGCGGCCCGGCGCAGCCGTTCGCGACGGGAGTGCGCAACGGAACCGGCCTCGCGGTCGCGCCCGACGGATCGGTGTGGACCGCGGTCAACAACCGCGACAACGCACCTGATGCGGCGGGAAAGGTCGACGTCGGCTACGTCAACGACCATCCCCCGGAGTCACTGGCGCGCCTCACTCCTGGACGCGAATTAGGTTGGCCCTATTGCAATCCCGACGGTGGGCCCGCCGATATGCCGTTCATCCGCGACATGACGACCAACAAGGACGGATCTGAGCTGGATTGCTCGGCGCTGGCTAAGGTCGAGCAGAGCATGGGCGCTCACTCGGCGCCACTGGGATTGTCGTTCACCACCGGTGCGCTGCCGCAGCCGTACGCCGACGGCGCCCTGGTCGGCATCCACGGTTCGTGGAATCGGAAGCCGCCGCGCGCACCCGAGGTGTCGTTCTTCGCCTGGCGGGATGGTGCTCTCGGCGATCAGCAGACGCTCGTCGGCGGCTTTCAGAGTGGCGACGGGTCCCGATGGGGCCGCCCGGTCGCCGCGGTGGTCGGGCCGGACGGCGCGGTGTACGTCACCGACGACGACGCGGGCGCCGTGTACCGGCTGGCGCCGCCGGGGCGGTAAACCACTGAGGTTCCTGCGCCCGTTCAGTCGTGTTTCGCCTCGTAGCGCAGCAGTACCGTGCCGCCCGGGAAGGTGCGGTTCTCCACCAGTCGCAGCGAGATCCATGCCGGCAGCGTCGGGAAGTACGGTGTGCCCCCGCCCACGGCAGTGGGCGCTATCACGACGCGATACTCGTCCACCAGTCCGGCCTGCACGATCGGTGCGGCCAGCGTCGCGCCGACCACCTCCAGCCTCCCGTCGGTTTCGGCCTTCAGCTTCGTCACCACCTCGACCGGATCGCCGCGTTCCAGGCGGGAGTTCCAGTCGACGGACTCCAGAGTGCGCGAGAACACGACCTTGGGCATGTCGCGCCAGATATGGGCGAACTCGACGATCAGCGGGGTGGCGTCCGGTGCCGTATCCGCGGTCGGCCAATACGCGGACATCAGTTCGTAGATCCGGCGTCCGTAGCACGACAGGGCGGTTTCCCGCTCGAAGTCGTTCCAGTACTGGTGCAGTTCTTCGCTCGGCTCGGACCAGTCGATGTTGCCGTGCGCGTCAGCGATGTACCCGTCCAGCGACACGTTGAAGCCATAGATGAGTTTGCCCATACAGATCAGACTGCACCGGCGGGCAAAACTCACTGCGGCGCAAGCGTTACGCGCGCTCGCTTCGGACTAGCCGTGCTATTCCCGACGAATTCGAATGCTCACAGTCAACGCGGCGTTACGGTGATGGCCATGAACATGGCTCACCGTGGTCGGTGGGCCGCACTGCTGGCCGTGCTGGTTCTGGCCGGTTGTCAGCCGGCGAGCAGGACGAACCCGACCACCACGCAAACGGACACCACAGCGACGTCTGCGACCACCACCCCCAAAATCGTGCAACCGGGCGCCTTGTTCTACACGAAGGCAGGGTCGCTGTACGTCAGCGAACCCGCCGGCGCCCCCGGCCGGAAACTGACAGACGGACCGGCAGACGCGCAACCGGCGCCGTCCCCCGACCTCGCGCACGTGGCGTTCGTCCGGAAGAAGACAGCCTCCGACTATGGCGGTGAGTTGTGGGTGCTCGACCTTTCGCCGCAACTCGCACCCCTGGCGCCACCCCGGCGACTGGTGGACCCCGCCGGCCTTCCGCACGGCAGCGGCGGCCTTCCGCCAATGGTCGCCAGGCCCCGTTGGTCGCCGACGGGACACCATGTGGCCTTCGTCGACAACCCGACTGGTGGGGCGGTAGAGGGAGGCGTCCTGCTCGTCGCGGCGGCCGACACAGGAGCAATCGCGCCCAGACCGCCGGCTGCATCCCAATCCGCCACCGCGTGGGCGCCGTTCGCCGAACCCGCCTTCGCATGGGCACCGGACGGCAGTCACATCGCCTGGTTGGACGAACGCAGCGACGTCAGGCCGACGAACGTCAACGCCCTGGCCGTCGGCGGCGCATCCACGTCTGTCGCCACCGGCCCGAACGCATCATCGGTGAGCTACGCCAGGGACGGGCGGGCGATCCTGTTCACCAACGGGGACACCTCAGATCCGTTCATGCTCCCCAAGAACCCCTTCACCCTCCGCGCTGGTGGCGTCTACTCGGTCGCAGCCTCCGTCGAAACCGGTGCGACGCCGGCCGCCCCCACTCCGTTGTTCACCGCGCAAGGTTGGTCCTACCGCGACATGACGATCCTGGACTCCGGTGCGGTGGCCTTCACGGCGCAACAGGTCGGGCGGGGTGCCCCTGCTGCGAGGGTTATTCAGGTTCTCGACAAGGGTTCCTCGCTACCGCGCACGACGGTCACCGAAGTCGCGACCAAGTCGGTTTGTACTGAAACCCCTCGGGGCGGGGGCGTTTGTCATGCCGTCCAAGGACCCGCGTGGGGTGCCGGCAATATCCTTGCCTACCTTGATAATTCGCCAGAAGTGCAGCTTATCTTCACCGACGCCGAGGGGCGTGACCCCAAGCGGGTCGACAGCGGCGTGGACAGCTTTGCCTTCCCGCCGGTTCCCTGACGATCGGCAACGCCTGCTGCCCGGTCGCGACGTGCGAGTGGCTTAAACGACCGGGGCTCAACGCAATGCCGTCCCGTCTGCCGGCAACTAGGGTCCTTCAGCCCTATCGGGAGCGCAAACCGCGTCCCTATGGTCAGCGGTTGAGGGGTTGCGGAAAGGCTGCTGCCGTTGTCCGGATCAGTATTCAGAGCCGTTGTTATCACCGCGGTGGTCGCGACCGCGATACAGCTTGCGGGTTGCACGAGTGGCAACCGTTGGGCCGCCGCACCGAAGCCGTCCGAGTCAGACAGCACACGTTCGACGTCGACAGCATCCTCCGCCGCCGGAGGTGGTCCGGCGAGCTTGCCCGCGCACTTCGAAATTCAGAACGGCGATCTGGTTTCCGACTGCCGCATCAGCACGGATTCGATCACCTGCAACGAGACTCTGAAGAACCTCAAGCCGACGCAGTCGTACACGGGCACGATGACCGGGAAGATGTCGGGCTGGACGATGACCGGGTCCGCCAGCTCCTATGCGACGTTCCCAGATCCGCAGAGTCCCGAATGCACCGGCACCACCGAAATGTCCGGGCCGATCACCGTCATCTTTCGCCCCGACGGAACCCTCAATGCGCGTTGGGGTCCCTACCAGCGGACAATGACCAACAGTTGCCTCACCTCCCAGCCGGAACCCAATTCTGGTGAAGACCCGAACCACGAACCGATATCTGAGTGGACCGCAACGTGGGCGCCGTCCCAGTAGACGCGCAGACTATGGAGCGGATCAATCAGGCTCTACCAACTGCGGTTCGCGGCCCTAGACAACAGGCCGTGGCCGGTGGGCGGCGGGTCCGGCCGCAGGATCGTGATCATCGTCGCCGCAAGGCCGTTCCGGGCGCGGTTCTGGCCGTTGCCATGGTCCTGATCGCAAGTTGCACCCATGCCGGGAATGACCAACCCACAACCACGACGACCCGACAATTCACCCACCCCAGTGGCGCCGAGCAGGTGGTGATCGAAGTCTCCCGCGGGGCGGGCTCGTGCAACCCGTCGTGCGCGTCGGCGACACGCTGCCCCGCGTGTGGATCTCGGGGAACGGCCACTACCTCCGACAGGTCGATCGGGCGACCGACATCCCGGCGCTGGTCACCTTGGAGGAACACCGAATCCCCGAATCCACCCTGCAAAACCTGCTCACCGAGACGAACAACGCGGGACTCCTCGCCGACTCACCGGACTTCGGCGCTCCGAAAATCTTCGATGCCGTCAACACCCGCATTCTCGTCGTCACCGACGGCAAGCGGCACGACGTGCTCGTCCGCGCGCTGGGGTACCCGGTCGCTGACCTCGACGCCGCCACCGTCGCCGCACGTGAGCGCGTCTGGCGCCTCATGGACCTGCTCGAGCATCCGGACAGCATCACCGGTGCGGGTGCTCCGCGCACCTACGCACCGGCGGGGGTGGCCGTATGGGTGCTCGGACCTGCAGCGGACGCTACGGCCGCACCTGCGGCAACGTGGCCGCTCGGCGACCTGGCAACGGTCGGCACGCCGACGGATTGGCCCGCTCCGTCGGCCCGGTGCCTCGTCGTGGCCGGCAACGACCTTGACGCCGTAGCCGCCGCGGCGGCGGGGGCGAGCCGGAGTGCGCCGTGGCGTTCAGAGAACAAGCTCTGGCAACTCGCGATGCGGCCACTGCTGCCGGACGAACACGCCTGCGCCGACGTCGGCAAATAGGCGGTTCGGGCGCCGTTATCGGCCGAAAGCCTGGTACGGAAACAGCGTTGTCGCCCACTATTTCGTCACGGTCAGCAAGCCAGCCGGCAGAAACGGCCCGTTCCGCGCCGCCGGCCGAACCAGGACCGCCGTCTGCCACTCAAACGCAGTGCCCCCAGTCGGACTCGAACCGACACTTGGCGGATTTTAAGTCCTGCAACACACGTCCGCCGGTGCCCGCCGGTATTTGCAATCCACCCCTGACCAGCGGCTACGTTCCGCCGGTGTTCGTCGTCGTTCGCGGGTGTGTGACTTGAGTTGTGACACCGTCGTGACACCGAGGTGTCGAAGTGAACCTTTATCGGCGTCCATCTCGGATCTGGTACACGCGAGACAGCGACAGCCCGGCCGCGACGGCCAGCTGCTCGCCCGAGATGCCCTGCTCGAATCCCTCCCGGATCAGCTGACGAAGTTCTTCGTCAGCCGTGTCGAACGCGATCCGGCGCGACTCACGCTTCCTGGCGGCGCGCCGGATGAGCCCGAGGTGGTCCACAAGCGCAAAAGTGTAGCGGGCTGAAACCGGGCTTCTGCGTCGCTTTCCAGCGCGCTACAGTTGTGATTTCCAGCGCGCTAAACAGCGCGCTACGTCAATTCGAGAAGGGAGCACGGAGTTGCATGACACTGGACGCGGGCCGCCCGACAAGCTTCTGTTGCAACGCCTTTCACATTGCCCGGTAGTCCAACTACCTCGCAAATGACTGAAGGCGGCTCCCCTGCACGGGAACCGCCTTCTCGTACCTCAAGCCCTTACTTAAGGGGCTTTCAGAACACGACACAGGAGTTTATCTCAGTGCGCTCGAAAACAGAACACCCGTCCCTGACCCATCGTTGCCCGTTTTGCGGCGCCGACCCGGGCACACCGTGCGTCACCCGCAACGGCGGCCGCGAGCTCGACTGGCCACACAGCCGCCGGATTCACTTCGCCGAACCGAAACCGCAACGGCCGAAGCGGCAGGCCTTGTGCTGTGTGTGTGGCCACCCGCGCACCGTCAGCGGCAATTACTTCTTCGGCAGCAACGACGAGAATCGTGCCAGCGGCGGCTTTGGTGACGATCCGCGCGGCTGGCTGAATACCGGAACGTTGAAATGTGTGGCTTGCGGGTGCCGGACCCGGCATGCGCTGCTGCGCGATCCCGGGTCGGCGCATGTCGACTACGCGGAGGCCTACCAGCGGTATGCGCTTGGCGGGCAGTGGCCAGATCGGCCCGAGTACGCACCGGACCGCGAACGGTTGCGCGAGCGGTATTTCCGGCAGTTTCCACGGAACCCGAATCTGCGGCACCTGTGGTGGGTGCAGGACGGGGACAAGGCGCGCGCAGCTGGCATCCGCGAGGTGCCGACTCTGTGCGGCGGTGTCCACACGCTACGCGGTGAATCGACCGCGGCGCGCCAGGTCATCAAGCCGCAGTACTTGGCGCCAGAGCCAGTGCACACAGATCAGTACACCGACCACGCCACCGGCGAGTCGTGGCGCGACGGGGACTGCGTGGACTGCCTGCGCGTGTACAACGACGGCCTGTTGCAGCGGACCCGTGACGACCTCGCAAGGCTAATCCGCTGGTACTTCGTGCGGTCCGATCGACTCGACGCCGCGGAGGTCGAGGAGTTGCGGAGCTTCCTGCGGGCGTCTGCGCGTCGTACATGGCAGCGTTGGCAACAGCGGCAAGACCGCTGAGAGCAACCCAGGATAGGGGGTCGTGTTGCAAATGCGACCCCCTATTGCTCTTTCGCCCGGGGTGGAAGAATCGATTTGTGAGTTCAAACGGCCCGTCCGAGCCCGACTGGACCCGGCTTTGCAAGGGCACTGACTTGGAGCAGCTCAGAGGCCAGCCGTACATGCTGCGTGAGTCAGATGACCCGGGAAGTCCGTGGCGTTCGGTTTCCGGGCGCGCCCAGGGCTTCTTCACCGACCAAGAATCTGGGGTTGTCTTCTACTACACGACGGTGAAGTTTTACGGCGGCGGCGAGCGCGTGATCAACGATTCTGATGATCTTGAGATCGGGCTGATCAGGCCGCCCTGGTGGACTGATGACATGGAACCCTCAGAATGGCCACGACGATGACCGCGAACCTCGCCGCGGAGTAACTTCGCCGGCATGGAAGACACCTGGGCGAACCGCGACCTACCCGTCCTGCAGGCTGTTGTGCAGATCTACGAAGAAACCGGCAGGCACCTGACCCGTGCGCGCGACATCGCACGCAAGACCGGATTCGACGAAGACACCACCCAGCGAGCTCTGCGCGCGCTTCAGACTGTTCCGTTTTTCGAAAAGGGGCCAACAGCGATGGGCGGGCAGGTCATCGCGGTAGGCCCGCCAATCGGCACCGCCTACCAGGTGGCCGGGGCCTGGCCCACGCCCGAGAGCATGGTCGAGCGGCTGATCGCCGCATTCGAGGCAGCCGCTAACGACGAGCAACTC
This sequence comes from Mycobacterium gordonae, assembly GCF_017086405.1. Taxonomy (NCBI): domain Bacteria; kingdom Bacillati; phylum Actinomycetota; class Actinomycetes; order Mycobacteriales; family Mycobacteriaceae; genus Mycobacterium; species Mycobacterium camsae. The sequence goes on from NZ_CP070973.1 coordinate 5,781,017, forward strand.
GACGAACCCGAACGCACGCGGGCCCGGAAGATTCTGGACGGCTTGCTTTCAGGCGGGTCCAAGATCGCTATTGCCGCGCTCGGGAGCGCCGGCGGCCACGCACTGTACAGCTAAGCGCGCAAAGGCTATTCAGGAACTTAGTTGCGGCTCGGGTCGCGATTCGGCGAATCGTTTCCCACTACCGTGCCGTCAGGCGTTGCCACCTCAAGCCATTCGTACTCGTTCAACTGACGGGGTCGGCGGCCCGGCTCGGTCACGGTCAACAGCCAATCTTGATCGATGTTGACGGTCGTGCCGTCAGGGAGGATCTCGACCTCACCATTGACGCGCCGAACACTTATATCGGGCGGCCCTGCGGGGTTTCGTTCGATCATGAGGTTGATTGTCGCAGTGACTGCACGAACTAGGAAGTTAGCTACTGCCGGGTTTTGAGGGGGCAATAGGTCGGCATAGCGTGACATAGCGGATCCGCTGATCGCGGTAAACCGGGCCTGAAGGCCGATATCGCCCGCGACGGGCGATCGTTTCTCAGCAGCCTCGTGCTGCGGCAGCCGCGGGCGTAATGTCAGCTCATGGCCAGGCACGCGTGCGCAGGTTGCGGACTTGAAGCTCGTTGCTCGCACGGTAGTTGGACGGATCGGCACCCGGCCGCGACCGTCGCGCTAGGAGTCCCGTCGGTGCTGTTCACTCTCGCAGCGGTCGGTGCCTACCCATTCATCCTCATCCCGCTGATCGTGGTCGGCGCAGTGGTATGGCTGGACCGCAGACAGCGGGCCCGGGCGGCGATCGCATCCCGAGCCGACTACGAGCACCATCAGTTGATGGCCGCGTCGGTGAAGTGGCAGCCCGTGGGCGCATCAGCACGCCCCGGCCCCACCGGGTTGCCAACCCTGCCGCCACGCCGGCGCCCGGCCGACCACCGGTCGATCACAGAGCCAATCCGAAGAGAACCAAGTTGACTACCCACGATCCGTATGACGTCGCCGAAGCACTCGCCAACGCCGCTGATCCATGCCCGACCGAAGGCATCCGCAGCTCGATATTTCTGTCCCTCCATGCGGGTGAGCCGTACTTCGCGCTGTATGACCTGATCTCAGCAATCACGAAGGCGCACTTCCCCATTCCGCGGGATATCCTTCGCGCCGTACGCGACTGCGCGGACTGGTATCTCCACGCGGGCAGCGACCACCTTGACGACATGACAGTGAAGATGCACCAGTTGGCCGCCAGCATCGAGGATGCCGACTCAGTCGCCGGCACGATCAGCACATTCGGTGACGCCCACATGGGCTGGGACATCCTCGTCGACGCCGGCCTCGATAACGATTCCCCGGCCTCGGACAAGGCCGAGGCCATCCGCGGCTGGCTCGCAGCTAACCGGCCGGGATGGGCGCTGCGCTACCACTTGTCCTATGAGGGGCTCGGCTATCTCCTCGACGAGGCAACACGGGCATGAGCGGGTTATGGGTGCCGGTGATTGACCGGTTCCGTGGTGAGCACTTCTTTCTGTCGAACTTCTATCCCGCTATCACACCGCACCGTGGCCGAATATTCGCGACGAGCGAGCACGCGTACATGGCAGCAAAGACCGACGACACGGATGCCCGCGCGGCCATCCTTGCCTCAGTAGATCCGTTGGAGGCGCAGCGGATTGGCCGCGCGGCGCCACTCGTAGACGGGTGGGATCGCAGCCGCTTCCCCGTGATGGAGGAGATCGTCACCGCGAAATTCACTCACAACCTTGATTTGGCCGCGCAGCTCCACGCAACAACCGGCAGCCTGCTGTTGGAAGGCAACGACTGGCACGACCAGACCTGGGGATCATGCCGGTGCGATGAGCATCACGACATCCCGGGCGCGAATGCCCTGGGCGTCATCCTGATGGCCATGCGGCTGAGACTGTTCGCAAAGCGGCCTTCGTTAGAACCCTGACCAAAGTACAGCAATGCGATTGACTAGACGACAACGAGGAGTATGCACCGGATGAGGGTGGAAGACTGGATCCCCATCATCGCGCCAACACTAGCTCTGGTCGGTGTCTTGGTCACCGTCAGCTCGGCGAGTAGGACTTATCGGCGCGGGCAAGCGGAAGGCCGAAAGGACCGCCAGAGGGCCTTGATCGCTCAACTAATCATCGATACCAGACGCTTACTCGACAGCCTCAGCGTATTCGTTCCAGCGGCCGGCAAGTTCCAGGAGCGCGACCTGACCGAATGGGTCGACACCGATTCTGGCCGCAGGCACAGTCAGCTCACTCAAGCCGTCCAGGAAGCCACTATCAAAGCCCTCTGTGAAATCAGCAACCCGAAACTTCGACCGCTGATCATTCAGCTGGCGGTGCAGCATCGCGGGCTGATGACGGGCGAAGATGCCGAACCCCTGCACGACCACCGGCTGGGCGACAAACAGCGCTTCGAAGCAGTGCTTGTTGTGCTGCAACGTGTTTGGGCAATGCGGAACACATGCGGTCAACTCGAGGTCGCGGCAATCGACGTGCTTCCGGTCGAAATCGATCTGCCCACATTTCGAAGCAGACTGCAGCTGAAACGATCACAGCGGATACCGCAGTCATCGCATCCCGTCCAATCGGCAGAAGCCCCAAGCGCAGAAGAGGAGACATCCGTATCTAAAGGGGATTGAGATGTATTTACACAGTCGGACCAAGCGATGGCTCGGCGTACTGCAGAAAGCCCAGTCGGTAATGCAGCTGGCCAAACGGACCGTCGACGGATACGCCGAGGCGGCCACCCGTATGTCGGGAATGGGAGTCATAAGCGAGCGAGATCAGCAAGTGATGACGCTCCCGGCGCGGGATTCCATCGCTCTGACGTTTGAAAGCCAACGGTTAGGTGGTAACTCTTGGCTCGCAGGAATCCTCGATCCGGTCTCGCAAGCGCTCAAAGGGTTTTCGTTCGGCGCAGGATTCTCCGATAGCGTCGAGGCTCTCAAATCCGCCGCAGAGGCCACGATACCGCTCCTGCAGCAGCGCATCACGGAGGCAGAGTCATCGATCGACGAGATCGTCGAAGAATTGGAACGGGCGTTTCTGATCTCGTTAGTCGTTACCTTGACGTCGCACAACGTGCTGCTAAAAAAGGTAGCGGAATGGGAAAGGCCCCACGAACGATTCCTGCAAGGCCATCTTCCCGAAGATGTCGGTCACTACTTCGACGTCAAGACGCTGACATACGTTGGTACCGGTGGACCCGGCCGCATCCACATGCAGGACCTTGTGCTAGCGGTCGACGCCGGTGTCACGGTATGGATGGCTGTAGGTGGTAGCGACAATCTCGACAACTATCCCGAGGTGCAGGCGGTTGCGTATGCTCAATGGTTCACCTACGCGTTTGCCCTCTGGGAAGAACAATTCCGAGGCCGGATTGCAACCTACTTCGATAAGCGCTGCGACGACCGTATCCGCCGCAGCGACGTGCTCTACGACTACTTCGGCGACGTCCGATTGATTCGAAATGACTTCGTGCACAACAAGGGTATCTGCAAAGAGTCAGCCGACCTAAAGCTGTTGCAGCAGTGGGGTCTTAGCCGCGGTCAGCCGATCGAGATAACCGCCGAGCAGATGATGTCGCTCATCGACCTCTTTCCCCGCGACAAACTGCGCACGGCGCCAACACCGCAACCCCCGGGCGAAATGCAAAAAGTACCCGGGAAAGTAGACCCACACCTTCTCGAAGATGTCCAGCAACGCGCCCAGCAACTCGAACTCACAGACGACGAACTTGCCAACGCCGCATTATCAGCATGGCTCACATCCAACAGCTGAAAAGGCTTTCGCTAATTTTTCGCTGATCGTGGCACTGCCGCGGTGGCGCAGCCCCCCGGCGTCCCCTGTGAGGCGGCGACGCAGCTCCTGCATATGGGTGGCACAGCGACACTCAACGCGACCGCCGCACCGGTACCAGCATGTCGTCGGCTTGCACCATGAGCACCACCCATTTGCCGTGCTCGACCTGCATCTCAACGATCGCCTCCGCAAGCCCTGGCAGCGCGGCGCCCAGGTCCGGGAACTCCAGTCGCCCCAGGTGATGGCACCATCCCGGCAGCTTCACTGGCTCCCCCCGCTCCAACGCCGGCAACAACCTCCAGTGCTGAAGCATGTGGTCCGGGCATGGCTTGCCCTGCTGGCCGGCCTCCGTGTAGCGCCAGCGCGGGTCCGGCCGCGGCACCTGCTCATGCTCCAATATGCGCGCATACAGGCCGGGAACTCGAAGCGCCCGACTGCCGCCTGATGATTGCCTAGCTCGAGCCACGGTCCCACCTCACATGCGCCGCGTGAGCAGCCTTGCGCGACGTCTTCGACTGCGGCTCAGGCAAATCGGTGCTCACCGCCTTGAGCAGCTTCGCGACACTGCTCTCAAGCAGCCGGATCTCCGTCGACAATTTCACCCGGACCTTGTCGTCATCGCTGGCCAAATACCGCGCGGTCAAGTCGACCTTGCGATCAACGGCATCCGCGGCCATCTCCACCACCACGCGCTCTGCAGCCGACCAGGTCAGAGCGTCATCACCCGCCAAGCCACGGTCCTCGCTGTTCTCCGCCATCTCCGCAGCAAGGGCGTCAAGCAGAGCAACAGCCTCCGCCGAGCGGTTACCGGCAGTGTTGCCGGCGCCAGCACCATTGGTGCTATCCGCCTGCCGGCCACCAGCCCGCCGGCGCCGCGGCGCCCTGGCGGCCACCGCCGCATCTGTGACACCGGTGTCACACTTATCGGCCCGTTTGTCACACTTATCGCCCACGGCGGCCCGCCGCGCGCGCTGCCTACACGCCGGCGAACAGTACTGTGCGCCCGCCCGGCCGAGAAACCCGTTTTTGCAGCTAGCGCACGTTTTCTTAGCCATGACCACCACGCAAAGAACCGAGGTTCTTCTGGGACCTCAGTCGTCGATCTGGGGCGGATCCGGGCCGGATATCTGTGACAGAAACCCTGCGCTGATGCGTGCAGGCAGCATATTTCACAGAACCCCGCGGCGTTCCGCCCTTCCCCACCCGGAGGGGGGGTACCCATGGGGGGTGGGGCTGGCGTTGGGCGGCTGGTTGCGTGGCGCTGTGCGTGGCCGTGTGGCTCTGTCGCGTTGTCGCGCTGGTGATCAGGCGGGCAACCGTCACGCTGGTCGTGTCGGTTGGGTTGTTGGCGGCGGCCGTGCGCAGGTACGCGCTCGTGCCATTGTCCAGGGCCGTCATGGTGCGTCCTTGCCTCGTTGCAGTAGAGGTTTGACGCCGGCCGCCGCCAAGTCTCATTAGCCGCTGCCTTCGATTGCGGCCAGGCGTATTTCGAGTTGGTGTACGGCGGTGAGTAGGGCGCGCATGCTGTGTGAGGTAGGCACGGGCTCGGTGGCGGCCGTGTTGCCTAGTGGGGTGGTCTTGGCGGGCCAGGACTCACGCAGGGCGCGGGTGATGGGCGGTAGTTGGTCGAGTGGCGTGTCGAATGCATCTGGCATTGCGTTCCTTTCGGCGTTAGCCGGTGGGTGCGGGCTCGGTCTTGTTCGGTGATCCGTAGGTCGATCCGTAGGTCACTTGGACGTTGGTTGGTCGTGGGCCGATCTGTCGGGGTTGGGGGTTGGCTTTGGTCTTGCGTTGCCGCCACAGGGTGCGCAGTTGCGCGATGGTGGGGATCCAGGGTTCGGCTTGCGATGTCGCTAGCCAGATGAGCTGTGGGACGGGTTCGGTGGGCCATGGTTCTGTGCGATCCCGCCGGCCGTCCAGGCGGATGGTTCGGGGTGTGAGGTCAGGCTGTCGCCAGTGTGGCCAAATGTCGTCGAGGTTGCGTAGGAATAGGTCGCTCGCGGGGTGTTCGCCGGTGCCGGTGCTCGGCCGCGCTGAGATGACGATGTCTTGCGGCACGTGCGACTCTTGGGCGTTGCGCAGCTGTTGGTAGTCGCGGGCGAGTTCGGACAGCTGTTTCCACTGTGGGCCGACGCCTTTGTCGATCGCGGTTTCGGCGTTGTTGGCGCCGTCGAGCTGGTCGACCAGTTCCCGGGCGTTGTCGAGAAGTTCGACAAGCTTGCCGTGGTAGGCGCGTAGGACGGCGTCCGTGTCGGGCACGGAGGTCTTGGCGCGGTTGTCGGCGTCGGCGATGAATCTGACAAGGATGTTGCGGCGCTTGGTCGTTAGGTCTTGCTGCGCGCTTCGTTCGATTACGGCGGCGATCCACTCGTCGGTGACGGCTCCTGCAGTGAACGGGTCAGGGACCGGGGGCTGGGGTTCGGTCGCGCTGTACAGGTCGGCCAGCTTTTGACGTGCCTGGTTGGCGAGACGTACCGCGGTGTGATGCGCTTCCGGTGCGAGCCGGCCCTCGGTCGAGGCTAGGAATTGGTCCATGGATTCGATCATTAGCGGTTCTCCTTTTTGAAGCGGCGTTCGGCCTCAGCGCGGCCAGCCGCACCTTGACCGGAACGCGGTGTGTCGGGGCCTGGCCGCGCCGGTGTCGGCGCGCCGAATCTTTGGGCAGCGGCCTCTTTCCCGCCGGCGCCAGGGAGCCGCTCTGGCGCGCCGCCTGAGTCGGCGCTTTGCGGCGGGGGTTCTTGCTGATCGCCGGAAGGGTTCGCGGGTGTCCGGACGCGTTCAACCAGAGCGTTCCAGTCCGTGTCTGACAGGCTCCTCAGATGTTGCTCGAACGCTTCGGCGATGTCGCCCATTTGCCCTCTCCTTCGCGTACTCGATCACTGCGTGGCGTTTGTAAACGATTCGACCGCCGATGATCTCGCCGTCTAGATCTGGGCGGAGGCGCCGGACCTGTCGGGCGCAGATTCCCAGCAAGCCCGCCGCCTCCGCTGTGGTAACCAATTCAACCGTCTCCAATGATTCACTGCCGCTGTCAGTTTCATGTCCCGCTGGGGACATTCCGCTGGTCAGGGACGCGAGGTCGAACCGCTTACCGAGTTCGATCATCCAGTGCGGCACTACGATTCCAGCCCGGCATCGGCGATCCACCAATTCACTGACGCAGTACAACGCCTTTTCGACGTCATTCGCAGAGAGCTGCACGCGAACCGTTCCCTGTCACCACGGCTCGTCGCCTTCCGGATCGAAGTCGTCGGCGGCGTCCGGCATCGGGGGCTTTTGCTCTGCTAGCTCGGCGTAATGCTCAGTGATACCGGCAAGGATGCGCTCGACGCGGACCCGGGCACGCGCCGTACCTTGGTGCTCGACGAGGGCTTGAATCCAGTTGCGGGTCAACGCATAGACTAATTCCGGGCCAGCGCCGAGCGCATCTTTCATTGCAGCGTCATACCTTTGGCGGTCGTCGTCAAAGACGGCCAGGGCGAGACGGGCGGCGCGGGCCTGGTCTTCGAGGCCGAGAGCCTGTGGCGGCATGGTGCTCATCGGTAGACCAGCTCCAATTCCGCGTTGTAGTCCCGCCGTGCCCAGTACTGAAGGCAGTCGACATACGATTCGGATCCAGTGGCCGCCATTGCTTCTCGGGCGCGGCGGCGGCCGCGTTTAATCCACATGTGGGGAATGCGCATGGCGCCGGCGACGATAGGCAATGCTTCGATTGCGCAGGGGTCGACGCCGTAAAGCAATGCTGTGCCTCGGGAGTCGATCATCTGTTGGCCTGCGATCTCTCGGATAGTGATGGTCATCGTGTTAGTCATCTCGCTGTATGTCCCTTCGTTGTGGTTGAATCTTGAGTTGGCTAGGGTGGCTGACCCCACTCGCGGCGTTGGCCGGCCAGGACGCCGTGAGCGCGGTTGTGCGCCAACGTCTCCGCCCATGCACCGCACGGGTCACGGGCCGGACAGCGGCGACAGAGCTCCGCCGCCCGGGCAGTCGCGTCGTCGGTGTCGCCGTCGAACAGCTCGGAGCGGCCGGCGCAGAGTGCGCCCGGGAGCTTCGGCACTCCGGAGAGGACCGCGGCCGTCAGCTCAACCCACGGGGCAGTCACCGGCGTTCCTCCAGTTCAGATCGAGCGTCGTTTAGTTGCTGTTGAAGCTCGTGGCTACCGGTCTGGGTGTTGTCGGGATGGAGAACCTTGGTCAGCGCGCGATGTACGGCGGACGCGCGCTTCTCACCGACTGCACGAAAAAGGCTCTGCGCCCATGTGATGCACGGCTGGTGTTGGGGCGGCTGGTGCAAATCGTCGAATCCGATGACGGTGCAGCCAATGCCGCGCAGCGCCGACGCCAGTGGTTGTGCCCAATCGGTGTCGACCTTCCATTGCTTCGTAGCCTTAGTCCAGCTCCGGGCATAGGCAGGAACGACCGCCTTCAATACCTCGACGATGGCTGGCTCGTAGGCAAACTGCACTGTGCACCGGGAGCCAGCCTCGAGGAAGAGCACCGTGGCGGTCACCGCGCACCGCTCAATTGCCGCGGTTTTTGGTTCAGTGCCGCTGACCTGCGTGAACGCAAAAGCGTGACGTATGTGACGCTCGAAAGGTATGACGCCAATCCGCGTGCGCGTATGGGGGAATGGGTAAATGCGTCATATGCGTCATGCGTCATTGGCCGGCCGCCACTTTTAGACCGATGCCGCCGCGCCACCGACCGTCCTGGCTCCTGTCAGTTACCGGGTAGCCATGGGTGTCGAGCGACTGGCCGAATGCCTTCCGGGAGATCTCGGGAATGCCTTCTGGTATCCGCCACTTTTGCCAAGCTTCGAAAAGTTGCGATGTGGTGGCCTTGAGCACTGGCGAGCTGGTGACACATTCGTCGGCGACGAACCGAGCAACTTCGTCGGAATCTTGCTGGTATTTGTCGGTGGCTACTCGCACAGCGTCCGGGGCGTCGAGACCGCCGCGTTCCTGGTAGTCAGTCCATCCCGCCACAGCCCAGCTCAGGATTAGGTCTGCATCCAGGCGTAGTTTCTCCGACAGGTCTTTGTCGTCATCGGGAGTATCGCGCATGGTGACGTTGAACGGCACGACTCTGAGGCGATCCCAGACCGCCTTGCTGTCCCCAGAGACTCGGGGCAGATGGTTGGTTACCAGCACCGCCGTGTGACTCGGATCGAATTGCACGAAGTCTTGTCGCATTCGCCGCGCGCGGATCGGATCGCCGCCGGTCAGCCGTTTCATCGTCGCCTCGTTGAGTCGCTTGGCCTCCTGCGTTTCGCTTACGACAACGAATCGCTTGCCGCGAAGATCCATTTCGCCAGTGGGGTGCGCGTTGTCTTGGTGCATGAGCAGATTGGGTTCAGCTGCGAGCCCGTAATCGCCGAGCGCATGCAATAGGGCGGTGTAGAAGGTGCCTTTTCCGTTGCCGCCGAGGCCAACCAGGATCGGCAATACGTGCTCGATGACTCGGCCGACCAGCGCTACACCGCATAGTCGCTGCATGTAGTCGCGCACCGCCGGATCGGGCAGTATGCGCTCAAGGAAAGACGACCATCGGCCGGTAGGTACATCAGGGTCGTATGCTGCCGTGGTCACCTTCGTCATACGGTGTCGCGGGTGGTGCTCGGATAGTTCCATCGTGCGCAGGTCCAACACCCCATTTGCCGCGTTGAGCAGGTACGGGTCGGGGTCGAGGTCTGCCAGCGTTGCCGCGAATGGAAGCAGTGCGGCCGCCACTCCAAGCGTGCCGGTGATGCCTGCATCGGACTCGCAACGCTGAACGTCGGCGCGAAGCCTCTTATCGTCTAAGGATTCAGCGAGCGCCGTCCGCAGTACGGAGAGAACCGCGCGTTTGGCGCGGCCGCGGTCGTCCTCGGCCCAGCGTTTACCGTCCCAGTAGTGCCAGCCGATCCCATGCACATGCAGCAGTCGGTCGCGGAAAGCGGCTGCGAGCCGGTAGGCCATGCGAACTTGCCCAGAGTGCGTCACGCCGTCGTCGGCTGGGGGCATGTCGGCCGGGGCGTGACTTTCGTCGAGGTCCGTCACGACGTCCTCCTGAGCCACGGCCGCTCCATGTAGAAGCTCCTGCGCTGCTGGATATCTCGGCTGACCCGGGCCCAATTGCAGGCGTTGGACACCGCGCGGCTGGCTTCGGCACGGGCTGCTTGACAGGCTTCGACACGGAGAACGTGGTGTTCGCCAGCGGCCGCCAGTGCCAGGAGCTTCCGTGGATCTCCGTCGGCCAGCTCGCACCATGCCGGTGTGCCTGCCCATGGGAGGGGGCCGGTATTCGCCTGCGCCAGTGCAGCTTGCAGGAATGCATGGACGGGTTCCCACGAGACCTGCTGCGAAGCCGGGACAGCTGTACGCTGACTACTAGCGAGTGGTGTCGTCGAGGTGGCCCGGGCCTCTGATCCCGGGCTTCTTCGTTGGTCCATTTTTAGGCTGTCGCAGCCTCGCTGAGTCTATCCACATAGGCCGCAATGGATTCCGCCGTAATGAAGGCTCTCCTACCGATGTTGACCTTGACTAGCTCGCCGCCGTCAACCAATTCGTAGATCTTTGTTCTGCCGATGCCGCCTAGTTGTGCACTAACGCCACCTGGGCCGCTCGTTATCGGCACCAGTAGCGGTGGCGCAGCGACGGCAGCTGCTGCCACGACTCGATCGGTATCCAACTTGTGCAACGTCTGCCACCAGTTTCTGTTCGTCGGTATCCGCCGTGTGTCTGGCGGCTGTTGACAGCGTTGCACAGCCATGCCACTATTAACCATGTCATTAGCGTGGAACTTTGTGACAGTGGGGATTAGTGCCGATGCCGGTGCATAACTTCCCAGGCTTCGGTACAGCCACATACGATGCATATGACCCCGATGATTGGGTTGCCGTCGGCGACCGCTGGGTGCCTCGACGTATCGACGTATACTCTTCGCTGCCGAAAAAGCCCGATTTCAAGATGACAATCGAAGTGCGACAAGGCGTTCCGGTGTGTGTCGAGGTGACAGTTCAGGCGCGACCTGACGGGCGAGATGTGCGAAAAAGAGACCTCGATGTACCCCTCGATGAGTGGGTGGATTCAATCGTGGCCGCGTGCTCAGCGGTTGGGGACGTTGACGAGGCCGGGCGCCTGAAGCGGATACGTAAGCCGGCGTCGAACCGCCACGCAGCGATGGCGAACGCTCGGCGCGCCCGGTCGGGGCGACCTCGCATGGAACCCCAACGGTTACAGGAAGCCGCCGACATCTATCGGGCACACGTCGCAAACCGCCCGAACGTCGCGATTATGCGTGCCTTCGGTGTCTCCGAACGGACCGCGGCGCGCTACGTCGAGCTGGCCCGAAAAGCCGGGTTGCTGCCGCCCACCACGCCCGGCAAGAAGAAAGCGTAAGCAGATGAGCCGACAGCAGCTCCCCCCGCAGATCCGCAAGGTTGAGGTTAGGAACCGCAGAACCGGCAAGGCGGAGATCCGCTATCAGCTGACCGTTGACATCGGCCAGGACGCAGAGTCGGGAAAGCGTCGGCAGATCCGCCGCCGGTTCCCGACCGAGAAGGCGGCGCGCGATGAGCTCGCAAAGGTAGCCGGTGGAGTTGCCGGAGGCACCTACGTAGCCGCCAGCAGGTTGACGGTCGATCAGGCATGCGAGGACTGGCTGACCTCCAAGCACTCACTCAAGGAGTCGACGGTCGCCGGGCACCGTTCGAAGCTCCAAGCTTTGCGCGACGAACTCGGCCACCTCGAAGTCCAAAAGCTGTCGAAAGCGGACCTCGACGGCCTTGTGGGCCGGCTGCGGCGCGGCGAAGTCGACGGCCGCAAGGAATGGACACCACGCAGCGTCAATTACCTGCTTTACCTAGTGACAGCTGTCCTTGGCGATCAGGTGGAGCAGGGTAACGCGGTGCGCAACGTCGCGCGCCTAGTGGACCGAGTGGCCGGCGACCCTCAGAAGTTCCGCACGCTGACGGATAAAGACATGTTCGCGATCCTTGACTATGACTGTCGGGACCGGCACGTGTGGACGCTGGCGCTGTACGGGTTGCGGCGCGGCGAGATCGCCGGGCTGCGGTGGTGCAATGTCAACTTGAGTGACAAGCCCGTCCAGGAGGGCGAGAACGCGCTGCCGCCCAAGCACCTACGGGTCAGCGAGAACCGAATCAACATCGGTAAGACGATTGTCACCGGCACTCCGAAGTCCAAGGCGAGCAACCGGACGTTGCCGTTGCCCGATGAGGTGGTCGACGTGCTCAAGGCGGCACGCAAGCGCCAATTAGAGGAACGGCTGGCATTCGGTGAGGGATACGGCCCCGGCGAGCACGTCGCGTGCGACGAGACCGGCCAGCCCTACCATCCCAACCTCATCTATTGGCGTTGGGGCAAGATGCTCGACGCGCTGAAGATCAAGCGGGTGCGGCTGCACGATGCGCGCCACTCATGCGGGACGTTGATGCACCTCCGCGGGGTTCCGATCGCAGTCATCGCAGCGTGGCTAGGCCACGCCAGCGCCGCATTCACGCTCACCGTGTACGCCCACTCCCAGGACGAAGCGCTGAAGGCCGCCGGAAGCAGTTTCAGTCGAGTTGTGACATCCGGTGACACCGAGACCGGCTCGCCGGGCTAGTCTGCCATTCCGCACCACGTTTGACCTGCGTTTTCCTGTGCCCCCAGTCGGACTCGAACCGACACTTGGCGGATTTTAAGTCCGCTGCCTCTGCCAATTGGGCTATGGGGGCCCGGCGCGAATCTAGCGTGCGCAAGCTCCTTCAGGGACGTTGCGTACCCCCGAAAGGCTAATGTGCGCCAGAACCAATCTCTATGTAGGATCGCGCGCCGCGCGCCCCAAGGGGTCGCCGGCCCCCGGATCCCAGATGACGCCGCCGTATCCCCCGACAAGAGCTTGTTAAAACTGCGAGCGCCTTCGTTAATAAGCCGTAAACGTCCGTCACCCTGCGGCTTTCGACCACAACTGTGGAGCGCGGGCTAGTTAGCGTTACGCCAACGCACAGGGGCCGGTACGCAAACACACAGGGTCGACCCGGGGATTCAAGGGGCGACTCGTTTTTCACACCTAAGGAGCAATAGATGTCATTTCTGACAGCAGTGCCCGCAGAGTTGGCCGCCGCGGCGGCGCAGCTGGGAGCGATCACCAGTGCCCTCGCGGCGCAGAACGCAGGCGCCGCGGCCCCGACCACCGCCATCGCTCCGGCCGCCGCCGACCAGGTCTCGATCATGCAATCGGGCATTTTCACCGCCTACGGCGCGCTGTACCAGCAGATCGCCGCCGAAGCCCAGGCAATGCAAGAGCAGTTTGTGCAGACCCTGGGACTGAGCAGTGGGACCTACGAACAGTCCGAGGCGGCGAACGCGGCCGCCGCCGTCCTGGCCGACGGCGCGTCCGCCGCGGAGGCCGCACCGGCAGCCCCTTCGCCGGTCGACAACTTCATCACCCAGCTGGCAACGCTGCTGGGCGGACCAGTTACCAGCTTCGGCGGTCAGCCGCTGAACCCGTCGAGCAACATGGCCAACATCGCGAGCTACGAAATCGGCAACTTCGCCTCGGCCTCGTCGAACATGTTGGGTCTGACCAGCGGTGGCCTGTTCCCGGAGGGCTTCGGCGTCCCCGAGGACATCGCCGCCGACGCGGCCATCGAGGGTGCCGCGATCGAGGGCGGGCTGACCGGCGCCGGTGGCGCCGTTGGCCCGGTGGCTGCCAGCGTCGGCAGCTCCACGCTGGTCGGCGCGATGTCCGCCCCGCCGAGCTGGGCTGCTGGGACCACCCTGGTGTCCAGCACCGCTCCCAGTGCGCTGTCCGGCGCCGGCTTCACGGCTGCCCCGGCGGCCGCATCCGGAGGCATCTACCCGGGCGTTCCCGGCCTGGCCTCGGCCGCCCGCAACAGTGCCGGCTTCGGGGCACCGCGCTATGGCGTGAAGCCGATCGTCATGCCCAAGCTGACCGCCGTCTAAGCCGACGCAACCACCAGCGACCACCAACAAGCCAAGAGAAACGGGTATAGCAATGTCTTACGCAGGTTTCCCCCCCGAGGTGAACTCCGGGCTCATGTACAGCGGCGCGGGCGCCGGACCGCTCATGGCGGCGGCCGCGGCCTACAACAACCTCGCCTCGGAGTTGAGCACCGCGGCGGCCCAGTACGAGTCGATCGTCACGACACTGACCACCGAACAGTGGACCGGCGCCGGATCGACGTCCGCGGCCGCTGCCGCTCAGCAGAACGTGGGATGGTTGACCAGCACCGCTGCAACCCTCGAACAGGCGGGTATCCAAGCCGCCGCGTCTGCGGCCGCCTACGAGGCGGCGTTCACCGCGACGGTGCCGCCGCCGGTGATCGCGGCCAACCGGGCTCTGCTGGCCGCGCTCGTCGCCACGAACTTCCTGGGCATCAACACCCCGGCGATCATGGCGACCGAGGCGCAGTACATGGAGATGTGGGTCCAGGACGTCATCGCGATGACCACCTACCAGGCCAGTGCAGCGGCAGCAGCGATTCTGGAACCGGTGCTGCCGGCGACGCAGACCACCAACCCTGGTGGCGCGGGCGCTCAAGCCGCCGCTGTGGCTGCGGCCCAGGCCGTCGGACCCGCCGCGTCGCTGGGCGACATCGTCACCGGCCTGCAGTCCGAGCTGAGCAACCTCGCACTGGGCACCTCGTCCATCGGCACCGGCCTGTGGAACGCCCTGCCGGTCCCTGTCCAGGAATTCCTCACTGCGCTGGACGGCTTCCTTGGTACGCCGTTCATCTTCAACGGCATCCAGCAGATCGGTGTCACGGCGTCGTGGTTCATGTTCGCCGCCATCCCGAACGGCATCTTCGCCGCGCACACCATCGACGCGAACATTGCCGCGGCGGCCGCGGAAGCGGCGGCGCCGGCGGCGGCAGCAGCGGCAGAAGGCGCAGCGGCGGGCTTGGCCAGCGAGGTGGGAGCCGCGGGCGCGGCCGCCAGCCTCGGCGAAGCCTCGCTCGTCGGCAGCCTGTCGGTGCCGGCCAGCTGGGCCGGCGCGGCCCCGGCCGTCGAGGCGGCGGCCGGAACCGCGCTGGCCGGCAGCGGCTGGACGGTCCCGGAGGAAGCTGCGGCACCGGGAGTGATGGCCGGAATGCCCGGTATGGCCGCTGCGGCCAAGGGCGCCGGCGCGTACGCCGGACCGCGGTACGGGTTCAAGCCGATCGTCATGCCCAAGCAGGTCGTCGTCTGACGCCAGGAAAAAAAGGGGGACCAAGTCACTCGTTTACGCCAGCAATCGGCCGCCGAGCCGTAGTCTCTACCGCTGGACGGCTAGCAATCGCACGATCAACTTCGAGATAGGAGACGCAATATGACAACACGCTTCATGACCGACCCGCACGCAATGCGCGACATGGCGGGCCGCTTCGAGACCCACGCTCAGACCGTCGAGGACGAGGCCCGCCGCATGTGGGCATCGGCGCAGAACATCTCCGGCGCCGGCTGGAGCGGTCTGGCCTCGGCCACCTCACTGGACACCATGGGCCAGATGAACACCGCCTTCCGCAACATCGTCAACATGCTGCACGGGGTGCGGGACGGGCTGGTCCGCGACGCCAACAACTACGAGCAGCAAGAGCAGGCCTCGCAGCAGATCCTCAGCAGCTAGCAGCAGCCCAACAGACCCGAATCAGGAGGACAAGAATGACCATCAATTACCAGTTCGGCGACGTCGACGCCCACGGTGCGTTGATCCGCGCCCAGGCCGCCAACCTGGAGGCCGAGCACCAGGCCATCGTTCGCGATGTGCTGGCTGCCGGTGACTTCTGGGGCGGCGCCGGTTCGGTGGCTTGCCAGGAGTTCATCGCCCAGTTGGGCCGCAACTTCCAGGTGATCTACGAGCAGGCCAACTCTCACGGCCAGAAGGTCCAGAGCGCCGGCAACAACATGGCGCAGACCGACAGCGCCGTCGGGTCCAGCTGGGCCTGATAACCGCTTGATCGACGGCGTGGCCGCACACCATCAGGTGTGCGGCCACGCCTCTTTTCGTTACCTGCCCGTCCTGGGCGATATTTGCCAGCGGGTCTGTTGCGGTCTTCGGTCACGACCGGGACCGCCACGGCGCGGGCACGCCGACCGCATGTCACCACAGGGCTGATCGGCCGGCCGGCACCCGCGTCCAGCCGCGTACGAATGCAATGGACACCACCTCTCCAACCGACACGCCGGCGGGGCCCACCGACCGGTCAAGCAAGTCGGCGAAGCTGTTGCCGCCGCCAGCCGGTCATTACGTCTGCTGTGCCGCCGCTGTTGCTAACTGACTTGTGCTACCGCACTTTTGGTGCTGGTCATGCCCTCCTGCGGGGAGGTGGCGGGACATGGCCGACCCGCATACGATCGACACCCGAGGACAGCGGACTGGTTCACGGACATTTGAGAAATCTATGAAGACAGTGACAACCATATTTGTGGTTGAAAGAATGGTCCAATATGACCGCAATGCAGGGATATGCGCGTAGCCAACGTCCACGGCAAGCAATCCTGGGCCAGCTGCCCCGGATCAACCGGGCTGACGGTTCACCGATTCGCGTGTTGCTGGTCGACGACGAACCGGCCCTGACCAACCTGGTCAAGATGGCGTTGCACTACGAGGGCTGGGACGTCGAAACCGCCCACAACGGGCGCGAGGCCATCGCTAAGTTCGACAGGATCAACCCCGACGTGCTGGTGCTGGACATCATGCTGCCCGACGTGGACGGTTTGCAGATCCTGCAGCGGGTCCGGGAGTCCGAAACGTACACCCCCACCCTGTTCCTCACTGCCCGCGACTCGGTGATGGACCGGGTGACCGGCCTTACCGCCGGCGCGGACGACTACATGACCAAGCCGTTCAGCCTCGAAGAGTTGGTCGCTCGGCTGCGCGGTCTCCTGCGCCGGTCCAGCCACCTGGCCCCACCGGCCGACGAATCCCTCAAGGTCGGCGACCTCAAACTGGACGCCGCCAGCCGGGAGGTCACCCGCGGCGGCACCCCGATGTCGCTGTCGTCGACCGAGTTCGAACTGCTCCGGTTCCTGATGCGCAATCCGCGACGCGCACTGAGCCGCACCGAAATCCTTGACCGAGTGTGGAACTACGACTTCGCCGGCCGCACCAGCATCGTCGACCTGTACATTTCGTACCTGAGGAAGAAGATCGACGCCGACCGCGAGCCGATGATCCACACCGTCCGTGGCATTGGGTACATGCTCCGACCACCGGAATGAGCTTGGTATGACGGGGGACCGCCAGATTCCGCGATGGCTCCCCCGTTCCCTTCGCCGCCAGCTGCTGCTGGGCGTGCTGACGGTTGTGACGCTCGTGTTGGTGGCCGTCGGCGCCGTCTCGGTGCTGACCTTGCGGGGCTATGTCACCGCGATGAACGACGCCGAAGTGGCCGAATCGATGCACGCGTTCACGCACGCCTACGCCAGATACCGTAACGGCGAACACACCTCGATCCACCGTGGCATCCCGCCGGTCAACCAGGCCCTGTTGGAATTCACCGGCCAGACGCCGGGAAACCTGATCGCGGTGGTCCGCGACGGCAAAGTTGTTGCCTCGGCGGTCTTTTCGGAAGACGAACCCCGACCCGCACCACCGGACGTCGTCCGCGCCATCGAGGCACAGTCGTGGGGTGAAGGGCCGTCGCGGATCGAGAACCTGGGCAGTCTGGGCCCGCATCAAATCGACAGCCGCACCGTAGGATCCGACCGCCTGGTGGTGGGGGTCTCGCTGAGCCTGGCCGACCAGATCATCGCCCGCAAGCAACTCACCACCACGCTGCTGGTGGCCACGGCACTGGTGGTGACGGCGGTGCTCACCACCTGGGTGGTGGGTTACGCCTTGCGCCCGCTGAGCCGGGTCGCCGCGACGGCCGCCGAGGTCGCCGCCATGCCGCTGGCCGACGAAGACCACAAGATCAGCGTGCGCGTCCGGCGGGAAGACACCGACCCCGACAACGAGGTGGGAATCGTCGGGCACACGCTCAACAGATTGCTCGACAACGTAGACAGCGCGCTGGCGCACCGCGTCGAATCCGATATGCGCATGCGGCAATTCATCACCGACGCCAGTCACGAACTGCGTACTCCGTTGGCGGCCATCCAGGGCTACGCCGAGTTGACTCGTCAGGACAGCTCGGCCTTGCCGCCCACCACCGAATACGCACTGGCGCGTATCGAGTCCGAGGGGCGGCGAATGGCATCGCTGGTCGACGAGTTGCTGCTGCTGTCCCGCCTCGGCGAAGGTCAGGATCTGCAGTCCGAAGAACTGGACTTCACCAATCTGGTGATCAACGCCGTCAATGACGCGGCGGTCGCGGCACCGTCGCACCATTGGGTCAAGAAATTGCCGGAGCAACCGGTGTGGGTCACCGGAGACCACGCGCGGCTCCATCAGGCCGTCAGCAACCTGCTCACCAACGCCTGGGTACACACTCCCCCCGACGTCACCGTCACCACGGGCATCACCTGCCAGTACTCCCCTAGCCCCGATGGACCGGCCGCGCCATACGTCGAACTGACCGTCACCGACGACGGACCCGACATCGACCCTGATGTGCTGCCCCGATTGTTCGAACGGTTCGTGCGTGCCGACAAGGCGCGCTCCAACGGTGCGGGCCACGGACTGGGTCTAGCGATCGTCAATTCGATCGTCAAGGCGCACGAGGGCACGGTGTGCGCGGAATCGGCAAACGGCGAAACGGTGTTTCGCGTGCGCATCCCCATGATCACCCGGCCACGCGCGAAAACCTCCGAGCGCTAACCAGTCAGCGACTCGGCCTCCTTCAATGGGTCGCAACGACAAGCCTTTACGCATCTATTGGCCGATCCTGGTCGGCCGCCTTGGGCAGATCGCCTTCTCCGTGACCGTCACCACATGGCCCGTTGCGGAACTGTAAAGAATCCGTAAAGGCGGGCCGCCATGACGTTAGGAAAGTGTCAACCAAAGGCCCTGGATGTGGGGCTGCAATTAGCGTCAGGCTGGCCTTGCCTCCGAGTGCTCCCTGGAGCCGACTCGACGAGGCAGATTCGAACGCGGGGCCGCGCCGAACGGAGACATGATGGGTGTGCTGGCATTTACCGTGCTCACGCTGGCGGTATTCGCCGTACTGGGCATGGTGCAGAAGTTGGTCGAGCGGTTGTGAACTACCAGAACATCGTCGGCCTGTTGCTGGCCGGCATCCTTGCTGTGTTTGTGGTATGCGCGCTGCTGTTTCCGGAGCGGTTCTAATGAGCACAACAACAGCGGGAATCGTCTTCCTCGCCTTTCTCGTCGCGGCGCTGGCGCTGGTGCACGTGCCGTTGGGGGACTACATGTACCGGGTCTACTCCGCGGAGAAGGACTCACGGGCCGAGTCGCTGATCTACCGACTGATCGGCGTCGACGCCCGCTCGCAGCAGACGTGGGGCGCCTACACGCGCAGCGTATTGGCGTTTTCCGCGGTCAGCATCCTGTTCCTGTTCGCTCTGCAGCTTGTGCAGGGCGGCTTGCCCTTACACCTGCACGACCCGGCCACCAAAATGACGCCGGGGCTGGCGTGGAACACCGCGGTCAGCTTCGTCACCAACACCAACTGGCAGGCCTACTCCGGCGAATCGACGCAGGGCCACCTGGTTCAACTGGCCGGCCTGACAGTTCAGAACTTCGTCTCGGCGGCCGTGGGCATGGCCGTGGCAGTCGCGCTGGTGCGCGGATTTGCGCGTAAGCGCACCGGCGAGCTGGGCAACTTCTGGGTGGATCTGGTGCGCGGAACGGTGCGCATTCTGCTCCCCATCGCCGTCGTCGGTGCCATCGTGCTCATCGCGGGTGGGGCGATCCAGAATTTCCACCTGCACGACCAGGTCGTCACCACCCTGGCCGGTGCCCAGCAGACGATCACCGGCGGTCCGGTGGCCAGCCAGGAAGTCATCAAAGAGCTGGGCACCAACGGCGGCGGCTTCTACAACGCGAACTCCGCGCACCCGTTCGAGAACCCCACCGCGTGGACGAACTGGCTGGAAATCTTTCTGATGCTGGTGATCAGCTTCTCGCTGCCGCGCACGTTCGGGCGCATGGTGGGCAACACCAAGCAGGGTTATGCGATCGTCGCGGTCATGGTGACGCTGGCAGTCATCAGCGTCACGTTGCTGATGGTGTTCCAGTTGCAGCACCACGGCACCGTGCCGACCGCGGTGAGCGCGGCTACCGAGGGCGTCGAGCAGCGCTTCGGCGTCGCGGACTCGGCCGTCTTCGCCGATGCCACCACGCTCACCTCCACCGGCGCCGTCGACTCCTTCCACGACTCCTACACCAGCCTCGGCGGGATGATGACGATGCTGGACATGCAGCTCGGCGAGGTCGCTCCGGGCGGCACCGGTTCGGGTCTGTACGGAATGCTGATCCTCGCGTTGATCACCGTCTTCGTCGCCGGTCTGATGGTGGGCCGCACCCCCGAATACCTCGGCAAGAAGATCAATCCGCGCGAAATCAAGCTGGCGGCAAGCTATTTCCTGGTGACGCCGTTGATCGTGCTGACCGGCACCGCGATCGCCATGGCGTTGCCGGGCGAACGCGCCGGCATGCTCAACGGCGGGCCGCACGGAGTTTCGGAGATTCTGTACGCGTTCACCTCCGCGGCCAACAACAACGGGTCGGCCTTCGCCGGGCTCAGCGTCAACACCGACTGGTACAACACCGCTCTCGGACTGGCCATGCTCTTCGGCCGATTCGTGCCCATCATCCTGGTGCTCGCCCTGGCCGGATCACTGGCCAAACAGGGTGCCACGCCCGAGTCGGTGGGCACCCTGCCCACCCATCGGCCACAGTTCGTCGGCATGGTCGCCGGCGTCACCTTGATCCTCGTGGCCCTCACCTTCCTGCCCATGCTGGCGCTGGGGCCCCTCGCTGAAGGAATTCACTGATGAGCGCGACCACCAAGGCGCTACCGGGCGGCATGCTCGACCCGGCGATGCTGTGGAAGTCGACACCGCAGGCACTGACCAAACTCGACCCGCGCACGCTGTGGCGCAACCCGGTCATGTTCATCGTCGAGATCGGCGCCGTCTGGGCGACCATGCTGGCCATCGCCAGCCCCACCTGGTTCGCCTGGTTGATTGTGGCGTGGCTCTGGCTGACGGTGGTGTTCGCCAACCTCGCCGAGGCGGTGGCCGAAGGCCGCGGCAAGGCGCAGGCCGAGACGCTGCGCAAAGCCAAGACCCAGACCATGGCGCGACGGCTGACCGGCTGGGCACCCGGCCGGCCACTGGTCGAGGAAGAAGTGGCCGCTCCACTGCTGCAACAGGGCGACATCGTCGTGGTCGAGGCCGGGCAGGTGATCCCGGGCGACGGCGATGTCGTGGAAGGCATTGCCTCAGTGGACGAGTCGGCGATCACGGGTGAGTCGGCACCGGTGATCCGGGAGTCCGGCGGCGACCGCTCGGCGGTCACCGGCGGCACCACCGTACTGAGCGATCAGATCATCGTGAAAATCACCCAGAAGCCCGGCGAAAGCTTCATCGACCGGATGATCGCGCTCGTCGAGGGCGCCAACCGGCAGAAGACACCCAACGAGATCGCGCTCAACATACTGCTGGCCGCGCTGACGATCATCTTCATCTTCGCCGTCGCCACCCTGCAACCGTTGGCGATCTACTCCAAGACGAGCAACCCCGGTGTCCCGGACACTCAGGCGCTCAACGGAAGTGGCGTCACCGGCATCGTGATGGTGTCGCTGCTGGTGTGCCTGATCCCCACCACGATCGGCGCGTTGCTGTCGGCCATCGGTATCGCGGGCATGGACCGGCTGGTGCAGCGCAACGTGCTGGCGATGTCCGGACGCGCGGTCGAGGCCGCCGGCGACGTCAACACCCTGCTGCTGGACAAGACCGGCACCATCACCCTGGGTAACCGGCAGGCGGCCGCCTTCATCCCGGTCGACGGAGTCTCGGCGGAGGAACTGGCCGACGCCGCGCAGCTGTCCAGCCTGGCCGATGAGACACCGGAAGGACGCTCGGTCGTCGTCTTCGCCAAGGAGCACTTCGGATTACGCGCACGCACTCCCGGCGAACTCGCCCACGCCCAGTGGGTGACGTTCTCTGCCGCGACGCGCATGTCCGGCGTCGACGTCGACGACCACCAGTTGCGCAAGGGCGCGGCCAGTTCGGTGGCGGAATGGGTACGCGACCAGGGCGGTCAGGTGCCCAGCCAGCTCGGGGTGATCGTCGACGGCGTCTCGGCCGGTGGCGGCACCCCGCTGGTGGTCGGGGAAAGCCGCGGCGGCACGGCTGCGGTGCTCGGCGTGATCCATCTCAAGGACGTCGTCAAGCAGGGTATGCGGGAGCGGTTCGACGAGATGCGCCGGATGGGCATTCGCACCGTGATGATCACCGGCGATAACCCGTTGACTGCCAAAGCGATTGCCGATGAGGCCGGGGTCGACGACTTCCTCGCCGAAGCCACACCCGAAGACAAGCTTGCATTGATCAAGCGGGAGCAGGAGGGCGGCAAGCTGGTCGCGATGACCGGTGACGGCACCAACGACGCGCCGGCGTTGGCTCAGGCCGATGTGGGTGTGGCGATGAACACCGGGACGTCGGCCGCCAAAGAGGCCGGCAACATGGTCGATCTCGATTCCGATCCCACCAAGCTGATCGAGATCGTCGAAATCGGCAAGCAGTTGTTGATCACCCGCGGCGCGTTGACCACGTTCTCCATCGCCAACGACATCGCTAAGTACTTCGCGATCATCCCGGCGATGTTCGTCACCCTGTACCCCGGCCTGGATCTGCTGAACGTGATGCGGCTGCACAGCCCGCAATCGGCGATCCTGTCCGCGGTGATCTTCAACGCGATCATCATCGTGTTGCTGATCCCGTTGTCGCTGCGGGGGGTGCGGTATACGCCGAGCAGCGCGTCAAAGCTGTTGAGCCGCAACCTCTATGTCTACGGACTGGGAGGCATCGTCGCCCCGTTCTTCGGAATCAAGCTGATCGATCTGATCGTCCAATTCGTCCCCGGGATGTCCTGACATGACGTTCTCCAGTTTTCTCCGCATCCACTGGGCCGCCTGCCGGGCACTTGTGGTGCTCACGGTGCTCCTCGGCCTGGTCTATCCGCTGTTCATCTGGCTGGTGGCGCAGATCCCCGGACTGCATGACAAGGCCGAAGGGTCGATCGTCACCGTGGGGGGCAAGCCGGTGGGTAGTCGGCTGGTCGGTCAACTGTTCACCGACGCCGCCGGCAACCCGCTGCCGCAGTACTTCCAGAGCCGGCCGTCGGCGGCCGGCAACGGGTATGAACCACTGTCGACGGGCGCGAGCAATCTTGGACCGGAGAACATGAGCCTGCTCAATCAGGTGTGCTCGCGCAGCGTGGCGGTGGGCAAGCTGGAGCGAGTGGACGGCTCACGTCCTTTCTGCACCGACGGCGGCGTCGGAGCCGTGCTGGCGGTGATCGGCCCGCGCGATGCCCGCGGCGCGGTTACCCACCCCACCCGGGTGGTCAGCGTCAACGAGCCGTGCCAGACGACGGCGGCGCCCTTCCTGGTCAGCTACCAGGGAGTCCGGGTGGAGTGCGCCAAAGACGGCGAAGACTACTCAATCGGCCAAAGGGTGCCGATCCGCGGCGCCGCGCCGGCCAACCCCGTGGTGCCTGCCGACGCTGTAACCGCCAGTGGCAGTGGACTGGACCCGAACATCTCGGTCGCCTACGCGGACCTCCAGGTGGCACGGGTGGCGCGGGCCCGTCGCGTCAGCCCGGACCAGGTGCGGGATGTGCTGGCGCAGTTCCGCACTGGCCGGGCGCTCGGGTTCTTCGGGGAACCGTGCGTCAACGTCTTGCTGCTCAACCTGCAACTCGACCGCCGATACCCGGTCACCGGCTAGGGTCACGGAGGGATGATGGTTGACGTGACCGACGTCAGCCTTAGCGAGCACCGTACCAAGCGCGGTGAGCTACGCATCTATCTCGGTGCGGCCCCAGGCGTCGGTAAGACCTACGCGATGCTCGGTGAAGCCCATCGGCGTCTGCAGCGCGGCACCGACGTCGTAGCCGCCGTCATCGAAACCCACGGTCGGGCGAAAACCGCTGAGCTGCTTGCCGGGATCAAGACCATTCCGCCGCGCTTCATCGAATACCGGGGCGGCAGCTTCGCCGAACTCGACGTGCCGGCGGTGTTGGCCCGCCGTCCACAGGTCGTGTTGGTCGACGAACTCGCCCACACCAACACCCCGGGCAGCAAGAACGCCAAGCGCTGGCAGGACGTCGAAGAGCTGCTGGACGCCGGCATCACGGTGATCTCCACGGTGAACATCCAACATCTGGAGAGCCTGAACGACGTCGTTGCCCAGATCACCGGAATCGAGCAGAAGGAGACGATTCCCGACTCGATCGTCCGGCAGGCGTCCCAGGTCGAACTGATAGACATCACCCCCGAAGCGCTGCAGCGCAGGCTTTCTCACGGCAACGTCTATGCGCCGGAACGGATCGATGCCGCGTTGTCCAACTATTTCCGCCGCGGAAACCTGACTGCGCTGCGGGAATTGGCGTTGCTGTGGCTGGCCGACCAAGTCGACACCGCGCTGGCGAAATACCGTGCGGAAAACAAGATCACCGCGATGTGGGAAGCCCGGGAGCGCGTCGTGGTGGCCGTCACCGGTGGACGGGAGTCAGAGACGTTGGTGCGCAGAGCGTCTCGAATCGCGTCGAAGTCCACCGCCGAGTTGATGGTGGTCCATGTGGTGCGTGGGGACGGGCTGGCCGGCCTGTCCGAGACCCGGATGGCCAAGATTCGCGAGCTGGCCAACAGCCTGGACGCCTCTCTGCATACCGTAGTGGGCGACGACGTGCCCGGCGCTCTGCTGGATTTCGCCCGCGAGATGAACGCGACCCAGCTGGTGGTCGGCACCTCCCGACGACCGCGATGGGCGCGCATCTTCGACGAGGGAATCGGTCCGGCCATCGTCGAGCATTCCGGCAAGATCGACGTGCACATGGTCACCCATGAGGAGTCCAGGCGCGGAGTTCGCACCGCCTCGATCTCACCGCGGGAGCGCCGAGTCGCGTCCTGGCTGGCGGCCGTCCTGGTGCCGTCCCTGATCTGCGGTGGCACCCTGGCATGGCTGGACCGGTACCTGGACACCAGCGGCGCGAGCGCGCTGTTCTTCGTCGGAGTGCTGGTGGTGGCGTTGTTCGGCGGCGTCGGCCCCGCCGTGCTGTCGGGGGTGCTGTCCAGCCTGTTGTTGAACTACTTCCTGACCGCCCCGCGGCACACCTTCACCATCGCCGAGCCATCTGCCGCCGTCACCGAGGTCGTGTTACTGCTGATCGCGGTGGCCGTCGCGGTGCTGGTCGATGGGGCGGCCAAACGCTCGCGCGAGGCGCGCCGCGCCTCCCAGGAGGCCGAACTGCTCACGCTGTTCGCCGGCTCGGTGTTGCGCGGCGCAGACCTGGAAACGCTGCTGGAGCGGGTGCGTGAGACCTACTCGCAGCGTGCGGTGAGCATGCTGCGTGAAGACACCGTCGATGGGCGCACCCGACGGGCTGTCGTCGCGTCCGTGGGCAAGGATGCCTGTGCCACAGTCGATTCCGCTGACACCGCGATCGAGGTGGGCGACGACGAGTTCTGGATGCTGTTGGGTGGGCGACGACTGGCTGCGCGGGATCGCCGGGTGCTGCACGCGGTGGCCACGCAGGCGGCGGGGCTGATCAAGCAGCGCGAACTCGCCGACGAAGCCAGCCGCACCGAAGCGATCGTGCGAGCCGACGAGCTGCGTCGCTCGCTGCTGTCAGCGGTCAGCCACGATCTGCGAACCCCGTTGGCGGCAGCCAAAGTTTCCGTGTCCAGCCTGCGCGCCGGCGACGTCGCGTTCTCGCCCGAGGACACCGCCGAACTGTTGGCCACCATTGAGGAGTCCATCGACTCGCTGACCGCTTTGGTGGGCAACCTGCTCGATTCGTCGCGGTTGGCCGCCGGTGTCATACATCCGGAATTGCACCGGGTGTATCTGGAGGAAGTGGTGCAGCGCGCGCTGGTCAGTATCGGCACAGGCGCCACCGGGTTCTTCCGGTCCGCGATCGACCGGGTGAAGGTCGATGTCGGCGACGCGGTGGTGATGGCCGACGTCGGGTTGCTCGAACGGGTGTTGGCCAACCTGATCGACAACGCGCTGCGTTACGCGCCCGACTGCGTGGTGCGGGTGAATGCGGGTCGAGTGGGTGATCGGGTGCTGATCAACGTCATCGACGAGGGGCCGGGCATCCCGCACGGGGCCGAGGATCAGATCTTCGAAGCGTTTCAGCGCCTCGGCGATCACGACAACACCACGGGCGTGGGCCTGGGCATGTCGGTGGCACGCGGCTTCGTCGAGGCCATGGGTGGGACGATCGCGGCCGGTGACACCCCCGGCGGCGGCCTCACCGTTGTGGTGGATCTGAGCGCAACATGACCAGGGTGCTGGTGATCGACGACGAGCCGCACATCCTGCGGGCTCTGAAGATCAACCTGAGCGTGCGAGGGTACGAGGTGATCACCGCCTCGACCGGGGCTGGGGCATTGCGAGCAGCTGCCGAGCATCCGCCCGAGGTGGTGATCCTGGACCTCGGGCTGCCGGACATCTCGGGGATCGACGTATTGGCGGGCCTACGCGGCTGGCTGTCCGCCCCGGTGATCGTGCTGTCGGCGCGCAGCGATTCAGCGGACAAAGTCCAGGCGTTGGATGCCGGCGCCGACGACTACGTAACGAAGCCCTTTGGGATGGACGAGTTTCTGGCCCGGCTGCGGGCGGCGGTGCGCCGCAACACGGCGGCCTCCGAGACCGACCAGCCAGTCATCGAAACCGATGCCTTCACCATCGATCTGGCGGCCAAGAAGGTCACCAAGGCCGGCGCCGAGGTGCACCTGACGCCGACCGAGTGGGGAATGCTCGAGGTGCTCGCTCGCAATCGAGGCAAACTGGTCGGTCGCGAGGAGCTGCTGAAGGAGGTGTGGGGGCCGGGGTATGCGACCGAAACCCACTACCTTCGTGTGTATCTGGCGCAGCTGCGGCGCAAGCTCGAGGACGACCCGTCACATCCCCGGCATCTGCTGACCGAATCGGGCATGGGCTACCGCTTCGAGGTTTGAGTCACTCTTGTCACTTCAGCCTCTGGAAAAGTTGGGTGTCCGGTTGCCCGCCTTCGAGCGACAACTCGCGCCGCGCGGTGGCGTTTTCGTTCCGATCGCATGGGTCACTTCAGCCCATGGCTAGCGGGTCACCTCAGCCCCTAGAAAAGATGCCTGCCTGTTTGTCCGCCTTTGCGCGACAACCGAGCTCTATCCCGCAGCACCAAGACCCGTTGGTGGATGCGGTATTCGGTAGACCGTGGCATGCCCGCAGGGCCGTATTTGCCCCGGCCGAGCCGACGAACCCGGCCCCGCCTGATTTCCCATCGCAGCGCATCCGAAATGACTTTCGACGCTCTGCCTTTCACGCAGAAGCCGTGCCACTCCAATGCGTCGATCATTTCGGCAATGGTTGCCGGTCCGTGCAACGCCAGCTGCCAGGTGAGCACGTATCGGAGTTCGGTTCCGCGGAGACATAAGGCGGGGGCCATTGGGGCACCGTCGCATGTCGGCACGGCGCGCGCACTTCAGTCTGTGCATGCGCAAATTGTCGCTAGGAGGCGGGCAGCCGGACACCCAAGATTTCCAGAGGCTGAAGTGACGAGAGTGACTAGGCGATCGACAACACGATCCCGTCCAGGATGTCGTGCTCACTGACGATCAACTCGGAAATTCCTGCCCGCGAACGCAATTCACGTGCCAATTCCTGCACCACGATCGCTCCACCACCGATGACGTCGACGCGGCCCTCATGCATCGGACCCAGCGCGGCCCGCTCCGCCCGGGTCATCCAGATCAGTCCGTCGCACACCGCCACCAGATCGTCAAGCGGCACCCGCGAAAGATGAATCGCCGCAGCGTCATAGCGGGTCAATCCGTGCGCCAGCGCCGACAATGTCGTCATCGTCCCCGCCAGCCCGACCCAGGTCCTGGCCCCAGCAACCGGCACCTCGCGCCAGGCGACGTCGAGCCGCGCACGCACCACGTCGCGCGCGGCCGCCACTTCCTCCGATGAAGGCGGATCCGAATGCAGACACCGCTCCGTCAAGCGCACACAACCGATGTCGGCCGAGTAACCCGCCACGATCGCGTCGGCGGAATTACCCAGCACAATCTCCGTAGACCCACCCCCCAGGTCGACCACGACGAACGGCCCACCCGCTTCGTCCAGCTCGCGGACCGCACCACGAAAAGACAGCGCAGCCTCCTCGTCACCGGTGATCACCTCGGCAACGGAACCAGGAATCACCTCGCCCAGCACGTCGGCTGTCATCGCGAAGAAGACGTCGCGATTGGCCGCGTCCCGTGTCGCCGAGGTGGCCACCATTCGCACCCGCTCGACATCATGCAGGCGAAGAAGTCCCGCATAGTCAACCAGCGCCGCACGCGTTCGGGCGATCGCCTCGGGGGCGAACTCACCTGTCGCATCCACGCCCTGACCCAACCGGACGATGCGCATCTCCCGGTGTACATCGCGAAGCAGTTGACCCTCGACGTCGGCGATCAGCAACCGGATCGAGTTGGTACCGCAGTCGATAGCGGCGAGTCGCGTCAAAGCCATTGCCTCCCAATCAGAGCAGCTGCCGCGCCGGACTCCGCGGCCAGCAGCGCCAGCGCCTCGTCACCGAACGGATTCACCCCCCGACCCTTGGCCAGTGAATGCGCAATCAGCACGTGCAGGCACTTGACCCGGTCCGGCATGCCGCCGCCCGAGAATGTGGTACCCAACGGTTCGATAGCGTCCCGCTCGGCAAGATAAGACTCATGTGCCCGACGATACGCGGCGGCCAAATCCGGATCACAGCGCAACCTTTCGGTCATGTCGCGCATCAGACCGGTCGTCTCCAGCCGGCTCGCCGCGGCCGTGAGTAGCGGGTGCGTCAGATAGTACAGCGTCGGAAACGGTGTCCCGTCAGGAAGTTTCGGCGCGGTCTTCACCACCCCCGGTTCACCGTCCAAGCATCGGTAGGCGATTTCGAGCACACCACGAGGCTCGCGACCCAGCTGGCGCGCCACGGCCTCCTGGTCGGCGGGATCAACCACCGGGGGACGGCGGGTTGGGTTGGGCCTGCTCGGGCGCCGGGCCGGCCCCGGGTGGCAGGTGCGGCGCGTCGGCGATCGTGTGCCACAAGGACGTATACCAAGGCTCGTTCTTGGCCGCACCACCCACCTCCGCACCGGGCTGTGGAGCCGCCACCGCCCCGGGCGGAAGCTGGACCTGGAACGGAATGTCTCCGGGCTTGACGAATCCGAGACGTTCGCGCGCCTGCGCCGCGACGTAAGCCGGGTCAGCCAGCTGACCCTTGCGCTGCTCCAACTCGGCGATCTGGCGGCGCAGCGCGGCCTCGGTCGCGGTCAATTGGGCCATCTCGGTGCGCTGCGCAAAATACGTGCGCACCGGCCCGGCGATCGTCAGCGTAAGCACACAGACCACCGCGGCGAGGATCGCGGCACGCCGAGCGGTGAACCCCAGCCGCTGATCCGACCGCTGTTCAACGGATTCGGTGAAAGACCGCTTGATGGGATCCACAACATGCTCGTGTAACGAGCCGGTGGACCGGGTTGCGTCGGGAGCCTTCTGTGCGGGCTTGGACACAGGCTTTGCGAACGGCTTCGCCGGCCCGGCGGAGCGACGCGCCCGAGCCGAATCACCCGGCTTCCCCGGCCGGGAGGCCGGGGATCGCCGTTTCGGATCGGGCTTGGGAGACAAGCTACTTGGGGTCCACCGCGTACCGTGGGAACGCCAGATCACCGGCGTAGCGGGCCGCATCACCCAGCGCCTCTTCGATCCGCAACAGCTGGTTGTACTTGGCGACCCGTTCGCTGCGGGCCGGCGCGCCGGTCTTGATCTGGCCGCTGCCGACGGCCACCGCCAGGTCCGCGATGGTGGTGTCCTCGGTCTCGCCGCTGCGGTGGCTCATCATCGTGCGGTATCCGCTGTGGTGCGCCAGGGCGACCGCGTCCAGCGTCTCGGTCAGCGTGCCGATCTGATTCACCTTGACCAGCAATGCATTTGCCACGCCTCGCTCGATCCCCTCTTCGAGCCGCTCGGGATTGGTGACGAACAGGTCGTCTCCGACGATCTGCACCCGGTCACCGATGCCGGCCGTGAGAGCGGCCCAGCCGTCCCAATCGTCTTCGGACAGCGGGTCTTCGATGGACACCAGCGGGTAGGCGTTGAGCAGGCCGGCGTAGAACTCCGTCATCTCGTCGGCGGTGCGGGTCGAGCCCTCGAAGCTGTATCCGGTGCCCGCGGTGTAGAACTCGGTGGCCGCGACGTCGAGCGCCAGGGCGACGTCCACACCGAGCTTGAAGCCGGCCGACTCGATGGCCCGGCTGATCAGATCGAGCGCCGCGGTGGTGCCGGCCACGTCCGGCGCGAAGCCACCCTCGTCACCCAAGCCGGTGGACAGCCCTTCCTTCTTCAGCACCGACTTCAGCGCGTGATACACCTCAGCCCCCCAGCGCAACGACTCGCTGAAGCTCGGGGCGCCGATCGGAGCCACCATGAATTCCTGGACGTCGACACCGGTATCGGCGTGCGCGCCACCGTTGACGATATTCATCATGGGCACCGGCAGAATGTGGGCGTTCGGTCCGCCCAGGTACCGAAACAGCGGCAGAGCGGCGCTATCCGCCGCCGCCTTGGCAACCGCCAGGGAGATGCCGAGAATCGCGTTGGCCCCCAGGCGCGACTTGTCCGGCGTGCCATCGAGGTCGACCAGCGCCTGGTCGACCAGCCGCTGGTCGTCGGCGTTGAGCCCGATGACTGCCGGTCCGATCTCGTCCAGCACCGCCTGAACGGCCTTCTTCACGCCTTTGCCGCCATACCGGTCACCGCCGTC